>NZ_JBTRHR010000007.1:0-299167 GCF_054602495.1 Halomonas sp. WWR20
CGCGGCTACGCGATTCTCGAAGACGACAAGGGACAGGTCGTGCGTGGGTCACACGAGACGCAACCGGGCCAGTTGCTGACAGCCCGGTTGGGAGAGGGAAAGCTGAAGGTGGAAGTGAAGCGACGCTTCAAGAGCCGCTAAAGGCTGGAATGTTCTCTCGTCTGTCGCCAAAGGCAAGCGCTAAGCCAGGCGTCACCCGACACGCAGTATCGGCTTGATGGTTTCGCCGTTCTTCGAATCCTCGAAAGCCTGATTGATCTGGTCGAAGTCATAGAATTTGACCAGCTTGTCGAAGGGAAACCTGCCGTCCTTGTAGTAGGCGATGAGTTGAGGAATGAAGACGGCCGGAACGGCATCGCCCTCGATCACGCCGATCATCGACTTTCCCTCGGCCATCAAGTCGTTGTGGACATCCAGGGTCACCTCGGGTGTCACACCGACGATGGCCACCTGCCCCAAGGGGCAAAGGGCTTGCAGGGACTGGCGAACCACCGAAGGCACGCCTGTCGTCTCCACCGCATAGAGTGCCCCGCCTTCGGTGATGGCCTTGATCTCGTCGACCACATCGACCTCGCTGCCGTTCAGGGTATGGGTCGCGCCCAGTTCGCTGGCCAATTCCAGGCGACCTTCATGCCTGTCTACCGCAATGATCTGTCGGCATCCGGCAATCCTTGCGGCCATGATGGCGCTCATCCCCACCGCCCCGCAGCCATAGATGGCTATCGCCGAGCCGAAGGAGGGCTTGAGCCGGTTGAGTACCGTGCCGCTACCCGTCTGGATACCGCAACCCAGCGGGCCAAGCAGTGACAGATCCACCTCTTTATCCACTTTGACTACGTTACGTGCGTTGGCTACGGCATAAGTGGCAAAGGAGGACTGGCCGAAGAAAGTCGCCAGCGGCTGTTCACCGCTGGATAGGCGGTACGTCTGGTCCGCCATTTGCCCGCCGAAGTTCAACTGGTTGAGATCCTTGCAGACAGAAGGATGCCCCGTCAGGCAATTGTGGCACTGGCCGCAATGGGAGAAGGAGAGCACCACATGGTCACCTGCGGCAAGCCCGGCGACACTCTCCCCAACCTGCTCGATAATGCCTGCCCCCTCATGCCCCAGCACGATGGGATACGGCGAGATGCCTTGGTCGCGAGCGACAGCATCGGTATGGCAGACACCGGTCGCCACGATCCTGACCAGAACTTCGTTGCCTTTCGGCTGTGCCAGCTCGACAGGCTGAAGCGTGAAGTCCTCGCCCTGCGCGGCCGTAACAGCGGCTTTGATCTGCATGAATATTTTCTCCCTGACTTCATCTACGCGATTGGAACATCCTGAAGACACGAGCGAGCGGGCCGATGGTTCGCGGTGCCTGTCTATTGCCTCTTCCTGACGATATTGGCATGAAAGTGCCTCCGGCACTTTTCAAATCCATTCGTCCTAGCTTAAATTAGCAGATGCAATAATTTCACGATAATAACGCTGCCCTCCGTTGCGCCGATGATCGTCATCGATACTGGGGCGGCGATACCCACGTTCGCCATCGGGGATGCATGCGGGTCACGCACAGCGTCCCTGCCAGGGAGAAATCATGAAACAACCGTCATGGCGCGGCTATAGCCTTCTGACTCAATACTGGAACCCGCTACCGGCGCTCATGCTGGCCGGTATCCTGAGTGCCATCTACTTCGGCCTGACCGGCACCGTATGGGCCGTGACCGGTGAGTTCACCCGGCTGGGAGGCCATGTTCTCCACCTCATGGGTGTCGATACATCGGACTGGGCCTACTTCGATATCGTCAAGCTGGAAGGGACTACGCTTACGCGCACCGATGGCTGGATCGTCTGGGGCATGTTCATCGGTGCGCTGATGATGGTGCTGCTGAGTAACAGCTTCAAGATTCGAGTGCCTCAACAGAAGAGACGCTTGGTTCAAGGGCTGGTCGGTGGCGTTATCGCCGGCTTCGGCGCGCGACTTGCGCTGGGCTGCAACCTGGCGGCTTTCTTCACCGGCGTTCCCCAGTTCTCCCTGCATGCCTGGATTTTCATCGTCGCTACCGGAATAGGCACCTGGTGGGGGACCAAGGTCGTCAGAATGCGCTGGTGGAAGGGCCGGCCCAATCTGACCAAAGGCCAGACGGCACCGAGTCGACCCGGCTCCTCCCGCATCCAGCCACTGCTGGGCAGCCTGCTCGCCCTCACGTATTTCGGGCTGATCGCTTATTTCTTTCTTTCCGGGCAGGTCAAGCTGGGCATTGCGGCATTGTTCGGGATGCTGTTCGGCATTCTCATCGAACGTGGCCAGATCTGTTTTACCTCGGCGTTTCGCGATCTGTGGCTCATGGGGCGTGGCGTCATGGCCAAGGCCATCATCGCCGGCATGGCGATCAGCTCAGTCATGACACTTGGGTTCATCATGCTCAACGGCCTCTCTCCCATTACCCAGATAGCGGCTCCCAGCACTTTCGTCGGGGGCGTATTGTTCGGGCTGGGAATCGTGATGGCCTCCAGCTGCGAAACCGGCATGATGTATCGCCTCATGGAAGGCCAGGTGCTCTATCTGACGGTTTTCATCGGCAATGTCGCAGGCGCCACGCTGCTGGCTTACGCCTGGGATCATCTAGGCATTTACAGCACGCTCGTGGCCAGCGGCGAAAAGATCAACCTGATCCATACGGTAGGTCCGATCACGGCACTCACCATGACCCTGGCGATGCTGGGATTGCTTTATGGCATCACGCGGTGGTATCCGAGAAGCCATCTCGGTGCCACGCCAGTCAAGGAGAAGGGCCTTGCAAACTGAACTGAAGGCGGACTTCACCCTGGATCTCCGGGGGGAGTCCTGCCCCTACCCGGTGATCTATACGCTCGAGACGCTGGCAGACATGCCCAAAGGCCAGCTGCTTCAGGTCATTACCGACTGTCCTGGCTCATTCAGGAATGTGCCGGAGGAAGCCCTGCGCAGGGGCTATAAGTTCGCCCAGGAACCGATAAGAAACGGCCAGGAAAACCTGTTCTTCATCATTTCCTAGCGGGACAGACGGCCTGCTGGATCATCGGATGCCGGGCGCCGTTTAACTACATGGTGGCGTGCGCTCAGGCCGGAGCCACTCCGGCGAGTGGCTAGGGGATACCGAAAACAGCGGAGGAATGGCATCAGACGCGCCGAGAAGCTATCCGGTCGGGAAATCTCGGCGCGATTATCCAAAGTACGTTGAGGGTTGCACAACCCTGGTCAGAACACCCACCCGGTTAGTCGGTGCTCACACTAGGAAGACCTTCCTGATCGACTTCTTTATAGCTGACCTCGCCTTCCGGGCTGATATGGCAGGTCACGTTATGAAAGGTATTACCTCCCCCCAGAAAGCTGAGACGAAGCTCATACTCCTCGCCCGGCTTATAGTCGGGATAATTGCTGTCCTTCAGGTTCTTGCCTTCCAACTGATCGTCATCGCCACTTTCCAGGGCCTGCTGATGACACTCCTCGACCAGCGGTTGCTCCTGCTTGGGCGTTCTTTCCACCGCCAGCGTGGTTGACGCCATCGTCGTCGTCAGCGCGAACAGTCCCGCGCCTAAACCGATACGAAGCATTTCCTTGTGCACTGACATACTTATCTCCTTGTCGAACCTTGTCTGTCCACTATAGAGGAGATTACGCAGAGATACCGCGCGTCACCAAGCTTTTCTGCCCCGAATGGCTCTCACTATCGAGATTAGCTGATTTCTTCGGCGCCCGGCTTGAACATGCCCGGCTCGAGGTCGTGGCGAGCCAGCAACTTGTAGAAGTCGGTACGGTTGCGTCCGGCGATACGTGCCGCCTGGGTGACGTTGCCCTCGGTAATCTTGAGGACCTTGATCAGGTAGCTGCGCTCGAACCCCGCCCGCGCATCGGCGAACGATGGCAACGCACTCTCCTCGCTGGCCAGGGCCTGGGCTACCAGGGCGTCGGGAATGATCGCCGAGCTGGTCAGTGCCACGCACTGTTCGACCACGTTGACCAGTTGACGTACGTTGCCGGGCCAGGCGCTGGCGGCAAGCAGGTTGATCGCTTCCGGCGAGAAGCCTTTGACGAACGGCTTGTGGCGCGCGGCGGACTGGGCAACCAAGTGCTTGGCCAGCAACGGTACGTCTTCGGCACGTTCCTTGAGCGGCGGCAGGCGCAGGTTGACGACATTCAGCCGGTAATAGAGATCTTCACGGAAGTCGCCGTCGTGCATGGCACGGTCGAGATCGCGGTGCGTCGCCGAGATGATCCGCACGTCGATGGGCACCGAAGCGGTCGAACCCAGCGGACGGATTTGGCGCTCCTGCAGGGCTCGCAGCAGTTTGACTTGCAGCGCCAGCGGCATGTCGCCAATCTCGTCGAGAAACAGGCTACCGCCATCGGCGGCCAAAAATAGCCCCTCGTGCTGGCTGACCGCCCCGGTAAAGGCGCCCTTGGCATGGCCGAACAGTTCGCTTTCCAGCAGTTGCTCGGGCAATGCACCGCAGTTGATGGCGATGAAAGGCTTGTCGGCGCGGCCGCTGGCCTGGTGAATGGCGTTGGCCAACAGCTCCTTGCCGCTGCCGCTGGGCCCGGTGATCAGCACGCTGACATCCGAGGCCGCGACCATGCGCGCCTGCTCGAGAATGCGCTCCATCTGCGGGCTGCGCGTGATGATGCTGGAGCGCCAGGCCTCGTCGGCCGCGCCGCCGGTGCGTGGCGTCTGCGCCAAGGCTTCGTCGAGGGCGAGAAACAACTCATCGCGGTCGACCGGTTTGGTCAGGAAACTGAACACGCCCTGGCGCGTGGCGCTGACCGCATCGGGAATCGAGCCGTGGGCGGTTATCAGGATCACCGGCAGGCCCGGTGCCTGGCGTTGGATATCATGAAACAACGCCAGACCGTCCATTTCGTCCATGCGCAAATCCGTCAGCACCAGGTCGGGGCGATTCTCGGCCAGCAATTCCATTGCCCGGCGGCCGCTGGTCGCCGTTGTCACCCGGTATCCGCGACTCTCGAGGCGTACGCTTAATAGCCTGAGCAGGCTGGTATCGTCATCCACCAGCAGGATATGGGCAGCGGCTTGCATCACGTCGAGCTCCTTGGCATTCACCTTAGACATGAAGCGCCAGCCTTCAGGGTGACTGACGCGAATTAATACTCTGTTCGATAGCGGTCAGAGCTTCGATCTTCTGTGCAAGTTCCGCATTTTGCTGTTGCAGGGTGCGATTCTGGGCCTGGCTATGGACAAGTTTCTCATTCAGTTGGCGGCGGGCCTCGAGACCGTTGAGCCACTGTTGCAGCAATGGTTGCAGGCGGCTCGGCGCGGCCGAAATATCCGCCTTGAACAGTTCCGAGGCCTCATCCCGCTGGGCGGCACTATTGCCCCACGACAGCACCACGGCACGCGCCAGACGCTGATGAGGATAACCGTCGTCGAGACGCTCCAGCATACGTTCGCGCCAGGCATCGTCGCCGCGCTGGGCCTCGAGTCCGTAGCCGACCCAGGCATCTATCAAACAGTAATTGTCGGCCAATGTCGGGACGTCCCCCAGACACGAAGACGGCACCGTGTCGACCGCCTCCTCAGGCTGCTCATTCAACCCCTGGCAACCCGCCAATAGCGAACCGGCCAGGACCACAGCCAGCAGGGTATGGATGTTCATCGGGCTCAGTTCCTCGCATCATCGTCGACGCCTACGATACGGGCGTCGCTTCTTGAGTGTGGGCCGGTTCCTGATCTGCCGTCACCCAGGGCAGCGTCAGGCGGAAACAGACCGGTAGCGTATCATCTTCGACCAACGCCAGGTCGCCATGTTGCACCTTGGCGCAATCGGCGGCCACCGACAGGCCGATGCCCGAACCCTTGAGCGGCCCCTTGCGTTGGGTCTTGCCCTGGTAGAACGCTTCGAACAGGCGTTCGCGGTCCGCCTCGGCAATCGGCTCGCCACTGTTGGCCACCTCAATGACCAGCTTGTCCGGCGCGCGCTGCGTGCGGATCACCAGCTCACCGCCATCCTCGCCGTAGGCAATCGCGTTGGAGATCAGGTTGTCGAGAATGCGCATGGTGCGCGAACGATCCGCTTGCCACTGCAGCGGCGCTCGGGGCCATTCGACCGCCATCCCCTTCTTCTCCAGCGCCAGCTGATGCTTGGAGAGCACTTCCTGAAATACCGCATACATGTCGAAGCGCGAGAGTTTCAGCCCGCGATTGTGCTGGAGCAGGTTGTAATCGAGCAGCTGTTCGATCAGCGACTGCAGTTCCACGGCGCTGTCGTCGATCAATCCGACGATTTCCTGCTGCCGCGGGGTCATTTCGCCGACCACGCCATCCGCCAGCAGCGCCGTGCCCTCGATCACGCTGGCCAGTGGCGTCTTGAGTTCATGCGACATGTGACGCAGAAACTGCTGTTTCTGGGCTTCGAGTTCCGCGAGCCGCGCCGACAGCCAGGAGAGTCGTTCGTCCAGGTTGACCAGCTCCGCCGGCCCCTGGATACGTTTGGCCGTCTTGGCCTCCTGACCGCTGCCCAGGCTCAGAATGCGGCGCTCGAGCTGGCGAATCGGCCGGATGATCAACCAGGTGAACAGCAGCATCAACGCCAGGCTGATGGAGACCGAGGCCGTGGTCTGCAGCCACAACCGGTCGCGCACGCCCTGGGCCTGCTCGCGGATCCGCTCGATACGGTTGTCGACCAGCTCGTTGGTCGCCATCACCACATCATCGGTGCGGCTGGCGAAATCGCCGAACTCGTCGAGCGCGGCCTGGAATTCCTCCATGGGCATCTCGGGCAGCCGTTGCAGGCGCCGCACCTGCTCTAGCAGGGCCTGGATATCCGGATCGTCCGGCAACAAGCTGGCATGACGCTCGAGCAGTTCCTGATAGCGCTGCGCCTTCTCGGTGTAGATATCCAGCAGCCCTTCCTCTTCAAGAACGGCATATTGACGGGCGCTGCGCTCCATCTCCAACGCCAAGCTACTGAGCATGCGTGCGCGCCGATTCTGCTCCACCGCCTGGCGTGCGCTGACATCGGCAAGCTGAGAAAGCTCGGACAGGGCCTGTCCGGCCTGGAACATCAGTACGGCAATCGGCAGCATGACCGCGACAAAGGCCAGCAGAACGAGTTGCAGCAGGGAGCGGGGGCGCCAGCGGCGCGAGACCTGGTTGGCCATGTAAACGTTTCTACGCAGAAAGAAGGTGGGAGTTACGAATCCGTCTACATAGAATAACAGAGTTATGGCCAAGCCCTATCCTTGAAGGCAGCCATGAGACAAAAAAAGGATATTCGGACACACAAAAAGAGGGCCGGCAGAGCCGGCCCAAGGTACGCAGGGAACTGAAGGGTCAAAAGATCATTCCTGAAAGCCCGCCTGGACAGACCACCAACAATGACCGGTTGGGCATTGCAGCCCCGAAGCCATGATAAGAACTTGGGTCAACCAGGAACCGTTCTACACCATGTCGGCGATTCCGTCGCCGTGCTCCGTACCGTGGAACAGCGCCGTAGCACTGCGCCGTAAACTGCCCCCCGTGAAGGGGGAGAGGCATCCTTGCCTAGGGCATCCTTGCCCTTGTGGTACACATCCTTGCCCGTAAGCGGTACCCGTCTCATCGCAACCTAAGTCACACATCGCGTAGAGCAGACGCTGACTGATCGAGTCGGCTAATGGTATGCGGCGTCGCCGCCCTTTCAGCACAACCAGTCGAGAAGTGATCGAGCCAAGCTAAACCGCTTCTCGTCGCTCGCCCTAAATATTGCGATTAGCGTGCCACTATTTAAAAATATTCGTTTTTTCAAAAACTTATGAAAACGGCTTGGCCAACAGAAGCATGTCATCTCGCCAATCGGGTCGCGAGAGGGTCGGCAGGAGTCAAGAAGCGTCGCCGAACAGCGACGCCAATAGGCAATAAAATGTTTTTGCCAATGAAATCATACGCTTGATGTGTCGCAGAGTGGCTACAAATGCAACCTTAAGCGCATCCGAACGGCAGACACTCTGTCAAGAATCGTTGCATTGAGCGCCACCCAACGGAGTAGGAAACGGGTAGGCTGCACCGCGCACGAGAAATATCTTAGCTCAAGGTCTTGAGCAGCACCTTGGACTTGCGCGCATGGTTGTATGCTTCGCGACGCAACGGTGGCAACGCCGCGAGATCCGCCAGGACGAAGCCGTGTTCCAGAAACCAGTGCGCGGTATGCGTGGTCAGGGCGAACAGCGCGGTCAGGCCCTGACGACGCGCGCTGCGCTCTATCTCGGCCAGCAACAGTTCTCCCCTCGCCCCACCCCGGTAGTCGCCATGCACCGCCACGCACGCCAACTCGCCCATCCGCGCCTCGGCAAACACATGCAAGGCGGCACAGCCGATGGCCATGCCATCGCGCTCGATCACCCAATAATCCTCTATCTCGTGCTCGAGGCGTTCGCGGGAGCGGGCCACCAGCATGCCGCGCGTTTCCAGGGGGTGCAGCAATTCCAGTAGCCCGCCAATATCGTCGAGTTCGGCCTTGCGCAGCTGCTCGTAGCGGTTCTGGGTAATCATCGTCCCCACCCCGTCACGCGTGAACAGCTCGCCCAACAAGGCATCGTGATCGTGCCACGACAGCAGGTGGGTACGCGCCACGCCATGTCGTGCCGCCTCGCAGGCGGCCTGTAGATGACGGGCCAGTTCGCTGCCGGGCGCGGCCTGCTGGCGCAACGGCTCGGCATCGTCGGGAGTCAGTTGGCGCTGCAGCTGGCCGCTTTCGTCATGCAGGCCCACCGACTCGCCGAGCAGAATCAGCTTGTCGGCCTTCAAGGCAATCGCCGTATGCTGCGCCACTTCGGCGGCATCGAGATCGAACACCTCACCGGTGCTCGAAAAGCCCAGCGGTGGCAGCACGACCAGGGCGTTGCGCTCCAGCAGCCCTTCGATGGTCCGGGCACGTACGCGCCGCACCTCGCCGCTGTGACCGAAATCGACACCTCCCCGCACGCCGAGCGGCTTGGCCATTACCAGATTGCCCGACACCGCGGTCAGCTCGACGCCATGCTGCGGCGTGTTGGGCAGGCCCAACGACAGACGGGCCTCGAGCCGCAGACGCAGGTCAGCGGCCACGCGCTCCACATGGCACATGATGTCGCGGTCGGCCACCCAGCGGCCATTGATATGCTGCGGGACGATCTCCGCGTCAGCCAGGGCCTGCGCCACTTGCGGGCGGACGCCATACACCACCACCAGCCGCACGCCCAGCGTATGCAGCAACGCCAGATCCTGGATCAACTGCTCCCAGCGCCCCGAGGCCATGGCCTCGCCTTCGACAAGAATGACGAACGTGCGCCCGCGGTGCGCATTGATGTAGGGCGAGGAGTTGCGGAACCAGTCGACGAAGGGAAAGCGAGTATTCAAGGCCGCGCTCCGGCAGCAGGTGAAAGGGACGTTGACTATAGCAAAGCCAACGCCAGGGCGGGACCGTATGGTCCCGCCCTGGCGTTCTCACGATATTCGACAGGGATCAGCCGAACATGCCCTTGAACATGAAGAAGAACATGATGGAGAGTAGCGCACCGGCCGGCAGGGTGATCAGCCAGGACAGCACGATGGTTCCCAGCACTCCCAGGTTGAGCGCCGCCATGCCCCGCGCCAGGCCCACACCGAGAACCGCGCCGACCAGCGTGTGAGTGGTGGAGATCGGCAGTCCGGTGCCCGAGGCCAGTACCACGGTGATCGCCGCGGCCAGAGTGGCGGCAAATCCCCGGCTGGGTGTCAGCTCGGTAATGCCGGTACCCACGGTGGCGATGACTCGGTGGCCGTAGGTGACCAGGCCGACCACGATACCGCCGCCGCCCAATACCAGCACCCACCAGGGCAGAATCGCGGCGCCGCCTACCTCGCCATGCGACTGCACCACGCTGATCACCGCTGCCAGCGGCCCTACGGCATTGGCGACATCGTTGGAGCCGTGAGCGAAGGCCATGGCACAGGCGGTGAACATCATCAATATGCCGAAAATGCGTTCGACACCTGAGAAATTGAAGTTATCTCCGGCCCCCTTCTTTCCGCGCCCGATACGGTTTTCGAGCAGAATGCCCAGCACCATGATCACTACGCCGATGGCGGCTGCGATCAGCAGGCTTTCGCCAAAGTTGATGTCCAGGCCGACATGGGAAAGCCCCTTGACCAGGGTGACCATCGAGACGATGAACCCCACCAAAAACATGTAGCCCGGCACATAGCGCTTGGCCGAGACGAAGGGGTCGGCACTTTCGAAGATCAGTACCTGCACGGAGCGGAACAGCACGAAGGCGATCGTTCCCGCCAATAACGGCGACACCACCCAACTGGCCGCGATCTGCCCGACCTTGCCCCATCCCACGGCATCGACGCCCAGCCCCGCCACCGCGAAACCGACAATGGCCCCGACAATCGAGTGCGTGGTGGAAACCGGCCAGCCCTTGAAGGAGGCAATCATCAGCCATAATCCCGCCGCCAGCAGCGAGGCGAGCATGCCGTAGACCAGCAGATGCGGATCGTCGGTCAGCAACGCGGGGTCGATGATCCCCTTGCGGATGGTCTCCGTCACTGCACCGCCCGCCAGCCAGGCGCCGAGAAATTCGAAGACGACGGCAATCAGGATGGCCTGCTTGATGGTGATGGCCTTGGAGCCGACCGAGGTACCCATGGCGTTGGCGACATCGTTGGCGCCGACCCCCCAGGCCATGAAGAAACCGAAGACACAGGCGAGAATGATGAAGACATCGCCGTATTGCGCAATGATGGACATAGGCAAGCGTTCTATTTGGCTAGCGAGAGTTTGAGAGAGTGCCGAAGCAAACGACCCGCATCAGCGGGCCGTCAGTATCTGCAGGCGACTGCCAACACGCTCGGCGCGGTCGGCCAGTTCACCGATCCACTCGATGATCTGATACAGGAACATCACATCCACCGGCGGCAGTTCCTTCTCCAGTTGGAACAGTTGGCGGCGAATCTGGACTTCCTGTCCGTCCGCCTGATGCTCGAGGTCGTGAAGTTCGCGAATCAGGTTATGCATGACGTCGGAAACGTTGCGCCCAAAGCCGGACTCGAGCAGATCCTCGAGTTCCTCCAGCGCCTTGCGGGCCTGGGCCACGGTAGCAATCGCCGTCTGCAGATAATCGCGCATCGGCTTGGCCAATGATGGCGGTACCTGCATGCAGCGGCCCATCATGATGCCGGTAATGTCTCGGGCCTTGTTGGCGATCTTGTCCTGTACACTGATCAGGTCGAGCAGATCGGAGCGCGATACCGGCAGGAACATGGTGTTGGGCAGGTTGAGACGCAGTTGGGTCTTGAGCATATCCGCGTCATGCTCAAGGCTGGTTACCTTTTCGCGGTACTTGGCCGCTTCGTCCCAGTCTCCTGCCAGAGTGGCATCGAAGAACGGCAGCAACTGCTCGGCACATTCGCTGGTCTTGACGATGTGGGCCAACAGCGGCTGAAAAGGCGAACGCCCGAACAGCGCGGAAAAAGGATTGGAAGTCACCATAATGTGGATCGATCCGTTGAGATTGGCAGCGGCAAGTATAGTGATTGAGCTCTGCTGCGTCATGAAAAATTCATTTTTTTGACTTGAGAATGTGACACACCATGCCCGATGAAATCGAACTCAAGCTGGCGCTCGGCCCGCAGGGGCCCGGACAGCTTCGCCGTCATCCACTGATCGCGGCGTTGAGCGTGCACCGCCAGTGGCTGGCCAACACCTACTTCGACACTCCCGACGGCGATCTCGAGGCGTCACGCATGGCGCTGCGCATTCGCGAAACGCCAGAGGGCCGCCTGCAGACTCTCAAGACCGCGGGCAAGGGCAGCGGCGGGCTGCATTCGCGTGGCGAGTGGGAGTGGCCGATCGAAGGCGAGGGACTCGACCTTTCCGGTCTCAGGCAGCGGGCCCCGGAACAACTGGACGAAGCCACGCTGGCACGGCTTAGCGCCCGCTTCACCACCGATTTCGTGCGCGAGAGCTGGCAATATGTGGACGACGAGACACACATCGAAATCGCCCTGGACCTGGGCAAGGTACTTGCGGCGGGACGCGAGGTGGCCATTCACGAGCTGGAACTGGAGCTCAAGCGCGGCAAACCGCAAGCGCTGTGGCATCTCGCCGAGCGGCTCGCCGAGCGAGTGGCGATGCGCCCCGCCAATGCCAGCAAGGCCCAGCGCGGCGCGGCACTGCTGGAAAACGCCTGGGAGCTGCCCACGCCTGCCGACGATATCCCGGCCCGCCACTGGGACACGCTGATCCTGGCGCTGGATGCCTGGCACGACAGCGGCAAGGCGCACTGGCACGCCACCGCAATGGACGAACTGCAGCGCCTGCAACGCGACGTTGGCGCAGAACCCGCTCTCGGGGCGTCTCTCGACGCGCTGGGTAAAGCGCTCGCGCGGGCCCAGGGCAGCGCCGACAATGGCTGGCTAACGCCGGAGCTTGCCGGGCACTGGCTACGGCTCATGCAGGCTTTCACCCCGGCATGAACCCGCCCGCGGTCACCTCGTCTATGCTAATCGAGCCGTAACGAATCCCGGAGGATACCTTGGTTCCACCCCTTAAGCCTGCCAACTCGCACCTGCGCACCCGGCTGTTTCAGATCATCTTCGAGTCGGATACCCGGATGGCCAAGGGCTTCGATATCGCGCTCATCATCTCGATACTGGCCAGTGTCCTGGTAGTCGTTCTCGACAGTGTCGACAGTTATCACCAGCGCTTCGGTGAGGCGTTTTACGCCATCGAGTGGGGCTTCACACTGCTGTTCACGCTGGAGCTGGCGGTACGCCTGTACTGTCTCGAACGTCCATTTAAGTACCTGACTTCGTTCTACGGCATTATCGATTTGATCTCGATTCTGCCCACCTGGCTCGCGCTGCTGGTCCCCGGGACCCAATCGCTGTTGGTGGTAAGGCTGCTGCGGTCGCTGCGGATTTTCCGCATCTTGCGGCTGATGCAGTTTGTCGGCGAAGGACAGCTGTTGATCGATGCCCTGCAACGCAGCTGGCATCAGATCGTGCTGTTTCTGTTCAGCATTTTCACGCTGGTGACCATCTTTGCCTCGGTAATGTATCTGATCGAGCCCGCCGAGGCCGGCTTCGCCAACATTCCCATCTCCATCTACTGGGCCATCGTCAGCCTGACCACGGTGGGGTATGGCGACATCGTGCCGGTCACTCCGTTGGGAAAGAGCATCACCGTCATGCTGATGCTGATTGGCTATTCGATTATCGCCGTGCCCACCGGTGTATTTTCCGCCGAGGTGATCCGTTCGCTGCGCGAGGAACGCTACTCCAACGAGGCCTGCCCCGGTTGCGGTCTCGACCGCCACGAGCGCGACGCACGCTACTGCAAGCGCTGCGGCACCTGGCTGGACGAAACCCACCCCGACCCGAAAGCCGTCAGGGCCACCCTCGATGACTCAGAAGACGGCACCGAGGCCCGCTGAAGCCTGCGCAGCGAGAGGCGTCATTTCTTCCAGAACATCGGCGTGAACAACACCAACACGGTGAGGATTTCCAGACGCCCCATCAACATCCCGATGCATAGTAGCCACTTGGCGGCATCGGGCAGGGAGGAGAAATTACCCGCCGGGCCGATGATATCTCCCAGCCCCGGCCCGACATTGGACACTGCGGTGGCCGCTCCCGACAGGGCGGTCACCAGATCCAGCCCCATCATCGCCAGCCCCAGCGCCAGCCCCGCCACGGTCAGAAAGAAGAAGAACGAGAAGGCGATGACCCCGCGCACCACCTCGTCGGGCAGGCGCCGGCCATTGTAGCGCTGGGAAAAGACACCGTTGGCATGTACCAGATAGCGCAGCTGGTTGGCGAGCATGATCTGCCCGGCCTGGAAGCGGAATATTTTCATGCCGCCGCTGGTCGAGCCGCTGCAGCCGCCTACGAAGGTCAGATAGAAGAAGGCACCTACCACGAAGGGTCCCCACAGGGTGTAGTCGTCGGAAGCGTAGCCTGTCGTGGTCACTACCGAGATGACGTTGAAGGTGACCTGGGTCAGCGCCTCGAAGGGGCCGATGCCCAGGAATATCCGGTACAGCGTGAGCACGGCGATCACGAACGCCAGCAGATACAGCAGACCGCGCACCTGCTGGTCGCGCCACAGCGCGCTGCGGACGTCGCGCAGCGCACGAATGTAGAGTACGAAAGGCAGCGCCCCGCACAGCATGAAGAACGAGGCCAGCCAGAGAATCAGCGGGCTGTCGGCATAAGCGCCGAAGGAGGCATCGGAATTGGCAAAGCCACCGGTGGAAACCGAGCTCATCGCGTGAACCACTGCATCCAGCGGCAACATGCCGGCCCACCAGTAGCTGAGGAACGCCAGCAGGGAAAAGCCGAGATAGATCGCCCCGGTGGCCTTGGCGATTCCCCCGGCACGCGGCAGTACCTTGTCCGACCAGTCGGAAGACTCGGTGTGGAACAGGCGCATACCGCCGACTTTCAAAAACGGTAGAATAGCGATCGCCATGACGATGATGCCGATACCGCCCAGCCACTGCATCATGCCCCGCCACAGTTTGAGGCCGTCGGAAAGCCCCTCGATGCCGACCATGATGGTCGAGCCGGTGGTGGTGATTGCCGAGACCGACTCGAAGACGGCATTGGTGAACGAGAGATAAGGAGCCCCCAGGATCAGCGGCAGGCTGGCGAAACCGCACACCACCACCCAGCTCAAGGTGGTCAGAATGAACATCTGCCGGGGATGCAATTCGACTTGGATATGCCGCGTTATCGCCAGCAGCGTCAAAGACACGCCGAGAATGATGCCAAGCGACAACGTGAACGCCCAGCTGTCAGGGTCGCCCTCCAGCAGCAACATGACCCAAGGCACTGCCATAAACGCCGACAGCACCAGCAGTAGCGCCGCCAGCACCTTGGCAACCGGCCCTACGTCCTCAAAGACACGCCAGGCGCGTCTGCGCATCACGCTCATCAACAGCCTTCTCCTCTCGCTTGTCCCGGCCAGGATCTGGGGCGGCGGCCAAGTGTAACCAAAGTTTATCGAGGGCCACTAGAAGAACGTCAATCCGACCTGGAACAAACGCTCGACCTCGCGAATGCGACGCTTGTCCACCAGAAACAGAATCACATGATCGCCACTTTTCACCACGACGTCATGGTGCGCGATCAACACTTCCCTGCCGCGCACGATAGCGCCGATGGTGGTGCCGCTGGGGAGTTCGATCTCGCCGATGGCCCGCCCGACCACTCGCGAAGAGCTGGTATCGCCGTGGGCAATAGCTTCGACGGCTTCCGCCGCGCCATGACGCAGGGAGTGAATATTGGCAAAATCGCCGCGGCGAATGTGCGTCAACAGCCCGCCGATGGTCGCCTGCTGCGGCGAAATGGCGATATCGATCTCGCGGCCCTGCACCAGGTCGACGTAAGAGACATCGTTGATCAGCGTCATCACCTTCTTGGCCCCCAGTCGCTTGGCCAGCATCGAGGCCATGATGTTGTCCTCGTCGTCATTGGTAACGGCGCAGAACACATCGCAATCTTCGATGTTCTCTTCCTGAAGCAACTGCTTGCTGGTGGCACTGCCATGCAGGACCACGGTACGGTCGAGCCGCTCGGCGAGTGCCACGCAGCGATCCAGGTTATGTTCGACAAGCTTGACGTGATGGTCGTGTTCCAGGGTCCGGGCCAGGCGCTCGCCAATGTTGCCGCCGCCGGCAATGACAATACGCCGGTAGCCGCGTTCGGCCTTGCGCAGCTCGTTCATCACCGTGCGGATATCCTTGCGTGCGGCAATGAAGAAAACCTCGTCATCCGCCTCGATGACGGTATCGCCACGTGGAATGATCGGCCTGTCGCGACGATAGATGGCCGCCACGCGGGTATCGATATTCGGCATGTGGCGGCGCAAGAAGCCCAGTTCCTGTCCCACCAACGGTCCGCCGTAATACGCCTTGACGGCGACCAGCCGGGCCAGGCCATTGGCGAAGTCGACGACCTGGAGCGCCCCGGGATACTCGATCAGGCGCCGGATATAATCGGTGACCACCTGTTCGGGGCTGATCAGCACATCGATCGGAATCGCATCGCCGGAAAACAATCCCTTGCGATTCCAGTAGGCGCTGGCGCGTACCCGGGCGATCTTGGTGGGAGTGCGAAACAGGGTATGCGCTACCTGACAGGCGATCATGTTGATCTCGTCGGAGCTGGTCACGGCGACCAGCAGGTCGGCATCCTCGGCGCCGGCCTGGCGCAGAACCATGGGATAGGACGCCGTGCCCTTGACGGTGCGTAAGTCGAGGCGATCCTGAAGCCGCTGCAGGCGTCCGGCATCGATGTCCACCACGGTGATGTCGTTCTCCTCGTGGGAGAGATGCTCGGCGAGGCTTCTGCCAATCTGGCCGGCTCCCAGGATGATAATCTTCATTGCCAAAGCCTTTGTGCGAGTGACCGGGCGTAGCATAGATTGCCGTTCAAACGATTAACAGAATCCCCTCTTACTCGCGTCCGGCCCCGCCTTATCTCAGCCATGCCACTCTATATGCCTTTGCCTACAAGCAGATTTGGTAAGGCGCTTCGCTATCAACGCCGTCTTTTTGCCACAAGGCGCTTCTGTTCACTTAGGAAACGTCGGTTATGAATCTTGTTACGGACAAGCCGACTTCGGCGTCCTTGGCTTTCAATCCTGGCCAGAGAATCTAGCTTGATCAATGTTGCGTAATAAAAGCCACGCTTTCTCTATGCACGAGATAAGGAGGGATCATGTTCAAGACAGCACTCCTGACCACCGCCGTTTCGGCGGCACTGGCGGCCGGTACGGCCACCGCCCAGCCGGTGGATGGCAGCCAGAGCCGATACGATAGCGGCCAAAATAATGGCCAAAGCAGCCAGCAGAGCCAGCAGAATCGCTATGGCAGCGATCAGAGCGGCCAGCAGTGGAACACCCCGAACTATAACCAAGATCAGAACTACGGCAACCAGAATGGCCAGTCGTGGGGTCGCCAGAACTCTGGTCAGAGCTACAATCAAGGCTCCGGCCAGGATTATGGCCAGCGCTACGGGGACAACAGCCAAGGTGGCCAGTCGTGGGGCGGCCAGAGCGGCCAGCAGTCGAATCAAGGGGGCTACTACGGCAACAACCAGGGTAGCCAGCAATGGGGAGGCCAGGGATCTCGGGGCAACTCCGCCAACCAGGGGCAGCAGCAGGACCGTCAACAGGCGTTCCAGTACATTTACCTGCATGGCTACATGGAAGGTAAGGAAGACGGTCTGCAGCAGGGCTTCATGCGAGGCTATCAGCAAGGTTATGCCCAAGCCCTCCAGCAGGTCTCCAACAGCCAGAGCGGCAGCCAGCAGGGGCCAGGACGTCAGGGGCCCAGTGCCCGGTCGGGTTCAAGCGCTCAGCAGGGCTCAGGTTCATCAAGTTCCAGCTCCCAGCAGAGCAACAGCGCGGCCACAACCGTGCCGGAATCCAGCGACACGGACAGCCAGAGCGCCTCCCAGAACGACCAGGATAGCTGACATCGCAGGCGGAAGGGACACCCCCCTCCCTTTCAAGCGATATCCGCTGACCGATTCGAGTCACTCACTTGCCTCAACCGCCCATGTCTCGTGGCGCGGTTGAGGCCGTCTGACCAGCGTAGCCCGGCCCATCCAAACGTGGGGATTAACTCAGAAACGGCGTCACGTCTCCACGCCCTTCGCGTACGACTACCGGTGGCAACTCGCGCAGATCGATTACGCTGGTCGGCTCCAGATGGCAGGCGCCGCCATCGATGATCAGGTCGAGATGGGTACCAAAGCGCTCGCGAATCTCCTCGGCATCGGTCATCGGCAACTCCTCGCCCTCGGGAATCAACGTTACGCTCATCAGCGGCTGGCCGAGTGCCTTGAGCAGGTCGTGAGTAATGCGATGGTCGGGAACCCTCACCCCAATCGAGCGACGCTTGGGATGCAACAACAGGCGCGGCACTTCGTTGGTGGCGTTGAGAATGAAGGTGTAAGGCCCCGGTGTGTGAGTCTTGAGCAAGCGAAAGGCGACATTGTCGACCTTGGCATAGGTGCCGATCTCGGAAAGATCCGAGCATACCAGGGTAAAGTTATGCCGATCGTCCAGCGAACGCAGCCATTTGATCCTTTCGATGGCCTTCTTCTCGCCCAGACAACACCCCAGGGCATAGCCGGAATCGGTGGGGTAGGCGATCACCCCGCCGTGACGCAGGATATCGATGGACTGATCGATCAGGCGCTTCTGGGGATTGTCGGGATGAATCTGAAAAAATTGGGGCATTCGAGACTCCTGTCCGGTTACGGGGGATGGCGTCGTCCATAACGAAACATCACGACACGCTACGCTCAGTCTAGGGCGACGCCGGCATCCTCGCGAGCCGGATCAGGCCGCGAAGTCAGCCAGACGCGGATGTTTCCATACCGGCATGACCTGGCAGCGCGGCACGGCACTCATGCTGCCCGGCGCCAGCGGGCCGCCGGGAAAATGGAAATCGCTGCCCAACGACCCCAGCAGATCGCGCTCGGCAAGCTGGCGAGCCAAGTCCCGCGTGACGTCAGCATTCTGGAAACCGCTGACCAGCTCGGCCGCCTCGCCGCCCGCTTCGCGGAAGGCGTCAAGCAGCAGCCCACGCTTGCGCCGCGTCATACCGTAGCGCAGCGGATGCGCGAGTACCGCAACCCCGCCGGAGGCTACGATCCAGGCCACCACGTCACTCAAGTAAGGCCAGTGGGTCTTGACGTCCCCCGCCTTGCCCGCCCCCAGGTGCTTCTTGAAGGCCGCGGCCATGTTGGGCACGATGCCCGCAGCCACCAGGGCTCGGGCGAAGTCGGGGCGCCCGAGGGGACGTTCGCTGCCGGCCTGCTCGCGGGCACGGGCCAGCGCGTCGTCGAGCCCCACCGCCTCCAGCCGTTTGGCGATGTCCAGCGCACGCGCCGTACGCGCTTCGGCCTGCGCCGTTAATCCTGTGGCCAGCGCACCTTGAGCGCCGTCGGGCAGCAGACCCACTACATGCAGGGTGATGCCGCGCCACTGGGCCGAAAGTTCGGTCCCGGGCAACAATCGCATACCCAGCGCTTCGGCACTCAGCTGCGCTTCAGCCACTCCCGCCACCGTGTCGTGATCGGTCAGGGCCAGTCGCGCGATACCGCGGGTATGACACAATGTCACCAGTTCGGCAGGCGCCAGCGCCCCGTCCGAGGCTGTGGAGTGCATATGAAGGTCGAGACCGGCAACCGCGTCGAGGCTGTCGGGTAACGGCAGAAGAGGCAATGAGATCATCGGCATGACGCCAGACGGCGACTTTGTCAGAATAGGCGCTCCATGGTGCGCGTCGCGAACGCCTCGGTCAATGTCGACCGCGTTGCCACGCGCGCTGGCTGCCGGCCACCGCCCGTCATCCGCCCTTCGCGTCATGGCCGCGCTTTTGAGGAACACTCATGAAAATGCTATTGGATTTCCTGCCCATCGCGATCTTCTTCGCGGTCTATCACTGGACCCAGGATATCGTGCTGGCCACGCTGGTTCTGATCCCCGCCACGCTGGCCCAGGTGGCCTATGTCTGGTGGCGGTATCGCCGGGTCGAGAAGATGCAGCTGGTGACGCTGGCCCTGGTCGTGGTGCTCGGCGGCGCGACGGTGGTGTTCCATGATGCCAGCTTCATCCAGTGGAAACCGACCATCGTCAACTGGCTGTTCGCCCTGGCCTTCCTGTTTTCACCGCTGTTCGGCGGCAAGACGCTGATCCAGCGCATGATGGAAAAGGCCTTTACCCTGCCCACCGCGGTCTGGACACGGCTGAATCTGGCCTGGGTGATCTTCTTCGTCGCCATGGGCGCGCTGAACATCTATGTCTTCAAGACCTTCGACGAAGCTACCTGGGTCAATTTCAAGCTGTTCGGCATGCTGGGCCTGACACTCGTCTTCGTGCTGTGCCAGTCGCTGTTCCTGGCCCGGCACATTCCACGAGAAAATCACAAACCGCGTGACACGCAAAAGGATGAAAGCTGATGCTCTACGCCATTCTCAGTGAAGATGTCCAAGACAGTCTGGAACGCCGCAAGAGCGCGCGCCCCGACCACCTGGCGCGCCTGGAAAAGCTCCGCGACGAAGGACGTCTGGTCCTGGCGGGCCCTCACCCGGCCATCGACGCCGAGGACCCGGGCGACGCCGGCTTTACCGGCAGTCTGGTCATTGCCGAGTTCGATAGTCTGCAGGCGGCGCGCGCCTGGGCCGATGCCGACCCCTACATGATTGCCGGCGTCTATACCAAGGTGACGGTCAAGCCCTTCAAGAAAGTGCTGCCGTAGATCGCAGCCAGGCCGCTCGTGCGCTCGGTTCACCTTGAGCCGGGCGCACGACATGTATGCAGTTACCCACAAGCGGTTTACTCACACTTATTGTGGACAAGCCTGTTAACAGACGGCGAACGAATTTCTCGGGCCCCGAGCGCATGGCGCTGCGTGGGCATTGGCTATTTTTTGAGCATCCGTTTGCCGCCGACCCCATCCGCAAAGGCCCTCGGGCCTGAAGAGAGACCTCCCGTGCCGGACGATAACGCCCTTGCTCCGCTGCCGCCGCTGGCGGCGCTCGATGCCGCCTGCCTGGATTGGCGCAGCGACGACGACCGGTCAGCCTCGCCCTTCTCGAGCCTTTATGACGACGTCTACTTTTCGCGTCAGAACGGGCGCGCCGAAACGGCGCATGTCTTTCTGCGGCACAACCATCTGCCCGAGCGATTCGCCGCCTGGCGCGAATCGCGGCCTTTCGTCATCGCCGAAAGCGGATTCGGCACCGGGCTCAATATGCTATGTGCCTGGGAATGCTTCGAGGCGCATGCACGGGCCGGTACCCGGCTGCATCTCGTCTCGACCGAAAAGCACCCCTTTGACCGCGATTCGCTGGCCCGCGCATTGTCCGCCTGGCCCGATCTGGCCGACCGCGCCGCCCCCTTGCTCGCCCAGTGGCCAGCGCCGGTGACGGGCGTACATCGTCTGGAGCTGAGCGCGCGGGTGACGCTGGATCTGCATTGGGGCGACGCCGCCGAACGCCTGTCACGCCTCGATGGCCAGGTGGACGCCTGGTTCCTCGACGGTTTCGCGCCGTCCAAAAACCCCGACATGTGGGCTCAGGCGCTGTTCGATACCATGGCGGCGCGCAGCCGGCCCGGCGCCACCTTCGCGACCTTCACCTGCGCCGGTTTCGTGCGCCGCGGGCTGGCCAGCGCCGGATTCCGTTGTGAGAAGGTGCCGGGCTTCGGGCGCAAGCGCGAGATGCTGCGTGGCGAGATATCCGCACCGCCCATTGATGAGCGCCGCACGGGTACTCGCTGGTTCACGCCACCGCCTGCACGGCCCGCCCGCCACGTGGCGGTAGTCGGCGCCGGCATTGCCGGCGCCAGCGTGGCGCATGCCCTGGCCCGGCGTGGCGTGAGCGTCACCCTCATCGACCGCCAAGCGCCGGGCAGTGGCGCCTCGGGCAACCGTCAGGGGGCGCTATACGTCAAGCTGGCCGCCGAAACCAACCCTCAAAGCCGCTTCTATCTGGCCGGGCTGATGCTGACCCGGCGCTGGCTGGAACGCCTCGACCCGCAACATACGCTGTGGCAGGACTGCGGCGTTCTGCAACTGGCGACGCACGACGCGGAGACTCGCCGTCAGAAGCGCTTTCTGCAGCGCCACCCCTTGCCGCCAGCCCTTGTGCATAGCGTGAACGGTCAAGCGGCGTCGGCCGCAGCCGGTACGCCGCTGCCCCGTGAGGAATGTGACCACGCGGGGCTGGCTTATCCACAAGCGGGGTGGGTACGTCCGGCGGCGCTGTGTCAGCGGCTGGCCGCGACCGAGAGGATTCATTTTCGCTGCGCCGAGGTGAAGGCACTGGCCCCGCAAGAGGACGGCTGGCGGCTGAGCCTGGCGGATGGCGCGGTGTTGGACTGCGATCAAGTCGTGGTCGCGACGGCGCATGCCTCGCGCAACTTTGCCCCGTTGACGCATTTGCCGCTCAAGCCGATTCGCGGCCAGGTCAGCGAGCTCCCCCTGCCCGCCGCCGCCCCGCGCCTCAGGCAGGTGGTGTGTGCCGGTGGCTACGTCTCTCCTGCCCTGGACGACGTGCTGTGCTTCGGAGCCACCTTCGCGCCCGGCGATAGCGATATGACACTGCGCGAGTCGGATCACCTCGCCAACCTCGCCGAACTCGAGCGCACCCTGCCGGCATTCGTCGCGGCGCTACGCGCTGCCGGCGCCGAGCTTACCCCCGAGGCGCTGACCGGTCGCGTCGGCCTGCGTGCCGCCAGCCCCGACAAGTCGCCCTTTGCCGGCCCGGCGCCGGACGCCCAGGCCTGGCGACGCGATTACGCCGCACTGCGCAAGAACGCCCGTCGCGCGCCCGCGGTTGACGGAGTTCACCATGCCGGGCTGTGGGTCAGCGCCGCGCATGGCTCGCGAGGCTTGGCCAGCGCCCCGCTGTGTGCCGAGGTCATCGCCTCGCGCATCTGCGACGAGCCCATGCCGCTGGAGCGCGAGTTGGTCGATCATCTGCATCCCGGGCGCCGCCTGATCGCCGATCTGATCCAGGGCAAGGCGGACGCCGTCAAGCGCTAGCCCTCATGGAGGGGCGCTGGCCAGTGCCTCCAGGGCCGCGCGATCCAGGCAGCGATAGGTAAAGGACGGGCGTCCCACCTGCCCGTAATGGAACGATTCGGCCAGCGCACCGCTCTCGGCCAGGTACTTGAGATACTTGCGCACCGAGACCCGAGACATGCCGGTCGCGGGTATCAATGCCTCGGTGGTGAGCGTCTCCTCCTGCTGCGCCAGGATGGCAGTCGCCACCTGGGCCAGGGACGGCACCGTGAGTCCCTTGGGCATGCCTTCGCGCCGAACAGGCGCAGGTGGGGACACCGGCTGGAACAGACGGTCGATGTCGCGCTGGGCGACCTGCTCGGGCAGGGCATGCAGCGTGGCCCGGGCATGGGCGCAGGCCAGCAGCGCCTCGCGGAAGCGTTCGAACTCGAACGGTTTGACCAGATAATCGCTGACGCCCAGCCGCCGCGCCGCGCGCACGGTCTCCATTTCGGCAGCCGCGGTGATCAGGATCACATCCGCGTCGCTGCCCTGGCGATGCAGATAGCGCACGACCTCGAGACCGCTGCGGTTACGCAGATAGATGTCCAGCAGTACCAGGTCCACCGCTTCACGTTCGAGTACATCGAGGGCCGAGGGCACGTCGCCGCACTGGGCGACCAGGCTGACGCCGTCCAGACGGTTCAAGTATTCGACGTTGAGCCGCATGACCATGGGGTCGTCTTCGACGATCAAAACGCGCATGTTCAGCCCTCGTCATCGGAGAATGGCGCGACGTCGGCCGCCGCTCGATAGGGCAGGAACACTTCGATCATGGTGCCCCGCCCCGGCTCGGAATACAGCGACAGATCGCCGCCGCGGACCTCGAGCTGCTCTTGCACCAGGGCCATGCCCAGGCCGCGCTGCTGTCCCTTGGTCGACATCCCGCGCGTGAAGATCTGCGCCTGCAGCCCCTCGGGAATCCCCGGACCTGTGTCCTGGATCACGATCATCAGCACGGCCTCGTCGTAGCTCAGCGTCAAAGTCACCTGCCGCGTGTTCCCCGCTTCCACGGCCTCGAAGGCATTTTCCAGCAGATTGCCGATGATGGTAACCAGGGTATGTACCAGCGTCGGGTCGTCCGCTACCGGCAATCCCGCTTCCACCTCGATGTTCAACTGGATGCCCCGCTCGCGCGCCTCGCTGGCTTTACCGACCAGAAACCCCGCCAACACCGGCTCGCGCACCCCTTCGACCAGCGCCGCCGAAGACGCCAACTGATGATCCGCCAGTTCGCGCAGATAGCCTCGCAGGCTGGTCAGGTCTTCACGCTGCACCAGCCCCAGGATGACATGCAGCTGGTTCTTGAATTCGTGTGTCGAGGCCCGCAGAGCCTCGGCGTAGCGGCGCACGCCGGTCAGCGCCTCGGCCAGCACATGCACTTCGGTCTTGTCGCGAAACGAGGCCAGCGCGCCGATCACTTCGCCGTGATGGTAGATCGGCATGCGATTGGCCAGCAGGGCCTGACCATGAAGGATGATTTCCTGATCGAGAACCGGGTCCGCGCCATGCAGCATGTCGCTCAGTTCCAGTTGCGGAAGATAATCCCGCAGCGTCTCGCCCAAGGGCGGGCCGCCCAGGCCCGCTCGCGCCAACAGCTGGCGTGCCGCCGGGTTGATCAGGGTAATGCGCGCCTGCCGGTCCACCGCCACGATGCCTTCGTGCACCGAGGCCAGCATTGCCTGGCGCTCCTCCACCAACCGCGTGATCTGATAAGGCTCGAGACCGAGCAGCACGCGCTTGATATAGCGTGCCAGCCCACCGGCCCCCAGCGCGCCGATTATCATCAGCGCCACTACCCCGAGCACGACCCAATGACGATTGTCCGCGAGGATCGACGCCAGCGTGGCGAGCGTCACCCCGACCGAGACGGCCCCGATGACTTCGTCATTCCCGCCGCGCACCGGCGAAAAGCCGCGAATGCTGACGCCCAGCGACCCCTGCGAGCGCGAGGCATACGTGTTTCCGGCCAGGGCCGGCCCCTCGTCGCCGCCGATGAAGTGCCGCCCGATACGCTCGGGTTCAGGATGGGTGAGCCGCAGCGCCTGCGTGTCCATGACCACGATGAAATCGACCCCCAGCTTACGGCGCAGGTCCTCGATCTGTCGCTGCAAGGCACTCGTCCGGGAGATAGCGCTTGGAGTGTCCCCCGGCGTCAGTCGCCTCTGCTGCAGGGCGTTCCGCACCGCGCCCTTGCTGGCGATGACCTGGGCGAGGTCCACGACCCGGCTCTGCTGCGCCTGCTCGACGTTGGCCCGCAGTTGCAAAGTGAAGATCCACAGCGCCAACCCCAGCGACAGCACGACCATGAACGTCACCAGCAGGGAAATGAGGCTATTCAGACGCAGACGATTGACCGGCAAGTGGCCTCCGCTTAGGCAGTGACGCTGACGACAGAGCGCCGTTGATGACCGGGGCAATAATGTCGCCACCTTCGACCTTGGTGGGATACCCCGCCACCGGTGGATTATGCCGCACGTTGCGACAACGCTTTCAATATTTTCAAAACGCTTTAATAACTTGGCAAAACTTGGCGCCCAGTGTGTCGCGCTTATCCTCGCGTCTAGCCCTAGGTCGTACCTGAAAAATCGACGAGTGCAGCCCAGGACGCAAGAACGGTTTGGACTCGCGATTTCATGTAGTGGAAATGGCGATTTTAAGCCGATCGTTAACACGCATGGACACGCTCAGACATTTTCCAGACAGGCCGTAAGGCACTACACCCTGACGCCAGCCGGTCCCACCACGCCAATCTGACAATACGTCGTGAGGTCCGGGCCTATCCGAAACTGTCGCAGGCCCTGTCGGGCAAGCCGCATTTCAGGAGACATCCATGAATCGACCCATTAACTCCACAGCGAATTCGGCCGCTACCGCCACTCAGCGGCCAGACACGTTGCGCATCTTCGGTATGTCACTGCCGATTTTCGCCGTGCTGACCCTAGTCCTGCTCACGGCCATCTATACCGATAATCTGCCGGCCGGGATGATCGGCAGCCTGTTGGTGATGATGATCTTCGGCGAGCTGCTGGGTTTCGTCGGCGACCGCCTGCCTATCGTGCGCACCTATCTGGGCGGCGGTGCCATCCTGGCCATCTTCGGGGCGGCGGCCCTGATGTATTTTCCGGTGTTGCCCGCAGGGGTGGGTGAAAACATCACCACCTTCATGAAGAGTGGCGGCTTTCTCAATTTCTACATTGCCGCGCTGATCACCGGCAGCATTCTCGGCATGGATTCGCGCATCCTGGTCAAGGTCGGCGCACGCTTCGCCCTGCCATTGCTGGCGGCGGTGCTCTTCGCCGCGCTGTTTGCCATGGGCATGGGCCTGCTGACCGGTTTCTCCGCTCAGGATGCCGTCGTCGTCATCGCGCTGCCGATCATGGGCGGCGGCATGGGCGCCGGTGCCGTACCCATGAGCCAAATCTATCAGGAACTGCTGGGCCAACCGGCCAGCTACTACATCTCGATCCTGGTCCCGGCGCTAGCCCTGGGTAACGTCTTCGCCATCATCATCGCCGGCCTGCTCAATGGCTTGGCCAACCGGATGCCGTCATTGAGCGGTAACGGCCAGATGATGCCGGGCGTCGAAATCCAGGAAGAGCACACGCCGGTGGATATTTCCAAGCTGGGTATCGGCTTGGTCATCGCCCTGACCTTCTTCGTCGCCGGCCAATTGCTGGGCGATCTGATTCCGCTACATCCCTATGCCCTGATGATCATTCTGGTCGCGGCGATGAAGGTGTTCAACCTCGTCCCCGCAGCGATTAACGACGCCGCGGCACACTGGTTCAAGTTCGTCGCCGGCAACTGGACCTTCGCTCTGCTGTTCGGCATCGGTGTCGCCTATACCGACCTGGGCCAGGTCATCGACGCCATCTCGCTCACCTACGTGCTGATCGTCTTCGCCGTGGTCGCCGGTGCGGCCTTCGGTGCCGGCCTGCTCGGCAAGCTGGTCGGCTTTTACCCGGTCGAATCGGCAATCACCGCAGGACTGTGCATGGCCAACATGGGCGGCACCGGTGACGTTGCGGTCCTCTCCGCGGCACGCCGCATGCAGCTGATGCCCTTCGCGCAGATCTCCTCGCGCCTGGGCGGTGCGCTGATCCTGCTGATCTCCAGTCTGCTCGTACCACTCTTCTTCGCTTAATCGAGTATGCCATCAGACGCGAAAGGCGCCCCATGGGGCGCCTTTCGCATTGCGAAGCGGTGCTTTTCAGCCCTCTTCATCATCGGCGATATCACGCCCGAAGGCACGCCACTGCGTCAGCGTCATCACTTCGGTGGACTCCGTCTGAAGGTCGTGAACGATGAGCAACTCGCCGCGTTCGAGCTGGCGATGCAGCTCGTTCACCCAGCCGCGCATGCCTTCACCGGTATCGGTGGTATCGTAGCCCTGACGCGTGACGAACGTCTCGAGCAGAGCATTCAATGTCTCGCCGGGCAGCATGCGATAGGGGACTTCGACAAAACGACCGCTCATGAGGCCTCCTGGGTATTTTCGAAACCGTTCAGGCGATTGAGAAACTCCGGCTCGTCGATCACCGTGACGCCCAGCTGAGCGGCTTTTTCCAGCTTGCTGCCCGCCCCTGGGCCGGCGACCACGCAGGCGGTCTTCTTCGATACGCTGTTCGCCACCTTGGCGCCCAGTGCCTGCAGGCGCGCCTTGCCCTCGTCACGGGTCATGCTTTCCAGAGTGCCGGTCAGCACCCAACTCTGTCCCGCCAACGGCTGGGCGCGCTCGCCCATCTCGACCTCATCCCACTGAACGCCCACCGCAATGAGATCGTCGATGGTGTCGCGGTTATGCGTTTCGGCAAAGAAGGTATGGATATGACTGGCCACTATCGGGCCGATATCGCTGATCGCGATCAAGTCCTCGAGAGAGGCATTCATCAGCGCCTTCAGCGAGCCGAAATGCCGAGCCAGCGCGTTGGCGGTCGCCTCGCCGACTTCAGCGATTCCCAGCGCGTAAACGAAGCGTGCCAAGGTAGTACGCTTGGCACTCTCCAGCGCATTGACCAGGTTGGCGGCCGACTTCTCGCCCAGGCGCGGCAACTCGGCCAGTTGAACCGCTTGGAGGCGGAACAGGTCGGCAGGCGTGGCGACCCATGCCCGCTCGACGAGCTGGTCGATCAGCTTGTCGCCGAGGCCATCGATGTCCATGGCCCGCCGACTGGCAAAATGCTTGAAGGCCTCCTTGCGCTGCGCTGGGCAATACAGCCCTCCCGAGCAGCGCGCGTCGACCTCCTCGCCGACGCGCTCGACCTGGGAGCCGCATACCGGACAATGTTCGGGCAGCACGATCGTTCGGGCATTTTCAGGGCGCTTGTCCTCGATGACTTTGACGATCTGCGGAATCACGTCGCCGGCGCGCCGGACGATCACGCTATCGCCGATACAAACGCCGAGCCGCGCGATCTCGTCCATGTTGTGCAGCGAGGCGTTGGACACCGTGACCCCCGCGACGGGCACCGGCTCCAGCTTGGCCACCGGGGTCAGCTTGCCGGTGCGGCCCACCTGAAAGACCACGTCGTTGATCACCGTGGTCTGCTCCTGGGCGGGAAACTTGAAGGCGATCGCCCAACGCGGCGCGCGCGAGACGAAGCCGAGCTCACGCTGGTCACGCAGGTCATCAACCTTGAGCACGGCGCCATCGATATCGTAGTCGAGCATCTCGCGGCGCTCGCCGAGGCGTCGGCAGAAGCCGATCACGCCTTCGCTGCCCTGCACCACATCCAGTTCCGGACTGGTGCGAAAACCGAAGTCGCGCAGCCGCGACATCAGCGCCGAGTGCGACGGCTGCTGGAAGGCATCATCGATGCGCGCCACCTGATAGGCGCAGAACTCCAGCGGACGCGTCGCGGTGATCTGCGGATCCAGCTGGCGCAGGCTGCCTGCCGCCGCATTGCGGGGATTGGCGAAGGGCTTCGCGCCCTCTTCGCGGTTACGGGCATTCAACCGCTCGAACCCCGAGTGGTTCATGTAGACCTCACCGCGCACTTCGAGCAGCTCGGGTAAGGCCGTTCCCCGCAGTCGCAGGGGCACCGAGGGTAACGTGCGCAGGTTCGCGGTGATGCCCTCGCCGGTGCGGCCATCGCCGCGTGTCGCCCCCTGAATCAGCACGCCATTTTCATACACCAGCGAAACGGCCAGACCATCGAGCTTGGGCTCGCAGCAGAAGGCGATATCCTCGTCACGACTCTCCAGCTTGTCGCTGACACGCCTGACGAACGCGCGCAGCTCCTCGTCATCGAAGGCGTTGTCCAACGACAGCATGGGCACGGCATGACGAATTTCGGGAAAGCCTCCGACCAAGGGCGCGCCGACGCGCTGCGTCGGCGAATCGGGTGTCACGATATCGGGGTATTCGGTCTCGAGCGTCTGCAGACGGCGTAGCCGTGTGTCGTAGTCGACATCGGTCAGGGTCGGGTCATCGAGAATGTAGTAACGGTGGTTGGCCTCGAGCAGCTCGGCGCGCAGCTGGGCGGTTTCATCGAGGACATCCTGGGGAATCTGGCTCATGGCGAGTCGGAGGCTCTGGATCAATAGGTTCGCAGTGGCCACATTGTAGCCAAACCCTTGGCCCAGCCCCATCCCCCTCTACAATGTCGACGGGGGCCGAAGCCCCCGTCATGGATACCGCACAAAACACACTCGCCGATTCGCTCAGTTGGCCTGATAGCGATGCAGCCGATGGCGACGCTCGAATTCCTGAACCCGTTGACGGGCGAATTCGATGGTCTGCGCCGTCATGACGCTGCGGTTCTCGTCCTTGAGCTCGCCGCCGAGATTGCGCACCAGCACCATCGCCGTCTCGATCATCGCCTCGAACGCCGCCGCCGTGTCGTTGGCTCCCGGCAGGGGCATCAGGAAGGTCACGCCCGGTGTGGAGAACCCCTCGTCCATGGCATCCAGATCGAAGACGCCCGGCTTGAGCACGTTGACCATCGAAAATTGCAGCTCGCTATCTTCGGCTTCCGTTTCGTAACGGTGGAAGATGCCCATTTCGCTGTAACGCAGTCCACACGCCAGCACCAAGTGCAACAGGTCGGGGCCATGGAACCCCTCCTCGTTGCGCGACAGCACACTGATGACGATGACCTCATCAGCATCGGCCAGGGTCTCGCGTGCCCGAGCCGCGCTCACGTGGTGGCGCTTGGCGCGCTCCACGGCGGGATGCTGAGTGACGACCTCGTGACGCGGCGCTTCTGCCTGGCCGAATTCGATATCGTCTTCGACACCGACCTCGTCCGGGGCCTGCGGGTCTTGTGAATAGCGGGGCGCCTCGCGCGCGTCCTGCCTTGCGGTGACACGCTCTTGATCCGCCACGTTTTCCCGCGCCGTCAATTCCGTCGGCTCGTCACGCTCGGCGCGCAGCGGGGAAGTCTCCTGCGCATTGGCGTGAGCCTCGGGAGGCTGCGCGAAGTCATCCTCAGCGCGCCGGACCTCTTGATGCGGTTCGGCAACGTCACGTCGCAACGTTCGCGAGCGCATCGCTTCCTTGAAACCACGCCGCTTCTTGATGACGCTGGGCTTGAGCTGATCTTCGGGAATCCTCTCGGTACGACGCGGCGACTCGGGGTGAGTCCGCCTGGCCCCACCGGATGGGTCGAAGGTCGCGGGTCTGACCACCCGCGCGCCGCCATTGGGCAGTTCCCAGTTGACCTCCGCCTCGCGGGCCGCGTCCTCGGGATCCTGCACCGGCGCGGCCGAATCCGCACCTTCCGTATCCTTGTCGCTCGCGGCCAGATCGAGCCGGGGGACACGCCGCTGACGCTGGAGGCGACGCACACCGTCAATAACGATGATCGTGACCAGTACCAGCCCCAGGATGATCAGCCATTCTCGTAGTTCCATGAGTTGTCTTGCCTGTTCGCTATGGCGCCATGCCTGAAAACATGCTCGTTAATAAGTAGCATAACGCGATTAACAAAAAATGAGCTACTTTTTTTAATTGTCAAGCAGTTCTCTCAGCTTGATAAGTGCGGTGCAATTCCCTGCATTAACCCTACTGAATTGGACCCATTCTAACCCCGAATACCCAGGCACTCTGCGTTATATTATGTTGGGTGTTAGTAACGGGGTTAAGTGTCTTTCTCAGGCAACACTTTTAGGCTCAGGCCTCGGCGAGGGCCGCCGCTTCTTCGACGCCGACCGAGACAAGACGCGAGACGCCGGGCTCTTGCATGGTGACACCCATTAGCCGCTCGGCAGCCTCCATGGCGATCTTGTTATGGGTGATATAGATGAACTGCACCGACGCCGACATATCCTTGACGAGCCTGGCATAGCGTCCGACATTGGCGTCGTCGAGCGGGGCATCGACCTCGTCGAGCATGCAAAACGGCGCCGGATTGAGCTGAAAGATGGCGAAGACCAGCGATAGTGCCGTCAGGGCCTTTTCGCCCCCCGAGAGCAAATGGATGGTGCTGTTCTTCTTGCCCGGCGGACGCGCCATGATCGCCACGCCCGTTTCCAACAGGTCGTCCCCGGTCAGCGTCAGCCATGCGGCTCCACCCCCGAATACCTTGGGGAACAGCGCTTGCAGCCCGGTGTTGACCTCGTCGAACGTCTGCCGAAAGCGCGTCCGCGTCTCCTGATCGATCTTGCGAATCGCGCGGTCGAGCGTTTCCAGCGCCTCGCTGAGTTCGGCATGCTGCGCTTCGAGATAATCTCTCCGCTCGGCCTGTTGGTCGTACTCCTCGATGGCCGCCAGGTTGATGGCACCCAGGCGGCGGATCCGATCCGTCGTCTCTTCGAGCCGGGTCTGCCAAGCCGATTCGGTGGCATTGGGATCGAGAGACTCCCGCAACGCCGCGACATCATGGCCAGCGTCGTCATTTCCCGAGTCATCATAGCCGAGCTCGGCGAGCTGTTCGTCCTGGGCATCGGCCTTGAGCTTCAGAGCCTGAACCTGCATGCGCCCCTCTTCGAGATGGCCGCGAATGGCCTCCAGGTTGCGTTCGTGGGTCTGACGCTGCTGCTCCGTCTCGCGCAGGGTTTCCGCCAGACGATGAGCCTGATCGCGGCTGGCATTCAGTCGCGCTTCCTCGTGGCTGCGCCGATCCAACAATTCGTCGAGCTGCTCGCGGCTGACATCTTCCGGCTCACGCAGCGTTTCACGCTGCTCTTCGAGCAAGGCGCATTTTTCTTGCAGGCGTAAGCGCTGATCGTCGCTGCGCGAACGTTGCTGCTCGAGTCCACCACGCTCGGTGGCCAGGCGTTGCTGTTCCAGGGCCAGACGCTGCTGGTGTTCGCGGGCCGGCAGTAGCCGTGCACGCAAGTTGGCCAGACTCTCCTGCGCCTCCCGCCGCTGACGCTCGAGCGTGTCCCGCTCCTGGGAGTTGGCTTCGACGTCGCTCATCGCGGCCTGCCAGCGCTCACGGACCTCTTCAAGTTCCAGCAGTTGCGTCTCGTGCTGCTCGCTCAGCAGGGCCAGTTCCTCGTCGAGATCGCGGGCGCGGCTGTCGACGTGCTCGAGGCGGCTGGCCAGGCTCGCTTCCTGCGTGGCCCACTGCTGACGGCGCTGCGCCAGTTCGCGCTCTTCCAGACGCAGTTGCTCGAGACTCGATTCCGCCCCGGCCATGGCCTCGCGGGCTTCAGCGATGGCATCCTCATGCCGCGCCTGGCGTGCGTCAAGCTCGGCCAATTCCCGCTCGGCCTGCTCTTGGCGCTGACGCTGGGCGATGACGCTATCGGCCGTCTCGCCTGCGCCACGCCGGCGCGCCCAGCCCGCCCCCAGCCACAACCCGTCAGGCGTGATGACGCTCTCCCCCGGCGCCAGCGAGGCCAGGCGTTCCCAGGCCTGCTGCTGTGTCGGCGCACATTGGATATGCCCCAGCAGTTGGGATGCGGCACCGGCACCCCGTACCTGTTCGGCCAGACTGCTCGGCGCGGCGTCATGCACGGTATCGGCGAGTAGCGCCAGCCCGCCGCGCTGCAGGGTCTCCAGCGCCTGATGTGCCGCCTCGGGCGCGGCGATCCGCGCCTTTAGCCATGGCGCCAGGACCCAGGCCGTGACGCTGTCCCACGGCGGAGCCACCTGCAATGTCTCGGCCAAGCGCGGAGCTTGGGACAGGCCATGCGTTTCGAGATGCGTCTCCAGTTGATCGTCCTCGTCTTCCAGCGCCGCCTTGAGCAGCGCTTCCAACGAGGCCAGCTCGCCCTGTAGACGATGCTGGCGCTGGCGATCGGCATCCCGGGCCGCCTCGACGGTCTCGAGCGTGCTCTGCGCCTGCTCGCGGGCACGGCGGCACTCTTCGCGCCGGGTTTCGAGCGTTTCCTGGGCGAGGTCGCACTCTTCCAACGACTCTCGTAGAGCGTCGCGGCTGTCGTGCAGGTCCGCCACTTCCGGCAGCTCGCGTTTCTGCTGCAGACGGCGCTGGGTTTGGGCCGTCAGCTCGTCCAGCCCACGCTCGAGCCGCTGGACCTCGCTCTGGGCGCGTTCGGCGGCATGCGTCATGCTGCGATCCTGCTCGCTGAACCGCTCCCAGGCGTGTCGTGTGGCCTCGGTGCGCTGCTCGGCTTCCTCGAGCGCGGCTTCGAGCAGTTCCAGCGCCTCGGCCGCCTCCTCAAGCTCCGGCTCCAGCGTTTCCAGACGCTCATCGAGCGCGGCGCGCCTCGCGCCATCGTCGTCGAGAAGGTGCTCGAGTTCGCGCAGCTCGCGCCGGGCCGCTTCGAGATCCTGGGCCAGTTGCTGATCCCGTGATCGGGCATGCTCGAGAGATTGCTCGAGACGCGCGATCGCGGCTCCCGTCTCGTAGAAACGCGCCTGATGGGCCTCGAGCTGTTCGGCGATCTCATCGTGTTCATAACGCGCCTGCTCGAGCTGCGATTCGCACTGGCGCTGGCCGAGAATCTCGCGTTCGACCTGGGTCTCGAAGTCGCGCACCCGCCCTTCCTGCTCTCGCTGCTGAGCGCGCAGCGCCCGGCCGCGCAGCAAGGCCAGTTCGGCCTTTAGCCGATGCTCCTGCTGCTTGAGCGTCTGGTAGCGTCGCGCGGCCTCGGCCTGGCGCTTCAAGCGCTCGAGCTGCTTGTCGAGTTCCTCGCGAATATCGTCCAGGCGCTCGAGGTTCTCCTGGGTGCGACGCATGCGATTTTCGGTCTCGCGGCGACGCTCCTTGTACTTGGAGATACCCGCGGCTTCTTCCAATGTCGAGCGCAGCTCCTCGGGGCGCGCCTCGATCAGCCGCGAGATCATGCCCTGGCCGATGATGGCGTAGGAGCGCGGCCCCAGCCCCGTGCCCAGAAACAGGTCGGCGATATCGCGACGCCGGCATTTCTGGCTGTTGAAGAAGTAGCTGGACTGGCTGTCGCGGGTAACCACGCGCTTGACGGCGATCTCGGCGTACTGGGCATAGACTCCGCCCAATCCTCCGCTGCGATTGTCGAATACCAGTTCGATGGAGGCCTGGCCCACCGGCTGGCGACCGGTGGAGCCATTGAAGATGACGTCGGTCATCGACTCGCCACGCAGCGTCTTGGCCGAGGATTCGCCCATGACCCAGCGCACGGCATCGATGACGTTGGACTTGCCGCACCCGTTGGGCCCGACGATCGCCGTCATGTTGCCGTCGAACGGGACTGTGACGGCGTCGACGAACGACTTGAAGCCGACCAGCTTGATGGATTTGAGGCGCATGCGCGGGCGAAGTCCTTTGAAACGATAGACGCTGAGCCTGCCGAAACCGTTTCGGGCACCGTCAGGCACCCCTCACACCGCTCCGGAGGGTTCAGATAGCAACGTGGAGGAGTCTACCGGAGCCGCCGGCGTTCCCCAAGATGTGGTGACGGCGCATGTCGACATGTGACATGCGCCGCGAGGAAGGTTTACTCGACGATGCGGTCGATCTCGATACTGACCGGCTCGTCGGCGCTGTTGCCCACCGGTACCGGCGCATGCTCGCCGTAGAGGTCCCCGGGCTGCGGCGTGGCCTGGCCGGAGGCCGAGATCCGCGCCACCAGGCGTACCCGATCGACCTGGGAAAGCCGTGCCATCGGCGCCATGGCATCAGCGTCGTCCAGCGTCACGGTCAGTGGCAAGTCGGCCACCGGTGCCTGGGCGATAGCCAGCGGCGGCAGTTGGCCGTCGACGTCACGCGCGACGATGAAGACCGTCGCGCCCTCGGCCACCCTGTCCTGCAGGGCCGCGGCAAGCGTGACGCTGACCCGCACGGCGGCATCCTCTCCGGCCACCACGGAGCCATCCTGTTGCGGCGCCCCCCCCAGCCGGGTCTGGGCTTCGGCAATCCCCTCGCGCAGCGCCGAGGCGGTGCCTTCGTCCTCGAAACCGGCGATGGCGCGGCGCCAGTAATCGATAGCCTGTTGATAGCGGCCATGATCGAAGGCCTCGATCCCCAGCATGCTGAGCAGGGTGGGCTGACGCGGGTCCCGCTCCAGGGTCTCGGCGACCAGCGCCTGCACTTCGTCGGTCAACGTTCGGCTGGCTTCGAAGAACTTGATCTGTGCCAGCTGAGCCAGCAGGTCGGCGCGACGCCCCTCCAGTGCGATCAGGTGCTCGATGGCGTCACCGGCCTTGGCGAGCATCCCGGTATCGCGATACAGCGGGAACAGGCTCAGCCATACCTTGGGGTTGTCGGGCTGACGTGCAGCCTCCTGCTCGTAACGCTCGATAAGCATCTTCAGCGAGCCCTGCGGAGAGCGCATCACCTCTTGCTGCACGGCATACAGCGACAGATCGCCCTCAGCGCCCAGGCGTTGATAGGCATACAGACTGCCTGCGGCAAGCGCCAGCAGCAGCAGCGGCACGGCAATGCGTCCGGCCTGCGCCGACTTGAGCGGCGCTTGGCGTGCCGCCTGGGTATCCTCGAGCAGGCTGCGCTCGAGTTCGAGGCGGCCTTCATCAAAGCGGGCGCGTTCGATCTGTCCTTCGGCCAGGGCCGACTCCAGGGCCGCCAGGCGGTGCCGGTAGACGGCAACGTTATCGGCGTTGCCGCGCTCCTGACGCTCGAAGGCCTGCTGCTCTTCGCGCAGGCGCGCGGCACGGCGCAGCGGCAGCACTACCAGCCACAGCGCCGGCAGTAACAATAGGGCTATGCCCAACCAGAGCAGATTCATTCAGACCTCTCGCGATGCTGATCGATAAGGGCATCGAGGCGGGCACGCTCGGCGTCGGAGAGCGCCCGCACGCGGGCATGGCGGCGCAGCCGCACGATGAAGGCGATAAGCAGCGCGCCCAGCACCACCAGGCCGGCCGGCAGCCCCCAGAGCAGCCAGGTACGCTCGTCGAGGCGCGGATTGTAGAGCACGTAGTCACCAAAACGCTGGATCATGAAATCCTGGATTTCGCGATCCGAGCGGCCCGCCTCGAGTTGTTGGGCGACCCGTTCACGCATGTCGGCGGCGATCGGCGAGTCGGAATCGCCGATCGCCTGATTCTGGCATTTGGGACAGCGTAACGAATCGGTGAGGTCATCGTAGCGCCGCTCGAGAACCGGGTCGTCGAACTGACGCACCTCGATCGCCGCCAACGAGGCACCCGCCATCAGCAGCGCCGAGAGCAGCACGCCCAGACGCAAGATCATTGCCATTTGCGTACCTCCGGCAAAATGACCTGTTCGACGTCTTCGGGCGTGATATAGCCGGTATGGTGATAACGGATGATACCTTCGGCATCGACCAGGAAGGTTTCCGGAGCCCCGTAAACGCCGAGGTCGAAGCCCAGCGTGCCGTCAGGGTCGAACAGGTTGAGTACAAAGGGATTGCCGAACTCCTCGAGAAAACGCTGCCCATTCTCGCGGGTGTCTTTGTAGTCCACCCCCACCAAGCGCACTTCCCGTTCGGCCAGTTCAAGCAGTTGGGGCATCTCCTGCTTGCAGGTCGGGCACCACTCGCCCCATACGTTGACCAGCGTGACCTCGCCCTTGAGCAGCGACTCGTCCACTTTCGCGTCGGGATCTTCCAGCGTCGCCAGCGTAAAGGTCGGAAATTCACGCGTCAGCATCGCCGAGTCGCGAGCGCTGGGATCCAGCGCCAGGCCGCGATACAGAAAGATACCCAGCACCACGAACAGCGCCAGGGGAATCAGCAGCAACAGACGTCGTTTCATGCGTGCACCTCCTGAACGCTGCGAACGGCGGACGTCGACCGGGCCTCACGGCGTTGGCGACGGTAACGGCGATCGCACACCGCCAATAGTCCACCGGCAGCCATCAGCAAAGCGCCCAGCCATAGCCAGCGCACGAACGGCTTGACCTGGATACGCATGGCCCAGGCACCGTCACCCAGGTCTTCGCCCATTGCCACATACAGGTCCCGCAGCAGCCCCGGCTGCAGTGCCACATCGGTCATCGGCATGCCTCGCGCCAGATACAGACGTTTTTCGGGATGCATGGTGGTGATCGCCTGGCCATCGCGAGTCACCTCGATCGTCGCCGTGTCGGCGATGAAGTTGGGGCCGCGCCGCTCGCCCAGGGCCGTCATGGCGAAGGTATATCCGCCCACCTCGGCCTGCCCGCCCGGCGCCAGGCGAACGTTGCTCTCGATGGCGTAGTTCGACACCATCGTCACGCCGATGATGGTCACGGCCAGCCCCACGTGTCCGACCACCATGCCCCAGTGCGACAGCGATAATCTGCGCAGTCCCGCCCCAGGCGACCCGGCGTTACGCGCCTTGTCGTAAAGATCGCGCAGCAGCGGCAGCACGATCCACAGCGCGGCGGCGAATCCCAGCGTGACGGCGAGATTCCACTTTCCGGCATACAGCAGCGGGAACAGGGCGGCGACGACCAGCGCCGCGACGCCGGACCAACACAGCCGGCGCAGCAGCTCGCGCCCGGACATATGCTTCCAGCGCGCCACCGGGCCCAGCCCCATGAACAGGCACAAGAGTGTCGTCAACGGCACGAACAACGCGTTGAAGTACGGTGGACCGACACTGATCTTGCCCAGCCCCAGCGCATCGAGCAGCAAGGGATAGACGGTGCCCAGCAGCACGGTTACGGTCATGATGATCAGAACGATGTTGTTGATCAGCAGCAGTGCATCCCGAGACAGCCAGCCAAAACCGACCGTAGCGCTGACGCGTGGCGCTCTCAGCGCGAAGATCAGCAACGACACCCCCACGGTCAACCCCAGCAGCACGAGGATGAACGTGCCCCGCGAGGGGTCGTTGGCAAAAGCGTGAACCGAGGTCAGCACGCCAGAACGCACCAGGAACGTGCCCAGCAGCGACAACGAGAAGGTGAAGATCGCCAGCAGCACGGTCCAGCTCTTGAAAGTGCCGCGCTTTTCGGTGACCGCCAGCGAGTGGATCAGTGCCGTGCCGCACAGCCAGGGCAGCAACGAGGCGTTTTCCACCGGATCCCAGAACCACCAGCCGCCCCAGCCCAGTTCGTAATAGGCCCACCAGCTGCCCAGGGCGATGCCCACGGTCAAAAAGGCCCAGGCGATATTGGTCCAGGGCCGCGCCCAGCGCGTCCAGGCGGCATCGAGGCGTCCACCGATCAGCGCCGCCATGGCGAAAGCGAAGACCACCGAGAACCCCACATAGCCCATGTAGAGCATGGGCGGATGGATCACCAGGCCGAAGTCCTGCAGCAGCGGATTGAGATCGGCACCGTCCTGGGGCATGTCGGGCAGCAACCGCGCGAAGGGGTTGGACGTGGCGATGATGAACAGCAGGAAGCCGGCGCTGACCACGCCCATCACCCCCAGCACCCGGGCCAGCATATCGCGCGGCAGGTTGCGTGAAAAAATGCTCACCGCGAACCCCCAGCCGCCAAGCATCAGGCTCCACAACAGCACCGAGCCCTCATGGCTGCCCCACACGGCACTGAACTTGTAATACCAGGGCAGCATCGAGTTGGAATTGTTGGCCACATAGGCCACGCTGAAGTCGTCGAGCAGGAAACTTGCCGCCAGACATAGATAGGCCGCCAGCAGGAATGCGAACTGTCCCCAGGCCATGGGCTGGGCAAAGGCCATCCACAGCGGACGGCGCGTGGCGGCGCCCGCCAGGGGCACCAGCGCTTGCAGGCAGGCCAGACCCAGCGCGATAAGCAGCGCGAAGTGGCCGAGTTCGGGGATGATTTTAGTGAGCATGACGGCTCCACGTTTCGGTTTGGCGGCGGCCGAGACGGCAACCGTCGACTGGCTTCGGCGCTATTCGGTGGCTTCGGGCGGCATCTTGCCCTTCATGGCTTCAGCCACTTCGGGCGGCATGTAGTTCTCGTCGTGCTTGGCCAGCACCTGATCCGCCCGCAGCAGACGGTCCCGTTCGAGCTGCCCGACCACGACCACGCCCTGCCCCTCGCGAAAAAGGTCCGGCAGGATGCCGCTGTAGCGCACCTCGAGATCGTTGTGATAGTCGGTGATCACGAACGACACATCGAGACTTTGCGCGTCGCGCTGGACGCTACCCTCCTTGACCATTCCCCCGGCACGCAGCGTACGCCCTTGTGGCGCTTCGCCGGCGGCAATCTGCTCGGGAGAAAAAAACAAATTGATGTTCGAACGCAGGGCATACAGGGTCAACCCCACGGCGATGGCCGCCAGGGCGACCAGCCCCAGCAGGATATATAGACGTTGCTTGCGTTTAGGCTTCATCGTTCAAACGCTCCCGGCGGTTGCGGCGCTGCAGGTCACGGATCAGGCGGCGACGTTCGATGCGGGCATGCACCACGCTGGCGACAAGCAGGCTCGCGCTTACCCCCCAGGCGCTCCACACGTACACGGCATGCCCCCCCATCGCCAGCAGTTGGGAAAAGGAGTCGAAGGCCATCAGCGTGTCCCCCTGGCCGGATCGTCGGCTAGCTCACGCACCCAGCGTGAACGAGATTCGCGCCTGAGAATTTCGTTGCGGGTGCGCATCAGCAACAGCGCCACGAAGAAACAGTAAAAGCCCAGCACCATGATCAGCAGCGGCAGCCACATCTCGCTGGGCATCCCCGGCCGTTGGGTCAGGGTGAAGGTGGCCGGCTGATGCAGCGTATTCCACCACTCGACCGAATACTTGATGATCGGAATATTGACCATCCCGACGATCGCCAGGATCGAGGCGGCACGCGCGCCGCTGTCGCGGCTGGCAAAGGCGCCGCGCAGGGCAATGACGCCTAGATACAAAAACAGCTGAATCAGCATCGAGGTCAGGCGGGCATCCCATACCCACCAGGTGCCCCAGGTGGGCACGCCCCACACCGCGCCGGAGAACAGTGCGATGAAAGTCATCGCCGCGCCGAACGGCGCCACCACCGTGGCCACCATGTCGGCCAGCTTGATCTTCCACACCAGATGGATGATGCCGGCCGCGGCCAGAAGGATGAAACAGGATTGCGCGAGGATCGCCGCCGGGACGTGGACATAGATAATCCGAAAACTATTGCCCTGCTGATAGTCGGCGGGAGCGAAGGCCAGGCTCCAGACACTGCCGACCGTCAACAAGATTACCGCCGCGGCCCAGAACCAGGGCTGCCAGCGTCCACTGATGGCGTAAAACCACTTGGGGGAACCAAGCTTATGAATAAAGGCCCACACCGTTATGTCCTCAACCGTTGATACTGATACGCAGCGCCGCGGCAATGGCCCAGGGCGAAAGCGCAAGTGCGGTGGCCAGCAGCGCACCGAGAATGGCCAGGTAAGGCGCGACGTTCATGCCGAGGATGGCCGCCTGCACCGCGCCGGCGCCGAAGATCAGCACGGGGATATACAGCGGCAACACCAGCAGCGACAACAATACGCCGCCACGCGCGAGCCCTACCGTCAGCGCGGCGCCGATGGCCCCGATCAAGCTCAAGGTAGCGCTGCCCAGTGCCAGCGACATGGCCAGAACCCCGTAACTGCCGGCCGGCAGCGACAGCAGGATGCCCAGCAGCGGCGCCATCAGTGCCAGCGGCAACCCGCTCAGCAACCAGTGCACGGCCACCTTGGCCAGGACCAGGGCCGCCAGCGGCTGAGGCGCGAGCAACATCTGCTCCAGGCTGCCATCATCGAAATCGGCACGAAACAGTGAATCCAGCGATAGCAGCGTGGACAACAACGCCGCCACCCACAACAGACCCGGGGCAATGGTCGCCAGCAAATCCGGCTGCGGCGCGATGCCCAGCGGAAACAACGTAATCACCAGCGCGAAGAACACCAGTGGATTCATGACTTCGCTGCCCCGACGCAGCATCAGGATCAGGTCGCGACGAACCATTGCCGCCAGTGCGACCCCAAGCCTGCCCTTCGGTTCAATCGATGTCATGGCCAGCCCTGCCCCGTGTACGTCGCTCTCCCAACGACACGCGCCGGATGGCACCCAACGGGGCCAGATCGTGGTGCGTCGTCAGCAGCACGCTTCCTCCCTCCCGGGCATGGCGCAGCAAGCGCTGCTCCAGTGCCGCCACGCCATCCTGATCGATGGCCGTAAATGGCTCATCGAGTATCCACAGTGGACGGGGCGTCAGGTCGAGTCTGGCCAGCGCCACGCGACGCTGCTGTCCGGCGGATAGCTGATGAACGGGAACATCCTCGAAACCGTGCAGCCCGACGCCGGAAAGCGCCGTGAAGCGTGCGGCCTCATCGCCCCTCTCGCCGGCCAGCGCTTGATACCAGGCGAGATTTTCCAGTGGCGTCAGCGCCGCCTTGAGGCCCGGCGAGTGTCCCAGGTAGAGCAGATTGCCCAGGAAATCGCCGCGCACCTTACGCATCGGACGCTGTTGCCAGAACACTTCGCCCGCGTAGTCGCCGAGCTGGCCGGAGAGGATCTTCAGCAACGTGGTTTTGCCGCTGCCGTTGGGACCTTCGATTCGCACGATTTCGCCGTCGCCGACCTGGATATCCAGCCCGCTAAAGAGCCAGCGGTCGTCCCGCTCGCACCCCAGCTTTCGTGTCTCCAGGCGGATCGCCGCTGCAGCATTCATACGACTGTTCGCTCTCTCCAATCAGGCCGGGACTCTACACGCAAAGCCCATATTCTACCAGACAACCGCGCTGCGGCAGGCACCGCGGCAACGGTTGCAGGCCGTACTGGGCGGGGTTTCCGCGCTCTCGAGCGAAACCAGGCTTGCCGCAGCAGGAAGGCTTGATATGATGCCCAATGTCGTATCTGGGGCTCACGTCTCATCCCGAGGAGAGATCCATGCTGCAAGACACGCCGCACTACCTGCATCGTCTACCCAACCTGCCATTATCCGAGAGTGCCTGGGAGGAAGTCGACGCCATCGACCTGGTCGACGTTCCCCTGCTCGGTCAAGTCGCGGCCGGCTTGCCGATGGAAGCCTGCCCCGACAATGTCACCGTGCGTATTCCATCACGAATGGTGCGGCGTAACACCTACGCCTTGCGCGTACGTGGCGATTCCATGATCGACAGCAATATTTTCGATGGCGACATCATCATTATCGAGCGCTACGAGTCTGCCGAGAACGGTGAAACGGCGGTGGTCTTGATCAATGATCAGGAAGTCACGCTGAAGAAGCTCTACATCGAGAAGTCCGGCGTTCGCCTGCAACCCGCTAACGAAACGATGCCTCCCATCTACCTGAAGAATGATGACGTGCAGGTGCTGGGGCTGGTCATGGGAGTGATGCGTCACTCTCCCAGCGCCGCGGCCTGATGCGCTATCCCATCCCCGATCTCTCTCAAGGCGCCAGGCATCAGACCGAGCTGGTCATCGACAAGAGCCGCTTCATTGCCTGGCTGTGCCATGCCCCTCATGAAGCCGATTTCGCGACCTTGCTCGCCCAGGCCCGCCAGCACTACCCCGGCGCCAGTCACCATTGCAGTGCCTTCATCGCCGGCCCTCCCGGCGAACAGGTCGCCATCGGCTTTTCCGACGACGGCGAACCCGGCGGCACTGCCGGACGTCCGATGTACCAGGCGCTCGAAGGCAGCGGCATCGGCCAGGTCGGCTGCGTGGTCAGCCGTTATTTTGGCGGCATCAAGCTGGGCACCGGCGGCCTGGTACGCGCCTATACCCAGGCCGTACAGCAGGCGCTCGAAACGCTGCCCCGGCGCGAGTTCATCGAACGCCGCCCACTTCGCGTGCGTGTCGACTTTGCCGGCGAAGCGCAGGCCCGCGCCTGGTTCGACACACAGCAAGCTCAGGTCGAACATGCCGACTACACCGGCGATGGCGTCACTCTGCACATCGCCTGGCCCAGTGAATACGACATCGACCTGAGCAGCTTGGAGGCACGCCTCAAGGGACGCCTCCTCCTGCTAGAAGAGTAACGCCCCGGCAAATAACCCCCGCGGCAAAAAAGCCCCACGCGACCGCAACGAGCGGCACCGCGTGCAGCAGGTCCTCAGCCCAGATACTTGATCATCACCCCGGCCGCGACGGCCGAGCCGATGACCCCGGCCACGTTGGGCCCCATGGCGTGCATGAGCAGAAAGTTGTGCTGGTTGTACTCCAGCCCGATCTTGTTCGACACGCGCGCCGCCATGGGCACTGCCGACACCCCGGCGGAACCGATGAGCGGATTGATCGGCTCCCGGGTCATGCGGTTCATCAGCTTGGCCATCAGCACACCACACGCCGTGCCGATGCCGAACGCCACCACGCCCAGTCCCAGGATGCCCAGCGTCTCCACGGCCAGGAAGCGGTCGGCGACCAGCTTGGAGCCCACCGAGAGCCCGAGGAAGATCGTGGTGATATTGATCAGGGCGTTCTGCGTGGTATCGGACAGACGCTCGACCACGCCACACTCGCGCATCAGGTTACCGAAGCAGAACATCCCCAGCAGTGGCGCGGCGTCGGGCAGGAACAGCACCACCAGAATCAACAGCACCAGCGGAAAGAGGATCTTCTCGAGCTTGGAGACGGGCCGCAGCTGGGTCATGACGATCCGGCGCTCCTTCTCGCTGGTCAGCGCGCGCATGATCGGCGGCTGAATCAACGGCACCAACGCCATGTAGGAGTAGGAGGCCACGGCGATCGCCCCCAGCAACTCCGGCGCCAGCAGGCTCGAGACATAAATGGAGGTGGGGCCGTCCGCGCCCCCGATGATGCCGATGGCGGCGGACTGCTGCAGCGTGAAATCCATGATGCCGGCGGCGGACAGCCCCACCGCGCCCAACAGCGTGGCGAAAATGCCGAACTGGGCTGCGGCGCCCAGAAACAGGGTCTTGGGATTGGCCAGCAGCGGGCCGAAGTCGGTCATCGCCCCGACGCCCATGAAGATCACCAGCGGCGCGATACCCGAGGCGATGGCCACGCTGTAGAAGTTGTAGAGCATGCCGTTGCTGTAACCGGCGTCCACCGCCACATCGCTCGCCGCGCGCAGCAGCGCCGGTGAAGTATCGCCATGCAGCACCTCGGCCAGCGCATGCCGCCAGGTTTCGAGCGTCGCGCCAGGCGCCAGGGACAGGTTCAGAGCATTGGCCATCCCTTCGAGCACCTCGGGCCGCGCCAGATGCGCGGCCTGCTCGGCGGCCGAGAGTGCCAGCCCGGCCTGGGGAATGTTGGCCAGAATGCCACCAAAGCCGATCGGCACCAGCAGCAACGGCTCGAACCCCTTGCGAATCGCGAGATAGAGCAGCAGCAGGCCCACGATGATCATCGCCGCCTGCCCCCACGACAGATTATACAGTCCCGAGCCCTGCCAGAGACTAAGCAACTTATCCATGAGAGCGCCTTAGAGGAGAATCAGTTCGTCGCCGACAGCTACGCTATCGCCTTCCTTGACCTTGACTTCGGAAACGCTGCCGGCCTGGCTGGCGCGAACCTCGGTCTCCATCTTCATGGCCTCGAGAATGATCACCACATCGCCTTCGGCCACCTCGTCGCCCGGCTTGACGACGACCTTGAAGATATTGCCCGCCAACGGCGCGGTGATCGCCTCGCCCGTCGCGGGCGCGGAAGTCTCGTCGCGGGACACCGCGGCGGTATGGCTTGCGGAGGATGAGTGGCTGGCCTGTACCTGACCGATCTCGCCGCCTTCGTTGACCTCGACGACATACTGCTTGCCGTTGACCGTCACGGTGTAGGTCTCGGGCCCTGCGGGGGCCGTCTTGACAGGCGCGGCGGGATTGGGCGTGGTCGCCGGCGGCTGGGACTGCGCCGCCTGGGGTACGGGTTCGAAGGCCTCGGGATTGTCGCGGTTCTTGAGAAACTTCAGGCCGATCTGCGGGAACAGCGCGTAGGTCAGCACATCGTCCACTTCGCGCTCGCCCGGTGCCAGGCGAATACCCTCTTCCTGGGCCTTGCCACGCAACTCCTGAGCCAGACGCTGCATTTCCGGCTCGAGGTTGTCCGCCGGGCGGCAGGTGATCGGCTCGCCGCCTTCCAGCACGCGACGCTGAAGCTCCGGATTGAACGGGGCCGGCGCGACGCCATATTCGCCCCTGAGCAGCGCCTGCACTTCCTTGGAGATGGACTTGTAGCGCTCGCCCATCATCACGTTCATCACCGCCTGGGTGCCGACGATCTGCGAGGTGGGCGTGACCAGCGGAATGAAGCCGAGGTCCTCGCGCACCTTGGGAATTTCCTCCAGCACCTCGTCGAGCTTGTCGCCGGCGCCCTGCTCCTTGAGCTGGCCTTCCATGTTGGTCAGCATGCCACCCGGCACCTGCGCCAGCAGGATGCGCGAGTCGATGCCTCTAAGCGAGCCTTCGAAGACAGCGTATTTCTTGCGCACTTCGCGAAAGTAGGCGGCGATGTCCTCGAGCAGCGCCAGATCGAGCCCGGTATCGCGGCCGGTGCCCTGCATGATCGCCACCACCGATTCGGTGGGGCTATGACCATAGGTCATCGACATCGAAGAGATCGCGGTATCGACGTTATCGATGCCGGCTTCCACGGCCTTGAGGATGGTCGCGGTGGAGAGCCCGGTGGTGGCATGACAGTGCAACTGGATGGGAATCGACAGACTGGCCTTGAGCCGGGAGACCAGTTCGAATGCCGTATAGGGCGTCAGCAGCCCCGCCATGTCCTTGATTGCCAGCGAGTGCGCGCCCATATCCTCGAGACGCTTGGCAAGGTCCACCCAGCTTTCCAGCGTGTGCACCGGGCTGACCGTGTACGAGATCGTGCCCTGGGCGTGACCGTCGTGCTTGAGCACTGCCCTGATCGGCTGCTCCAGGTTGCGTAGGTCATTCATGGCATCGAAGACGCGGAACACGTCGACGCCGTTGGCCCGGGCACGCTCGACGAAAGTGTCGACCACATCGTCGGCGTAATGGCGATAGCCCAGCAGGTTCTGGGCCCGCAGCAGCATCTGCTGACGCGTGTTGGGCATGGCCTCCTTGAGCGCCCGGATCCGTGCCCAGGGGTCTTCGCCCAGGTAGCGGATACACGCATCGAAGGTCGCGCCTCCCCAGGATTCCACCGACCAGAAGCCGACCCGGTCAAGCTTCTCGGCGATGGGCAGCATGTCATCAAGACGCATGCGCGTGGCAAACAGCGATTGGTGCGCGTCGCGCAGCACCACGTCGGTAATGCCCAGGGGGCGCTTGTTCTCGCTCATGAAGGGTTTCCCACTCGTGATTATGCTAGTGTTCGAATAGACTGCCGGTCGCTTCCTGCGGCCTTGGCGATGCCGTTGTCAGTGCCGGTCGCGCTGCCGACGATACCGCTGGACCGCGGCACTGATCACCGCCACCAGTTCGGTATCGTCACTGGCGGCGGCACGGGCCTTGCGGGGCGCCGGAGCGGCTTGCGGGGCGAAGCGCATGACCAGTCGCGACATGACGCTCATGGCAATGACCAGCACACTCAGGAACACGAAGACAAAGCCCATGCCGAAAGCCATCAGGCTGAAGCCTTCCTGTACCAGTTGTGATCCTTCCATCTCGGTTGCTCCCTGGTGATGGTCACCCGGCATTGCGGGTATGACGGCGCTCTAAACGGCTATTAGTCTAATCTGCCTGATCCATGATTTTTTGCAATGGCACCATTGTTGAGTATTCGCTGTTGATTTCATCCCCTTATGGCCGTCTCGGCCTGGCCCCCATGGAAGGCGTCATTGACGCCACGACCCGGGCCCTGTTGTCCGCCGATGGCGCTCTGGATTGGACCGTCACGGAATTCATCCGCGTAGTGGATGTACGGCTCCCTCCACGCGTCTTTCTGCGCCATTGCCCGGAACTTGCCCACCCCGAGGTCACGACGCCCAACGGGATACCGGTGCATGTGCAGTTGCTCGGCTCCGGCCCGCAGGCACTGGCGGAAAATGCCCTGCAGGCGCAAGCGCTGGGCGCCACCAGCCTGGACCTCAACTTCGGCTGCCCGGCCAAGACGGTGAACCGTCACGATGGTGGCGCTTCATTGCTGCGCGACCCGCAGCGCGTCTACCGAGCCGTGCGTGCCGTACATGACGCACTGGCGCCGCGGGACACGCCGGTCACCGCCAAGATCCGTCTGGGCTTCGAGGACCGCCGCCTGGCGCTGGCCTGTGCCGAGGCCGTCGAAGCCGCCGGAGCCAGCCAACTGGTGGTACACGCCCGGACTCGCCGGGAAGGCTATCGCCCGCCCGCCCATTGGGAATGGATCGGCCGGATCCGTTCGCGGCTGACGATCCCGGTGGTGGCCAATGGCGACATCTGGACCCTCGAGGACTACTGGAAGGCGCGCACGCTGTCCGGCTGCCGCGATGTCATGCTCGGACGTGGCATGCTCGCCGACCCGTGGCTGGCACGACGCATCCGCCACTGGCAACTGACCGGCGAGCGCCTGCCGGCGACGCCCTGGTCGGCGCGCGCCGATACGCTCATCGACTATGCCGCCCGACAGCGCCCAACGCTGCCCGATAAAATCGTGCTGGCCCTCTTGAAGCAATGGCTGGGACAGATGCGTAATCGCAACCACGAGGCGGCGCGCCACTTCATTGAACTTAAACGCCAAACCGAGCTTGAGGCGTTTCTGAGCGCCCTTCGTCGCTCCCGGCCCTGCGGGATGGCGACCTCAGCGCCACCCTGCCAGGCCGTGAGCGAGCCAGCTAACAGTTAACGCTGCGGCAGATGAGATAAGAGAGGCACAAAAAAGGCACGCATTGGCGTGCCTGAGTATCCGCGCGAGAGCCCGAAGATTCTGGCCTCTAAAAACGAGAAACCCGCCCTCTGACGAGGACGGGTTGAATTTGGCGCGCCCGGGAGGATTCGAACCTCCGACCACCTGATTCGTAGTCAGGTACTCTATCCAGCTGAGCTACGGGCGCTTATTGCAAACAGGGCTTGTACATTCGCCCTCATCATCTCGATAACGATGACATCTATCTGGAAGATGGCGCGCCCGGGAGGATTCGAACCTCCGACCACCTGATTCGTAGTCAGGTACTCTATCCAGCTGAGCTACGGGCGCGTGTCTTCACAACGTTGATGGTCAAGCCCTATCAGGGCTTAATGGCGGAGAGGGAGGGATTCGAACCCTCGATGAGGCTATAAACCCCATACTCCCTTAGCAGGGGAGCGCCTTCAGCCACTCGGCCACCTCTCCCTCATCAACACGGCGCGTATGTTACCGTTTCTGAAGCAACTTGTCTAGAGACCGCATGAACTTTTTAGCTTCGGTGGCACCGATTCCGCCTTGGTCCGCTGCACTGGAAAAGGCAAGAGCGCCACAAGTCATGCTGCCAGACCACGCCAAGACCGCATAGGGAGCGAACGAACTCAGCCTCCCGGTAACGCTTTTTACTTCAAACGAGCGAACCGCTGCCATCTTCGCTCTCGGTCTTTTCGCGCTGGATGCGCTGGTAGATCTCTTCGCGATGGACAGATACATCTTTGGGCGCGTTAACGCCAATACGGACTTGATTACCTTTTACGCCTAGCACGGTGACCGTGACATCGTCACCAATCATGAGCGTTTCACCGACTCGGCGGGTCAGGATGAGCATGGCTGATCTCCTTTCAGGGCTTCTCCTATGGGATGCGCATATCGTCACACGACAGCACGGGCACAAATTATGCGACATCCCCTACCGCGAGGCCAACGACATGCCATTCTGACATTATCGCAACCTCGTTAAAAGAAAGGCCAATCCGGCCTCTCCAGCGTTCCTTCCCCATAAGCGTAGAACGTTAGGGCACAAAGCAAGTTTTAGTCGCCTTGAATAGTGTCATTATCGAGACCGAAAGCGCTGTGCAGTGCGCGTACCGCCAACTCCATGGTCTTTTGATCAATAACGACCGAAATCTTGATTTCTGAAGTCGAAACCATGCGGATGTTGATGTTTTCCTGAGCCAGCACACGGAACATTTTCGACGCCACCCCGGCATGTGAGCGCATGCCCACCCCCACCAGCGACACCTTGGCGATATTGTCATCACCGCGCAGTTCGCCGCCTCCCAGGTCAGGAATCACTTGCTCCTTGAGGATCCTCATGGTCTGCTTGTAATCGCCCTTGGCCACCGTAAAGGTGAAATCGGTATAGTCACCGGCCGGCGCGACGTTCTGGACAATCATGTCGACTTCGATATTGGCGTCGGCGATGGGGCCCAGAATGCGCGAGGCAACGCCCGGCACGTCCGGCGTGTTGAGCAGGGTCAACTTGGCTTCGTTGGAGGTAAAGGCAATACCGGAAATCAGCGGTTCTTCCATGGAATCCTCTTCTTCATCAGCGTCAGCGACGATCAGGGTGCCCGGGCCATCCTCGAAACTGGACAGCACACGCAGGGGAACATTGTACTTGCCGGCGAACTCCACCGCGCGGATCTGCAATACCTTGGAGCCCAGGCTGGCCAGCTCGAGCATCTCTTCCACGGTGATGCTCTCGAGACGCTGCGCCTTCGAGCAGACCCGCGGGTCGGTGGTATACACGCCATCCACATCGGTGTAGATCTGGCATTCGTCGGCCTTGAGCGCCGCCGCCAGCGCAACGCCGGTGGTATCCGAGCCGCCGCGACCCAACGTGGTGATGTTGCCTTCGTCGTCGACTCCCTGGAATCCGGCCACGACCACGACCTGACCTTCGGCGAGATCCTGGCGCAGATCATCGGTCTCGATGCGCTGGATGCGGGCCTTGGTGTGTGCACTGTCGGTCTGAATGCCGACCTGCGCACCGGTATACGAGGTCGCCGGCACGCCCAGCTTCTGCAATGCCATGGCCAGCAGCGAAATCGTCACCTGCTCGCCGGTGGACACCAGCATGTCCATTTCACGCGGCGTCGGCTCGTCATTGATCTGTCCGGCCAGTTCGATGAGCCGGTTGGTTTCGCCACTCATGGCGGAAACCACAACCACGATCTGGTGACCATCGTCGCGGAATCGCTTGACCTTCTCGGCAACCGCCTTGATGCGCTCCACCGAGCCCACCGACGTGCCGCCAAACTTCTGAACGTATAGCGCCATAGGGGTATCCGTAGTTGGATGAATGTTATGTCCGTATCGCTGATGTGAAAAAGGGTCGAGGGTTGCCCTGCTCGACCCTTGAAAGAGCTTAGTGTAGCTGAGACTCGACCCATGCCGGCACGCTCTCGAGTGCTGCCGGCAAGGCCGCGGCATCGCTGCCGCCCGCCTGCGCCATGTCCGCCCGGCCCCCACCCTTGCCACCGACCTGCGCGGCCACGTGGTTGACCAGGTCGCCCGCCCTGATACGACCGGTCAGGTCCTGGGTGACACCGGCAATCAGGCTGACCTTGTCGCCCTCGCCGACGCCTAGCACCAGCACTCCGGAACCGAGTTTCTGCTTGAGCTGGTCCATCAGGCCGCGCAGCTCCTTGCCCGAGACGCCCTCGACCTGTTTGGCCAGTACCTTGATGCCCGCCACCTCGCGCGCCTCGGCAAGCATGTCGCTGCCTGCGGCACTGGCCAGCTTGGCCTTCAAGCGCTCCAGCTCCTTCTCGAGGCCGCGGTTGCGCTCCAGCAACGCCTCGACGCGCTCCTCGACCTGCTCGGGCTTGGCTTTCAGCCGCTCGCCAATGCGTGCCACCCGCGCTTCCTGGTCACGGAAATATGCCAGCGCGCTATCGCCGGTGACCGCCTCGATACGCCGTACACCTGCCGCGATGCCGGTCTCGGCAAGAATGTGAAAACAACCGATATCGCCGCTGCGGGCCACGTGGGTGCCGCCACACAACTCGATGGAGAAATCATCTGCACCAATGGTCAATACCCGGACACGATCGGCATACTTGGCCTCGAACAGCGCCTTGGCGCCTCTGGCTTTGGCTTCGTCGAGCGTCATCTGCTCGACCGTGGTCGCGGCGTTGAGCAGGATCTGCTGATTGACGATCGCCTCGACCTGCTCGAGCTGCTCCGGCGTCATGGCCTCGAAATGGCTGAAGTCGAAACGCAGGCGCTCCGCACTCACCAGCGAGCCCTTCTGCTGGACGTGTTCGCCGAGTACGCGCTTGAGTGCCTCGTGCATCAGGTGCGTGGCCGAATGGTTGCGCATGGTCGCGGCGCGCAGGCTGGCATCCACCTGCGGCGTGACGTGGCTACCGACGTCCAGAGTGCCGGAGACCAGCACCCCGTGATGCAGGTGATGTCCACCCTGCTTCTGGGTGTCGGTAACCTGGAAGCGGCCGGACTCGGCCTCGAGATAGCCGGTATCGCCCGCCTGGCCGCCGGACTCGCCATAGAAGGGCGTACGATCGAGTACCACAATGCCCCGCTGCCCTTCCTCAAGCGCGGCCAGGGCATTACCGTTTTCATCGACCATGGCGGTGATGCGCGCCGCGTCATCGAGTTGCTCGTAACCGGTGAACGTCGTCTCACCCTCCAGCTCCAGCCCGGCGGTATAATCGGCGCCGAACTGACTGGCCGCCCGGGCACGCTCACGCTGTGCCTGGAGTTCGCGTTGAAAGCCGACTTCATCGAGCGTCACGCCGCGCTCACGGCACACATCGGCGGTCAGGTCGAAGGGAAAGCCATAGGTATCGTAGAGCTTGAATACCGTCTCGCCCGACAGCACGTCACCGGTGAGTTCCGTGAGCGCCGCATCCAGCAGCCCCATGCCGTGATCCAACGTCCGGGCGAACTGCTGCTCTTCCTTGAGCAGTACCTTCTCGATCTGCTCGCGGGCGCGACGCAGTTCCGGGTAGGCCTCGCCCATCTCGGCATCCAGAGCGGCGACGAGCTTGTGGAAAAACGGCTCGCTGGCGCCCAGCTTGTGACCGTGGCGCACGGCACGCCGAACGATACGGCGCAGCACGTAGCCGCGCCCCTCGTTGGAGGGCAGGACGCCATCGACGATCAAGAAGGCGCAGGAGCGAATGTGATCGGCGATGACGCGCAACGACGGCGTGGCGATATCGTCATGACCGATAATCTCGGCAGCGGCCTTGAGCAGGTTCTCGAACAGGTCGATTTCGTAGTTGGAGTGCACGCCCTGCATGACCGCGGCAACGCGTTCCAATCCCATGCCGGTGTCGATCGACGGCTTGGGCAAGGGGTTCAGATTCCCCGCGCTGTCGCGATCGAATTGCATGAACACCAGATTCCAGATCTCGATGTAGCGATCGCCATCCTCGTCGGGGCTGCCAGGAGGCCCGCCGAAAACCTCGGGGCCGTGATCGAAGAAGATCTCGGAAGACGGCCCGCAGGGGCCGGTATCGCCCATCTGCCAGAAGTTGTCCTCGTCGAGCCTGGAGAAACGCTCGGGGTCGATGCCCACCTCATCCTTCCAGATGCGCTCGGCCTCATCGTCACTGACGTGCACGGTGACCCACAGTTTCTCCTTGGGCAGTCCCAGCGTCTCGGTCAGGAAGCGCCAGGCGAAACGGATGGCGTCGCGCTTGAAGTAATCGCCGAAACTGAAGTTACCCAGCATTTCGAAGAACGTGTGGTGGCGTGCGGTATAGCCGACGTTGTCCAGGTCATTGTGCTTGCCACCGGCACGTACGCAGCGCTGGGCTGACGTTGCGCGCACATAGGGGCGCGGGTCGCGGCCGAGGAACACGTCCTTGAACGGTACCATGCCGGCGTTGGTGAACAGCAGCGTCGGATCGTTGCCCGGCACCAGCGAGCTCGACGGTACGATGGTGTGCCCCTGCTCCTCGAAGAAGGTCAGAAAGGCCTGTCTGATGTCTGCGCTTTTCATAGAAAATCCGTGGCGGTGTTGGGGCACTGCGGGCACGCAGTTCTTCCCTGCGGCTTACGGGGCAAAACACCGAAGAAATGATGGCGGCCCTGCACCCTGAGCCGTCGCAAAGCGCATTAGTATAACGCGTTCAGCGAGGGACTAAAGAGGAGGCGCAGTGCGAAACACTCCCGAGGGAGGGCAAGAGAGGGTATCGGCATGGCCGACCCCCGTAAGGAAAAGCGAGAGAGCGGCAGCGGACTCAGGGTATCGGGATAGGCTTACTGCCAGGCATGTTCAAGTGCGTAACGGACCTGCGCGAAGTCGAAGCCGCGCCCGGCCAGAAAGCGCTCGCGGCGCGCACGTTCGCGCGGCTCGCCACCGGGGCCGGCAAACCGCTTGGCAAGGGTTTCGCACGCCAGCGAGTGCCAGTCGATCTCCCCGGACGACTGGGCGTTATCGAGTGCGTTGCGTGCCAGTTCACGCTCGATGCCGCGCTCATTGAGCTCGGCACGGATCTTCATCGGCCCCTGCCCGCGCGCCACTCGCGAGCGCACGAAGACCTCGGCGAAGCGCGCGTCGGATTGCAGGCCTTCGTCGGCCAGCGCATCCAACGCTTCGCTCAGCGTCTCGGCGTCATGCCCCTTGGCGGCCAAGCGTCGTTCCAGCTCGGCGCGAGAGTACTCGCGCCGGGCCAGCAGGCGGATGGCATCGTCACGCGGCGGCGATTCCGGTGCATTGCGATCCTTCATGGCTTACAACAGCGTGTCGTCACCCAGATCCTCGGTTTCGGCAGGCTCAGCTTCACTCTTGTCCTTGGTCTCCAGCGTAGCCAAAAGCTGCGCGCGGATCTGAGTCTCGATCTCTTCCATGATCGCCGGGTTGTCCTCGAGGAACTGCGCGGCATTGGCCTTGCCTTGGCCGATCTTGTTGCCCTGATAGCTGTACCAGGCACCCGCCTTGTCGACCAACTTGCACTGCACGCCGAGGTCGACCACTTCACCGGCATGGTAGATGCCCTTGCCGTAGAGGATCTGGAACTCGGCCTGACGGAACGGCGGCGCCACCTTGTTCTTGACCACCTTGACGCGGGTTTCGTTACCGGTGACCTCATCGCCCTGCTTGACCGACCCGGTGCGGCGGATATCCAGGCGCACACTGGCATAGAACTTCAGCGCGTTACCGCCGGTGGTGGTTTCGGGACTGCCGAACATCACGCCGATCTTCATGCGGATCTGGTTGATGAACACCACCATGCAGTTGGCATTCTTGATATTGCCGGTGATCTTGCGCAGCGCCTGAGACATCAGACGCGCCTGCAGGCCGACGTGGGAATCGCCCATCTCGCCTTCGATTTCCGCGCGTGGCGTCAGTGCCGCCACCGAATCGATGATGATCACGTCGACACCGCCGGAACGCACCAGCATGTCGCAGATTTCCAGGGCCTGCTCACCGGTATCCGGCTGCGAGACCAGCAGGTCGTCGAGGTTGACGCCCAGCTTCTCGGCGTAGCTCGGGTCCAGCGCATGTTCGGCATCGATGAAGGCACAGGTCTTGCCCTGCTTCTGCGCCTGCGCTATGACCGAAAGGGTCAGCGTGGTCTTGCCCGAGGATTCCGGCCCGAAGATCTCGACGACGCGGCCCAGCGGCAGCCCCCCGATGCCCAATGCGATATCCAGCCCCAATGAACCGGTGGATACCGAAGGCATGATGACCCGCGGCGTATCGCCAAGGCGCATTACGGTGCCCTTGCCGAACTGACGCTCGATCTGGGACAGTGCCGCATTGAGAGCTTTGGAACGGTTATCGTCCTGTGCCATGAACGTCTCCTGTGAGGACATGAAAAGAGAGACGCAGCACACCGGCCGGTCTCGATACTGCGAAAAAATACTGTATGACTAGACAGTATTATGACGAAAAAATTCCTCGCCGCCTATAGCAAAGGCCCATGTCTGAACGAGAGATTCACGCCTCTCGTATAAGCTGCTGAATTTACTGAGCCGCCCCCATCACGAGGCCTCCAGCTGCCGCACCAAGCCGGCTAGAGCCATGCGTACCGCCTGTTCACGCACCGCCTGCCGATCCCCGGCAAAACACTGGCAAAGCGTGTCCTGTGCCGAGGCGTTACCCCAAGCGAACCAGACCGTTCCCACCGGCTTGTCGGCACTGCCGCCTCCCGGCCCGGCGACGCCGCTCACCGCCACGCCCAGCGCCGCGCCGCTTTCCCGACAGGCTCCCGCTACCATGGCCGCCACCGTCTCACGACTGACCGCGCCATGCGTGGCCAGGATCGATTCGCTCACCCCCAGCAGGCGCGTCTTGGCGGCGTTGGCATAGGTCACATAGCCGGTTTCGAAATAACCCGAGCTGCCGGCAATTGCGGTAATGGCGCTGGCGACACCGCCGCCGGTACACGACTCGGCCGTGGTCACCGCCACGCCACGCGCCAGACAGGCGCGTGCGAGCCGCTGGCTGAGAATAACGGGATCGAGACTGACCAGTGCGTCGGGAATCGCAGGCATGCATGGCTCCAATAAGGCGGAAACTGTGTCGAGGCGCCGTCGGCAAAATCGTTATCCGGCATCGCCAGCCTCCTGACGATGGCCCCCTGAGCGCGTAGAATAGTGCCATTCGCAACTGTTTGCAGACCCGACAAGGATGCGCATGGCACAGGCCACCGCGACTCAGCATACGCCGATGATGGCGCAGTATCTCAAAATCAAGCGCGAGCACCCCGATGTCCTGCTCTTCTATCGCATGGGGGACTTCTATGAGCTGTTCTTTGACGACGCCAAGCGTGCTGCCCAACTGCTCGATATCACCCTGACCAGTCGTGGTCAATCGGCAGGCAAACCGATTCCCATGGCCGGCGTTCCCTATCATAGCGCCGAAGGTTACCTGGCGCGCCTGGTCAAGACCGGTGAATCGGTAGCCATCTGCGAACAGATCGGCGACCCGGCCACGGCCAAGGGCCCCGTCGAGCGTCAGGTAGTGCGTATCGTCACGCCTGGAACGCTGCATGACGAGGCCCTGCTCGACGCACGCCGCGACAATCTGCTGGTCGCGCTGCACGCCCAGGGCGAGCACTGGGGACTGGCTTGGCTGGAGCTCTCCAGCGGCCACTTCAGTGTGCTCGAAGTCGAAAGCGATGCCGACATGCTGGCCGAGATCCATCGTCTGGCCCCGGCGGAATTGCTCGCCGCGGAGAGTCTCGACCTGCCCGCGCCTCTGGCCGAGCGGGCGGGACTCAAGCGTCAGAGCGACTGGCTGTTCGACTGCGAAACCGCCGAGCGCCTGTTGTGCGATCAGTTCGGCGTCGCCGATCTTCGCGGCTTTGGCTGCGCGCACCTCACCCGCGCCATCACCGCGGCCGGCGTGCTGCTGGATTACGTCCGCGACACCCAGCGCTCCCAGCTTCCCCACGTCACGGTACTGACCGTGGAAGCGCGTGACGAGTCGGTGGTCATCGACGCCGCCAGCCGGCGCAATCTCGAGATCGATATCAACCTCGGCGGTGGCAGTGAAAACACCCTGGCCAGTGTCCTCGACACTACCGCCACCGCGATGGGCTCGCGCCTGCTCAAGCGCTGGTTGAACCGGCCGTTGCGCGACAGGACGCAGGTGAACGCCCGCCAGGCCGCCGTACAGCTGTTGATCGACAGCGATCACTACCTGACGATCCGCGACGACCTCAAGCAGATCGGTGATATCGAGCGCATTCTGGCACGCGTCGCCCTACGCAGCGCCCGGCCGCGGGATCTCGCCCGCCTGCGCGACGCGCTGGTCGCCCTGCCCGGCCTGCAGCAGAACCTGGCGGGCCTGGAGGAGGGTTCCGTTCTCGATGAGCTGCGTCGGCATATTCGCCCCTATCCCGAGCTGGCCGATACGCTGGTACGCGCCCTGTTCGAGAGCCCGCCGGTAGTGATTCGCGAAGGCGGCGTGATCGCCGACGGTTTCGATGCCGAGCTCGACGAATACCGCGGCCTGGCAGAGCATGCCGGAGACTATCTGGTCGAGCTCGAAAGTCGCGAACGCGCCCGGACCGGCCTCGCCGGACTCAAGGTCGGCTTCAATCGGGTACACGGCTATTTCATCGAGATTCCCCGGGCCCAGGCACGTGAAGTGCCTGCCGATTATATCCGTCGTCAGACGCTGAAAAACGCCGAGCGCTTCATCATTCCCGAACTCAAGGAGTTCGAGGACAAGGCACTGTCCGCCAAATCGCGCGCCCTGGCACGCGAGAAGTTGCTCTATGAAGCGCTGATCGACACGCTGAATGCCGACCTGCACACATTGCAGGCCACCGGCCGAGCGCTGGCGACGCTCGACGTGCTGGCTGCCTTCGCCGAGCGCGCCCTGTCCCTGGATCTGGTTCGCCCCCAGCTCAACGACACTACGGGCTTATGCATCCGCGGCGGACGCCATCCGGTAGTCGAACAGGTCAGTACCCACCCGTTCGTGCCCAACGACCTGCACCTCGACGATCATCGCCGCATGCTGGTGATCACCGGCCCCAACATGGGCGGCAAATCCACCTACATGCGCCAGGCGGCGTTGATCGTGCTGCTCGCCTATACCGGCAGCTTCGTGCCCGCCGATAGCGCCGAGATCGGGCCAGTGGATCGCATCTTCACGCGCATCGGCTCCTCGGACGACCTGGCCGGCGGACGCTCCACCTTCATGGTCGAGATGACCGAAACCGCCAGCATTTTGCATAATGCCACGGCCGAAAGTCTGGTACTGATGGACGAAATCGGCCGCGGCACCAGCACCTTCGACGGTCTGTCGCTGGCCTGGGCGAGCGCCGAGCATCTGACCCGCACCCGCGCGTTCACGCTGTTCGCCACGCACTATTTCGAGATGACCGCGCTGGCCGAACACGCCGACGGTGTGGCCAACGTGCACCTGACCGCCGCCGAACATCAGGACGGCATCGTCTTCATGCATCGCGTGGAGGAGGGTCCCGCCAGTCAGAGCTATGGCCTGCAGGTCGCCCAACTGGCCGGCGTCCCGCAGAGCGTCATCCAACGCGCCCGGGAGAAGCTCGCAGGCCTCGAACAGCAGGAAGTGCATCAGACGCTGCATGCCCCGAAAGCGGCGAACGTCCCTCAGCAGGCCGACCTGTTCGCCGCCACCCCGCATCCGGTCGTGGATGCCCTGATGCAGTTGGATCTCGACAGTCTGGCGCCTCGCGAGGCTCTGGAGCTGCTATATGCATGGCGCACGCAGTGCTAAGAGACGGCCAACACGGCGGGCCGGGCCCATGGTGCGGCGGAGATTGACGGCACGGCTTGCCGTGCAGTAACGGAGGCGACTAGAATGTGTCGCCATTAGAATGGCTGCTTATAAAGCGGCCGAAGCTTATAACCTTGTGACCCACCTGGCCAGTCCTGCCCAAGTGTGGAGGTTATCGTGATTCCCGGGAGGCACCATGACATTCGTCGTCACCGAAAACTGTATCCGCTGCAAATACACCGACTGCGTCGAAGTCTGCCCGGTGGACTGCTTCTATGAAGGCCCCAATTTTCTGGTGATTCACCCCGATGAGTGTATCGATTGCGCTCTGTGCGAGCCGGAGTGCCCCGCCGAGGCCATCTACTCGGAGGATGAACTGCCGGACGGACAGCAGGACTTTATCGAGATCAATGCCGAACTTGCCGAGGTATGGCCCAATATCACCGAGAAGAAAGACCCATTGCCCGAAGCCGAAGAGTGGGATGGCAAGGACGGCAAGAAAGAATATCTGGAACGCTGATCGCTCGCGGGGGATTGTATCGAATCGCTTCGCCCCAAAGGCTGCCCAAGAAGGGCAGCCTTTGGGTTAAGTGCCACATGCAAAAATAAGGCGACCCCATGGGTCGCCCGGCTTCCAGCCAATCCTCGGGCACTTCCCGTTGCCCACACTCCTGAGGGTACCTTCCCTGCCTGGAAGCCACACCCTGTTGCACCAAGCGCACCGTGTTCTATGCCGTCGCATCCTGCTCTACGTTGCAGACAGATTTCCTGCGTTTCCTGGATGCGATTCTCACGGAACCGAGCGTTATCGACAAGATGGTTATGCTGCGCGCTCAAGAGTGAGTTTCGTCATACTGACAAGCGCGACATAAAGCGGACCTTGGCAGCGTCGCAAGACCCCACCGGTCGCCCTTGGGTGACCGGTGGGCCTCGTCAAGCCATCTAGTTACCACGTTTGTTCCGCTATTCGCTCAGGCCTGGCCCTTGATGGCCTGACGGCCGGGATAGCGGGCCTTGTCGCCCAGTTCCTGCTCGATGATCAGCAGGCGGTTGTACTTGGCCACACGGTCGCTGCGACATAGCGAACCGGTCTTGATCTGCCCGGCGGAAGTGGCCACGGCCAGGTCGGCGATGGTGGTGTCTTCGGTTTCGCCGCTGCGATGCGAAATCACTGCGGTAAACCCGGCGTCCTGAGCCATCTTGATCGCATCCAGCGTCTCGGAGAGCGACCCGATCTGATTGAACTTGATCAGGATGGAGTTGCCGATGGATTCGTCGATGCCGCGCTTGAGGATCCGCGTGTTAGTGACGAACAGATCGTCGCCCACCAGCTGAACCTTGTCGCCGAGCTTGTCGGTCAGCGTCTTCCAGCCCTCCCAGTCGGACTCGTCCATGCCGTCCTCGATGGAAACGATGGGATACTCTTCGACCAGCCCTGCAAGATAGTCGACAAAACCGGCGGAATCGAAGCTCTTGCCCTCGCCGGCCAGGCGGTATTGTCCGTCGCGATAGAACTCGGAGGAAGCGCAATCCAGCGCCAGAGTCACGTCCTGGCCCAGGGTATATCCGGCATCGCCGACCGCCTGTTTGATCACCGCCAGCGCTTCGGCATTGGACGACAGATCGGGCGCGAAACCGCCTTCGTCACCCACCGAGGTCGACAGCCCCTTCGCCGAAAGCACTTTCTTCAAGGCATGGAAAATCTCCGCTCCCATGCGCAGCGCTTCACGGAAATTCGCCGCCCCGACCGGCTGCACCATGAATTCCTGGATGTCGACATTATTGTCGGCATGCTCGCCGCCGTTGAGGATATTCATCATCGGCACCGGCATGCTGTACCGATCCGGCTGGCCGTACAATGCGGCGATATGCGCGTAGAGCGGGACATCCTTGTCGACCGCGGCCGCCTTGGCGGCGGCCAGCGACACGGCCAGAATCGCATTGGCGCCTAGATTGGCCTTGTTGTCGGTGCCGTCGAGCTCGAGCATGACATTGTCCAGATTTCGCTGGTCCTGGGCATCCATCCCCATCAGGCGCTCACGTATCCGGCCGTTGATGGCCTCGACCGCCTTGAGCACGCCTTTACCCAAGTAGCGTGACTTGTCACCGTCACGCAGCTCAAGCGCCTCGCGGGAGCCGGTGGAGGCACCGCTCGGGGCGCAGGCACTGCCCTTGGCGCCGCTTTTGAGCACCACTTCGGCCCAGACGGTGGGGTTGCCCCGCGAATCGAGGACTTCAAGGCCGCGGATATCGACGATTTCTGCCATGTGCAATCTTCCTTAATGTCGTTGTTTCAGCGTTATCGGATCATAAATCAGATGCGAACGAAACGTTGGCATGCGGTGGCCGGACATAGAAAAATCAGCCGAAAACCCCAGCCCTATGCCTGCCGTCAGGAGCGTTCACGCCGATTGTTCGGACCGGCGCCCCCTAACGTATAAACCTAACCGACCTGAACGTCCGGGAAGCCCTTGACCAGATCATCGATGGCCTTGAGCTGGCTCAGAAACGGCTCGAGCTTGTCCAGAGGCAGAGCACTGGGGCCATCGCAGAGCGCGCTGTCCGGATCCGGATGGGCTTCGAGGAAGACGCCCGCCAGTCCTACGGCGACACCGGCCCGCGCTAGCTCGAAGACCTGCGCACGGCGACCATCGGCGCTGTCGCCACGTCCGCCGGGACGCTGCAGGGAATGGGTGACGTCGAAGATCAGCGGATAGCCGGTCTGCTTCATCTCACCGAAGCCGAGCATGTCGACGATCAGGTTGTTGTAGCCGAAGCTGGAGCCTCGCTCACACAGCATCAACCGATCATTGCCCGCTTCCTCGCACTTGCGCAGGATATGACGCATCTCGTGCGGGGCGAGAAATTGCGGCTTCTTGATGTTGATCACTGCGCCGGTCTCGGCCATGGCCACCACCAGGTCCGTCTGGCGCGCCAGGAAAGCCGGCAGTTGAATGACATCCGCCACCTGGGCCGTCGGTTGCGCCTGCCAGGGCTCGTGCACATCGGTGATGATGGGCACGTTGAAACGTGACTTGATTTCGGCCAGCCACTCTAGCCCTTTCTCGAGGCCCGGCCCGCGAAACGAGTGAATAGAGCTACGGTTGGCCTTGTCGAAGCTGGCCTTGAAGACGTAGGGAATCCCGAGCTTGCCCGCCACGTCGACGTAGGCCTGGGCCACGTCGAAGGCCATCTCGCGCGACTCCAGCACGTTCATGCCGCCGAACAGCACCAGCGGCAACGAATTGCCGGCCCTGAGGCCGGCAAATTCAATGGTCTTTGGGGTGTTTTCCATGGCCTCTCCTCAGCTCTGGGCTTGAGCGTGCATGCGGTTGCGTGCCGCCTTGTGCTCCACCGCCGCATTGACGAAGCCGGTGAACAACGGATGACCGTCGCGAGGCGTGGACGTGAATTCCGGATGAAACTGACAGGCGACATACCACGGATGATCCGGCAGTTCGATCATCTCCACCAGGGAATTGTCGACGCTCTTGCCGGAGATCACCAGCCCTGCCCGCTCGATCTCGTCGATGAACTGATTGTTGACCTCGAAACGGTGACGGTGACGCTCGGTGATGTCTTCGAGACCATAGGCCTGGTGCGCCCGGGTCCCCGGCTCGAGATGGCAGACCTGACCGCCAAGACGCATGGTGCCGCCCAGATCCGAGGCCTCGTCGCGCAGCTCGATTTCCCCTTCGGCGTTGATCCACTCGGTGATCAGCCCCACCACCGGGTGCTTGGTGTCGCGGGTGAACTCGGTGGAATTGGCATCCTCCCAGCCCACCACGTGGCGTGCGAACTCGATCACCGCCACCTGCATGCCCAAGCAGATGCCCAGATAGGGAATGCCGTTCTCGCGGGCATAACGGGCGGTGAGTATCTTGCCTTCCACGCCGCGCTCGCCGAAGCCGCCCGGCACCAGGATCGCATCCTTGCCGGACAGGCGATCGGGGCCGTGACGCTCGATATCCTCGGAATCGATGTAGTCGATATTGACCTTGACCCGCGTCTGGATGCCGGCGTGGATCAGCGCCTCGTTGAGCGACTTGTAGGCGTCGAGCAGCTCCATGTACTTGCCGACCATGGCAATGTTGATCGACTTGAGCGGGTTGAGCTTGGCATCGAGCACATGCACCCATTCGGTGAGATCGGCCTCGGGCGCCTCGATACGCAACTTGTCGCAGACGATGTCGTCGAGCCCGTGCTCATGCAGCATCAGCGGAATGCGATAGATGGTATCGGCATCCTGCAGCGGAATGACCGCACGCTCCTCGACGTTGGTGAACAGCGCAATCTTGCGCCGCTCGCTCTCCTCGAGCTCGACCTCGCTGCGACAGATCAGGATATCCGGCTGGATGCCGATCGAGCGCAGCTCCTTGACGCTGTGCTGGGTCGGCTTGGTCTTGGTCTCTCCGGCGGTCTTGATGTAGGGTACCAGGGTCAGGTGCATGAATAGCGCCCGGTTGGCCCCCACTTCGCTGCGCAGTTGCCGGATCGATTCCAGAAACGGCAATGACTCGATATCACCGACCGTGCCACCGATCTCCACCAGTGCCACATCGAAGCCTTCGCCGCCGGCAATCACCCGGCGCTTGATCTCGTCGGTGATGTGCGGAATCACCTGCACGGTGCCGCCGAGGTAGTCGCCGCGGCGCTCGCGGCGCAGCACGTGCTCGTAGACGCGCCCGGTAGTGAAGTTGTTGCCTTGGGTCATCTTCGAGCGGATGAATCGCTCGTAGTGGCCCAGGTCCAGATCGGTTTCCGCGCCGTCTTCGGTGACGAACACCTCGCCATGCTGGAACGGGCTCATGGTGCCCGGGTCCACGTTGATGTACGGATCCAGCTTGAGAATGGTGACCTTGAGGCCGCGTGCCTCGAGGATCGCCGCGAGGGAGGCTGACGCAATGCCCTTGCCGAGAGAGGACACAACGCCGCCGGTCACGAAGATATATCGTGTCATGAAGAACCTGTCGAATCGTGATCAGAAGGCCGTGGAGAGAACCGGGCCCGGATGGGACGCCAGAATAGCAGATTCGATCGGAGCGCTCAATTTAGCGTCCCGAACGACGCTTCAGCTCCACCAGCGCGACAGCTCGCCTCCCAGCGGGTCGTGCTGGGGACGCGAAACCCTGGCGATGCGGGCCACCGCTGCATCATGCTCGGCCGGGTCGGCACGCAACAGGTCAACCTGTGACTGATCTTGCGGGTAAGCCGCCGTGACCTCGAAGTCTTCGCTGGCCGATAGCCGGCAATGCCCGGTGCCGGCAGGCAAGACCACCAGATCGCCTGCCTTGACCTCGACGTCCTGCCCCGAGGCGCCGCCCAGACGCAGCGTCGCTCGGCCGGCAACCACCGCCAGCGCCTCGTGGGCGGTGGAATGGTAATGGTGGTAATTGTATACCCCGCCTCGCCAGCTAGGCGGCCAACCATGCGCGGCATACAACCGCTCGAAGCGCTCCGCCAGAGCTTTGCCATCGAGGCGAGCGGCGGGCCCCTGCGAACGAAAATGCAACGTCGGCAGGCGGGTATTGGGAATCGCGCCGTCATCCTCGAAAACCAGCGTCTCGGGGGTCACCGAAGTGGCCTGTCCGCTCGCCAGTCCCGTTGCGACCAATGCCTCGTCCACGTCATGCTCCGTCATTGCCTGTCTCCCTGATGCGTCGTGCCTTTCTTAGGCTAGCCCTCCACGCGCGGCCTGCAAAGACAAAAGCCCCGATCCGGAGATCGGGGCTTGAATGACGCTATAAGCCTCAGGACGCACCCGGTGCTAGCGGGCGCTTACACCTCGAGGTAGTCGAGGATACCCTCGGCAGCCTGACGGCCCTCATAGACGGCCGTCACCACCAGGTCGGAACCGCGCACCATGTCGCCGCCGGCGAAGACCTTTTCATTCGAGGTCTGGAAGGCAAACTTGCCCTTGACCCGTTGGCCCTGTTCCTTGGCCACCACGCGACCGCGCGGATCGACCTCGATGTTATGCGTCTCGAACCAGGCAATCTCGCTGGGTTGGAAACCGAAGGCGATGATCACTTCATCGGCGGGAACCACCTCTTCGGAGCCCGGCACCACCTCGGCACTACGCCGCCCCTTCTCGTCGGGCTCGCCCATGCGCGTACGCACCAGCTTGATGCCTTCCACCCGATCCTCGCCGACAATCGCCACCGGCTGGCGGTTGAACAGGAAGTCGACGCCCTCTTCGCGGGCGCTGGCGACTTCGCGCTTGGAGCCGGGCATGTTGGCTTCGTCGCGCCGATAGGCACAGGTCACGCTGGTCGCGCCCTGGCGAATCGAGGTGCGGTTACAGTCCATGGCGGTATCGCCACCGCCCAGCACCACCACGCGCCGCCCTTTCATCGACACATGCTCGTCGGTGGCAACGTTGAAGCCGAGATTGTGGTTGATGTTGTCGATCAAAAAATCCAGCGCCTTGTGCACGCCGGGCATGTCCTCGCCAGGGAAACCGCCCTGCATGTACTTGTAGGTGCCCATGCCCATGAACACGGCGTCGTACTCGTCGAGCAGTTGCTGGAAATCGATGTCACGGCCGATTTCGGTATTGAGCCGGAATTCGATTCCCATCTCCTCGAACACCGAGCGGCGGCGTTTCATGACATGCTTCTCGAGCTTGAATTCGGGAATGCCGAAGGTGATCAGCCCGCCGATTTCCGGGTAGCGGTCAAAGACCACCGGCTTGACGCCATTGCGCACCAGGATGTCGGCGCAGCCCAGCCCCGCCGGCCCGGCCCCGATCACCGCCACGCGCTTGTCGGTCCAGGTCACCTTGGACATGTCGGGGCGCCAGCCCATGGCGAACGCGGTCTCGGCGATGTACTTCTCGATCGAACCGATGGTGATGGCGCCGAACCCGTCATTCAGGGTGCAGGCCCCCTCGCACAGGCGCTCCTGAGGGCATACGCGACCGCACACTTCCGGCAGCGAGTTGGTGCGATGTTCCAGCTCGGCGGCTTCGAGAATGTTACCCTCGCTGACCAGCTTCAGCCAGTTGGGAATATAGTTGTGAACCGGGCACTTCCATTCGCAATACGGATTGCCGCAATGCAGACAGCGATGCGCCTGACTCGCGGCCTCCTGGGGACGGAAAGGCTCGTAGATTTCCGTGAATTCCTTCGCCCGCCGTCTAGCGTCCTTCTTGGTACGGTCCTTGCGAGCAACATCGATAAACTGAAAATCGTTGGATAAACGGTTAGCCATAGTCAGCTTCTCCTCTACTTTCTCGATTGAGCAGCTGACGCTACTCGGGCCGGCGACGGGACTCGGCCAGCAAGCCGTTGAGGCTTGCCGCCTTGGGCTTGACCAGCCAGAAATGCCGGATGAAATCGGAGAAATTGCTCAGGATTTCCTGTCCGCGCGCGGAGTGGGTCTCGGCAACGTATTCCTGAAGCACTTCACGCAGATGGCGGCGATATGCCTCCATCACCTCGGTGTTGACACGATGAATCTCGACCAGCTCATGGTTGTAACGATCGACGAAGGTCCGATCCTGATCGAGCACATAGGCAAAGCCGCCGGTCATGCCCGCGCCGAAGTTGAGGCCGGTATCGCCGAGCACGCACACCAGCCCGCCGGTCATGTATTCGCAGCAATGATCGCCTGCCCCTTCGATGACCGCATGTGCCCCGGAGTTGCGCACCCCGAAGCGCTCCCCGGCCGTCCCCGCCGCGAACAGTTTGCCGCCGGTCGCGCCATACAGGCAGGTGTTGCCGATGATCGCCGTCTTGTGGCTTTCGAAACGGCTACCCTCGGGCGGTGTAATCACCAGCTTGCCGCCGTTCATGCCCTTGCCGACATAATCGTTGGCGTCGCCCTCGAGATACAGGTTCAGACCTCGCGCATTCCATACCCCGAAGCTCTGCCCCGCCACACCGGTCAGACGCAGGGTTACCGGCGCGTCCTCCAGACCCGCCTCACCGTAACGCTTGGCGACCTCGCCGGAGACGCGGGCCGGCACGGAGCGGTCACAGTTGCTGAGCGTGAAGGTGAATTCGCCACCGCGCTTGTGCTCGATAGTGTCCCTCAGGGCCTCGAGGATCTCTTCGTTCTTGCTCGCCAGATCGTGCGGCATGTTGCGCTGCACCAGGCAATGACGCGGCGCATCCTCGGGCACCCAGTCGTTGGCGAGCAGCGAGTCGAGCACCAGTTTCTGCTGCGAGCTGGTCTGCCCCTCGATCTTCTCGAGCAGGTCGGTGCGCCCGATCAGGTCGGTGAGTTTGCGCACCCCGAGCAATGCCATGATCTCGCGGACTTCCTCGGCCACGAAACGGAAATAGTTCTTGACCATGTCCACCGTGCCGCGGAAATGCTCGCCGCGCAGATAGTCGTTCTGCGTCGCCACACCGGTGGCGCAGTTGTTCAAGTGGCAAATGCGCAGGTAGATGCAGCCCAGCGAGACCATCGGCGCGGTGCCGAAACCGAAGCTCTCGGCGCCGAGAATCGCGGCCTTGACCACGTCGAGGCCAGTCTTCAGCCCGCCATCGGTCTGTAGGCGGATCTTGTCGCGCAGGCCGTTGATACGCAGCGCCTGATGCACTTCGGGCAGCCCCAGCTCCCAAGGCGAGCCGGCATGCTTGATCGAGGTCAACGGACTCGCCGCGGTACCGCCGTCGTAGCCGGAAACCGTGATCAGGTCGGCATAGGCTTTGGCCACGCCGGTAGCGATGGTGCCGATGCCCGGTTCGGAAACCAGCTTCACCGAGACCAGCGCCTCCTGGTTGACTTGCTTCAAGTCGAAGATCAGCTGTGCCAGATCCTCGATCGAGTAGATGTCGTGGTGCGGCGGCGGCGAAATCAGCGTCACGCCGGGCACCGCGTAGCGCAACCGCGCGATCAACTCGTTGACCTTGCCGCCGGGCAGCTGGCCGCCCTCGCCGGGCTTGGCGCCTTGCGCGACCTTGATCTGCAGCACTTCGGCGTTGGCCAGATAGGCGGGCGTCACGCCGAAACGCCCGGAGGCGATCTGCTTGATCTTGGAACTGCGGATGGTGCCGTAACGCGCCGGGTCTTCGCCGCCCTCGCCGGAGTTGGAGCGTCCCCCGGATTCGTTCATGGCCTGGGCCAGCGCCTCGTGCGCCTCCGGCGACAGGGCGCCCAGCGACATACCGGCACTGTCGAAGCGCGGCAGCAGCTCTTCCACCGACTCGATCTCATCCAGCGGCAGCGGCTCGGCGGCCGGCTTGAGCTTGAGCAGATCGCGAATCGTCGCCACCGGCCGCTCGTTGACCAGCTGCGCGAAACGCTTCCACCTGCCGTAGTCGCCCTGCTGTACCGCGTCCTGCAGCGCCTTGATCACGTCGGGATTGAAGGCATGATATTCGTAGCCATGAACGTACTTGTAGATTCCCCCCTGACGCGCGGCCTTGCGCGCAATCCACGCCTCGCGCGCCAGCAACTCCTGCTGCATCTGCAGCTCGGCGAAACCGGAACCCTCGATGCGCGAAGCCATGCCCGGGAAGCACAACTGCATGATCTCCGAGGATAACCCCACCGCCTCGAACAGCTGCGCGCCGCGATAGGAGGCAATATGCGAAATGCCCATCTTGGACAGGATCTTGAACAGCCCCTTCTGCATGCCCTTGCGATAGTTCTCGCGCGAATCCGCCGGGTCGCCGATCAGGTCGCCGGTGCGGTGCATGTCGGCCATGACCTGGTAGGCGAGATACGGATAGACCGCCGTGGCACCCACGCCGAACAGCACAGCCAGCTGATGCGAGTCGCGGGCGAACCCGGTTTCCACTACCAGATTGACATGGGTACGCAGCCCCTTGCCGCCCAGATGATGGTGCACCGCCCCCACGGCGAGCGCCGGATGGATCGGCAGGCGTCCTTTTTCCAGACCGCAATCGGAGAGCACCAGCACCACCTTGCCGCTGCGCGCCGTTTGTTCGGCGGCCTGACACAACGCCACGATGGCCTGCTTGAGCCCGAGCGTCTCGGGATCGTAGCCCAGCGACAGCGTCGCGCTGGCAAAGGCGGGATCTTCATGCTGAGTCAGCGCCGTGAACTTGCGCGGCGACAGGATCGGCGTGGTCAGGATCAGACGGTGGGCATGCTCGGGCGTGGCCTCGAAGACGTTCAGCTCGGCGCCCAGACAGGTCTCCAGCGACATGACGATCGCTTCGCGCAGCGGGTCGATGGGCGGATTGGTGACCTGGGCAAACTTCTGGCGGAAATAGTCCGTCAGCATCCGCGGCTGGCTCGAGAGTACCGCCATCGGCGTATCGTCGCCCATCGAGCCGACCGCCTCCTGGCCGGACTCGGCCAGCGGACGCAGAATCTGATCGCGCTCTTCGTTGGTGACCAGGAACATCTTCTGGTAGACGCCCAACTGGTCGGCATCCATCGGCTGGAAACGTGCCAGCTCGGTCAGCGACGACTCGAGATAGCTGGCGTTTTCATTCAGCCAACGCTTGTAGGGAAACGCCGAGCGGAGCTGCTCGTCGATATCGGAAGTATGCAGCACCTCGCCGGTGTGAGTGTCCACCGAGAGAATCTGTCCCGGCCCGACGCGCCCCTTGGCGACGACGCTCTCGGGCGAATAGCTCCACACGCCGATTTCCGAGGACAGCGTGATATAACCGTTGTCGGTGATCACCCAGCGCGCCGGACGCAGTCCGTTACGGTCAAGCATGCATACCGCATGACGCCCGTCGGTAACCACGATGCCGGCCGGCCCGTCCCAGGCTTCCATATGCATGGAGTTGTATTCATAGAAGGCGCGCAGATCGCCATCCATGGTTTCGACGTTCTGCCACGCCGGCGGCACCATCATGCGTACCGCCCGGTAAAGCTCCATGCCGCCGGTCATCAGCACTTCGAGCATGTTGTCCATGCTTGAGGAGTCGGAGCCCACGGTATTGACCACCTGATCGAGCTCGGTGATGTCAGGCAGCAATTCGGAGACGAAGTTTTCCTTGCGCGCGTTGGCCCAATTGCGGTTGGCTTCGATGGTGTTGATTTCGCCGTTGTGGGCAAGGAAACGGAATGGCTGAGCCAACGGCCAGCGCGGTGCGGTATTGGTCGAGAAGCGCTGATGGAAGACGCAGATCGAAATTTCCATGCGCTCATCGCCGAAGTCCAGATAAAACGTCGGCAGGTCCTCGGGCATCATCAAGCCCTTATAGGAGATGACCTTGGACGACAGCGAGCTGACATAGAAGTCTTCTTCGTGCGCCAGCTTCTGCTCGGCGCGACGCCGTGCCATGAACAGATCGACATTGAAGAGCTGGTCGTCGCGACGCGCGTCGTGCGGCTCGACGAAGATCTGCCGGATGCGCGGCTGACATGCCTGCGCAATCGGGCCGCAGACGCTGGAATCGTGAGGCACCGACCGCCAGCCGCGCACGTTGAGGCCGCGCTCGCTCAGCTCGGTTTCGAGCACTTCGCGGGCGTGTGCCTCGCGGACGTCGTCATCGGGCAGAAACACGCTACCCACCGCATACTGCTCGCCGAGCTCGATGTTCAGCTCTTCATCCGCCATGGCGCGCATGAAGGCGTCGGGGAGGGTAAACAGCAGGCCGCATCCGTCGCTGGTCTTGCCGTCGGAATTGATACCGCCGCGATGCGTCATGCAGGTCAATGACTCGATGGCCGTCTTCAACAGGTCGTGGCTGGCCTTGCCCTCCATATGGGCGATCAGGCCGAAACCACAGTTGTCGCGGAATTCGCCAGGCTGGTGGAGACCTCTCATCATGGGCGTGCCTCACAATCGTAGAACTTGTATCCAGGACAGATGCACTATATAGTGATCAGTTTTCTTTAATTTGTGCTGATGTCACGGAGGGCAAAATGTCGGCGCAAAAAGGCTGCCTAGCATAGCCACACATCGTTGCGTGCGCAAACCACCTACCGGATATTTGTGGCAAAACTTCCGCAAAATCGCGACCTTAGCTAACAGATCCCCACAAAATTCCTAAACTTTCAGTGACTTAGGAATTAATTTCCATAACTCACCTCAACTTATACTTTGGTCTAGACACCCTCCCCCACCCCATGCCGATCATGCATAAGCCATGCGAGTTTTATCGCTTAGGCCTTTTGACTATAGCCGCAAAAACGCCGACGCCTGCCGGTCGGCAGGCGTCAAGGCAGCGCTCACGCCCGGCCAAGGGCGCCAAACTCGGGCGTCATTCGATACGCGGGAAAGTGCTCAGCAGCTCTCGAAGCACTTCGGGGGGCGTGTCGTCGAACACCCCAGCCTCACCCAATTGGCGCAACAGCACCAAGCGCAGCCGGCTGTCGACATTCTTCTTATCGAGGCGCATGAGGCGCAGGAAATCATCGGCATCCATCGAGGCCGGCGCTGCCGTGGGCAATCCCGCCGCGGCGATGAGGGTAGTGACACGCGCCACCTCGGCGGAACTCAGCCAGCCCAGTTTCGCGGACAGTTGCGCCGCCATCAGCATGCCCGCGCCTACTGCCTCGCCATGCAGCCACACGCCATATCCCTTAGCCGCCTCGATGGCGTGGCCGAAGGTATGCCCCAGATTGAGCAAGGCGCGCACGCCCTGCTCGGTCTCATCTTCGGCCACCACGTCGGCCTTGATCGCACAACTTTTGAGAATCGCCTCTGTCAGCGTCTGGTTATCCAGACCACGCAGCGCCGGCATGCGCGCCTCGAGCCAGTCAAGAAAGGCCGCATCGCGGATCAAGCCGTACTTGATGACTTCCGCCAGCCCCGCCGAAAGCTCGCGCGGCGGCAGGCTCTGCAAGGTATCGGTATCGATGAGTACCGCACGCGGCTGCCAGAAGGCGCCGATCATGTTCTTGCCGCGCGGATGATTGACGCCGGTCTTGCCGCCCACCGAGGAGTCGACCTGGGATAGCAAGGTGGTCGGTACCTGAATGAAGGCCACGCCGCGCTGGTAGCTGGCCGCGGCATAGCCGGCCATGTCGCCGATCACACCTCCGCCCAGCGCCACCAGCGTGCAGCGCCGATTGAAACCCGCCGCCAGCAGCGCATCCCAGATGCGCTCCACCGAGGCCAGAGTCTTGGTGCGTTCGCCGTCGGGCAAAATCACTTCCCTGACTTCGAGATCCTCGTCCAACCCCTGTTTGAAGGTTTCGAGATACAGCGGAGCCACCACTTCGTTGGTGACGATCATGACCTGACGTCCGGCCAGATAGGGGCGCAGCCGGGAGGCGTCGCCCAGCAATCCCGGACCGATATGGATCGGGTAGCGGCGCTCGCCCAGCTCAACGGTCAGGGTCTGCAGGGAATCGGTAGACACGGTCATGGCTCAGGCCTTGATATGTAAGGGGTCGGTAAGACGCTTGACCCGACGAATGATCTCGGCGACCACCGAGCGCGGGCTGCGCCGGTCGGTGCGCACGATAAGGTCCGCCGTGGCCCGGTAGAGCGGATCGCGCTTGGCAAACATGTCGCGCAGAATCCTTTCGCGATCGCCATGGCGCAGCAGGGGGCGATTCTGGTCGCGGGCGGTACGCTTGAGCTGCTGTTCGACCGTGGTCGCCAGATAGATCACCGTGCCGCGCTCGCGCAATACCTGGCGGTTCTCCTCGCGCAGCACCGCGCCGCCGCCGCTGGAAAGCACGATGGCGTCGCGTAGACTCAGCTCGCACAGCATCGCGCTCTCGCGACAGCGAAAGCCGTCCTCGCCCTCGACATCGAAGATCCAGGGGATATTGGCACCGCAACGCGCCTCGATTTCATGATCACTATCGAGAAAGTCACGCTGCAACTCGGCCGCCAAAAGGCGGCCGATGGTGCTTTTTCCGGCCCCCATGGGGCCGATCAAAAAAAGGTTGGGAAGACCCTGCATCAGCGAATCGCCAGATTGTCCTCAATGATCTTGGGAGTAATGAACACCAGCAATTCTACCTTTTCGTTGGCTTCGTCGGTATAGCGAAAAAGATTACCCACGAACGGCAGATCACCAAAAAACGGTGTCTTGAACAATGTATGCAGCTGTTCGGAGGTCAGGATACCGCCCAACACCACGGTTTCGCCATTGTTGACCAGCACCTGGGTCTGAATTTCATTGGTGTCGATGGCCGGCTCGCCGCCATAACTGTCATCGGAAACGGCATCGTTGTTGATGACCAGATCCATGATGATGCGATTGTCCGGTGTGATCTGCGGCGTGACCTCAAGCGATAGCACGGCCTCCTTGAAGGAAATGCTGGTGGCGCCATCCCCGGCGGATTCCTCGTAGGGGATTTCCTTGCCCTGCTTGATCAGCGCCGTCTGTTGGTTGGCGGTGATGATCTTGGGTTGGGAAATGGTCTGGCTCTTGCCCTCGCTCTCCAGCGCACTCAGCTCGAGATCGATCAACACGTCACCGGACAGATAGCCGAAACTGAAAGCATTCGAGGGGCTGGCCGCATCACCGAGATCCACCGACAATCCGCCATTGCCGACCGACCCAGCGGCGGCGCCGGAAAGGTCCAGGCTGCTGCCACGCCCAAGAATGCCATTGATTCCATCCGCCGCCGAAGCCCCCCAGCTTACCCCCAGCTCCTTGGCCGCACTGTCGCGGGCGATGACGATGCGCGCTTCGATCTGCACCTGGCGTACCGGCACATCGAGGTAGTCTATGGTGCGCCGAATGGCCTCGATCTGCTCGCGGGTGTCCTGGATCAGCAGCGTGTTGGTACGCAGATCCACCGTTACCCGGCCTCGCTCCGACATCAAGCCGACCCCTTCCATGCCGCGCAACAACGTGGCCAGCGCCTCGGCCTTGGCGTAGCGCACCTGGACGAATTCGGTGGTCAACGGTGCCAACTGGCGATTCTGCGCCTGGGACTCCAGCGCTTGCCGCTCCATCGCGGCCAGCTCCTGCGCCGGGGCGACCACCAGCACATCGCCGGTACGTCGGCTCGCCAGGCCATGGCTCTTGAGAATCAGGTCAAGCGCCTGATCCCAGGGCACTTCCTGAAGATTCAGCGTCACGCTGCCTTCTACACTGTCGCTGGCCACCAGGTTCAGGCCGGTAAAGTCGGCGATGATTCCCAGCACCGAACGCACCTCGATATCCTGAAAGTTCAGCGTGATGCGCTCCCCGGTATAGGGAAAGCGCTTTTCCAGACGCTCGGCTTGCTCGCGGTCATTCAACGGCTTGACCTCGATCACCAGTTCGCGCCCGGTATGGGTGGCCATCTGCAGATAGTTACCGGTGTTCTCGAGCTCAAGCGTCGTGCCATTGCGTCCGGCGTGCGGCACGATACGCTGCACCGGCGTGCCGAAATCGCTGACGTCGAGCACCTGATCGAGCTCGGCGGGCAATCGTACGCCCCTCAGCTCCACCAGAACCGAGTCTCCCTGCTCACGCACGCGCGATTCCAGGCCGCTGCGATTCAGCCTCACCACGATGCGCCCTTCACCGTCGGGGCCACGCCGAAAATCCAGGTCCTCGATACGCGGCCCGCCTTGCGTCGGCGGTACGGGAGTCGTCGTTGCCGAGCCCGACGAGGCATTGTGTCCTGCGTCTACCCCAAGCGTTACGATGACCCGATCTTCCTCCTGACGCGTGGTGTAGGCCAGAGGCTCGTCAAGGTTGAATACCAGCCGCGTGCGCCCGCCCGCCTCGAGCACCGTCGCCTGCTGGACGCCCGCGATATCGAGCGCGAACCGTTGACGCTCGAGACGGCTGTGCGTGCCCATGAGATCCAGCGCCAAGCGTGGGGGAGAATCGATTCGATAGCCCTTGACCTCCGGCACGCCGCCCTCGAAGGTCATCACGGCACGTAGCTGCCCACCGGCCAGTTGCGTGAAATCCAGCTCCGTCAACGCCGATGCCGCCAGGGCCTGCCCGCAAACCAGCCAAGCCAGCGCCAGCAGACCGCTCAGACTGTTGCGCAGATATCGCCTCATAATGCCTCTCTTGTCACGGTCCACGGCGTCAATCCGTGCGGCCGTTCTGTTCGCTCAACGCTAACGTGCGTTGACGCTCGCTCCAGCCGTTCTGGCCATCACGCACCACTTCGACGATATCGACGGCCGCCCCGTGAACTTTACGGATACGGCCGAAATCGCTCCCCAGGTAGGCCCCCGCCTCGAGGCGATAAACCTGGCCTTCGGGCGAACGCACCAGCGCAGAGGAACGCCCCCCCACCGTCAGTGTGCCGACCAGACTCAGCGATTCCAGCGCGTAACGCTCTAGCGGTTCGCGCGGGCGCGACAAGTCGGGGGCCAGTTCATTGTGGGCGGGCGCCTGCGGCCTCTGCGCCACTATCCGCTCGGCCTCGAAGGGGCTGCGCGCTTCCGCCTGGGTGTAGGTCACCGCCTGGTAGACCGGTGTTTCCGGCAGCGCGGGAATGTGCCCCTGCGGTTTATCCCGCAAGGTCGACAGCCGCTGCTCAAGCTCGCCGAGCCGGGCATCCTGGCAACCGACGAGCCCCAGCAGCAAGCCCAAGCTCGCAGCGAACCCGATACGTCGCAACATCATGGCGCCTCCTTGGCACTTGGCTCGTCGCGATAGCTGTAGGTCTTGGCCAGCATCGACAGACGCAGGGTGCCATCGGCCACCGGCGTCAGACTGAAGTCATGCAGCGTCACGATGCGCGACAGTCCGGCTACCGTGGAGACGAAGGCGGCAATGCGGTGATAGTCGCCCTGCACCTGGATATCGAAAGGCTGTTCGATATAGAACTCGCGGACGACCGGAGCCTTCAGACGAATGAAGTCGATCACCAGATGTTGTTCCAGGGCCGCTTCACTGATGTCGTCGAGCAGCGCCGGCACTTCGGCTCCGGTGGGCAGCATCTCCAGCAGCGAGTCCATGCGCGCCTCGAGCTCGGTCATCTGAGTACGCATCTCACCGAGATTGGCGGCCTGGAAGGCCTTCATTTCGAATTGTTCCAGCAACTGCTGCTGCTCACGCTGCACACGCTCCAGCGCTTCTTGCTTGGGTGTCGCCAAATACCACTGCGCGCCCCACAACACCAGCAGGAAAGTCGCCACGCCGCAGAACATTTGTAGAGACAACGGCCAGGTACCGGCTTCCTTGAGATCGAGTTCCCGCCAATCCAGCTCCCGCAGCGCCCGCCATTCGGATTGCAGATTCATGGCGATACCTCTTGCGGTCCCGGAACGCCGGGCAGTCGCTGCTCAACGCTCATGTTGAAGCGTTTGACCGGCCCCTCTCCCGACTGCACATCCGAGAGCACCGGCACGCCGAATACCGCCGAGGAGGCCAGTGCACGCATCTGGTCGGACACCTGACGATTGGAATGCGCCTGCCCGCTGAGGCTGAGCAACTCGCCCTGCCGGGATAGGCGCTCGTAACGCACGCCGTCGACCAGATTTTCCGCTAACTGGTTGAATACCCGCACGGTTTGCGGCCGGCTGAATTGCAACTCGCGTATCAGCTTGATCTGCTCGAGCATGCGCTCGCGCAGGCGCTGATAGTCCCGTACTGCCTGAATATCCTTATCGAGCTGCTGGGTATGTTGGCTGATCAGCGCCAGGCGCTGTTGCTCGGCATCGACGCGGAGTTGATACCACTGACTCATGGCCCAGCCGCCGAGAAGACCGAGAACGGCCAGCACCAGCAGAGCATGCTGAAAGCGCCGCGAGCGATGTTCACGCTGCGCCTCGCGCCAGGGCAGCAAATTGATATCGATCGTCATCCTCGCGTCCTCATGGCCAGCCCGCAGGCGGTGAGCATGGCGGGGGCATCGCCGGCCAACGCCTGAACGCCAATACGTGGATGGACCTTCATCCGCGCGAAAGGGTTGGCAATGACCACCGGCAACCCGCTTTTCTCGGCGAGACGCTCCTGAAGCCCCGGAATGGCGCTCGAGCCTCCGGCGAGCACCAATTGGCGAATTTCGTACTGTTTGCCGGAGGTGTGATAGAGCTGCAGGGAACGGCCGACCTGCTGGATCACGGTATCGATGAACGGGGCCAACACCTGGCTTTCGTAATCCCCCGGCAGCCCGCCGCGTTTCTTGGCCAGACCCGCCTCTTCCAGGCTCAACCCGTAATGCCGGCGGATCTCGTCGGTGAGCTGACGCCCCCCGAAAGGAGTATCGCGTGTATAGAGGGTGCGTCCGCCTTGAATGACATGAAACGCGTTCATGTAGGCGCCGACATCGACAAGCGCGACACAGGCATCCTCGTCGCTGCCCGCCAGCACCTGTCGGTGCAGTTCCGCGAAGGCCCGCTCCAGGGCGAACGTCTCGACATCGACGGCCTCGGGCTCAAGGCCGGCCTGGCCCAACGCATCGGTCAGTTGTTCGACATCCTGCAGACGACAGGCCACCAGCAGGATATCCTGCTGATCGGCATGGCGCTTGTTCGCGCCCAGACGTTGGAAATCGAAGGCCACTTCGTTGAGGGGAAAGGGAATGTGCTTCTCCGACTCCATCTGGATACGCGTCTCGATTTCCTCATCGTTGAACGAGATGGGCAGGGTCAGTTTCTTGGTAATCGCGGCACTGGCAGGCACCGCGACAACGGCACGCTTGGAGTGGGGACGCGCATGCTCGACCGCGCGGCGTATCGTCTGGACCACCTCGTCCATGTTGCGAATGCGCCGCTCGATGACAGCGCCTTCGCTCAAGGGACGTACGGCATAACTGTCGATCTGAAAGCTTTGCCCGACAGGCTTGAGCTCGAGCAGCTTGACCGTGGCAGAGGTGATGTCGACACCGACCAGCCCCCGGCCGGATCTTTTAAGCCCTAACAATGTCTCACCTCTGTAATAGTCACAACGCATTAGCCAACACGCACGGCCCCGAATGGAGAACGAGATACGTCGCCTCGCACAGTGGCGAGATTACAATAAGTATCACAAAATAACACTTCACAATTACGCCTCTGGCATCAACGCTGGCCCACGCTCCCCTGCATTCATATAATGCGCAGGGCCACGGATTGCGCTACCCATCGCGGCCAGACCGCCACCTGCTACCAGGACATTATTTTTTCATGAAGCTTTTCAGTCGCTTGCTGTCCTCAGCGCTATGGTTGCTGCTGTCATTGTGCGTCGGCAGCGTGCTCGCCATCGTTGGCGCCGCCCTGTATTTCGCTCCCGGTCTGCCCGATGTCCGGCAACTTCAGGGCTTCGAATTGCAGACACCGCTGCGCATCACCACCCATGACGGCAAATTGATCGGAGAATACGGCGAAGAGCGGCGCATGCCGGTAAACTTCGACGACATTCCCGAGACGCTGGTCCATGCGCTGATGGCCGCCGAAGACAACAGTTTCTTCGAGCATCCGGGCGTCGACCCCAAGGGGCTGGCACGTGCCGCGCTGGAGCTCGCCTCGAGCGGCAATATCCAGTCGGGAGGCAGCACCATCACCATGCAGGTGGCGCGCAATTATCTGCTGACTCTGGACCGAACCTTTACGCGCAAGATTCGCGAAATCCTCCTGTCGCTACAGATGGAACAGATTCTGACCAAGCAGGAGATCTTCGAGCTTTACGTCAACAAGATCTTCCTGGGCAACCGCTCTTACGGTATCGCCGCGGCAGCCGAAACCTATTACGACAAGCCTCTTGCCGAGCTGAGCCTGGCTCAGCAGGCGATGCTGGCCGGCCTGCCCAAGGCGCCCTCGCGCTTCAATCCCCTGGCCAACCCGGAACGTTCGTTGATCCGGCGCAACTGGATCCTGTTTCGCATGCGTGAACTGGGCTATATCGACCCGGCGGCTTACGAGCAAGCCGTCCAGGCCCCGGTCACGGCACGCCGCCACACGGCCCGGGTGGAAGTCGAGGCCCCTTACGTAGCCGAAATGGCGCGCCACTATGCCCATGAACGCTTCGGCGACGCGGCCTATACCGATAACTACCGAATCACCACGACTGTGGACAGCCGGCTGCAGCCTCAGGCACGCGAAGCGCTGATCAAGGGCCTGATCGATTACGACACGCGCCATGGCTGGCGCGGCGCCGAAGAGCAGGATATTCCCGCGAGCCTGGTCGAGGCGCAGGAACGTACCGAACGTCAGGGGCTGGAAGAAGAACTGTCGGAATCGCCGGAGGTCATGGAAACGGCGCGCAAGGCCGCCCAGAGCAGCCAGGCCAGCATTGCCGGTGTCGACGGCGATGTCAGCAACTGGCTCAAGGTGCTCGAGCGCACCCCTGCCTATGGCCCGTTGCAACCCGCGATCGTGATCGAGACCGACGGCCGCGAGATGCGCGTGCTGAGTCAGGACGGCAAAGTCATCACTCTCGCCTGGGATGGCTTGAAATGGGCACGTCGTTATCGTAGTGCGTCTTGGCGTGAAGCGGCGCCGACCGATGCCGCACAGATCGCCAGCCGCGGTGACATGGTGCGCATCATTCAGACCGAAGACGATCAGTGGCGGTTGTCCCAGCTTCCCGACGCTCAGGGTGCCATCGTGGTGCTCGATCCCGACACCGGTGCGATTCGCGCCCTGCAGGGCGGCTTCAGTTTTGCCGCCAGCAAGTTCAACCGCGCCATTCAGGCTCAACGACAGGCCGGCTCGATCTTCAAGCCGTTCGTCTACCTCGCCGCCCTCCAGCAAGGTGACATGACGGCGGCCACCGTGATCAACGATGCGCCGGTGGTCATGCCGGACATGGGCGGCGATTGGCGCCCGGAGAATTCCGAAGGGGAGTTTCACGGCCCGACCCGGCTGCGCGTGGGGCTGTATCAGTCGCGCAACCTGGTCACGATCCGCGTTCTGCAAACCCTGGGACTCGACCGTACCTTGGAGTTTCTGAAGAACTTCGGCTTTGCCGAAGGCCGACTGCCGCATGGCTTGTCGTTGGCCTTGGGCAGCGCCTCACTGACACCGCTGGAAATGGCACATGCCTATGCCGTGCTCGCCAATGGCGGGTTCCGCGTCTCGCCCTGGTACATCGAGAAAATCACCCAGGGCAGCGACGACACCGTCATCGATGAGGCCGACCCGCTGGTCGCCTGCCGCGAATGCAGCGAGGATGCGACACAGACCGAGGTCGATGGCAAGACTCGCCGCATTGCGCCTCGGGTCGTGGACCCCGAGGCACTGTATATCCTGCGCGACATGATGCGCGATGTGATCGAGCATGGCACGGGACGCGCCGCGCTGGCTCTGAATCGTGGCGATATCGTGGGCAAGACCGGTACCACCAATGATCAGCGGGATGCCTGGTTCTCGGGATTCAACAGCGACATAGTGACGACGGTATGGGTCGGCAAGGATGACAACTCCACCACCAGCGAATACGGCTCACAAGCGGCCCTGCCGATCTGGATGAGGTTCATGGGTCAGGCGCTAGAGGGCCAACCCGAGCGGATGCCCGCGATGCCGGAAGGCATCGTCGAGGTTCGTATCGATCCCGACACCGGCCGGCGCCTGCATGACGACCAGCCGGGTGGAATCACGGAAATTTTCCGCGAAGACAACTTGCCGGATTATCAGCCTCGATCCATCCGCCCGGAGCTGGAGGATCGCAGTGGCTCCCAGGGCACCGGGACATACGAAGCCATCTTCTGATCCCTCAGGGGGCAGCACGGCTCTCCGTGCGCCCCCTGGGTTATTTCGGCGCGTTTTTTTCACTCAAGTCCTGCGATACGCGAAGAGCCTCTTATGCCCCGATCAGCCTATCGGATATGGCCCATAGCGGTACTTGCCTACCTGCCGTTGTCGGCGGGCGCCGATGTCTTCTATGCGCCACCGGCGCCCTCCGAGGATGCTCCCGTGTTCAGCGGAGAAGCCGAACTGGGGTTTACCGAACTCGCCGGCAACAGTAACAGCCGAACACTGATTGCCCGGGGGCGCCTGACCTGGCTGACCGGCCGCTTGACTCATACCCTGCGCAGCGAAGTGCTGCGCATCGAGACCAACGATCAGACCAGCTCTGAGCAGTATCTGCTGGGAGGCCGCGAGCGCTACGAACTCGAAGGTCCGCATTATCTATTCGGCTTCGCCCGCTGGGAGAAGGATCGTTTCAGCGGTTATAACTATCTGTTCACCACAATCGCCGGCTACGGGCGCCAGGTGACCGACGGTCCGACCCATGTACTGTCATTGGAAACCGGTCCCGGCTACCGCCATGAGGAGAGCGATAGCGGCCTCGGCCGGGATCTGGCGATCGGCTATGCCGCGCTCGACTATCAGTTCAACGTGGCCCAGGGCGCCTATTTCGAACAGGAAATGTCGGTGGAGGGATCGCACGCCAATGTCACCGCACGCTCGCTGACCACCATTTCCGCGAAACTCAATTCAAGCCTCGCGCTGAAGTTCTCCCACGAGTTACGCCACAATACCAGCCCCCCGGAGGCTTCCGATGCGCACACCGATCGCATCACCGCCATGTCGATTCTCTATAGCTGGTAAGGCCTATGGATAAGCTGGCAAGGCCTGTCGATCGCCTTCCGACATGCTTCCCACGCAAAAGCCGGCCACCTTGGGCCGGCTTTTCCAGATCATGACGGAGCAATCTCAGCGTCCGTAAATTTCCTTGATGCTCATCAGGGGGTAATGCGCGGGATAAGGCTTGCGTGCCACCCCGGTATCCACGGCCGCCTGGGCAACCGCCGATGAGATGCGATCCAGCAGACGCGAGTCCATCGGCGTGGGAATGATGTAACCGGGGCCGAACTCCAGGCTTTCGATCTCGTAGGCGTCGAGCACTTCCTGGCTAACCGGCTCGCGGGCCAGGTCCTTCAGGGCATGAACGGCGGCAACCTTCATCTCCTCGTTGATGCGCGTGGCGCGCACATCGAGAGCGCCGCGGAAGATGAACGGAAAACCCAGTACATTATTGACCTGATTGGGATAGTCGGAGCGACCGGTGGCCATGATCACATCGTCGCGTGCCGCATGCGCGTCGTCGGGGTGAATTTCCGGATCCGGATTGGAGCAGGCGAAGACGATTGGATTCGCCGCCATCTTCTTGAGCTGCTCGGGCTTGAACAGGTTGGGTCCGGAAAGACCAATGAATACGTCGGCACCGTCGATGGCGTCATCCAGGGTCCGCAGCGGCGTATCGGAAGCGAACATCGCCTTGTACTGGTTGATATCGTCGCGGCCGCTATGGATCACCCCCTTGCGGTCGATCATAAAGATATTTTCAGCCTTGGCGCCGCAGGCCACCAGCAGCTTCATGCACGCGATCGCCGCCGCCCCGCCGCCCAGGCACACGATACGCGCGTCCTCGAGCTTCTTACCGGCGATATCCAATGCGTTGAGCATGCCCGCAGCCGTGACGATCGCCGTGCCATGCTGGTCATCATGAAAGACCGGAATGCTGCACTGTTCGATCAGCGCGCGCTCGATCTCGAAGCACTCCGGTGCCTTGATATCCTCGAGATTGATGCCGCCCCAGGTATCGGCAATGCGCGCCACGGTGTCGATGAACGCCTGCGGGCTTTCGGCATTGACCTCCACATCCACCGAGTTGATTCCGGCAAAGCGCTTGAACAACACGCCCTTGCCCTCCATGACCGGCTTGCTGGCCAGCGGGCCCAGATTGCCCAATCCCAGAATGGCGCTGCCATCGGAAATCACCGCGACCAGATTGCCCTTGCCCGTGTAGAGGTAGGCATTCTCGGGATCCTTGGCAATTTCACGGCAGGGCTCGGCCACCCCCGGACTATACGCCAGCGCCAGATGCTTGGCCGTCTCGGTGGGCTTGGTGAGCTCAATAGACAACTTGCCGGGAATCGGCTGGGAGTGATAATCCAGCGCCGCCTGTTTTTTTGCGTCTGTCATGCTCTTTATTCCGATCAAGTCATGGAGATGTTCGGCCACCATATAGAAAAACCCGCCGCCTCACAACTTGAGTCAAATTGTTGTCATTTCAGCTTTTTTAAGCGCCCGTTTGAAACCATTCTCAGCATTTGCTGCAACTTATACCTAAAGCATCAAGCATAAAACATCCCTTATCCCTGCCCCGCGTCGTGCGATTCTCGGGCACAAAAAAACCCGCCAAAGGCGGGTTTTTGTCATGCAACTGCGCGTGAATCAGTTGCGCTTGATGGCGGCACCGAAACGCTTGTTGAAACGCTCGACGCGTCCACCGGTGGTCGCCTGCTTCTGCTTACCGGTATAGAAGGGGTGACACTGAGAGCAGACGTCCACGCTGAAATCGTGTCCGGCGGTGGTGCCGACTCCGAACGTGGCACCGCAGGAACAGGTCGCGGTGACTTGCTTGTAATCGGGGTGAATACCTTGTTTCATCTTGAAGCCTCATGAAGCGGTGTGCCGCCACCTGATCTCCGCCAGGCACCGCACACGGGTTGAAAAAACCGGTTATGTTCCACGCATCCCGACGCATGGAGGCCGGGCATTCTAGCAGAGCCAACGCCGGAGGCCAATTGCCAGCCACATCCCCCGCTCGATCCACTCCGCAGGTTCTGGTCGTCGCCGTCCCTACGCCCCTGCGCCGACTCTTCGATTATCTGGCGGGCAGCACCGCGCCGGATTGCGGCTGGCAGCCGGGTCTGCGCGTACGTGTGCCTTTCGGCCGGCGCGAGGTCGTCGGCATCGTCGTGGCCTGTCGCGACAGCAGCGAGATTCCCCTGGCCCAGCTCAAACCCATCGCGGCCTGTCTTGACGAGACGCCGCTCCCCGCAGACTGGCTGTGGCTCTGCCGTTTTACCGCGCGCTACTACCAGCATGGGCTCGGCGATACCCTGCACCAGGCGCTGCCGGCACCGCTGCGCCAGGGGCGGCCACTGGAAGCGCGCACCCGTGAGCGCTGGCAGGCCAGCGACTGCGAGCGGCCCCTGGAGCTCGGGCGCGCCCGGCGTCAGGCGGAGCTTTTGGCGCTATTGTGCCAGCATCCTCGCGGCCTGGTGACCTCCGCCATCACCGCCCAGGGATTCACGCGGGCCCAGTTGACCGGGCTGCGCGACAAGGGGCTTGTCACCCATAGCGAAGAACCGCTGATGGCCAGCGCCGCCGAGCAGGGGCCGGTACTCGCCGAGCCGGCGCTGACGCTCAATCGCGAGCAGGCCTCGGCGCTGGCCGAGCTTCATGAAGGGCTCGACCGCTACCATCCCTGCCTGCTGCATGGCGTGACCGGCAGCGGCAAGACCGAAGTCTATCTGCAACTGATCGAGGCGGTGCTGAGCCACGGCCGCCAAGCCTTGGTGCTGGTGCCCGAAATCGGCCTCACCCCCCAGACCCTGGCACGTTTTCGCAAGCGCTTTCGGGCACCGGTGGTGGCGCTGCACTCGGGGCTCAGCGATCTCGAGCGACTCGACGGCTGGGAAGCGGCCCGCTCGGGGCGTGCCGCCATCGTCATCGGCACGCGTTCGGCGATCTTCACCCCGCTGGCACGTCCCGGCGTGATCATTGTCGACGAGGAGCATGACGGCTCGTTCAAGCAGCAGGACAGCCTGCGCTATCACGCCCGCGACCTGGCCCTGGTGCGCGCCCACCGCGAGAAGATCCCCATCGTGCTGGGCAGCGCCACCCCGGCGCTGGAGAGCCTCGCCCAAGCCCGCTCCGGACGTTACCGCCACCTGCGGCTGACACGTCGCGCCAGCCGCCACGCCCCGGCCAGGCTCGAACTGGTCGATCTGCGAGGACGCCCGCGCCAGGGTGGCCTGATCGCCCCGGTGATCGACGCCATCCGCCAGGCGCTCGCCGCCAAGGGCCAAGTGCTAGTGTTCATCAACCGGCGCGGGTTCGCCCCGACGCTGGCCTGCCACAGTTGCGGTTGGCTCGCCGAGTGCCCGCATTGCGATGCGCGCATGACGCTGCACCGCCAGCCGGCGCAGTTGATCTGTCATCACTGCGACACGGTTCAGGGGCTGCCCGACGCCTGTCCGACCTGTGCCAGCGCCGACCTGCGTCCGTTGGGAGCAGGTACCGAGCGCAGCGAAGAGACGCTGACAGCGCTGTTCCCCGACGTGCCGGTGCATCGTATCGACCGCGACAGCACGCGGCGCAAGGATGCCCTGGGGCAGATTCTCACCGACGTGCAGCGTGGCGAGCCCTGTCTGCTGGTGGGCACCCAGATGCTGGCCAAGGGCCACCACCTGCCCCACGTCACCCTGGTCGTGGTGGTCAATGCCGATGCCGGCCTCTACGCCAGCGATTTTCGCGCCCTGGAGCAGAGCGCCCAACTGCTGATCCAGGTGGCCGGGCGCGCCGGACGCGCCGAGCATCCCGGCCGGGTGCTGGTGCAGACCCTTCACCCCGACGATCCCAACCTGCGTTTATTGGCCGAGAGCGGTTACGACGCGCTGGCCGCCCAACTGCTCGAGGAGCGCCGCCTGGCGGGCCTGCCGCCTTATCGGCACCTAGCACTGCTGCGCGTGGAAGCGGCTCGCGAAGAGGTCGCCACCGCTCTCGCCCTGCGCGCCGGCGAAGCACTGCGCGAATGGCTTGAGCGGCAACTCGCCACGCGCGCCGCGGAAGTGCAGTGTCTGGGCCCCGTTCCGGCCCCCATGGAGCGGCGCCAGAACCGCTATCACGTTCAACTGATGCTCTCCGGCAGCCGGCGCGGGGCCCTGCACGAGGCTTGTGCCTGGCTGATCGGCTGGCTGGAAAACGCCGCAGAAGCCCGACGGATCCGCTGGTCGCTGGACGTCGACCCTCAGACACTGAGCTGATGTTCCGCCACATCCGACGCTGTTTTCCCTGCACTCTATGCGGTCCATTGCTCCCGGCTTTGGCCGATAACCGGGCTACGGGTTTAAAGCACGGCGGCAATTGCCGATAATGGCCGCCCATGCGAGGGTCATCCCACGGGAGGCAACCCGCGCCCCAGCCGCCCGCGACCCGCTGCCGCCTCATTGGAATGCGAAACCACGACATGAAAGACACCATCATCGAACTGCTTGACGCCGCTCTCGACACGCTGAAGCAGCAGGGGGTGCTGCCCCAGGACGCCACGCCGGCGATCAAGGTCGACCCGACCAAGGACAAGGCCCATGGCGATTACGCCACCAACCTGGCCCTGGTGCTGGCCAAGCCGGCGGGCCGCAAGCCTCGCGAACTGGCCACTGCACTGGTCGAGGCGCTGCCGCAAAGCGACGCCGTGCAGCGCACGGAGATCGCCGGCCCCGGTTTCATCAACTTCTTCGCCGCCACCGATGCCGTGGCGCAGGTGATTCCGACCATTCTCGACAATGGCGACACTTACGGACGCAGCCTGATCGGCGTGGGCACCCCGGTGCAGGTAGAGTTCGTATCCGCCAACCCCACCGGCCCGCTGCACGTGGGTCACGGGCGGGGAGCGGCCATCGGCGACTGTCTGTGCCGGCTGCTCGAGGCCACCGGATACGATGTCACCCGCGAGTTCTACTACAACGATGCCGGCGCGCAGATCGACAATCTGGCGCTGTCGGTACAGGCCCGCGCCAAGCGCCTGGGCCCCGATGATGAAAGCTGGCCGGCCGACGGCTATCGCGGCGATTATATTATCGACGTCGCCAATGCCTACTTGGCCGGCGAGATGGTGGTCGCCGACGACCGTGAAGTGACCGGTGCCGCCGACGTCGACGATCTCGAGGCGATCCGCGCCTTTGCCGTGGCCTATCTGCGCCGCGAGCAGGATCTCGATCTCAAGGCTTTCGGCGTCGAGTTCGACGTCTATTTCCTGGAATCCTCGCTGTACGCCGAAGGCAAGGTCGAGACCGCCGTCGAACGCCTGGTCGCCAATGGCTACACCTACGAAGATGACGGCGCGCTGTGGCTGCGCACCACCGAGTTCGGCGACGACAAGGACCGGGTGATGCGCAAGAAGGACGGCGGCTATACCTATTTCGTCCCCGATGTGGCCTATCATCTCGACAAGTGGCAGCGCGGCTTCAAGGAAGTGATCAACGAACAGGGCGCCGATCATCATTCGACCATTACCCGTGTACGCGCCGGACTACAGGCGCTGAAAGCCGACATACCTCAGGGCTGGCCGGACTACGTGCTGCACCAGATGGTCACCGTGACCCGTTCCGGCCAGGAGGTGAAGATCTCCAAGCGCGCCGGCAGCTACGTGACCCTACGCGACCTGATCGATGAGGTCGGGCGTGATGCGACCCGCTATTTCCTGGCCGCGCGCCGCTCCGATTCTCAATTGACCTTCGATATCGACCTGGCGCGCTCGCAATCCAACGACAACCCGGTGTATTACATCCAGTACGCGCATGCCCGGGTGTGCAGTGTGCTGCGCAAGGCCGAGGCGGAGGATCGCGGCTTCGATCTCGGCCTGGCCGTCGACCATCTCGCCCTGCTCGATGCCGATCAGGAAAAGGCGTTGATGAATCGCCTGGCCCGCTACCCCGAGGTGGTCGAGCACGCGGCCAAGTCTCGCGAGCCGCAGCAGATCGCCCAGTATCTGACCGATCTCGCCGCCGACTTCCACACCTACTACAACGCCATCAAGGTCATGGTCGACGACGCGGCCCTGCGCAATGCTCGACTCTCGCTGGGCCTGGCGACCCGCCAGGTGATCAAAAACGGCCTGTCCCTACTCGGGGTCAGCGCACCCGAGGAGATGTAATTCATGGCACGTCGGCCCGCTCAACGCGGACAAGCTCCCCGTCGTAGCGCCCCCAAGGGCGCTACGACCCGCCGCCGTCCGTCATCTTCCGGCAGCGGCGAACGCCGCGGAATGCCAGGATGGCTATGGGGCGTAATCGGCCTGGTGGCGGGCTTCGCGCTGTCCCAGTATCTGCAACAGTCCGCCCCGGCACCGGTGGCCACGGTGGTGCCCAAGCCCGCCAGCCAGGTGTCGTCATCCGACAGCGGCGCACCGGCTGACGAGCCCGAGACGGATGCGTCCCAGGCGTCGCGCATGCCGACCTTCGAGTTCTATACCTTGCTGCCTGAATCCGAGGTCATCGCCCCCAAGGTCGAGGCCTACCACTCCACGCCGCGCCCGCCGGAAAAGGCCGCCAGCACACCTTCCAACGGCCAGCCCGCCAGCCAAGCGTCGTCGCCCGCCTCAGGCCGCTATATGCTGCAGGCGGCATCCTTCAAGGCCAGCGACGATGCCGAGCGTTTGGCCAGCCGACTGCGCGACTTCGGCCTGCTGGCCAAGATCACCTCGGTGCGCACCTCCGATGACCAGCTCTGGCATCGCGTGCAGGTCGGCCCTTACCAGGATACCCGGGAGCTTTCCCGCGCCCAGGATCTGATGGTCACACAGGGCATCGAACCTCTGCTGATCAAACTGCAGGAGTAAGCGATCTGCCGATACCTTGATTTCGGCGTCCCACGCCCGCATTTCCATTCTCATTCGCGATGCCCACGGCATCGCCGGGTGAATTCACCCACCCACGGCGCCATGACACACCGATGAGGCGCATGTTCGCCTCGGCGCCGGCTGCCCGGCGCATGTTTTCATGCTGCGTCGCGTCAATGTCACCGGGTCAAAGTCACCGGGTGTCCGTCACCCTTAACGGAGTTTTTCTTACATGACCACAATCGTGTCCGTGCGCCGCGGCGATCAGGTTGCCTTGGCTGGTGATGGTCAGGTATCGCTGGGCAACACGGTAATGAAGGGCAATGCCAGCAAGGTACGCCGCTTCCATCGTGGCCAGGTGCTGGCCGGCTTCGCCGGCGGCACCGCCGATGCCTTCACGCTGTTCGAACGTTTCGAAGCCCAGCTCGAGAAGCATCAGGGCCATCTCACCAAGGCCGCCGTCGAGCTGGCCAAGGAGTGGCGCACCGACCGTGCCCTGCGGCGCCTGGAAGCGATGCTCGCCATCGCCGACAAGTCGGCCTCGTTGATCATCACCGGTACCGGCGACGTTCTCGAGCCCGAGCACGGCATCATCACCATCGGCTCCGGTGGGCATTTCGCCAATGCCGCGGCCCGCGCTCTGCTTGAGAACACCGACCTGTCGGCACGTGAAATCACCGAAAAAAGCCTGAACATCGCCGCCGATATCTGCGTGTTCACCAACCACAACATCGTTCTCGAGGCGTTGGATTGATCCCATGTCACAGATGACTCCCCGCGAAATCGTCCATGCGCTGGACCAGTACATCGTCGGTCAGGCCGACGCCAAGCGCGCCGTTTCCATCGCACTGCGCAACCGCTGGCGCCGCATGCAGCTCGACGATACGCTGCGCCCGGAAATTACCCCCAAGAACATCCTGATGATCGGTCCCACCGGGGTCGGCAAGACGGAAATCGCCCGGCGTTTGGCCAAGCTGGCGGGCGCGCCGTTCATCAAGGTCGAGGCGACCAAGTTCACCGAGGTGGGCTATGTGGGTCGCGATGTCGAGTCAATCATCCGCGATCTGATCGAAATGGCCATGAAACTGGTCCGCGAGCAGGCCAAGGCGGAAGTCCGGCACAAGGCCGAGGACGCCGCCGAGGACCGTATTCTCGATGCGCTGCTGCCGCCGGCACGCGGCAGCGAATACGACACCACCCGCAACGACTCCGCGACCCGCCAGACGTTTCGCAAGAAACTGCGCGAAGGACAGCTCGACGATAAGGAGATCGATATCGAGATCACGCCCCAGGCGCAGGGTGTCGATATCATGACGCCGCCGGGCATGGAGGAGATGACCAGCCAGTTGCAGAGCCTGTTTTCCAACATGGGCAAGCAGAAGACCGAGAGCCGCCGGGTCACGGTCAAGGATGCCTGGAAGCTGCTGCAGGAAGAGGAAGCCGCCAAGCTGGTCAACGACGAGGACCTCAAGCAGCGCGCCATCGAGGCGGTGGAGCAGAACGGCATCGTGTTCATCGACGAGATCGACAAGGTCGCCAAGCGCGGCGAGTCCGGCGGTGCCGATGTCTCCCGCGAGGGGGTGCAGCGCGATCTGCTGCCATTGATCGAGGGCTCGACGGTGTCGACCAAGCACGGCATGGTCAAGACCGATCACATCCTGTTCATCGCCTCCGGCGCCTTCCATCTGTCCAAGCCCTCGGACATGATCCCCGAGTTGCAGGGGCGCCTGCCGATTCGCGTCGAGCTCTCCGCGCTGACCCCCGACGACTTCAAGCGCATCCTCACCGAGCCCTCCGCGGCACTGACCAAGCAGTACCAGGCCCTGCTCGCCACCGAGGGACTCGATATCGAGTTCACCGATGACGGCATCGCACGCATCGCCGAGATCGCCTTCCAGGTCAACGAGGGTACCGAGAACATCGGCGCCCGTCGTCTGCACACGGTGATGGAGCGGCTACTGGAAGAGCCTTCCTTCCAAGGCAGCGATTTTGCGGGTCCGCTGACCGTCGATGCCGACTATGTCAATTCCCAGCTGGGTGAATTGGCCATGGACGAAGACCTGTCACGCTATATTCTGTAAGTTGTCATTATCCTTGGCGCCCGGCCTTCGTCGGGCGCCTCCTGGACAGGAAACAGCCATGAGCGCTCCGACTCCCAATCGCGTGCATTACCACAAGCGCGCCCGCGAACTCGAACTGGGCTATGCCGATGGCACGACGTACCGGCTACCGGCAGAACTGTTGCGCGTCTACTCGCCTTCGGCCGAGGTCCAGGGACATAGCCCCGCGACCGCCGTACTTCAGGTCGGCAAGAAGGATGTGGGCCTGCAGAACATCACCCCCACCGGACGCTACGCCCTGAAGCTGCATTTCGACGACGGCCACGACAGCGGCCTGTTTACCTGGGAGTACCTCTATCGGATGGCGACCCACCAGGCGCAGTGGTGGGCGGACTACGAGCGGCGCCTGAAAGAGGCCGGGGGCTCCCGGGAAGCGCTGGGTATCCCGGTACGCCAACTCTAGTCGCGTCATGTTGTCGCGGGCACCTACTGCGGACGGTCAAAGACAAAGGCCGGGGCGGACGTTACAATGCCGCTCGATGCAACAAATCCCCTTGCAGGCATGGCCTGCTCTCTCACCAAGGGAAGGTCATGGATAAGCGCACGACACACTTCGGTTATCAGGAAGTTCCCGTCGATGAGAAGGCCGCCCGGGTGGCGGACGTCTTTCACTCGGTGGCGGCCCGTTATGACGTGATGAACGATCTGATGTCGTTTGGCATCCATCGCTTGTGGAAACGTCTGACGCTCGAGCGCGCTGGCGTGCGCCCCGGCCATAGCGTGCTCGATATCGCCGGTGGCACCGGCGATCTGACACTGAAGTTCTCACGCCTGGTCGGCCCCAACGGCCGCGTCGTGCTGGCCGATATCAATGCCTCCATGCTGCGCGTGGGCCGCGACAAGCTGCTCGACCAGGGTGTGGGCGACAACGTCGAATACGTGCAGGCCAACGCCGAGAGCCTGCCGTTCCCCGACAATACCTTCAACTGCATCACCATCGCCTTCGGTCTGCGTAACGTGACCGACAAGGATGCCGCTCTGCGCTCCATGACCCGGGTACTCAAGCCTGGTGGACGGCTGCTGGTGCTGGAGTTCTCCACGCCGAGCAATCCTCTGCTGTCGCGCGCCTATGACGACTACTCGTTCAAGATCCTGCCCAAGATGGGCGAATGGGTGGCCAACGATGCCGACAGCTATCGCTACCTGGCGGAATCGATCCGCATGCATCCCGATCAGGAAACGCTCAAGTCGATGATGGAAGCCGCCGGCCTGGAGCGTGTCGAATACACCAACATGACCGGCGGTATCGTCGCCCTGCACCGCGGCATCAAGCTGTGAGGTCACGATGTCCCTGATGTTTCCCCTGCTGCTGGCAAGTGCGGAAAAGCTGATCAACGGCATGCTGGCCCGAGACCCCGCCGCTCCGTCACGCCTTGCCCGGCTCAACGGCCGGCACCTGTCGTTGCGTCTTGAAAAGCCTCGTTTCAACCTGCTGGTGCATTTCGACACCCACGGCCTGCATCTGCTGCGCCAACCCGACCCGCAGGAAAGCGACAGCGACGTGGTGGTCGAGCTCGACAGCGAATCACTCGGGGCGTTACTGGCGGGTGAGAACGTCGAGCGCTTGATGTTCTCGGGCCGGCTATCGGTACGCGGACGCGTTCCAATCCTCGATGAGGCGCGGATCCTGCTCATGGATCTCGACCTCGACTGGGAAGGTGCCATCGCCCAGTGGCTGGGCGATGTTCCCGCCCATCAACTGGCCGAGGGGCTACGTCACTTCGGCCGCTGGGGGCTGCGCTCGCGCCGCGAGCTGAGTGCCGATATGCGCGAGTACATCTTCGAGGAGGCGCGCGTCCTGCCGGGACGCCAGCAGCGGGACATGCTCCGCGACCACCTGACTGAGCTCGAGATCGCCACCGATCGTCTGGAGGCCCGCCTGGCGCGCCTGGTTCGCCTGGCGGAGCGGCCCCGTGACAGTGCTGAACCGTCTCGCCTGGAGACGCCTACGTGAACCTGCGACTCATACGCATCGGCTGGGTGATACTGCGCTACCGACTCGACACCCTGATCCCCGTCGAGCGCTTGCCTCCTCTGCTGCGTGTGCTGTTTCGCCTTTCGCCGCTGCGCCTGGTGCCTACCGGCGCGCATAACCGTGGACAGCGGCTGCGTCTGGCCCTGGAATCACTGGGTCCGATCTTCGTCAAGTTCGGTCAGATGCTCTCCACGCGCCGCGACCTGCTGCCGCCGGACATCGCCGACGAGCTCAAGCGGCTCCAGGATCAGGTGCCACCCTTTCCAGGCCAGGCGGCACGTGCACTGGTCGAAGAAGAACTCGGCATGAGCGTCGAAGTGGCCTTCGCCGAGTTCAGCTTCGAACCGCTGGCCTCGGCGTCGATTGCCCAGGTGCATACCGCTCGCCTCAACAGCGGCGAAGACGTGGTGGTCAAGATCATTCGCCCGGGGATCGATCGGGTGATGCGCAAGGACATCGCGCTGATGTACCTGTTCGCGCGCATGCTGCGACGCATTCCCGAGGCGCGCCGGCTGCGCCCCGTCGAGGTGATTGCCGACTACGAATCGACCCTGTTCGATGAACTCGACCTGCACAAGGAGGCCGCCAACACCTCCCAGCTCAAGCGCAATTTTCGGGGTTCCCCGCTACTCTATGTGCCGGCCATTTACTGGGAGCTGACGCGCAAACGGGTCATGGTGCAGGAGCGTATCCACGGTATTCCGGTGGCTGACATCGAGGCATTGCGCGCCCAGGGTACCGATCTGCGCAAGCTGGCCGAACGAGGCGTCGAAATCTTCTTCACCCAGGTGTTCCGCGACAATTTCTTCCACGCCGACATGCACCCGGGCAATATCTTCGTCTCCCGACAACACCCGCAGGACCCGCGCTATATCGCCATCGATTGCGGTATCGTCGGCAGTCTGACCCGCGAGGATCAGGATTATCTCGCGCGCAACCTGTTGGCCTTCTTTCATCAGGACTATTATCAGGTAGCGGCACTGCACATCGAATCCGGCTGGGTCGGTGAAGGCACCCGGGCCAATGAGTTCGCCGCGGCGATCCGTACCGTTTGCGAGCCGATCCTCGAGAAACCGCTCAAGGATATTTCCTTCGGTCAGGTGCTGCTCGGCTTGTTTCAAACCGCGCGGCGCTTCAACATGGAGGTGCAGCCGCAGCTGGTGCTGTTGCAGAAAACGCTGCTCAACATCGAGGGCCTGGGGCGCCAGCTGTATCCGGAGCTGGATTTATGGAGCACGGCACGGCCTTATCTGGAGCGCTGGATGAAGGAGCGGGCCGGCCCGATCGGTTTCTGGCAGTCGCTCAAGCAGCAGGCGCCCGAGCTCTCGCATCAATTGCCCGAGCTGCCGGTGCTGGCCCATCAGGCGCTGTCGCGTCTGGATGTCGAACACAAGCAGCGCCACCTCCAGGCCCAGGCGCTGACCGCGATGCGCGAACGCCTGGACCGCGCAGGCGCCAGCACCCGTCGCCTGCGTCTTGGCCTGCTGCTGTTGGCCTTGGCCCTGGCCTGGCAACCCCTACTGGCCTGGGCTCAGGAACAGCCCCTGCCCGTTCTCGGCGCGGCTGGCCTGGGAATTGTGCTACTGGCTTGGCGCTGATAGCAGCCTCGGAAAACTCTCGCGACACACAAAACTCTCGCGACACGCAATGTGCCAGCCGTAACGTGAAGATATGAGAACTGTCATCTATGAGTGATATTCTACTGCAGCTGTCCAAGGTTCTGGTTGAGCGCCGCCATGGCGACCCTGAAAGCTCGTACGTGGCTCAGCTGCATCACAAGGGGCTCAACAAGATTCTCGAGAAGGTCGGCGAAGAGGCCACCGAGACCATATTGGCGGCCAAGGATTTCGATCCCCAGAATGTGGAGAGTCATCAGGCCCTGGTCGCCGAAACCGCCGACCTGTGGTTTCATAGTCTGGTGATGCTGTCGCATCTGGACATCGAGCACCAAGCAGTACTGGACGAGCTGGCACGCCGTTTCGGCATGTCCGGCCTCGAAGAAAAAGCGGCACGACCCTTACGTTAGGCGCCTGTATCTTTCGAGACCAGGCCTAGAGGAGACATCTCATGTTAGGTGGCATCAGTATCTGGCAACTGCTGATCGTACTCGGCATCATCATCCTGATCTTCGGCACCAAGAAGCTGCGCAACGTCGGTAGCGACCTGGGTGGCGCCGTCAAGGGTTTCAAGTCGGCGATGGGCGAGGAAGAGAAGCACAAGGACGACCCTCAGCATCGCGTCAGCCATGAAGAGGCCGGCGAAACCTATGACGTCAAGGCGGAAAACGCCCCGCGAGCCGAAGAAAAAACCGAGCGGAAATAAGCACGTATGTTCGATATCGGCTTTCTCGAGTTGATGCTGATAGGCATCGTTGGGCTGTTGGTGTTGGGTCCCGAACGCCTACCTAAGGCGGCCCGCACCACCGGGCTGTGGATCGGTAAAATCAAGCGCAGCGTCGCCGGCATGCAACGTGAGATCACTGCACAGCTCGAAGCCGAGGAACTGCGGCAGAAGCTCGCCGACCAACAGAAAAAGCTCGATGACGGTCTTGCCAAAGCGCGCGCCGAGGTCGAAAGACAGGTCGAGGCGCCGCCTCGTTCCTCTGCCGCCGACAAGCCGGCTCAGACATCGGGCACCGTCTCCCGCGAGACCGACACGCCCCAGGCCCCCGCGTCATCGAGCGAACGCGTTGCCACCGGTGACGCCGTCGACATGGCCGGCCAGCAGAAGCAGCGCCGGACTTCTGAAGAGAATCGAGTTCCTGAAGAAAGCCGGACGCCTGAAGAGAGCCGCGCGCCTGAACGTAGCGAACGTCCCACGTCGCCCGAGAACGCTTCCGCCGACGATAAGGATCCCGCGTCCCGATGAGTGATACCCGCCCGCCTCAAGAGACGCCTCAGGCCCCGTTGATCGAGCATCTCATCGAGCTGCGTTCACGCTTGATGAAAGCGGTTATCGTGGTGCTGATCATCTTCGCAGCGCTGTATGCGTTCTCCAACGACATCTACCGCTTCGTCGCGGACCCCTTGATGGCATTGCTGCCGGCCGGTTCGCAGATGATCGCCACCGAGGTCGCCTCGCCCTTTCTCGCCCCTTTCAAGCTGACGCTGGTGGTGGCGGTGTTCGCCTCGATACCCTTTATCCTGCATCAGGCCTGGGCGTTTATCGCGCCGGGACTCTACGAGCATGAAAAGCTGCTCGCGCTGCCGCTGCTGGCCTCCAGCATCGCGCTCTTCTATGGCGGAGCGGCTTTTGCCTATTTCGTGGTATTCCCGTTGCTGTTCGATTTCTTCGTGCATACCGGCCCGGAGAACATCGCCATCATGACCGATATCAATCAGTATCTGAACTTCGTGCTCAAGCTGTTCTTCGCTTTCGGCGTGGCCTTCGAGATTCCCATCGCTACCTTCCTGTTGATCTGGACCGGTGCGAGCAGCGTCGAAAGCCTGTCCAAGAAACGCCCCTACGTGATCCTCGGCTGCTTCGTGATCGGTATGCTGCTGACCCCGCCGGATGTCATCTCGCAAAGTCTGCTGGCCGTGCCCATGTGGCTACTGTTCGAAGTAGGCATCCTGTTCGCGCGCCTGGTACGTCGACGCAGACACGATACGGACACTTCCGACGACGCGGCATAAGTGCTGCCCCCAGATGAAAAAGGCCCTGCCATATGTCCGGCAGGGCCTTTTTCTTCGAACCAACGGCTCACTCCGTAACGATCATTTCATCGAGCTTGTCGACCAGCTTGAAAATGCCTTCAGCGGCTTCGCTGATGCGTTCGGCGAGCATATAGGCCGGCGTGGTCACGACCCGGTGTTCGCGATCGACCACCACATCGCCGACAGCGCAACTTTTATGCAATCCTCCCATGCTGCTGATCGCCCCCGAGACAGCGGCGTCCTTGCCGATGGTGACCGGAATGACCTCGTCGAACAGCCGAGGCACCAGTACCGGAGCGATGCACATCAATCCGATGGGCTTTTCGGCTTGGCGGAAATCGCACAATTTCTCCTTGAGCAGCGGCAACACTTCCATGTCGGCCCCGGCCACTGCGAAGCTCGATAGCGTCTTGGCGGCACCGAAGCCTCCCGGCACAATCACCCCGTCGAAGGCGCCGGCATCCAGCTCTGCCAACGGTGAGATCTCGCCACGCGCCAGTCGCGACGCCTCGGTAAGCGCGTTGCGGGTCTCGCCCTCGACGACGTCCCCGGTGCGGTGATCGACGACGTGATACTGATCGATGTCCGGAGCAAAGCAGCGATAGGTAATGTTGCGTTGATCCAGACGCAGCAGTGTCAGGGTCGTCTCATAGATTTCCGAGCCATCGTATACCCCGCAACCGGAAAGAATTACCGCGACGTTCTTGTTCATGCATCCTGTCTCCTGGAGGAGGCCCGCGACAGCAGGCTCGCCACCATCAATGGCCAAAAAGCTACTACTCTAGAGAGTCCTATAGCCAGCGACAACCAAGACGTGCGACAAGCGCCCGCAGTCTTGATCCATCGGCTCCTGATATACTCAATAAACTCGACACACCACACCCCGTTGTCATATCACTGTCACACGATCGCCGCACACTGGCCTGCGTAGCGGTCGAATCTGACACGACCGGAGATATACCGTGAGTTACGCCTCTTCTCGTCAGTACCCCACTACACGTCTGCGTCGTATGCGCAAGGATGATTTCTCCCGGCGTCTGATGCGTGAAGCCACGTTGACGCCAGCGGATCTGATCCTGCCGGTGTTCGTGCTCGACGGTGAGAATCGCCGCGAACCCGTGCCGTCCATGCCGGGCGTAGAACGCTTGTCGATCGACCTGCTGATCGAGGAGGCGCGTGAAGTCGCGGCGTTGGGCGTGCCGGCCCTGGCCTTGTTTCCAGTGGTCGACGCTAGCCTGAAAAGTGAATTTGCCGAAGAAGCCTACAACGCCTCGGGACTGGTCCAGCGCAGCGTACGTGCCCTCAAGGACGCTCTGCCCGAGCTGGGCCTGATCACCGACGTGGCACTCGATCCCTACACGGTGCATGGCCAGGACGGCATCCTTGACGAACGGGGTTATGTGCTTAACGACCGTACCGTCGAAACCCTGATCAAGCAGGCTCTGTCGCACGCCGAGGCGGGCGCCGACGTGGTGGCGCCCTCCGACATGATGGACGGACGCATCGGCGCGATTCGCCAGACGCTCGAACAGGAACGGTTGCACAACACCCGGATCATGGCGTATTCCGCCAAATACGCGTCACGCTATTACGGGCCTTTCCGCGACGCGGTCGGCTCGAGCGGTAACCTGGGCAAGGCCGACAAGACGACCTATCAGATGGATCCCGCCAACAGCGACGAAGCCATCCACGAAGTGGCAATGGACCTCGCTGAGGGGGCTGACATGGTGATGATCAAGCCGGGCATGCCCTATCTGGACGTGGTGCGCCGCGTCAAGGACGAATTGCGGGTGCCAACCTTCGCTTATCAGGTCAGCGGCGAATACGCCATGCATATGGCGGCCTTCGAAAACGGCTGGCTGGAGGCCGACGGCATCATTCTCGAATCCCTGATGTGCTTCAAACGTGCCGGTGCCGATGGTGTACTGACCTACTTCGCCAAACGCGCCGCCCAACTGCTCAATCAATAAACGCGAGAGCCACGCGCCTCTCGCCAGCGCAAGGAGCTTTGCAATGGAAGAAGAGCCACGTGGCCAGTCGCCGGCATTCACCGATAGCGACGCCACCGAAGCGGCCAACGTCGACGCCGGCGGCGATACGTCCCCGTTGCGGGTCAATCGCACCCGCACGGGGGTGCGCGCCAAACCGGCTCCCTCGGATGTGACCGACCTGGAGGCACCCGGCCTCTACTTCAACCGCGAATTGTCCACGTTGCAGTTCCATATTCGCGTTCTCGAGCAGGCCCTGGACACGTCGCACCCCCTGCTCAATCGGCTAATGTTCCTGCTGATTTTTTCATCCAATCTCGACGAGTTCTTCGAGATCCGGGTCGCCGGACTCAAGCATCGCATCGCTTTCCATCATGAGGAGGCAGGGATCGATGGGATGCGCCCCTCGCAGGTCCTCGATGAAATTTCCCGCATCGTCCACGAACAGGTCGAGCGACAGTACCGGATACTCAATGAGGTCCTGATCCCCGCCCTTAACGAGCAGGGCATTGATTTCCTGCGCCGCGACGCCTGGACCCCGGCACAGAAGCAGTGGGTGCGGGAATACTTCGAAGAAGAGATCATGCCGGTCATCAGTCCGATCGGGCTCGACCCTTCCCATCCCTTCCCGCGGCTGGTCAACAAGAGCCTGAATTTCATCGTCGAGCTCGAGGGCCAGGATGCTTTCGGCCGCACGGGGGGGCTGGCGATCCTGCCCGCACCGCGCTCATTGCCGCGACTGATCCGCCTGCCGGAAGACCTCGGCCAGACAGGCAGCGACAAGTTCATCTTTCTCTCTTCGATGATTCACGCCCACGCTGGAGAGCTATTCCCCGGCATGATCATCAAGGGATGCTATCAGTTCCGCCTCACGCGCAATGCCGATCTGACGGTCGACACCGAGGAAATTTCCGATCTCGCCTCGGCACTCAGGGGCGAATTGCTAGCCCAGCGCTACGGTGATGGCGTGCGCCTCGAGGTGGCGAGCAACTGCCCGGCGCATCTCACCGATTTTCTGCTGAAACAGTTCAAACTCGACGATCGCGACCTCTACCAGGTCGACGGGCCGGTCAATCTGAGCCGCCTGATGGAAATGATCGGCGACTCCGAGCGTACCGATCTGCTCTACTCACCCTTCACCCCGGGCCTGCCCAAAGCCCTGCGCGGCGGCAACGATAGCCTCTTCGACCTGATCCGTCAGGAAGACATTCTTCTGCAGCACCCTTTCCAAGCGTTTTCGCCCGTCGAGGGACTACTGACCGAGGCGGCTTGCGATCCCCACGTGCTCGCCATCAAGCAGACCCTATACCGCACCGGGGCCGATTCGCCGATCATCAACGCACTGGTCGATGCCGCACGCAACGGCAAGGAAGTCACCGTGGTCATCGAGTTGCGTGCGCGTTTCGACGAAGCCGACAACCTGGCCCTGGCCTCGCGACTGCAGGAAGCCGGGGCCATCGTCATCTATGGGGTAATGGCCTACAAAACGCACGCCAAGATGCTGCATATCGTGCGCCGCGAGAAAGGCGAGTTGCACTACTACGTCCATCTGGGGACCGGTAACTATCATTCCAAGACGGCCAAGCTGTATACCGACTACAGCCTGCTCACCGCCAATGCGACGTTGTGCGAGGACGTACATATGGTCTTCCAGCAGCTCTCGGGGATGGGTAAGCCACGCCAGATCGAGATGCTACTGCATGCCCCCTTCGTACTGCACGGCAAGCTCCTGGAGATGATCAATCGCGAAGCCCGGTTCGCCGAGAAAGGCAAAAAGGCGCATCTGATCATCAAATGCAACTCGCTCACCGAACCTCGCCTGATTCGTGCGCTTTATCGCGCTTCCCAGGCGGGGGTACGCTGCGACCTGATCATCCGCGGCATGTGCTGTCTGCGCCCCGGCGTCAAGGGGGTTTCGGATAATATTCATGTCCGCTCGATCGTGGGCCGCTTCCTGGAGCATACTCGCGTGTTCTACTTCCATAATGACGGCAAGCCGGAAGCCTGGGCCTCCAGTGCCGATTTCATGGAACGCAACATGTTCCATCGCGTGGAGACCTGCTTTCCGATTCTCGACAAGAAACTTGCCCAGCGGGTGCGTAAGGACTTGGAAACCTACCTTGTCGATAACTGCCAGAGCTGGCTGCTTCAGGAGAACGGTAGCTATCGCAAGTCGGAGCCCGGCGACGTTGCGCCGATCAGCGCCCAGGAAACCCTACTCTACGCCTATGCCACGACCTAGCCGCGAGCGCCCGCAACTTTCATCCGTTACTGCCTAGGGTCTGTTGGGCGCCATTTGGCGCAGCAACGCGGTTCGCACTGAAATGTCAACAGACCCTAGAGTGTGAAACGAGAGGTTCTCGATTGTGAGCTGTCCTCCAATAGTGGGACGGCTCATTCGGCCGGCGCTCAAGGCCTGAGTGCTGGGGCTCAGGCCTTTTAGCTCCAGCGCTCTGCGCTCATGATTGTCGTCATGGACGTCATGGTCGAGGCCTTGCTGCAACTCAAGGGTATAGAGCCACCTCCCTTGGGCGGGTGTCCTCGCGTAAACACTGCTGCACCACCAGCCGCTTGAACCGCTCGTCGCATGGCTTCCTCATAGAAACACCCCGAAGGCTGGAGAGTGTCCAACCTTCGGGGTGCAGTTCATCGAATGTCGCGGATTCTTGACCTCAGGCGCATTGTCCCAATGTCAACTCTCCACCTTGGGCGGCTCGACTTCGAGTCGCTGAGCGGCGATTACCGCCTGAGTTCTCGAATGCACGCCAAGCTTGCGCAGGATGGCCGTGACGTGCGCCTTGATGGTGGCCTCGGAGACACTGAGCTCATATGCGATCTGCTTGTTGAGCAAGCCTTCGGTGAGCATGTTGAGTACTCTGAATTGCTGCGGCGTGAGCGAGGCGATGGCCTCGGCAAAGCGCGTATCTTCCGAGTCCGACTCCCCCAGGGAGTTGGCCATCTCGGCGGGCAGCCATACCTCGCCATCGAGGATTTCACCGATCGCTTCGGCGATCTTATCCAGCGACGAGGATTTCGGGATGAAGCCCGAGGCGCCATAGTCAATGGCACGGCGCACTACATGCGGCTCGTCGCTCCCGGACACCACCGCTACGGGAATATCGGGCGTCTGTCCACGTAACTGGATCAACCCCGAGAACCCGTGTGCTCCGGGCATGTGCAGATCCAGCAGGATCAGGTCGGCATCGGGATGCCGCATCACGACATCGGTTGTCGCCGCCATGGTATCGGCTTCGACAATCTCGGCCTGCGGCGCGACCTGGCGCAACGCCTGATTCAGTGCGGCACGAAATAGCGGGTGGTCATCGGCGACGATAAATTTCTGGGCAAAAGCCATTGCGAGTCTCCTCGGATCCCCTTGAGCGAACAGCCGTGCCATGCGGTATCGGGCCAGGATCGGTTCGCCTCTTATCACGGCATGTTACCCCAAGGCCTGCGCGATCCCAAGCCTGGGGCATACGTTTACAGACGATCGAGAGGAAAAATCTTACAGAAATGAAAAAGCCAGCCTCAAGGCCGGCACGAAAGAGCCCGGAGCCCATGGAAGCTGGCGTACTTCCCCGCGGTAATGAAGCTGGCGGCAAGCGGGAGGGTCCGGGCAAAACAATGCAGCCTATCTTTACTCGCGAATGGCGCGATGCTCGATCAGGTCGTCGACCACGCTGGGGTCCGCCAGGGTGCTGGTATCGCCCAGCCCTTCGCACTCATTGGCGGCAATCTTGCGCAGGATACGCCGCATGATCTTGCCTGAGCGCGTCTTGGGCAGACCCGGCGCCCATTGGATGATGTCGGGGGAGGCAATCGGTCCAATGTCCTTGCGTACCCACTGGATCAGCTCCTTCTTGAGATCCTCGTCAGGCTCGAACCCGTCGGCTAGCGTGACGTAGATATAGATGCCCTGACCCTTGATATCGTGAGGGAAGCCCACCACCGCCGCTTCCGCCACGGCGTGGTGCGCCACCAGTGAGGATTCGATTTCCGCCGTACCCATGCGATGTCCCGAAACGTTGAGGACATCATCGATGCGCCCGGTAATCCAATAGTAGCCATCCTCGTCGCGGCGACAGCCGTCACCGGTGAAGTACATTCCCTCATAATTGGAGAAATAGGTCTGGACGTAACGTTCGTGATTGTTCCAGATAGAACGCGCCTGCCCCGGCCAGGAATCGAGCATGACCAGGTTGCCGTCGGTGGCACCTTCGAGCAGATGCCCCTCGTTGTCCACCAGTGCCGGCTGCACACCAAAAAACGGCCGTGTCGCCGAGCCCGGTTTGAGCGCCGTGGCACCGGGCAGCGGCGCGATCATGATGCCGCCCGTTTCGGTCTGCCACCAAGTATCGACGATGGGACAGCGCGAGTTGCCTATGACCCGATAGAACCACTCCCAGGCTTCGGGGTTGATCGGTTCGCCCACCGAACCCAGCACGCGCAGAGTGTCGCGTCTGCTGGAGTCCATGATGTTTTCGCCATGCGCCATCAAGGCACGAATGGCGGTGGGCGACGTATAAAGAATCGAGACGTTGTGCTTGTCGACGATATCGCCGATGCGCCCATGTGTCGGATAGCTGGGCACCCCTTCGAACATCACCGTAGTGGCCCCATTGGCCAACGGCCCGTAGATGATATAGCTATGCCCGGTGATCCAGCCCACATCGGCGGCGCACCAGTACACTTCGCCCTCGTGATAATCGAAGATGTACTGATGCGTCAGTGCCGCATAGACCAGATAGCCACCGGAGGTATGCTCGAGCCCCTTCGGCGTTCCCGTAGAGCCGGAGGTATACAGAATGAACAGCGGATCCTCGGCATTCATGGGCTCGGCCGGACAGTCGCTGGACTGCTTGTCGACGGCATCATCGAACCAGACATCCCGGCCTTCCTGCCAGTCGATATCGCCTCCGGTACGCTTAACCACCAGCACCGTTTCCACCACATCGGTGCCCTGACGGGTCAGGGCGGCATCCACGTTATCCTTGAGCGGGACATTCTTGCCCCCGCGCACGGACTCGTCGGAGGTGATGACGACACGGGACTGGGAATCCACTACGCGCCCCGCAAGCGCATCCGGCGAAAAGCCGCCGAAGACTACGGAATGCACGGCGCCGATACGCGCGCAGGCCAGCATGGCCATGGCGGCCTCGGGTACCATCGGCATGTATAGCGTGACCGTGTCGCCCTTATTGACGCCAAGCGCCTTAAGCGCGTTGGCCAGCTGGCAGACACGGGCGTGCAGCTCGCGGTAGGTGAGTGTCTTGTCGAGGCCGGGATCATCACTCTCCCAGATGATCGCCGGCTGGTCGCCACGAGCCTCAAGGTGACGGTCGAGGCAGTTGTAGGCCACGTTGAGCACGCCATCCTCATACCAGCGGATATCGACGTTTTGCGATGCGAACGAGGTGTTCTTGATCTTGGTGGGCGCCTTGAACCATTCCAGCCGCTTGGCCTGCTCGGCCCAGAAAGCCTCGGGATCGTCCACCGACTGCTGATACAGGGCCAGGTACTGTTCGTTGTCGGCCCAGGCATTGGCGGCGAGCTCTTCGCGTACCGGATAGACTTTCTGCTGTTCGGTCATGGTCTGCCTCTGTGCCGGAGATGTATGCATTTCGCTGGCGTCGCAAAACCGAGCGTACCAGCGCTAGAACTGCATTCAGCATATACCCGGGAGGTACCACGTGCCCTATTAGACCTTGGTATCAAAAAGATCCCTATTCATTTCAATAGCTTGCAATCCAATTCAAACGTCGATACGCGCCTCGAAAACCAGCCATTCACGGCATCGACGGCAGCGATAATCGGTACCGCGACGAGCAAGCGCATGACGCCGTGGCGAAAAATGATGTGGTGAACTGCAACCGCAGCGGTAGCGATAGGGTGCGGGGCTGGCACGCGTCACGTCAAAACGATGAGTGGTGACGGGCGCCAGCCCGTAGAGCTGTCGCATGACGGTCTGCCACTCGCGACCATGCGGTCGTACACGCGGGCCATCGAGATGAAACACCAGCCAGTGCGCCATCTCGTGAGGGATGACCTCGACCATGAACGCCTGGCGGTTATCCGCTAGCAACACCGGATTGAAGCGCAGCCCACCGCGCTGGTAGTGTGCCTGGCCGGCCCCCTTGCCGCGCAGGTCGAACCATATTCCAGGGCGGGGAAGCTGGGGGTGAACTTCCCTCGCCAGTTGCCAGGCAGCCTCGGCACGGTCACGAACGCTCGCGTGTAACGCTGCTTCGTCGAGGCTGGCCAGATGATCGGGATCGGGAGAAGGTAGGGTCGCTGACATCATGGGGTGCTAGAATGCCGACAGATGCCGGCAGCGTCCAGCCCTGGAAGAATCAAGAGAGCCTGTCATGAACGAGACCTCCCCCGCCCTCCCTCAACCTCTGCTCGACGACACCGGGCTCGACACCCTGGATGCGTTTCTCGAGTCCGAGCGCGTCGACCCGGACGCACTCGATCTGGTCAGCGCCCATGGCTTTCTGCTGGCGCTCGCCGTGGCTCCGCGCGACACGGAGGCGTCCATCTGGGTGGCCGAACTCTTCCATGGCGAACCCAATTTTGCCGACGACGCCGAGCGAGACCACATCCTGAGCCTGCTGGAAGCTCTGCGCAGCAACGCCGTTGACGCTCTGGAGCATGGTCTGCTCCCCGAGTTGCCGTTCGATCTTGAACTCGGCGGACTCGACCCGGCCGAAACTCCGATCGGGGACTGGTGCGCCGGTTTCATGGAAGGCGTGTTCCTCGACGAGGCGGCCTGGTTCGCCCAGGATGAAGAGAATACCGCGGCATTGCTGTTGCCGTTCATGGCGTTGTCGGGGCTATTCGAGGACGAGCCGGACATGCAGGAATTGATCACCCCAGCGCACCAGGCAGAAGCGCTGGTACGTCAGCTGCCCGAGCTGGTGCTCGATCTCTATCTGCATTATCGGGTCCCGCCCGAGGCGCCCAAGCCCGCGCTGCAACGCAAGTCCGGCACTCAGCGTGGCAAGGGTGGACGACGCCGCTAGCCGCACTGCAAACGCCTAGCGCAGCCGTGTCAGCCAGGCATCCAGCGTTCCAAATAGCCACTCCCGGCAGCGCTGAAGATGAGGGCGCCGGGCCCAGGCTTCCCGATGGATCTCTTCGCTCGAGGCGAAGTTGCGCTCGAAGAGCGCGGCGATCTCATCGGCAAAGCGTTTGTCGTCGATCTCCTGGTTGGCTTCCAGGTTCCATTGCAGGCTCCAGTGATCGAAGTTGCAGGAACCGACCGTGCTCCAGTCATCGACCACGCAGAACTTGGCGTGAATGAAGGTCGGCTGGAACTCGAAGATTCGTACGCCCGCACGCAGCAACCGGCCATAGAAGCGTTGCCCGGCATAGCGCACGGTGGGATGGTCATGTTTCTCGCCGGGCAACAACAGGCGTACGTCGATGCCGCGCTGCGCCGCCTGTCCCAGGCGCCGTAGCAGCGAGCGGGTCGGCACGAAATAGGGCGTACAGATCCACAGCCGCTGACGGGAGTTGGCAATGCGCTGATGCAGTGAATGGCGGATCGCCTGGTAACGGTGGCCCTGTCCCCACATCACCCGCCCCAACATGCCGTGATAGCCGGGTACCGGATCGAGGTGCAGCGCGAGCCTGCGGATACGCGACGGCTCACCCGCGCCGCGGGTCTTCGACGAATCCCATAATCGCGAGAACAGCCGCACCCAGTCGCCCACCACCGGGCCTTCGATGCGTACCGCCACCTCATACCAAGCCTCGAGGAACTCATCAACGATGCAGAAGCCACCGGTGAACGCCACGCGCCCGTCCACGACCAGCAGCTTGCGATGATCGCGAGTCAGGTTCCCGCTTAGCCGATGCAAGGCCAGAGGATTGAAATCCCGCACCGCCACCCCCGCTTGTTGCAGCCGCTCGCGGTCCTCGCTCACAAGCCCCATGCAGCCGTAGCCGTCGAGCAGCAACATGACCGAGACGCCGCGCCGCGCCGCGTCGGACAGCGCCTCGATGAAGCGCCCGGCCAGCGTGCCGGATTCCATCAGATACTGCTCGACGAGTAGCGACTCGCGAGCCTCCTCGATGGCCGCAAACATCTCAGGCAGAAAGCGCTTGCCTTCCGGCAACAGGGTGAAACGATTGCCGGCTCTCCAAATGCTGCGCATTCTGGCTCCTTGTGCTGCAATCAGTAATTTTTCATTACCCTATAACGATATAGGAGAAAAAGCTCGGGACGTTTCGCTTCGCTATAAGCGGTCCCGCTATAATGCCACTTCCCACTCGAGCACAGGCAACCGAATGGCTTTTCCGAGCGCACTTCGACACCCTTGGCGCACTCTGGCACGCCGCCTTCTGCACGGCTGGCTCGAATTTCGCCTTGTCGAACCTGACCCCGCCCACCTGGACCTCGACCGGGAACACCCGGTCTTCTATGTGCTGCCGCACGCGTCGCTCTCTGACATGCTGGCCCTGGAGCTTCTATGCCGTCGTCAGGCCCTGCCTCCCGCCGCAGGACGCGTCGCGGCCGGTGACGTCCAGCTACCGGCCTGTTTCGCCCTGCCCCGTCTGAAGCGCGGGCTGGGAGGGCTCAAGGGCAACCGCTCTCGCCCTCTGGAAACATTGGTGGAAAGCCTGCAGCGCCACCCCGACAGCGAGGTACAGCTAGTGCCCGTCAGCGTGTTCTGGGGCCGCGCACCCGGCAAGGACTTCGGATTCTGGAAACTGCTGGCGGCAGACAGCTGGCAGTGGTCGGGACGCCTGCGGCGCCTGTTGTCGGTGCTGATCAATGGCAAGAGCGTGGAAGTTCACTTGGGTGAGCCGGTACGCTTGCGTCAGTTGCTCGACGAGCGCCCCGCCGCCCTGACCCAGCGCAAGGTGGCACGCGTGCTGCGCGTGCATTTCCGGCGCGTGCGCACGCGGGTGCTGGGTCCGGACATTTCTCACCGGCGTACGCTGATACGCGGCGTCGTGGCAAGCCCCGACGTGCGCCAGGCCATCGGCGACACCTGCTCGCAACGCGCGTCCTCCCTCGAGCGGGAAACCCGCCAGGCCTGGCGCTATGGACAGGAGATCGCCTCCAACATGTCCTATCCGGTGCTGCGCTTCATGTATCAACTGCTGCGCCGGGTATGGAATCGTCTCTATGATGGTGTCGACGTGCATGGACTCGACGCCGTCAAGACGCTGGCCGGTGACAAGGAGATCATCTATGTGCCTTGCCACCGCAGCCATATCGATTATCTGCTGCTCTCCTACGTGCTCTATCGCGAAGGGCTGATGCCGCCGCATATCGCCGCCGGTCGCAACCTCGACATGCCGGTGATCGGCGCGCTGCTGCGCCGTGGCGGGGCTTTTTTCATGCGCCGCAGCTTCCGCGACAATCGGCTCTACTCCGCCGTGTTCAACGAATACGTGCACCGTCTGATTTCCCGCGGGCATCCCGTGGAGTACTTCATTGAAGGCGGGCGCTCGCGCACCGGGCGCATGCTCACGCCCCGGCCCGGCATGCTGGCCATGACGCTACGCTCCTTCATTCGCGATACCCGGCGTGACGTGGCCTTCGTGCCCGTCTATATCGGCTACGAAAAGGTGGTGGAGAGCGCCAGCTATCTCAAGGAGCTGCGTGGCGCCAGCAAGCGCAAGGAGTCGCCGCTGGATCTGCTGCGGGTCGTAGGGCAGTTGCGTCAGCCCTTCGGGCGGGTCAGCGTCAATATCGGTGCCCCCTTGTCGCTGACGGATTTTCTCGACGCCGGCGTCGTCGACTGGCGGGCCCCGCATCGCACCGGGCGTCCCGCCTGGCTCAAGCAGGCCGTGCCCGCGCTTGGCGAGGAGCTCGCCCGGCGTATCAATGCCGCCGCCACGCTCAATCCGGTGTCACTGGTATCGATCACTCTGCTCGCTACGCCCCACCGTGCCATCGAGGCCGACCTGCTTCGCCAGCACATGGCGTTGCTGGTCAGGCTACAGCGACAGTTTCCCGGCGGCGAGCAGGTGATCCTGCCCCAAGGCACCGCACGCGACTGGATCGCTCACGTCGCTCATCTGGGCTTTATCGAACGCCGCACCCAAGCCCTCGGCGAACTGGTGCTGGCCTCCCCCGAGCAAGCCACATCGCTGACCTGGTATCGCAACAATATCCTGCATCTGTTCGCCTTCCCCGGCCTGGTTGCCTTCGCCTTTCGCAACAATGCACGTTTCACGCTGGAAGAACTCGTGGGGCTACTGGAATTGACCTGGCCGGTACTCGCTCGGGAATTCTATCTGCGGACACCGGATGATCTGGCCGCGCACGCCAAGGCTTGCCTGGAGACGCTGCAGCACGAAGGCCTGCTGGTTCGCGAAGACGAGCGCTGGAGCCGCCCCACCCGGGACCTGGGCGCCAGCGAACAGCTGCGTCTGCTCGGCCAGCCGGTGCAGCCCACTCTGGAGAGAGGCTACCTGCTGTTGGCGACCCTGTTGCGCCACGCCAGCGGTGAGCTGTCGCGTGAAGCGCTGGAAGAACATAGCCATCAGCTTGCCGAACGCCTGACGTTGCTCTCGGGGCTCAATGCCCCCGAATTCTTCGACAAGCGCCTGTTCAGCGGTTTGCTCGATACTCTCGAAGCCTATGGCTGGCTATGGCAGGAAGATGGACAGCTATGCTACGGCGAGGCGTTGGAGAACGCCCAGCACCGCGTGCGGGCCCTGTTCGACCCCATGCTCCGCCAGCGCCTGGGACAGCTGACCCGCCAGCCTTGAAGGCATATCACTGGCCCGCCCATTCCAAACGGGCCGAAATATTGCCGGCTACTTCAGGGCGCGGTGCACATAGAGATCATAGCGGCTGGTCTTGCCCTCGATGACGTGAGCCGGCGCGGGACCCGCGATGGGCGGCGCCTTGCGGGGACGCTTGACCACCACGCGATGCGTGGCCACGTCCAGCGCCGCCTCGAGCAAGCGGGGGGCGTCCTCATCGTCGCCCGCCAGCTCACGGAACAGACGCATCTCCTTCTTGACCAGCGATGACTTGTCGCGGTGGGGAAACATCGGATCGAGGTGGATCACCTGAGGCGTCACCGGCGCGTCGTGCACGGCGTGCTCCAGCGCAAGCGTGGCATCGGCATGACGCACAAAGAGCCGCGCCGCGATTGCCGCGATGTCCGGCTCGCCGCGTGCTCTATCCAGAGCGTCTTCCAGCAAGGCATAGATCGGCGCGATCCGCTCCAGCATAAGCACGCGGGCGCCGAGACTGGCCAGGACGAAGGCATCGCGCCCCAACCCGGCCGTGGCGTCGACGATGTCCGGCGTCGCCCCCCGTCCCAGTCCGCAGGCCTTGGCGACCAGTTGGCCACGCCCGCCGCCGAAACGCCGCCGATGTCCGGCCTTGCCGCCAACAAAATCCGCCGTCACCGGCTTGCCGTAGCGCGCCTCGTCACCGGCAATCGCCAATCCCTGCGGCGTGGCGATCAACCCCAAGGCGTCCGCCGGCCGGGTCGCCGCCCAGGCCAGCCCCAACCGCTGCGCCAGCGGTTGCAATATCTCACCGACCGCCACGATGGCTGCGCTCATGTCATCCACAAGGCCAGCAGCAACCCGCCCAGCAGCAACCGGTAGACGGCGAAGGGCCACATACCGATACGATCCAGTGCCGCCAGGAACAGCTTGATGCATACCAGCGCTGCCACGAAAGAGAGCCCCGCCCCGATCAGCACGTCATGTAGCGCCGCATCGGTGCCCGCCTCCACCAGTTCCACCCCCTTGAGCAGACCGGCGGCGAGAATCAACGGAATCGACAGAAGAAACGAGAAGCGCGCAGCACTCTGGCGGTTGAAGCCCAACAGCAGTGCCGCAGTGATGGTGATGCCGGAGCGGGAGGTGCCGGGAATCAGGGCGATGGCCTGGAACAGCCCCACGATCAGTGCCGCCTGCAGGGTCAGCGTGGTCAGGTCGCGGGTTCGTGATCCACGCGCATCGGCCCACCACAGCAACACACCGAAGACGATGGTGGTGATGGCGATGACCAAAGAAGAGCGTAGCGAAGTCTCGATCAGGTTGTCGAACATGCCCCCGACGATCACCGCCGGCAGCGTGGCGAGCAATACCATCCAGCCCAGCCAACTGGACTCGGTCTGACGCGACGCCAATGACCCCTGCCCGGCGAACTGGCCGAACCAGCCCTGCACGATCGCCCCGATGTCGCGGCGAAAGGCCAGCATAACGGCGAGCAGGGTTCCCACATGTACCGCCACGTCAAAGGCCAGCCCCTGATCGGGCCAACCTAGGATCTGCGAGGGTAGAATCAGATGCGCCGAGGAAGAGATCGGCAGAAACTCGGTCAATCCTTGAAGCAGGGCCAGTACGGCCACATGCAACCCGTCCATTGGCAGTCCTTAGACAAAGGGTATCAGCGCCATTTTTTCAGATAAGCGGAACCTGATAAAGGCTGGATTCCGTCATGCTTTGCGCCAAGCCACTTCATTACGCAGATAGACCGGCACCACCTCATGCGCGGCGCAGGCCTTACCTTCGGCCAGGCGCCGGGCAGCCAGTCTCACCATGTCTTCAGCGGCAGGATATTGCTCGGGCAAGCACTGGGCCATGGCCGTCTGGACCATGACCGGCATGCTCTTCAGCAGCGCCCAGCCCGAACCGATCCCGAGCCAGTCGGAAGTCTCGTGCGGCATCGGCAGCTCTAGACGCTCGGGAGGCATGACGGCCTCGTCGAGCAGCGCCTCGAGTTGCTGATCGTGACAACGGTAGGCGGCGACATAGATCTCGCCCATGCGCGCGTCCAGGGCGGCCACGATATGCCGGGCATGGTGCTGGCGATGGGCCGCCAGGGCCAGCGCCTCCAGCGTGGAAATACCGATCAACGGGCGCTCCAGCCCGAAGGCCAATCCCTGAGCGACACCGGCGGCAATACGCAGCCCAGTGAAGGAGCCCGGGCCATGACCGTAGGCTACGGCATCCAGCGATGCATAAGCGACACCGGCCTCACGCAGCACATCGTCGATCATCGGCATCAGCCGGCGGGTGTGTTCCCGGGGAGTCAGAGCAAAACGAGACGTCACCTCACCGTCCTGCCAGAGCGCGCAGGAGCAGGCACTTGAGGAGGCATCCAGAGCCAGCAGCGTGGACATGGGCTATCGCGAAATCAGAAGAATGAAGCCGCATTATACGGGGACGAAGCAGCTTGCAAAAGCATGCCACCGACCGGCAGGACGCCGGCCGGTGAACTTGCCGAAACGGCCGATTGACCGGTTAACGCGGCAGCTCAGCTTTCCAGGGCGCTCGTGACCTGAGCCTTGATGTCGTCGACGCTTCCCACGCCCTCGATGCGATGATACTTCGGGGCCGCCTGGGGCTCCTGCTCGGCCCACTGCCGATAGTAGTCGATCAGCGGTGCGGTCTGGTCGTGGTAGATGGACAGGCGGTTGCGCACGGTCGTTTCACGATCGTCGTCGCGTTGGATCAGGGCTTCGCCGGTGACGTCGTCCTTGCCATCCTGCCGGGGCGGATTGTAATCGACATGGTAAACGCGACCGGAATCGGGATGTACCCGACGCCCCGCCAGGCGCTTGACGATCTCCTCGTCGTCGACGGCGATCTCCACGACGTGGTCGAGCTTAACGTTGGCCTCCTTCATGGCATCCGCCTGGCGCAGGGTGCGCGGAAAGCCGTCGAACAGGAAACCGTTTTCGCAGTCGGGCTGACTGATGCGCTCCTTGACCAGGGAAATGATGATGTCATCGGACACCAGCCCACCGCTGTTCATGATCTCCTTGACCTTGAGCCCCAGTTCGCTGCCTTCCTTGACAGCCGTGCGCAGCATGTCGCCGGTAGAGATCTGCGGAATGCCGAACCGCTCGCTGATGAACTGGGCCTGGGTGCCCTTACCTGCGCCGGGGGCGCCCAACAGGATCAAACGCATCTGCACTGCTCCTCGAATATTCGTCTCGCGACTTATCAGTAAAAAAGCGTGGGTCATGCCCGACATACAGTCGGGCATGACAAAATAAGCGGATGCTGCAGACGATACCCGGCGCGCCTGGGACGCACAAGCAACAAAGCGCACATTCCTGCTGCCAGGGCAGACAATACTTCCTTTCCCGACAATAGGTTAGGCCGGGAATACCACTTTGGTCGGCCTATTCGCTCGGCGAGTCCGCCTCGTCCGCCTGATGTCGGCGCAATGTCGCGGCTGACTGGCGCTTGCGTCGCAGGCGAATGTTGAGCGTTTCCACCAACAGCGAGAACGCCATGGCGAAATAAATATAGCCTTCGGACGCATGGATGCCGAATCCCTCGACCATCAGCGTCATGCCCGCCAGGATCAAGAACGCCAATGCCAGAATCTTGATCGTGGGATGGACATCGACGAAATCGCCGATCGGCTTGGCCGCGATCATGATCTCGACCTGATCGACCATGCCTCGCGGTCATCACCGAATCCAGCGAGAAGACGATATCGATCAGGGCGATCTGTACCAGCACGCTCCAGAAATTGGCCGAACCACCGCGTGCCGTATCCTGCGCCTCGATATCTCCTGCCTGGTGATGGCTGCCACCCGCTGAAAGCTTGCATGCTGGCTCGGGATCGATAAAAAGCGGCCCCGCAGGGCCGCCCAAGTGAATCATAATCCGTTTCCCGATTGGCAATAAGTCCTGTTCGCCAAGCATCGACTCTAGAACGTACTCCAGTCCTCCACCGCCTGAGGCTCGGCCTTTCCGGTTCGAGAAGTCAGCGCTTTGCTTGCGGAAGACGCCGGGGCAGGCCTGACCAGCGATTCCCGGCGCGTATGTGAAAGCTCGCCGTGCGTCGCCTGGGAGTAATTTTCCCCCAGGCGGAAGGCGGCGATCGTCCCGGTCAGACGCTGTGCCTGCGAGCGCAGCTCGTCGGCGGCGGCACTCGACTCCTCGACCATCGCGGCATTCTGCTGCGTCATCTGATCCAGCTCGGCCACCGCGCTGTTGACTTGGCCAATGCCCACGCTCTGCTCCTTGGTCGCCGCACTGATCTCGCTGATGACATCGGTCACGCGGATGACGCTGTCGACGATCTCCTGCATGGTATGCCCTGCACTCTCGACCAGTTGCGTTCCCGTTCTGGTGCGCTCCACCGAAGTATCGATCAGGGTGCGGATCTCCTTGGAGGCCTGGGCCGAACGGCTGGCCAGATTGCGTACCTCGCCGGCCACCACGGCAAAACCACGCCCATGCTCTCCGGCCCGGGCGGCTTCGACCGAGGCGTTCAGAGCCAGAATATTGGTCTGGAAGGCGATGCCGTCCATCAGCTCGATGATTTCGGCGATCTGCTTGGACGACGCATTGATTTCCTCCATGGTGTGCGCCACCTGCCCCATCACACTGCCCCCTCGCTTGGCGACTTCGGCGGCCGTGTGGACCAACTGATTGGCTTGAGTGGCGGAGTCCGCCGAGTTGCTCACCGTGCCGGTCAGTTGCTCCATGGAGGCCGAGGTCTGTTGCAGGTTGGAAGCGGTTTGCTCGGTACGACCGGCCAGATCCTGGCTGGCCTGAGCGATTTCCCTGGCAGCATGCTCTACCGAGTCGGTGCTGCCGCGCACCTCCAGCAGTGTGGTCTGAATGCGTGCCACGAAGGCATTGAACTGCTCGGCCAGCTCACCGATTTCATCTTTACGCATCACCGGCAGACGCTTGGTCAGGTCGGCCTCGCCAGAGGCGATATCCGCCATGGCGGCGCTGGTCTGGCGAATGGGCCCGATGATACGTCGGGTGATGACGACGGCGATCATGCCGACGATGATGAATGCCCCCAGGCCGAGAAGAGCGTTGAACATCACGCTCTCGGCGACGTCGGCTTCCACCTGCTCGCGCAGCGCCGCGACCTGCTCCTCGATATCGGTAATGTACACACCGGTGCCCAGCGCCCAGTTCCACTTGTCAAGCCCCGTCAGATAGGAAAGCTTGGGTTCTTCCTGGCCACTGGCCGGGTTACCCCATGGATAATCATGAAAGCCTCCGCCCGCCTTGGCCTGCTTGACGAAGCCCTGAATGATGTAGTCACCGTTGGGAGCCTGCTTGTCCCATAGGCTCTTGCCTTCCGTTTCAGGACTGGTCGGCAAGACAATATTCGTACCCTGATAATCGTAAACGAAGAAATAGCCGTTCTCGCCATAGCGCATGCTGCGCAGGACCTCCGCGGCCTGCCGCTTGGCCTGTGTGTCGTTGGCGCCGGCATCGGCATAGAAGGGCGCGATCGCGGTCATCGCCGTCTGGACGAGATTCTTCAGCGACTCCTGACGATCGGCGAGCAGCATTTCTCGCTGCGCCTGAACGCTTGCCTCTCCCCGCGCCTGAAGCCTTGTGGTGCTTTCGAAGACGAGCAATGCCGTGACGATGGCAAGCGGCAGCAATACCGCCATCAGTATCCTGCCCTGCAGGGACAGCTGACGCAGGAACTGGGGAGCGAATGTTTTTTGCATGACGGTGAATCCTATAGTTTTTCTGAATTCGGACAGACCCTGCGAAACCGCACGCTCATCACGCAGCGCCGCCACGGACAGACCCCACCGCAGGCGGTGCTGACACATGCCCGGTCGGGATGAGGGCGCAACGGAATTAGGCGACTGATAGTTTTTATCGGAGCGATTTTCTGACAAGGGCCGGTTACGGTTTATATCGGATTCCGCCGGAAAAACTTTAATATAAGGAGATCTTTAAAAACAAAAGCTTGAGGAAACATTCGTCATGCAAGCTTGGAATGCAGGCGTTATCCAGGCCAAGAACAAAAAAAGCGGCTCTCGAGAGAGCCGCCCAATAAGATGAAACAATATCCGATTACAGCAGCAATCGGCGGATATCGGTCAGCACCTGTGCCAGGAAGGCGGTGAAGCGTGCCGCGTCGGCGCCATTGACGGCGCGGTGATCGTACGACAATGACAGCGGCATCATCAGCCGCGGCGCAAACTCCTTGCCGTCCCACACCGGTTTCATCTGCGCCTTGGAGACGCCGAGAATCGCCACTTCCGGAGCGTTGACGATCGGCGTAAATGCCGTGCCACCAATGGAACCCAAGCTGGAAATGGAGAAACAGCCGCCCTGCATTTCCTCACGCTTGAGCTTCTTGGCTTGCGCGCGCTTGGCCAGATCCACGGACTCGCGCGCCAGCTCGAACAATGACTTCTTGTCGGCGTCACGGATCACCGGCACCATCAGCCCCTCCGGCGTGTCCACGGCAATGCCGATATGCACGTACTTCTTCCATACCAGCTTGTCGCCGTCCGGGTGAAGACTGACGTTGAACTGCGGGTACTTGCGCAAGGCAAAGGCACACGCCTTGATCAAAAACGGCAACGGCGTCAGCTTGGCACCTTCGGCTTCCGCCTCGGCCTTCATCGCCTTGCGGAATGACTCGAGCTCGGTGATGTCGGCCTCGTCGAACTGGGTCACGTGAGGCACGTTGAGCCAGCTGCGGTGCAGGTTGGTCGCCCCGGCCTTGAGCAGGCGGCCCATCGGCTGCTCCTCGACTTCGCCGAACTGGCTGAAGTCAATGGCGGGAATCGGCGGGATGCCCGCCCCGCCGGAAGTCGCCGTCGCCGGCGCCGCGGACTGCTGTTTCATCACCTGCTTGACGTAGGCATGCACGTCCTCCTTGAGGACACGCTCCTTGGGTCCACTGGGCTTGACCTGATTCAGGTCGACACCCAGCTCGCGCGCCAGCATGCGCACCGCCGGCCCCGCATGGGCCAATTTGCCGTCGCGCGGTTTGTGCGCGGCCATCTGTGCCTCGGGGCTCGGGGTGGCCGCCGCCTCGACTTCCGCGATCTGGCTGGCCGGCTTGCGCGTCTCGCCCTGATCCGCCGAGGATTGCTTCTCCGGCTTCGAGGCCGCTGGCTGCTTGGGCTTGGCGGCGCCCGCGACTTCGATATATCCGATCAGGTCGCCTTCGGAGACGCTATCGCCCTCCTTGACCGCCAGTTCGACGAGCTTGCCCTTGAACGGGCTGGGCACATCCATCGACGCCTTGTCGGATTCCAGCGTGATCAACGGATCTTCCTCGTTGATCTCGTCGCCTTCGGCGACCGCCACCTCGATGATCGGCACGTTTTCGCTGCCGCCGATGTCGGGAACACGAATCTCCTTGCGCAGAGACTCGCCTTCGCTCTCCTCGGCATCGCCGCTGTCGGCTTCGTCGGGAGCTGCCGTCTCGGTGTAATCCGCTTGCGGTTTCTCCTCGACGGGCGCCTCTTCGTCATCGCCCTCTTCCCCGGCGATCTCCATGCTGCCGATGACGTCACCGGGAGAGACCGTGTCACCTTCCTTGACCGACAGTGAGACAATCTTGCCCTTGTGAGGGCTGGGCACGTCCATCGAGGCCTTGTCGGATTCCAGCGTGATCAGCGGGTCCTCGACATCCACCTCGTCACCTTCGCTGACGGCGAGTTCGATGATCGGCACGTCTTCGCTGCCCGAAAGATCAGGCACCTTGATCTCGACGGTACGCTTGCCGCCACCCGACGTCTTCTTGGCTGCCGGCTTGTCTGCTGCCGGTTTTTTCTCGGCGGCCGCCTGGGGCTGCTCGGTCTTTTCCGGGGCCGGCTCGGCGTCCTGAGACTCGCCGTCGCCTTCGCCTTCCACTTCCAGCTCGAGGATATCGTCACCCTCGGAAACGCTGTCGCCCTCCTTGACCAGCACTTTCAGTACCTTGCCGCCCTTGGGCGCCGGTACATCCATGCTGGCCTTGTCGGATTCGAGCGTGATCATGGTGTCTTCCGCGGCGATGACATCGCCCTCGGACACGCCAATCTCGATGATTTCGACATCGGTGCTGCCACCGATGTCGGGAACCTTAATGATTTCGCTACTCAAGGTCGCGCTCCTTTGCTAGCAATCTGAGGCCTAGCAATCTGGCCCTAGCCGTTCATGCCACGGGGCGGACAGCGTCCGCCCAGCGCGGTTGATCAACACGTCAGGGGGTTGGGCTTGTTCGGATCGATGCCATACGTCTCCATCGCCTGCTTGATCAGCTTGCGATCGATCTCGCCGCGATCGGCCAACGCCTTGAGCGCCGCAACGACCACAAAGTAGCGATCGACTTCGAAGAAGTAACGCAATTTCTCGCGCGTATCCGAACGGCCATAACCATCGGTTCCCAGCACATGGTAATCGGTGGGAACCCAGGCGCGAACCTGATCCGAAAACAGCTTCATGTAGTCGGTCGAGGCGATCGCCGGCCCTTGGCGGCCTTCCAGGCACTGGGTGATCCAGGGCTTGGAAGGCTCGGCTTCCGGATTGATGAAACTGTCGTGATCCAGACCAAGCGCTTCGCGGCGCAGCTCGTTGAAGCTGGTCACGCTCCAGATATCGGCGCCGATGTCGTATTCCGCCTTGAGCATCTCGGCCGCGGCCTCGACCTCACGCAGGATGGTACCGCTGCCCAGCAACTGGACGCGGGCCTTGCTGCCCTCGGTCTCACGCAGCAGGTACATGCCCTTGATGATGCCTTCCTCGCTGCCCTCGGGCATTTCCGGATGCGGGTAGTTCTCGTTCATCAGGGTCAGGTAGTAGAAGCAGTTCTCCTTGTCCTGATACATCCGCTTCAGGCCGTCCTGGACGATCACCGCTACCTCATGGGCATAGGTGGGGTCGTAGCTGCGGCAGTTGGGGATGGTCGACGCCAGGATGTGGCTGTGGCCGTCCTGGTGCTGCAGGCCTTCGCCATTGAGCGTGGTGCGCCCCGCCGTGCCGCCGAGCATGAAGCCACGCGCCTGCATGTCGCCGGCCGCCCAGGCCAGGTCACCAATGCGCTGGAAGCCGAACATCGAATAGTAGATGAAGAACGGCACCAACGGCATGTGGTGGCTGGAGTAGGACGTTGCCGCAGCGATCCACGCCGACATGGCGCCGGCTTCGGTAATGCCTTCCTCGAGGATCTGACCCGCCTTGTCCTCGCGGTAGAACATGATCTGCCCGGCATCCATCGGCTCGTACTTCTGGCCTTCGGAAGTGTAGATGCCCAATTGGCGGAACATGCCTTCCATACCGAAGGTACGCGCCTCGTCGGGCACGATCGGCACCACCTGCTTGCCGAAGGACTTGTTCTTGACCAGGCCGTTCAGAATGCGCACGAAAGCCATGGTCGAAGAGACTTCACGCTCCCCCGAGCCCTTGGTCTGGCTGGCGAACATCTTGTCGTCGAGCCCGGGAATCTCGAGCGCATCGAAGTCGCTCTTGCGGGCCGGCAGGTAGCCGCCGAGACGCTCGCGCATGAGATGCATGTACTTCATTTCCGGACTGTCATCGGCCGGTTTGTAGTACGGCATGCCGTTTTCGAGCTGCTCGTCGGTGACCGGAATGCCGAAACGGTCGCGGAACGTCTTGATCGCCTCGGGTTCCATCGATTTGATCTGGTGGGCTTCCATGTCGGCTTCGCCGGAACCGCCGCCCATGCCGTAGCCCTTGACGGTGTGCGCCAGGATCACGGTAGGCTTGCCGTTGGCGTTGTGGAACGCCTCGTGATAAGCCGCATAGACCTTGTACGGGTCGTGACCACCGCGGTTGAGGCGCCAAATGTCCTCATCGGAGAGGTCCTTGACCATCGCTTCGGTTTCGGGGTACTTGCCGAAGAAATGCTCGCGCGTGTAGGCGCCGCCCTGGGCCTTGTAGTTCTGGTACTCGCCGTCGACCGCCTCGTCCATGCGCTTTTGCAGGATGCCTTTGTTGTCCTGCTCGAACAGCGGATCCCAGAAGCGCCCCCAGACGACCTTGATGACGTTCCAGCCGGCACCGCGGAATACACCCTCGAGCTCGTCCATGATCCGGCCGTTGCCGCGCACCGGCCCATCAAGGCGCTGCAGGTTGCAGTTGACCACGAAGATCAGGTTTTCGAGATTCTCGCGGCTGGCCAGGTGAATGGCGCCCAGCGACTCCGGCTCGTCGCACTCACCGTCGCCCAGGAAGGCCCAGACCTTGCGGTCGTGCATCGGCTGCAGGCCACGCGCATCGAGGTACTTCATGACGTGCGCCTGGTAGATCGCGGTGATCGGCCCCAGGCCCATGGATACCGTCGGAAACTGCCAGTAATCGGGCATCAGCCAAGGGTGCGGATAGGACGGCAGCCCACCGCCATCGACCTCCTGGCGGAACTTGTCCATCTGCTCCTCAGACAGCCGCCCTTCCAGGAAGGAACGCGCATAGATCCCCGGCGAAACGTGACCCTGGATATAGATCAAGTCGCCCTTGAAGTCGCCGTCGGCCGCCCGGAAGAAGTGGTTGAAGCCCACGTCGTAGAGAGTTGCACTCGACATGAAGCTGGCCAGGTGGCCGCCCAACCCCTTGTGCTTCTTGTTGGTACGGATGACCTGCGCCGCCATGTTCCAACGAATCAGCGAACGAATGCGCCGTTCCATGAACAGGTCGCCCGGCATGCGTGCTTCACGATGCACCGGGATACTGTTGCGGTGCGGGGTCGTTACCGAGAAGGGCACCTGCATGCCATCACGGCGCAGACGGTCGGCCAGACGGCTCAGCAGGTACTGGGCGCGTTGCTCGCCCTCGCGATCCAGGACCGATTCCAGGGAGTCAAGCCATTCCGTGGTTTCGATCGGATCGAGATCTTCTCTTGCCTCCAGACTCATAGACGTCTCTCCGAATGAAGGAAACATTGATTCATTCATACCCCATTTGATGGGACGGGGCGTGGCGCTCTTCAGTGCGGGCGCGGCCTTCTATGGGCCGTGTCTCCGGGAAATGCTGTAAATTCTTTACATAAGGCCGTGCAGGACGCACGAATCTAGCGTACGAAGATACCGTAAACACTGTCTGCTGCCAATTCGTCCCCTTCATCCGTGCGGCTCGTTGTGTCCATGACAGGCATGCCTGGCGGCCTCGCTTTAGGGACCGACAGCCCGCAGAACAAACGTCTTACGCCATGTAGCGTGGCTACAAGCGTAGCGATGCGGGGCCCGCCAGTAACTGACGAAAGTAGGCCCAGTCGAAGGCCGGCCCAGGATCGGTCTTGCGCAGCGGTGCAATGTTCGCGTGGCCGGTGATGCGCGACGGCGACAGCATGGGATAGGCATGGCACAGGCCTTGGGTGACAGCGGCCAGGGCCCGGTATTGGGCAAGCTTGTAAGGGTGGACCTCGTCCCCCTCGAGCTCGATACCGATCGTGAAGTCGTTGAGCTCACGCCGCTCATGCCCATCGTCGCGCCAGCAAGAGCGCCCGGCATGCCAGGCGCGCCGGTCAAACGGCACGAACTGCACGCACTCCCCCTGCCGGCGAATCAGCAGATGGGCCGAGACGCGCATGTCGGCAATCCCGACATAGTAAGGATGCTCGTCGGGATCCAGGCAATTGGTGAACAAGCGCTCGATGGCCGTACCACCAAAGACGCCGGGCGGCAGACTGATGGAGTGCAGCACCAATGCCGACACTTCGCCCTCGGGCCGTGCGTTGTGATTGGGAGACGGCACCCGTCGCGCCGTTTCCAGCCAATGGTCGTTAATCCGCATTCAGGGTTCCCTGCCACTGCATCGAAAGCCGGCTTTCTCTATAATGTCCGGTATTATCCTCGCATTTTTGAGACGCTACGCCAGCCATGAACCTGCTCGACGCCCTTGCGGAAGATATCCGCACCAGTGCCGCCCGCCTGCTGGCCGAAGATATCGGTCCCGGCGACATTTCCGCCCAACTGATTCCCGCCAAGCAGTGGGCCCAGGCGCGGGTGATCACCCGCGAGCCGGCCGTGCTGTGCGGCGTCGCCTGGGTCGATGAGCTCTATCGGCGCCTCGATGCCGGCGTCAGGCTGCACTGGCTGGCTGCCGATGGCGACCCGCTCGACGCCGAGCAGCCGTTTCTCGAACTCGAAGGCCCGGCTCGCAGCCTGCTCACCGGCGAACGCGCCGCGCTCAATCTGCTGCAGACGCTTTCCGCTACGGCGACCCGCACCCGGCACTATACCCGCCTGGTGGAAGGCACCGGGGTGCGCCTGCTCGATACGCGCAAAACGCTCCCGGGGCTGCGCGCCGCGCAGAAATATGCCGTGACCTGCGGCGGCGGCCACAATCATCGCCTAGGGCTTTATGACGCCTTCCTGATCAAGGAGAACCATATTGCCGCCTGCGGCGGTATCGCCGCCGCGGTCAAGGAAGCGCGCAAGATTGCTCGCGACCTCACGGTGGAAGTGGAGGTGGAAAATCTCGAGGAGCTGGCACAGGCCCTCGAGGCGCAGGCCGACGTGATCATGCTGGACAACTTTTCACTCGACGACATGCGCGAGGCGGTCAGGCGCAATGCCGGCCAGGCGATCCTGGAAGCCTCGGGTAACGTCAGCGAGGCGACCTTGAAAGCCATTGCCGACACCGGCGTGAACTGCATTTCCATCGGTGCACTGACCAAGGATATCCAGGCCATCGATCTGTCGATGCGCATTACCCAGGTCGAATCCCGCTGAGCGTCATGCCGGATCGCTAGAAGAGTATCTGGCGTGGCGCTCAGGCGGAATGCAGGCGTTCGTCTCGCGGGCTGATGCCGAAGTGGTTACGGTAGGCGGTGGAGAAATGCGCGCCTGAGGAGAATCCCGTGGCCAGAGCGATATCGCCCACCGCACGCTCTGTTTCGCGCAATAATCTACGCGCCTCCTGCAGGCGCAGGTTCAGATAGTAACGACTGGGGACCGCCTGCAGGTGTTTCTTGAACAGCCGCTCAAGCTGACGTCGGGAAATGCCCAGATGCTCGGCCAGTTCGTGAGTGGTCAGCGGCTCCTCGATATTGGCCTCCATCAGCATGACGGCGTCCACCAGGCTCTGCGGAGCATGCTTGAAACGCGACCTCAGCGGCATGTGCTGGGGCTCGTCGGCCATGCGAATACGCTCGCAGACGAAATGCTCGGAAATGCGCTCGGCCAGCGCATGGCCATGCTGCTGACCAATCAGCGTCATCATCATGTCCATCGCTGCCGTGCCCCCGCCGCATGTCAGCCTGTCGCGATCGATTTCGAACAACTGACTGGAGATACGCACGGCGGGATATTCCCGTGCAAAGGACTCCGCGCCTTGCCAGGGGAGCGTCGCCCGGTATCCCTCCAGCACACCGGCGCGCGCCAATACCCGCACACCGCCGGCAATTCCCCCCAGCAGAGTGCCACGCCGCGCCAGACGCCCCAGCCAGACGTACAGCCCCCGGTCCGGGATATCGGTCATGGGGCTCGCCCCACAGACCAGCAGCATGTCGAGATGCCACGTCTCGTCGCCGCAGACCGTATCCGGTGTCAGGGCCATTTCCGCAGCGCTTTTCACCGCCTTTGCCTCGAGCCCAAAGGTCAGCGGGACGTAAAGCCGTTGGCCGGCCAGCAGATTGGCCACATGCAGCGGCTCGCTGGCGCAGGCCTGCGCCAGTAGCGAGAACCCCGGCAACAACAGAAAGCCGACATAACGGGGAGCGCTGCCAGCGGCTCCCGACTCAACCTCCATCGTGAGTGGCGAGCTCCGCAATAAAGGCATCCGAACGGGCGATGGCATCGCGCATGCGCGCCCGCAGCCGGGCCACATCATCTTCCATCTGAGCGACTTCCCCTTGCAACGCGCCGATCGCCCGAGCATTGAGGTTATGCTTCAAGAACAAGACATTATCGCGCATGGTCAAGAGCACCGGCGGCATGCTGTCGGCGGCATCCTGCATCGCGGCCAGCATGGATTCGTAGCGCTCGCGCGTGTTTCGCAATTGCTGTGCGGAGAGTCGCCGGTATCTCTCGCTCTGATAGAGATCGAGTTCGTCTTCCCATTCCTCGAACAGCGCCTCGGCAACGCTCTCGATAGCATCGATGCGCTGATGGACCCGCTGCGCCGCGTCTTCGCTCTCCTCATACTCGGCCTCAAGCGCTGCATAGGTTCGCGACAGTTCGCTCTCGGGCACGCTGACCACCGCCTGAAAGCGCTCCAGCGCCGAGACGAATTGCTCCTCGGCCGCCTGCTGGGCATCGCGACCGGCCTCGACCCGACTGGCCAACAATTCACGTTTGGGAATGCCCAACTGCTCCAGAGCGTTGTAGTAGGTGCTCTGGCAGCCGATCAACCCTCCACACAGCAGCACCAGCAGGATCGGCCATCCCCACCGGCACCGGAAACTCTTCGCACCCATCGGGTACCCTCGCATGGCGACACCTTTTAGCCCCCGGCCATGTCGCCGCGGGCTGCGGATAGTCCGCAGCGCCGCGGCGCCGGGCGGCCCACTGTTATCCTTGAAGCTGAACGACGTCGAACTCCACGACGGGATCGACATCGGCATCGTAGTCGACATCGTCGCGCTCGAAGCCGAACAGCTTGAGAAACTCGTGCTTGTAACCGGCGTAATCGGTGATCTCGAACAGGTTCTCGGTGGTGACCTGCGGCCATAGAGCCTTGCAGGCCTGCTGGACGTCGTCGCGCAGTTCCCAGTCATCGAGACGCAGACGCGCCGCTGCGTCGAGCGCAGGTGCCGACTCGCCGTAGAGCTGATCGCGGAACAGGCGGTTGAGCTGGTCGATGGTACCTTCGTGCAGGCCCTGTTCCTTCATGACGCGGTACACCATGGCGATGTACAGCGGCATGACCGGAATCGCCGCGCTCGCCTGAGTCACCACCGACTTGAGCACCGCGACGTGAGCGTTGCCTCCGCGTGTCTCGAGCTTGCGGTGGATCGCGCTCGCCGCGCGGTCGAGATCCTCCTTGGCCTTGCCCAAGGCGCCGTGCCAGTAGATCGGCCAGGTGATCTCGGTGCCGATATAGCTGAATGCCACGGACTTGGCACCCGGAGCCAGCACACCGGCCTGGTCCAGCGCCTCGATCCACAGCTCCCAGTCCTCGCCTCCCATGACCGTCACGGTATCGGCTATTTCCTGCTCGGTGGCCGGCTCGACTTCCGCCTCGATGATGGTGTCCTTGTTGGTATCGATGGCGGTGGCCCGATACGTCTCGCCGATCGGCTTGAGCGCCGAACGCTTGAGCTCGCCGCTATCGGGCAGCTTGCGCACCGGCGAGGCCAGCGAATAGACCACCAGATCCACCTGCCCCATGTCCTGTTTGATCAGCTCGATGGCTGTCTCGCGCGCCTCGTGGGAAAAGGCATCGCCATTGATGGACTTGCTGTAGAGCCCTTCGGCCTTGGCGAACTTGTCGAAGGCCGCCGAGTTGTACCAGCCGGCGGTGCCGGGCTTCTTGTCGGTGCCGGGCTTTTCGAAGAACACGCCCAGCGTGTCGGCCCCGTACCCGAAAGCCGCGGTGATGCGTGCCGCCAAGCCATAACCGCTGGAAGCGCCGATGACCAGCACCTTGCGCGGACCGCCCGCGACCGCGCCACGGGCCCGGGTCGCCTCGATCTGCTCGAGCACGTTCTTTTCGCAGCCGACGGGATGCGTGGTGGTACAGATGAAACCGCGAACCTTGGGTTTGATGATCACGTGAAGCCTCGTTGCTCGGTCGTTAATGCATGCGCAGGGTAATCCCCGCCTCTACCGGCATTCTAACGGCTGTGCTCACGACTGTCCGCTTATCTACCGCCTTGTCAGCATGGCCCGGCTGGCCGAAGATGGTGGCTTTGCTCGGAAGACGATGCCGCCATGAACGATCTCGAAACCGACCTCAAGGCCCTGCTCGCCGAGCGCGGCGACTTGTGGCTGGCGCTGGCGCCGCTGTGGCTCGACCGCGAACCCCATGAAGCCGACTATGCCGGCATGGTGGAGGAGATCCAGCGTCACGACTTCACCTTCAAGCAACTGGAATGGATCTATCGGCTGGAACTGGCGCCGGTCATGTCGCGCCGCCAGATGTCCATCGCCGGGGAGTGGCGCAGCTTCGACGAGGATCGCCTGCTTGCCGACCTGCTTCGCCACAACCGCCGCCTCAAGGGCTGGCGCAAGAACTTCTGGGTACTGTTTTCGGGGCCAACCACGATGATGACCCGGCACCGCTGGAGCGAATTGATGGTGCGCCTGATGGTCGCCCGGGGAGAGCGGCCTCCCGCTTGAACGGGAAAGCGGTACCCTCCGCTCCGAACGCCTTGCGCACACAATGGCACAACGCTGTGTCAGGCCGAAAACGGAATGTCCAGGGCCTGTTCGATATGGGCGGCCAATTTACGCGGCGGAACCTGGGGTGCAAAACGGCGTATGACCTGTCCGTCACGCCCCACCAGGAACTTGGTAAAATTCCATTTGACCGGCGTGCTGCCCAGCACACCCGGCGCCTGATGCCTCAGGAACACGAACAGCGGATGAGCATCCGGCCCGTTGACCAGCACTTTCTCCATGACCGGAAACGTGACGCCATAGCGCTGTTCGCAGAACGCACTGAACGCCGTAGCGGATTCGGGCATCTGACGGCCGAACTGATTGCAGGGAAACGCCAGCACCGTAAACCCCCGATCACGATAATTGCGGTATAACTGCTCCAATGCTTCGAGCTGTGGGGTATAGCCGCATTGGCTGGCGACGTTGACGATCAACAACACTTGGCCGCGCAATGCGCGAAGATTGAATGGCGTTCCCAACGGGGTCCGGCAATCGTGGACATAAAAATTCATGCGAGTCGGCACACCCCAGTATCAATGGTAATAGTGTCAGGCAAGTCATTGCTGCGTATGTGGCGCCTCGGACGCCAACCTGTCGCTCTCGGCGCCACCCGCCGATTACCCCAGGCGAAGCGCCCAGGACCCCAGCACGCTAGCGCAACTCACGATGCCTCAAGCCAGCCTTCGGCCAGCATGCGTTGCAACGCGACACGGCTATCCGGCGTTGCCGTTTCCAGCGCCAACGCCTGGTCGACCGTCATCCAGCTTGCCGAAGCGACTTCCTCAGGCTGCAGCCTCAGCGGGCCATCGTAATCGGCACGAAATACACTGCCATGGATATGATTGCCACCCTCGGCGAAGCGAAAGTCAAAGCAGGGATATAGGGTGACCCCGGTAATCCCCAGCTCCTCCGCCAACTCGCGGCGTGCCCCCACGTGCGCTGCCTCTCCTGCGCCAACGACCCCGCCGGTGGCGAGGTCGTGATAGCCGGGGAAGACCTCCTTGGTCAGGGTACGCTCCTGAACACACAGTTCGCCATGGCGGTTGCGCACGAACACGTACGTGGCACGATGCCAGAAATGGTAACGACGCATCAGTGTCCGCGGCGCACTTCCACAGGGCCGGTTGGTCGCATCCACCAGTTGAATCTGCTCTTCGCGTAGTGTGGCGGGATTGATATTGCCAGGCATCACAGCCCTCCAGGTTAGTCCCCCCGATTATCGCACACCGTTCGAACAGCCAACATGCCAAACATTAGCCATTGTGCATTCTATACTACCCGTATTGACCGTGACGTACGCTCTGCGCATGCTCAACCTCATCGCTTCGGCACATATAATGACAAGACCCTGCTACAGGACGCCCTATCATGACTCACTATGCGCCTCGCTCGACCCTGGCCTCCCATGAAGTCCACAACCAGCCCGAGCTCCCCGGCGATCAGGATCTTCTCGCCCAGGACACGCCCCTGCGCGAAGCTCTGCTCCGCGAGGCGCCCCCCTGGGTGCTCGAGCGTCTGGCCCCGCTCGGACTCGCCACCGGTAGCCAGCATATTCAGCAATTGGGTGAATTGGCCAACCGGCACCCCCCCGTGCTCAAGGCATTCGACCGCCATGGCCGGCGCCTGGACGAGGTCGAGTATCACCCCGCCTATCATGAGCTGATGCATCTGGCTTTCGACAACGGCTGGCACGCCGTGGCATGGACGGAGGAAGGTAATGGCGGCCACCAGGCGCATATCGCCGCCCTCTACCTGCTCACTCAGGCGGAGCCGGGAGTGTGCTGCCCCTTTACCATGACCCATGCCGCCGTTCCCGTGCTGCGCCAGCAGCCCGAGCTGTTCGAAGAGTGGGGCCCGCGACTGCTGGCCGAAGATTACGATGGCCGGGCCCTGCCCCCCAGCCAGAAGCCGGCGGTTACCTTCGGCATGGCGATGACCGAAAAACAGGGGGGCAGCGACATCCGCACCAATACCAGCCGTGCCCTGCCGGTTGGCAACGGTGGGGCCGGCGGCGAGTACCGCCTCATTGGGCATAAATGGTTCTGCAGCGCGCCGATGTCCGATGCGTTCCTGACCCTGGCTCAGACGGACGCAGGGCTGTCCTGCTTTCTGGTACCGCGTTTCACGCCGCAGGGCGAGCGCAACGCGATCGAGATTCAACGTCTCAAGGACAAGTGCGGCAACCGCGCCAATGCCTCCGCCGAGATCGAGTACCGCGAGGCCTGGGCGCGCATGGTCGGCGAGCCCGGACGCGGCATTGCGACTATTCTCGGCATGGTCCAGCAGACGCGCCTTGATGCTGCCTCCGCGCCGGCGGGCATGATGCGTCAGGCCCTGGTGGAAGCCTGGCGCCACGTTCAGTCGCGCCAGGCCTTCGGCCGCCGTCTCGCCGATCAACCGCTGATGCGCCGCGTCATTGCCGATCTGGCACTGGAGGTCGAGGCCAGCCTTGCCCTGTCGATGCGCGCCGCTCGTGCCTTCGACGCTGCCGGGCATAGCGAAATGGACAAGGCGCTGGCACGCATCGCCCCCGCCCTGGCCAAGTTCTGGCACAACAAACGCAGCCCCGGCTTCATGGCCGAGGCCATGGAGTGTCTGGGCGGCATCGGCTACGTGGAAGAAACGCCCCTCGCCCGACTGTATCGCGAAGCACCGGTCAATTCGATCTGGGAAGGGTCGGGTAATGTCATATGCCTCGACGTGTTGCGCGTCCTCAGCCGTCATCCGGAGAGTGTCGACGCGCTGCATGCCGAGCTGGCGGCTGCGCGTGGCGCGCACCGCGATTACGACCGCGCCGTGGACGAGTTGGAACGCACCCTGAGCGAGGAGTCGTCACAGCTCGAGGCACAGGGACGCTGGCTGGCACAGCGTATGGCCCAGTGCCTGCAGGCTTCGCTGCTGTTGCGCCATGCTCCTTCCGAGGTCGGCGAAACGTTTTGCCGTACCCGGTTTGGCGCCTCGGCCAGTCCGGTTTACGGCGTACTCCCGCCTGACACCCCGCTTACTGCCATTCTGGCCAGGATACTCCCCTGAATGACACCGATGACCTTGGCACGCGGTGACCTGTCCGTTGCAGCGTGCCCTACTAAACGTCCCAGGATCCTTATGCCTCATGTCTTGCCACGCGTTATCGCGCAATGCATCGCCGCGACGCTACTATTAACCATCGTCGCGTCCGCCCCTCAGGCACACGAGCCCCCGCTTCAGGACCTGCGTTTCGCGCGGCCCTTCGCTACGCCGACTCCGCCGGGTGCGCCCAATGGGGCAGCCTACGTGGATATCACGGTGACCGGAGAGACGCCCGCCAGGTTGATAGGCGCTTCCAGCCCGGTGGCATCACGTGTCGAAGTCCATGATATGCAGGTCAAAAGTGGCATGATGCGCATGCGCCATGTCGAACGCCTTGAGATCGCCTCCGGCGAGGCGCTGAAGATGCGCCCGGGAAGCGGCTATCATCTGATGCTGCTAGGCCTCGATCATTCGCTGCAAGAGGGTGAGCATTTTCCACTGACGCTTGAGTTCGACCAGCGCGGCAGCATCGAACTCGAGGTCTGGGTCCGGCAAGCGAACGAAGGCGTCAGCGCGGCAGAGGGCCATCATCACTGAGCGGAAAGTAGCGGCCCCAAGGCGACCCGAACCGCCAGTATCAGCAGCACGATACCGGTCAGGCGGTTGATCCAGTGCGCCCTGGTCTGCAGCCAGGGCAGCACGCGGGAGTGCGACAAGGCCAGTGCCACCAGAACATACCAGCCACCGTCAATCAGAGTCGCCGTGGCCACGATCAGGCTCCTGGCCTGCCAATCCATGTCGGTGCTGACGAATTGGCTGAGCAACGCGACGAAGAATAGGATCAGCTTGGGATTGGCCAAGGCGACCAGCAGGCCTTCTCGCGCCGCCTGAGTGTGGCTGGTCGTGACGGGCCGAGCATCCAGCGCCCCACCACGGCCAGCCCGCAGCGACTTGATCCCCAGCCAGGCAAGATACAACGCGCCCCCCCAGAGAATGGCGCGGAACAGCAGCGGCTGGTGGGCAATGACGGCCCCCAATCCCCAAACGGTCAGAAACGCATACCCTCCCACGCCCAGGGCATGGCAAAGGGCGGCAACCACACCCGACGACCTCCCACCGCCCAAAGTGTGGCGCAGCACCATGGCCAGGCTCGGGCCGGGTGACATCGCCCCCATGGCACAGACGGCCGCCAACGACAACCACAAGCTCATCGGCATGTCATGACTCTTTATTGAAAAAGCTACTCGGAAGTGTACAGGCAGACGAGAGGATTGTGGCGACCATTATTCGTGCTGGCCGGTCGAAGGTTGTGGGGAAGATAATGGAACATTAAATGCAATGGCTGATAGGCAGTATGTCCAATGCGCAACCTGTAATAACATCATGCCTTAATCAAGAAGCACGAGGCTTTCCTTAGCCTTAGAAGACCGCCTTGGTCACGTGCCGTTACAGGTTAGCCACTCGAGTAAGCGTTTCGCAAGCCACTCGGTGTAACAAAAGGTATCCAAGGCAAAAAAATCTAATTATGATTAAGCATGTTTAATATAAAGATTCAAATCCACACCCCTATCCTTGAAGATATTCTTTAAAAAAAGCCTGTTACAGGAAACCTGCCGCAGGTCTAATTAAACTTAATACCATAAATAAAAAAAGCCCAGCGGTAGCTGGGCTGCAGAGCTTATGCTCTGGAATGCGATAAGTCCTCAGGCTTCCATGGCACTGTATCCCGGCATCCTGCCGCTGTTGCCTCCTTCCCCACGCCCCGGTCATCCTGACCGCGCATTTCCTTACACTGGCGACCGTCCTAGTCGCTACTCATCGCAGGCCAGCACTTTAACAAGTGAAAACTTGCCCTGTAAAGCCCTTTAAATACCCCAACAAACCAAACGATAAGACATAGGTTATCAATTAACTTAACTTAGCTCCTTGCTGCTTTAGCACGGGAAAATCCGATACGTTCGAAGCTCATCCCTTGACAATAGCAGTGGCAATGTAAGAAGCGCGCCATAACGAATAAAAACCTCAGTGACAGTCTATAACCCGCAAAGCATATCCTTGAGACATATATATGAACAAAAAAATATAAATAAAGTCGTTAAAAATAAGCAATAAAAGGGTGGGACTTGCCCCGCCGCCCTTTAAGCTTGTATTGAGCAATACGCAAATAACCTTTCAGGGCAATATCTTACATCGATAAGCGCCTAACCGACTTTGGAGTTACGGCCGCCACCATGACTATGTTCACCGCCTTTCTTGCCAGTTTCTGAGGCTCTTTCAGGATCGCTCTTGAAGTTCCCACCCGCTATTCTCGCCGCCTTTATGGCCGATATCTTCATAGAATTCTTTACCATGGCTTTTCGAAGTCGCCTGGCTACCTTTCTTCCCCGCTTCGCTTACGGACATGTTACCTTTATCGGTGTTGCGCTTATCAGTCATGGGGTCACTTCCTGGCTATGAGAGGATCGATAAATATTTAACTGTTAGCTTGTTAAATATATTAGAGCCATATCAATCATCAAGGTTTTAAAAACCCTGTGAAATCAACCTGACGGTCATTTAAAATCAAGTTACCGTAGTTGGTCAGCGTCTAAACTGCGCCAGCCAGACCCGACCTATAAAAAGCGGGGTTCGGCTAACGGAGGCCTGCTACACCATATTGGCCAAGGTGGCTCACCGATAAAGATAAGAAGATCAATATTCGATGGGATTTCTCAGAATTCGAAGGCACTGATCGTTGTGACGACTGGAAGCATCGTACCTGTCCGGCTAGCCTTCCTCTTTCTTATGTATGCAGAGTTTCTGCCGTCAGCGGCATCCGCTACTGTTTATCGACCGTGGCAAGACGGCGGGCTCTCAGTCGCAGTGTACTATTAGCAACATGAGCGCCGAGCCGGTATACATCGAGCACATCATGGCTGAGCTGGAGACTCCGAAGGAAACCCTTTCCACGCATATAACCAATTTACGATCGACACTAGGCCTCGCCTGAAAAGTCAACGAGCGATGGCCGACTTCTCCCAAGAATGGCGTTATGGCATTCCGGACAAGCAAGCTGGAGAAAGAGATTAAACATAATGGCATCCTGCCATGTAAACCAACTGCTATGAAAATCACTTTTACGCCAAAACATGACTTTTGTTTAATATTATTAAGCCCAGCGCTTCTTACACGGTAGGGTTATAGCCATGGATATATTCGATCATCGGTGAGATAAATTGGGATATGGTCGCCGAGCCTACCTAAATGCGGCTACCTGGGGCCATGCACTTATAAACGAGTAATACAAGGGGAAGGGAGGACAGCTAAACAGCTGCATCTGAAGTGGTGCCCGGGGTCGGACTCGAACCGACACGCTGTCGCCAGCGGGGGATTTTGAATCCCCTGCGTCTACCAATTTCGCCACCCGGGCAGCGGGATGCATTATACGGAGCCGACACCGTACGTCAATCATTACGCTCTGTTTGTAAACGCGAATGCGAGCCCCGTCCGCTTCTCGATGATTTTGCCTTGGCTGAGCATCGTTCGCCGGTTTTTCTGGCAAAGCTTAAACCCTGACTTCACTTCTTGCCTCGGCTATCATGGGCGGCTTTCGCGGGCCAGGAATCATCCTTGCCTCTTGTCACCTCAGCCAGCCGTACTGATCGAGCCCTCATGCAGCGTGCAGATTTTCATTTTGACCTTCCCGACGAGCTGATCGCCCGCTATCCCAGCGAGCAGCGCAGCGATTGCCGGCTGCTATGCCTGGACGGCGGCAGCGGCGTGATCGAGCACCGGCGTTTCCCCGATCTGCTCGAGCGCCTGACGCCAGGTGATCTAGTGGTATTCAACGATACCCGGGTGATTCCCGCCCGATTGCATGGCTGCAAGGCTAGCGGTGGGCGAGTCGAGATGCTCCTTGAGCGTCCTCTCGATGCCCACCGCGGCCTGGCTCACCTGCGTTCCAGCAAGTCACCCAAGCCCGGCACCGAGCTGATCTTCGAAGGCGAGGTACGCGCGATAGTGGAAGGCCGTCGCGACGCGCTGTTCGAACTGCGCTTTCTCGGCGACACGCCACTGATCGAGCTGCTCGAGCGTCACGGCCACATGCCACTACCGCCGTACATCGAGCGTGAGGACGAACTCGCCGACCGGGAACGTTACCAGACCGTCTACGCACGGCACGATGGCGCCGTGGCCGCACCCACCGCCGGGTTGCACTTCGACGAGCCGCTGATGGCGGCCATGCGCGAGCGAGGCATCGAAACGGCCTTCGTCACCTTGCATGTCGGCGCCGGCACCTTCCAGCCGGTGCGGGTCGATGATATCCAAAACCATCAGATGCATCGCGAGTGGATCGAGGTCAGCGACAGCGTCTGCGAACAGGTGCGTGCCGCCAAGGCACGTGGCAATCGCGTGGTGGCGGTCGGCACCACCAGCGTGCGCTGCCTGGAAACCGCCTCTCAGTCGGGCGAGATCGCGCCCTACCGTGGCGACACCGACATTTTCATCTATCCGGGGTACGAGTGGCGCTGCGTGGATGCGCTAGTGACCAACTTCCATCTGCCCGAGTCGACGTTGCTGATGCTGGTTTGCGCCTTTGCCGGCTATGCGCCGGTCATGCAGGCCTATCGCGAGGCCGTCGAGCAACGCTACGCCTTCTTCAGCTACGGCGATGCGATGCTGCTGACCCGAGCCACGGATTGAAGCCCCAATCTTGAGCGGAACACTTTCGAGAATCCAATGCGCAACGAATGCTTCATGAGTTTCGAACGCTTGGCCAGCGACGGGCGAGCCCGCCGCGGCCGGCTGACCTTCCCGCGCGGCACGGTGGAAACCCCGGCGTTCATGCCGGTGGGCACCTATGGCACCGTCAAGGGCATGACCCCGCAGAGCGTGAAAGATATCGGGGCCGAGATCATCCTCGGCAACACCTTCCATTTGTGGCTGCGTCCGGGCACCGAGGTGATCGAGGCCCACGGCGACCTGCACGACTTCGCCCAATGGGACAAGCCGATCCTCACCGATTCCGGCGGATTCCAGGTCTTCTCGCTGGGCGCGATGCGCAAGATCACCGAGGAGGGCGTGCACTTTCGCTCGCCGGTGGATGGCGCCAAGATATTCATGGGCCCCGAAGAGTCGATGGCGGTACAGCGCTCGCTGGGGTCGGACATCGTGATGATCTTCGACGAGTGCACGCCCTACCCGGCCAGCGAGGACGAAGCGCGTCGCTCGATGGAACTCTCGCTGCGCTGGGCCAAACGTTCGCGTGCCGCTCATGGCGAATCGAAGTCGGCGCTGTTCGGCATCATCCAGGGCGGCATGTATCCCGAGTTGCGCAAGCGCTCGCTGGAAGGGCTCGAGGCGATCGGTTTCGACGGCCTGGCGATTGGCGGCCTGTCGGTGGGCGAGCCCAAGGAAGAGATGATCAAGGTTCTCGACTATCTGCCAACCTGGATGCCGGAAGACAAACCGCGCTATCTCATGGGCGTGGGCAAACCCGAAGATCTGGTCGAGGGCGTACGCCGTGGCATCGACATGTTCGACTGCGTGATGCCGACCCGCAACGCACGCAACGGTCATCTATTCACTGCCGAGGGCACGGTCAAGATTCGCAACGCCAAGCACCGCTTTGATACCCGCCCGCTGGAAGAAGGCTGCGACTGCCATACTTGCCAGCATTTCTCGCGGGCCTATCTGCACCACCTCGACCGGTGTGGCGAAATGCTCGGCGCCATGCTCAACACTATCCACAATCTGCGCTATTACCAGCGTGTCATGGCTGGTTTGCGCGGCGCCATCGAAGCGGGTACATTGGCCCACTTCGTAGACCAATTCTACGCCCAGCGCGAACTTGCAGTCCCCGCGTTGGCAGATTGAATTTCCGGCCGGGCGCCCAAGACGCCCGGCCCTGCACCTTCCCAACCCTTCGGAGAGACACCTATGCTGGAATTCTTCATTTCCGCGGCACAAGCGCAGGAAGCCCCTGCCGCGGGTGGCGGTATCGCCCAGATTGTCATGCTGGTCGGCTTCGTGCTGATCTTCTATTTCCTGCTGTGGCGTCCGCAATCCAAGCGTGCCAAGGAACACAAGAAGTTGATCAACGGACTCTCCAAGGGCGATGAAATCGTCATTGGCGGTGGTCTACTGGGCCGCGTCACCAAGGTCGGCGAAGACTTCATCAGCATGGAGATCGCCGAAGGCACCGAAGTGAGTGTCCAGAAGAGCGCCGTGGCGGCCGTCCTTCCCAAGGGCACCCTGAAGTCCATCTGAGACTTCTTACCGCTGTCGGCCGGGAAGTCAGGGGACATCAACCTGTCGCGCCTGGCCGGCGGCGCTTTTCTGCGTCAGCAACAAGGACAGGGCTTCCATGCTCAACCGTTATCCCCTGTGGAAGTATCTGCTGATACTCGTCGTACTGGTGGTGGGCCTGCTCTATGCCCTGCCCAACCTTTACCCGGAAGACCCGGCCGTGCAGATCAGCGGCAGTGGCGGCACGGAACTCGACGAGCGTCAGCTAGAACGCGCCACCCAGGCACTGGAAAATGCTGGCATCGCCGTCAAGCGGGCCGAACTCGATGCTCGCAGTGCGCTGATCCGCCTGCAAGATGCCGATCAGCAACTCCCCGCACGCGACATCATCGACGAGACACTCGGCGATGACTATACCGTGGCGTTGAATCTTGCCGACTCGACACCCGCATGGCTCGAAAGCCTGTCGGCGACCCCCATGAAACTGGGCCTCGACCTGCGCGGCGGCGTACATTTCCTGCTCGAAGTCGATATGCAGGCGGCCGTCAAGCAACGCCTCGAAGTCAATGCCAGCGCCATTCGCGAGACCCTGCGTGACGAACGCATCCGCTATCGCGACACTCAGGTCGATGGCAACACCCTGACCATGGCCTTCGTCAACGAGGAAGACCGCAATCAGGCCCGTAGCCTGATCGCACAGAACTTTCCCGATTTCCAGTTCGACAATCTCGACACCGCTCGCGGGGCCGGCCTGGGCATGACCCTCTCGGAACAGGCCATCGCCGAGATTCAGGATTACGCGATCAACCAGAACCTGACCACGATCCGTAACCGCGTCAATGAGCTCGGCGTCTCCGAGCCGCTGGTTCAGCGCCAGGGGCCCAGCCGCATCGTCGTCGAGCTGCCGGGGGTACAGGATACCGCAGAGGCCAAGCGCATCGTTGGCGCCACCGCCAACCTGGAGTTCCGTCTCGAGGCCCGACCCGACACACCGGCCAGCGAAACCGAGAGCTTCAGCTTCCGCAATAACGAAGCACGCAGCGCCGAACTGATGCGCGACGTGATCATCACCGGCGACAGCGTCTCCAGTGCCAGCGTCAGCTTCGACGAGAGCGGCCGCCCTCAGGTCAACATCAACCTCGACGGCACCGGCGGCACCCTGATGAACCGCGCCACGCGCTCGAACATCGGTCGCAACATGGCGGTGCTGTTCATCGAGCACAAGACCCGCACCCGCACGGTGATGGAGGACGGCGAGCGCGTCGAACAGCGCATTCCCTACACCGAGCGCGGCCTGATTAGCCTGGCCACCATTCAGAGCGCCCTGGGCAACAGCTTCCGCATCACCGGGCTCGACTCGCCCACCGAAGCGCGCGAGCTCGCCCTGCTGCTGCGGTCCGGTTCTCTGGCGGCTCCCATCTACTTCGTGCAGGAGCGCACCATCGGCCCCAGCCTGGGTGCCAAGAACATCAAGCAAGGCGTCATGTCGGTCGAGGTCGGCCTGTTGTTGGTGGTGCTGTTCATGTTGATCCGCTACAAGACGTTCGGCCTGATCGCCAACGTCGCTCTGGGGGTCAACCTGATCCTGCTGATTGCGGCCATGTCGATGCTCGGCGCCACACTGACATTGCCGGGCATTGCCGGAATCGTACTCACGCTGGGCATGGCGGTGGACGCCAACGTGCTGATCTTCGAGCGCATCCGTGAGGAACTGCGCGCCAAGATGCCCGTGCAGCAGGCGATCCATGCCGGCTATGAGCGAGCCTTCACTTCGATCGTCGACGCCAATATTACCACCCTGCTGGTCGCCGTGATCCTGTTCTCGATCGGCACCGGGCCGGTCAAGGGCTTTGCCGTGACTCTGTCGCTGGGCATCCTGACGTCGATGTTCACTGGCATCATGGTGTCGCGCGCTATCGTCAACCTCTTCTTCGGCGGCAAGCCGGTGAAGAAACTCTGGATCTGAGGAGTCAGCGCGATGCGACAATTCGATTTCATGGGCAAGCGCCGTCTCGCCTTCATCGTGTCAATCATCCTGACGGTGATCGCGGTGGGCTCGCTGGCAGTGCAGAAACTCAACCTGGGCCTCGATTTCACCGGCGGCACGCTGGTCGAGGTGCGTTACCAAAGCGCACCTGCACTCGACACGGTACGCGGTCAGCTGCAGGACGCCGGTTTCGAGAACGTCTCGGTGCAGACCTTCGGTGCCGCCAACGAAGTGCTGGTACGACTGCAGCAGGAGTTCGACACCACCGTGGGCGAGCAGGTCATCGACACGCTGCGCACGGACGCCAACCCGGTGGAGCTGATTCGCGCCGAGTTCGTCGGTGCCCAGGTCGGCGATCAATTGCGTGACCAGAGCGGTCTCGGCATGTTGCTGGCGCTGGCGGTAGTGATGGTTTACGTGGCCTTTCGCTTCCAGTACAAGTTCGCGCTGGGCGCGCTGATCGCGCTGGGCCACGACGTGGTTCTCGTGTTGGGCGCCTTCTCGCTGTTCCGGCTCGACTTCGACCTGACCGTGCTGGCGGCGATCCTGGCGGTGATCGGCTATTCACTCAACGATACCATCATCGTCTACGACCGCATCCGCGAGAACATTCGCAAATCGCGTATCGATGACATGGCTCAGATCTTCAACGACGCCATCAACCAGACCCTGGCACGTACGCTAGCCACTTCGGGCACCACCCTGCTGGTGCTGCTGGCGCTGTTCTTCCTCGGTGGCGACATGATCCACAACTTCTCCATCGCCCTGATTCTCGGCGTGATTGCGGGGACGTTCTCGTCGGTCTACGTGGCAGCGGCACTACTGCTGGTGATCAAGCTCGACCGTCAGGACCTGATTCCGGCCAAGAAGGAGGATCCGGAAGAGGAATTGCCTTAGCGGGAACAACATCGCCGTTTAGTTTGCCGCCCCTGACGAGCATGATCAATAATCTCGCCAGTGGGCGGTGCTCTACTTGATCGACGCCCAGCGCGATCAGTGCCGCTCATGGCAACGCGAAAGCGACCGCGCTCGCTCCGAGCGTATGCATGCAGCATGCTTCACCTGAATACTCAACATCGAGACGAATGTAACGGCACACTCCCGACTCGAGGCTCACTGTCTCTTGCATCGGCCGTGATACGCAGACCGTGCTTGCGCAGTTTGCGTACCACGCTGGGCTGGCTGATACCTAGCCGCGCGGCCAACGCGTAAGTACTCGACAACTCGCGGCACAGCCCGGCGAGAATTCCGCGTTCGGTCGCGTCGAGTGCTTCCCGTAGCGTCTGGCTCTCGTCGAGCCCCGCCGTGGCATTAGCGGACGGGGTGCCCGCCGGCTCGAGCGACGTTCCGCCGCTGGATGCGCCGGGCGCGCCGATCACTTCACCGGGGCTGGCCAGCCAGGTGCGCTCCATCCAGTTTTCCAGCTCGCGCACATTGCCCGGCCAGTCGCGGCTCATCAGCTCGGGCCATACGCTGGGATGCAGCACCTTGGGCTGGCCATAACGCTGATTGAGCCGTTCGAGCTGCAGATCCACCAGCCCGGGAATGTCCTCGCGGCGCTCGCGCAATGGCGGCAGGGTCAACGGAATAACGTTGAGTCGATAGTAGAGATCGAGACGAAAATGGCCGCTCTCGACACGCGCCGCGAGATCCTGGTTGGAGGCCACTACCAAGCGGAAGTCGACCCGCCGCGAGCGGGTGTCGCCGAGCCGGGTAACCTCGCCATCCTGAATCACCTTGAGCAGCTTGCTCTGCATCGCCAGCGGCAGTTCGCCGATCTCGTCGAGAAATAGCGTGCCGCCATCGGCGCGCTCCAGGACACCGGCCTTGCCCTGGCGACCCGCACCGCTGAAGGCCCCGGGCTGGTAGCCGAACATCTCGGATTCGAACAGCGCCTCGGGGATCGCCGCACAATTGACGTCAATGAACGGCCCCTCGCGGCGCGCGCTCCAGCGATGCAACTGGCGGGCGAAGGCGGTCTTGCCGACGCCCGACTCGCCGAGCATCAGCACCGTAGCGTCGCTGGGCGCGACCCGCTTGATCAGCAGCGCCGCCTCGCGCATCACCCCGCTGCGCACTTCCAGGCTGTCGAGTTCGAGATCCTCGTCCAGCGGCGACATCCCGCCGCGCTTCAAATGTTCGCTGAAGCGCCGCTGCAGCAGTGCATATTCGTCCTGCAGCAATTGCAGATCGGTCAGATCCATCGAGCGCGAGACGATGCGCACCAGCACGCCGTCGAGAAACACCGGATGCGCCTCGGCGATCACGCGCCGGCCGGTGCCGGTATGCTGCATCACCTGCGCCGGCTGGCGCGTACGCATCACTTCCTGGGTCACCGAGGGTGACAGCACGCCGCGCTCGACCAACTGCTGGACGGTGCTCGCACATAGCGCTTCGCGGCCCATGCCATAAACCGCCGCACTGCCGGGGCTGACATCGCAAATCCGGCCATCGGCGTCGACGATGAAGAAGTGATCGTGGGCGGTCTCGATGATGGTCTTGAGTACCGCGCTATCGATTTCGCTCATGCGGTTGCCATATCTCTGCGATTCAATTTTGCATCGATGATACATAAACGAATCAACACCAACCATGATCGATTCATTAATGAATCAGAGCGAGGACTCAGCCTGTCAACCGTGCCGACGGCTGACTGGCACGGTTCCTGCACTGTCTATTGAGTGAGCAATAACAACGCCCGTTCTCAGGAGACAGCATGGACAAGCCGAACCTCAACCAGCCATTGGGTGGAAACGAAATGCCGCGCTTCGGCGGCCCCGCCACCATGATGCGCCTACCGACCCAGACCACCGCCGCCGGCCTGGACGCCGCCTTCATCGGCATTCCCATGGACATCGGTACCTCCAACCGCCCGGGCACCCGGCTCGGCCCGCGCCAGATCCGCGACGAATCACGCATGCTACGCCCCTACAACATGGCTACCCGCGCCGCGCCGTTCGACAGCCTGCAGGTGGCCGACATCGGCGACGTGCCGATCAACACCTTCAACCTGCCCAAGAACCTCGACATCATCAGCGGCTACTACGACGAGGTACTCGCCCAGGGTTGCGTGCCGCTGACGCTGGGCGGCGATCATACCCTGACTTGGCCGATCCTGCGCGCCATGGCCAACAAGCACGGCCCGGTGGGGCTGATTCATATCGACGCCCATGCCGACGTCAATGAGCACATGTTCGGCGAGGAAGTCGCTCATGGCTGCCCGTTCCGCCGCGCCCAGGAGGAGGGCCTGCTCGACAGCCAGCGGGTGGTGCAGATCGGCCTGCGCGGTACCGGCTACGCCGCCGACGATTTCGATTGGTGCCGCGACCAGGGCTTTCGCGTGGTGCCCGCCGAGCAGTGCTGGTACCAGTCGCTGGCACCGCTGATGGCCGAGGTGCGCGAGCAGATGGGTGACGGTCCGGTATACATCTCGTTCGACATCGATGGCCTTGACCCTTCGGTGGCGCCGGGCACGGGCACCGTCGAGATGGGCGGGCTTACCGCTCAGCAGGGGCTCGAGATCGTCCGCGGCGCCTGGGGCCTGAACGTGGTCGGTGGCGACCTGGTCGAGGTCTCGCCGCCCTACGACACCAGCGGCAACACCGCACTGATGGGCGCCACCCTGCTTTACGAAATGCTGTGCATCCTGCCGGGCGTCACGCGCCGCTAAATTGCTTCATCGACGCCGGTCGTGGCCGACCGGCGTGATTGACAACAATAATGGGTAAACCTCATGTCCTCGACTCTGAACAAGGCCGCCGGCCGTGACGATAACCACGACAGTAATGGCGAACGACTCAGTCGTCGCGCCCTGATCAAGTTCCTGATCCCCTCGCTGATCGGGATCGCCATGTTCCTGATCCCGTTCTCCACCGGCGACAGCATCAACATCGGCATGGGCCTGCTCGCCGATGGCCTCAAGGCGCTGCTCGGCGGCGCGCTGCCGGCGATCGCCGTGGTCGTGCTGTGTCTGTCGGTGATCCTGACCGCGCTGGTCAAGCTGACCCGGCCGGGCTGGGCCCGCGACGGCGCGGCCAACGAGCTGTTCGACGTCGCCCCGCTGTGGTTCGGCATGCGCATCCTGGGCGCCGTGTTCGCGCTGATGACCTACTTCCAGATCGGTCCGACCTTTGTCATCGCCGATTTCACCGGCGGCGTGATGCTCAATGATCTGGCACCGGTGCTGCTGACATTCTTCTTCTTCGCCGCCCTGCTGCTGCCGTTCCTGGTCGACTTCGGCTTCATGGAGTTCATCGGCAGCCTGGTGCGCAAGCCGTTCCGGTTGATCTTCGGCCTGCCCGGACGCAGCGCCATCGACGCCACCGCCTCGTGGATGGGCTCCGGCACGGTGGGCGTGCTGATCACCACCCAGCAGTACGAGCAGGGCTACTACAACCGGCGCGAGGCCTCGGTGATCGCCACTAACTTCTCGATCGTGTCGATCGCCTTCGCGCTGCTGGTGACCACTTTCATCGGCATCAATCATCTGTTCGTGGAGTTCTACCTGACCGTGGTGGTCGCCGGGCTGATCGCCGCCATCGTGGTGCCGCGCCTGCCGCCGCTGTCGCGTAAGCCGGATACTTACTACGAGCCGGTGGGCTGCCGACTCAAGGAAGAAAACACCCACCGGGTGGGCGTGCTGCGCTTCAGTCTCGGGCAGGCCGTGGCACGTGCCGAGACCGCCCCCGGCCCGCGCGCCCTGGCGCGCAGCGCGATGCTCAACGTCGCCGACATCTTCCTCGGCCTGCTGCCGCTGGTTATCGCGATCGGCACCGTGGCACTGATCTTCGCCGAGTTCACGCCGCTGTTCACCTGGCTCTCCTACCCGATGGTGCCGGTGCTCGAATGGCTGCGCATTCCCGAGGCCCAGGCCGCCGCTCCGGCGACCCTGGTGGGCTTCGCCGACATGTTTCTGCCGGCGGTGCTGGCCAAGGACATCGACAGCGAGCTGACGCGCTTCGTGATCGCCTGCTTGTCGCTGACCCAGCTGATCTACATGTCGGAAATCGGCGCACTGCTGCTGAAATCCAAGATCCCGCTCAAGCTCTGGGAGCTGGTAGCGATCTTCCTGCTGCGCACGGCGATCACCCTGCCGATCATCGCCTTCATCGCACACACCTTCGTCTTTTGAGGCTGCTCATGACCTGCGCCGAACTGCTGATCCGCCTGCTGCGCGAACGCTACGCCGTCGATACCGTGTTCGGCATCCCCGGCGTGCATACCGTCGAGTTGTATCGCGGCCTCGAAGGACAGGCGATCCGCCACGTCACCCCGCGCCACGAACAGGGCGCCGGGTTCATGGCCGACGGCTACGCCCGCGCCAGCGGCAAGCCTGGCATCTGCCTGATCATCACCGGCCCGGGGATGACCAACATCGCCACCGCCATGGGCCAGGCGCTGGCCGACTCGGTGCCGATGCTGGTGATCTCCAGCGTCAACCGCCGCGACACCCTGGGTCGCGGCCAGGGTCGGCTGCACGAACTGCCCAGCCAGCAGCAGACGCTGGCCGGGGTGGCGCGCTTCAGCCATACCCTGCTCGACCCTTACGCGCTGCCCGAAGTGCTGGCCCGCGCCTTCGCGGTGTTCTCCTCGGCGCGGCCCGGGCCGGTACACATCGAGATCCCCATCGACCTGTTCGCCGCGTCGGTCGCGCCACCCGCACAGTGGCCCGGCGCACGGCTGTATCGCCCCGCGCCCGATCCCGCCGGACTGGCCGAGGCCGCCGGCTGGCTGCGTACCGCCGAGCGCCCGCTGGTGCTGCTCGGCGGCGGCTGCGTCGACGCCGCCGAGGCCGCCCGGCAACTCGTCGAGCGCCTCGATGCGCCGTGCACCACCACCATCAACGCCAAGGGTCTGTTGGGCCGCGATCACCCCCTGGACCTGGGCGCCAACACCGCGCTGCCGGCGGTGCGCGAGCTCGCCCGCGAGGCGGACGTGATCCTCGCCGTGGGCACCGAGCTCGGCGAGACCGATTATGACGTGGTCTTCGACGACGGCTTCGAACTGACCGGGCGGCTGATCCGCATCGACATCGACGCCGAGCAGCTGGTGCGCAACCAGGCCACCGCGCTGGGTTTGGTCGGCGATGCCGGCCGGGCGCTGGAATTGCTGCTCGCGCACTTCCCTACACCGCTGGCGCGCAACGGCGCACAGCGCAACGGCGCCCGACGCGTACAGCAGGCCCACGAGGCACTGGCGCTGGAAAGCGATCCGGCCTTCGCGAGCTTCGTGCCGCTGTTCGCCACGCTGCGTGAGGCCCTGCCCGAGGCGCTGCTGGTCGGCGATTCCACCGCGCCGGTCTACGCCGCCAATCATTTGGTCTCGCAGCCCGCGCCGCGGCGCTTCTTCAACGCCTCGACCGGCTACGGCACGCTCGGCTACGGCCTGCCGGCAGCGCTCGGCGCGGCGCTGGCCAAACCCGAACTGCCGGTGGTCGCGCTGGTCGGCGACGGCGGCGTGATGTTCACGCTCTCCGAGCTGGCCACCGCGGTGGAGGAGCGCCTGCCGGTAGTCGTGCTGCTGTGGCACAACGCCGGCTACGAGGAGATCCGCCGCTACATGGATGCCCACGACGTCGCCCGCCTGGGGGTGGATCTGCAGGCGCCCGACTTCCAGCAGTTGGCCGGCGGTTTCGGTTGCGCGGCGACCCGCGTCGACAGCCCCGACGCACTGGCCGCGGCGCTGGCCAACCGGCCGAGCGACGGACCCTATTTGGTTGAGATCGATGCCTTCGCCTGGCAGGCAGCGCTGGGTCACTGAGTCTTTCTTTCACAAGCAAGACAATAATCACGAAATCATCAAGGGCATAACAACAATGGGACATTCTAAGACGACGACCTTCGGCCAGGATACGCTCGACGCAGTCAGCGGCGAGCGCAGCCTGGGCTTTCCCGGCACCTTCGCGCTATGGCTGGGTGCCAACGTGGTGGTCACCACCATCCTTACCGGCATGCTGCTGGTGCCGAGCCTGGATTTCCTGCATGCCATGACTCTGGTGCTGCTGGGATCGGCGATCGGTATCATTCCGCTGGTGTTGATCGGCGCCATGGGTCAGCAGACCGGGCTGACCACCATGGTGCTGGCGCGGGGCACCTTCGGTCGCGTCGGCGCCGGCTTCCCGGCCATCGTCAACCTGCTGGCGCTGATCGCCTGGAGCTGGATCCAGGCGCTGCTGGCCGGCATGAGCCTCGACTACGCGGTAGACAGCCTCACCGGCTATTCCAACGTGGCGATGTTCACGGTGCTCTGCGAAGGCTTGGTGGTGCTGATCGCGCTGCGCGGTCATCTGGGCATCGAGACCGCCGAGAAGTTGGCGGCGGTACTGATGTTGCTCCTTTCGGGCGTGGTGGTGTTCGCGCTGACATCCAATTACGACCTGCCGAGTATCGTCGAAATGGAAGCGCGCGGAGGGCTGGGGGCCGGCGTGGCCTTCGACATCATCATTGCTACCGCCTTTTCGTGGATTCCACTGGCTGCCGACTATAATCGCCATTGCAAGAGCCTGCGCGCCGCGGTCACCGGCACCTGGAGCGGCTATGTAGTCGCCACGCTGGTCGCCATGGGCCTGGGCGCCAGCGTCTCGGCGCTATCGGTGGCGATCGGCTTCCCGCAGACCTACGACCCCACCCAGCTGCTCAGCGGCTTCGGTTTCGGCCTGCCGGCGGCGCTGGTGATCTTCTTCTCGGTACTGACCACCAACGTGATGTGCGTCTACAGCGCCACGCTCTCCTACATGAGCGTGCGGCCGCACACGTCCTTCTGGAAGCCAGCGCTGGTGATCGGCGTCATCAGCGTACTGGGTTCATTGATTCCCGGCATCCTCGACCAGTTCCAGACCTTCCTGCTGATCATCGGCAGCGTGTTCATCCCGGCATTCTCGCTGATGATTGTCGACTACTACCTGCTGGGCCGCGGGCGCTACAGCGCCACTCGGCTACTCGGCGATGCCGGGGCGTTGCCCGCCATCAATCCGGTGGCCTTCGCCTGCTACCTGGCCGGTGCCGCGCTAGCCTACTACTGGAACTGGGTCGCGCCGCTGGACTTCGGCGCCTCGCTGCCGGTGTTCGTGCTCACCGGAGCGATCTACTATGTCGCCAGCCTGGGACTGAGCCGCATGGGACACGCCACGACATGAGTCTTGTACGCATGAATGCCGAGCAGTGGTATCGCACCACGCCGCATGCCGACGTCATCACGTTGATCGACGAACCGGCGATCAAGCCCTTCTACCGCTGCAACATCTGGCACGTGCGCGGCCGGGATCGCGACCTGATGGTGGATTTCGGCCTCGGCGCGGTGCCCCTGCGCCGCCACGTGCCGCTCGTCGCCGAGCGCGACCTGGTGGCCGTCGCCAGCCACACCCACTTCGACCATATCGGCGCCGCGCATGAGTTTGAGTGCTGCCACGTGCATGCCGCCGAGGCTGACATCCTGGCCAGCCCCGACAATACACGCACCCTGGCCGATGCCTTTCTTGGCGAGGCGATGTTCGACGCCCTGCCGCCCGCGCCGTTCGAATACCACAGCTATCGCATCGCCCCACCGCAGCGCATCGCTGCGCTCGAGGACGGCGATTGCTTCGATCTCGGCGACCGGCGTTTCGAGGTCATCCATACGCCCGGGCATTCGCCCGGTGGCATCGCGCTCTGGGAAGCGGCCAGCGCCACGCTGATCGCCGGCGACATCATCTACGATGGACCGCTGATCGAGGATCTCTGGCACAGCGATCTCGACGACTACGCCGCCAGCCTGCGGCGGCTACGCCAACTTCCCGTACGTACCGTGCACGGCGGGCACTTCCCGAGCTTCTCGGGGCCCCACCTGCATGCGCTGATCGATACCTGGCTGCGCAACCACGACCTGTGAGGACTTGCATGCAACAACTCGACAAGCAGTTCATCGACAACCGTTGGGTGGCCTCGCACGGCAGCCGCCGTCTGGCGGTGGTCGACCCGTACAACGAACAGACCATTGCCGAGGTGACCGCCGGCGACAGCGCCGACGTCGACGCCGCCGTCGCCGCGGCGCGTCGGGCGCTGCCCGCCTGGCGGGCGCTGTCGGGTACCGAGCGCGCCGGTTACCTGGACGGCTTCGCCGAGGCCCTGACCCGGCGCCGCGAGGAACTCGTGCGGCTGTCGTCGACCAACAACGGCAAGGCGCTGACCGAAGCGGGCATCGATCTCGACGACGCCATCGACTGCTACCGCTATTACGCCGGCCAGGCACGCGCGCTCGATGCCCGCCAGGGCCAGCCGGTGGCGCTGGAAATGGACGGTGTCGAGGCCACCTGTTACTTCGACCCGGTGGGCGTGGTCGGGCTGATCACGCCGTGGAACTTCCCGCTGGTGACCAGCGCCTGGAAGCTCGCCCCGGCGCTGGCCGCCGGCTGCACGGTAGTCTTCAAACCCTCGGAGATCACCCCGCTGCCCGAACAGGCGCTGGCCGAGATCGCCGAGGAGATCGGCCTGCCCGCCGGCATATTCAACCTGGTGCATGGCGACGGCGAGGGCGTCGGCGCGCCGCTCAGCGCCCATCGCGGTATCGACAAGCTCTCCTTCACCGGCAGCAACCGGGTCGGCGAGGCGGTGATGCGCGCCGTTGCCGAGGGCAGCCGCGGCATCTCGCTGGAGCTCGGCGGCAAGTCGCCGATCCTGGTGATGGACGACGCCGATGTCGGCGAGGCCGCCGACTACGTGATGGCCGGGTTGTACTTCAACGCCGGCCAGATCTGCTCGGCGACCTCGCGGCTACTGGTCCACAAGTCGATCGCCGAGCCGCTCTATCAGGCGCTGGCCGAACGCATCGACGCACTGGTACTCGGCGACCCGCTGGACGCCGCGACGACTCAGGGCCCCATGGCCAGCGCCCGCCAGCGCGATGCGGTGCGCAATTACCTGGCGATCGCCGCCGAGGAGGGCCTGAGCGCGGTGCGCGACGCCAACCATCGTGCCCTGCCCGAACAGGGCTATTTCATCGCCCCGACGCTGTATCGCGATGTACCCACCGAGAGTCGGCTGTGGCGCGAGGAGATCTTCGGCCCGGTGCTCTGCGCGCGCAGCGTCGCCGACGAGGCCGAGGCCATCGAACTGGCCAACGACAGCGAATTCGGCCTCGCCGCCACGGTGGTCAGCGGCGACGCCGAACGCGCCCGGCGCATCGGGCGGCAGCTACAGGCCGGCAATGTATGGTTCAACAGCGAGCAACTGGTACCGCCGCAGGCCGCCTGGGGCGGCTACAAGCGCAGCGGCATCGGCCGCGAGCTGGGGCCCTGGGGGCTGGCCAGCTATCAGGAGGTCAAGCACTTGATCGGGCCTGCGGGCTAATCGCCGGGCATAAAAAAACCCGCTTATTTGAACTGACTCCAATGAGTGGACGGTTCATTCAGCCCGCGCTCAAGGCCTGAGTCCTGTACTGTCCGGGACTCAGGCTTTTTAGTTTCCCCCTGAGGCACTCATGGTTGTAGTTATGGATGTAATGGTCGGGGCCTTGCTGCAGTTCAATGGTATCGAACCTGTCCAGATGGGAATGCTTGGCTTTCAGGATGCCAAAGAAGCTCTCCATCGCGGCATGGCCCAGGCAGTTGTCTTGCGTGACACGCCGTAGGAGGAGATATTCTAGGCAATGCTGGCGAGCCACCTCCCCTGGGCTGTTGCTCTCGGCAAATACTACTGCACCACCAGCCGCTTGAACCTCTCATCGTATGGCTTCCTCATAGAAACACCCCGAAGGCTGGAGGCTGTCCAACCTTTGGGGTGCAGTTCATTGGGCAGGGGCTTCTTGGGCTTCAGGACATCGCGCTAGCGGCGCCCGTCGGGTTACACGCCAATCTGACCGCCATCGGCCTTCTGAATGACTACCGTGGAGGCACGCGGACGCACGTCGCCGCTGGTTTCGACGGTGGCATCCTGCACGGAAGCGTCCGGGTTGGCCGGCCAATTGCCGGGATGCTGAATATTGATGAACAGCGCAGTCTTGTCCGGCGTGGCGAAGATCCCGGTGACCTCGCAGCCGTTCGGCCCCACCGCGAAGCGCTTGAGCTGCGCCTGATCGCTGGGGTCGATAACCGCTGCGTCACCCTCGCTCAAGCTCACCGAGCTGGGAACCACGGCCAGGAGCTGATCATTGGTGTAGTCGGCCACCGCATTGCCGCTGTTGTCGGTCTCGATCCACAGAATGCCCTGGCCATCGCCTCGGTCGTCGTACCACAGACCGTCGGGACTGGCGAACTGATTGAGCTCGGTCAGGCCGGACAGATTGTCGGTGGCGGATGCGGCGGCACCGAAGACGAACACCTCCCATTCGAACGACGTGGCGCTGGCACTGCCCTCGCGCCAGCGGATGACCTGGCCCCCCTCGTTGTCGGGACGCGGGTTGGGGCCATTGACCGGCGCGGTTGAGTAGCCCACGCCCAGCGCCTCGATGCTGCTGCCGTCCTCGGTGAAGGACGGCTGCGTGCCCTCGGCGGTACGGTCGGAGTTGTTGGTCAGCGTCATGTAGACGTCACCGGAGACGGGATCCACGGTCCCCCACTCGGGACGGTCCATGGGCGTCGCGCCCATCAGATCGGCAGCATCGCAGGTGTGAATGATCACCCCGGCCTGATCGCCTGCCGCCAGACTCAGCGCCTGGGTCAGGGTCCGGCCATCGGGCGTCTGGGCGTCGGGGGTCAGCGGCAGCCACTCACCGCTGCCGTCGGCATTGAACTTGGCCACGTACAGCGTGCCCTCGTCCATGTACTTGGCACCGATGGCCAGACGGTCGTAGTTGCCGCCGGCACGGTTGGCATCACTCGGATCCCAGGTCGCGGCGGAAACGAACTTGTAGATATATTCGTTGCGTGAGTCGTGACCGGAATAGAACACCACCGGCTCGCCCTCGACCAGCTTGCCTGGCCAGCAGCCCTCGTGACGAAAACGCCCCAGAGCGGTACGCTTGACGGCACGGGTGTTGGTATAGGGATCGATCTCGACGATGTAGCCGAAGGTGCGGGGCTCGTTGCGGTAATCGTCGCTGGCGCTGGCGCCTGTCGGGGTGTTGTTGAAGCGCGCGAATTCGCCATTGACTTCGCTGGCATCGCCCGCCGCCGTTTCCCAGCCGTAGCGTCCCCGTCCTTCCTCGATGCCCAGGCGGTTGTCATCGATGGTACGCCCGGCATCCTTGACGAAGTACCCCGGCCAGTTCTCCTCACAGGTCAGATAGGTGCCCCAGGGCGTGTAGCCGCTGGCGCAGTTGTTGTTGGTGCCGCGCGTCAGGGTACCGTCAGGCGAATAGGCGGTCACCACATACTCACTGGCGCGAACGGGACCTGCCAGCTCCATCTCGGTGGCGCTGGTGTAGCGGCGGTTGTAGGGCGAATTGGGGACATGCGTCCAGGTACCGTCGGCCTGTTTCTGCACGCGCACCACGGTGACACCATGGGCATTGATCTCGGTGCGCACCTCGTCGGCAGGACGACTGCCCTGACTGGCGTTGGTCGGGCCGCCCTGCGGCGCCCATAGCGCTTTCTGGTCGATGTATTCGTTGTTCAGGACCAGCAGGAAGTCCGTCGAGGCATTCGCCTCGTCCAACGGAAAGTGGTACATGCCGTCATGGTGCATGCCGACGCTGTTGGCCTGGAACTCGGGAGTGACGGCCAGGTTCTCGTTCCAGTCGGCGGCCATGTTGTTGAGCGGCGTGCCCCAGGGGACCAGCACCTGCGCCGTGTAACCTTCCGGCACCACGATGGCATCGGTACGCGAGCCGCGCACGGCTTCGAAGGCCAGCGCCAGCGGGGTCTTCTCCGGTGTATCGCCGACGTTTCCGGATCCGCCATCCTTATCGTTGTCACTGCAACCGCTCAGCCCGAAGCCGCCCAGGACGGTCAGCGCCGCGAGACCCAAGCCGCCCTGCATGATGTGACGACGCGAGACATACTTGTCGAGAACGGAAGAAAAGGGCTCGTTGCCACTGCCGTTCAGGATGCGATGATCTTCTATTTCCTTGCTCATGGTTCCCTCGGTATGTGCCGGTTGAAGTAACGGTCGAATAACGGATCAGCTAGCCGAGGCAAACATTAGGGGCGATAAATGACAGCTTTATTAACGAATTAATTTATCCAAGCCGCTTCGTTGCCATCACGAAACCGTCACATTCCGGTCACTAAAATGCCCCCCCAGTGTCATCGATGCTCGGCAGGCCCGCTTAAGCCACAGCGCCTCGATCGACATCACAAGGCCACGACAGGCATGACAAGACAACGGTAACAGGGGCAACCGACGGTATGGCGTGGTGCACTTCCCGACGCAAACTTCCGACACATTCAGCCGCCGCGGGCAAGGTGTTGTCCCCTGCCCGCCGTCGTGCCCTGCAGCTCACGGGGTTGGGCATGCTGGCACCCTGGTTCGTCGGATGCGCCGCTACGCCTGGCGGCTTCGGTCCACGCCCCCAAGCCGACTCGTCCCGGGTCGAACTGCTCTATTATGCCGACACCCTGGACACGCGTGACCCCGCCTACCCCGTGGTGCCCGCCACTCGCCTGGGTCCGGCGCAGTCCCTGGGACAAGCGCCTTGGGCGACCGCCGCCAGCGTCACAGCACTGACCGGCCCACTGGACACCGCCACTCAAGCCCTGACCGACCCGCAGCTGGCCACCCGGCAACGCTTCGGCGGCTATGCCGTGCTGGCCTCGTGCCTGACGGGCCTGCGCGAGTCGCTTGGCGCGTCAAACACCTTGACGCTGGAAAATGGCCAGTGCTGGAACGGCAGCGGCATGGCGTATCTCACCCAGGGACGTGCCGGCGTGGCCGGCAGTCACCTGCTGGGCGCCGAGGCGCGGGTGAGCAGTGACGAGCGGGTCATCTGGCCACCGGCGTGCGCCGCCCTCTATCGCGAGTTCGCCGCGCCGGTGCTCGGCTCACTGAGCGAGACGCAGAACCCATCCGGCAGCGTCGAGCCGATCGCGTACTTCGAGCGTGGCGGTGCGCGTGTCGCCGTGGTCGGCATCACCGATCCCTACGCGCATGACGAGACGCGTGCGCTGGACACTTGGTACGCCGCCGCCGCCGAACAGGTCGGTCAGGCCCGCGAACAGGCCGACCTGGTGGTGGTCCTCGCCGATGTCGGTACCGGGGCGGGCCTGTGGCTGGCCGAGCGCCTGAACGGTGCCGATGTGCTGCTGTGCGCACGGGGCCAGGACTTCTGGCCACAACTGATTCCGGTGATGCAGAGCGATGGGCGGAGGCTGCCGGTCTGCCTGCCTGGAGCCCGCGGCGTAGGGGTATTCCAGCTGAGCTGCACGGTACGCAGCGGGCAGTGGCAGATCGAGGCCCACTTCCATCCCGCCCTGAGGGAGACGTTGAGTGCACCGGCACGCCAGCAGGCCGTTCAATTGCAACGGCAGCTCGACGCGGCGCGCGCGCCCTATGCCGACTGGCTCGACCGGCCGCTGGCCGTGGCACCGGACTGGTTATGGCGCCGTGACGTAGTCGGCGGCAGTTGGGATGGCCTGATCAGCGCGGCATTGCGGCAGGGCGGTCCGGATCAGCCGATCCCGGACCAGAACACCTCGATGCCGACACTGTCGACGGGGCTGCGCTACGACGTGATCGTCGCGCCGGGCGAGCCGATTACCCGCGACCATCTGATTGCGCTGAGTGGCGGCCATGCCGCACCGGTCTTTGCGCTCGACACCACCAGCGACGACATTCAGGCGCTGCTCGAGCGCGCCAGCGACCAATGCTTCGGTCAGCCGTTGCTGCTCGACACTGCTCAGGATCTGCCCAGGCTCGATGGCGTCGCCTGGCGCTGCCGCTACAGCGCCGAGACCGGCCAGCGCATCTCCTTGTCCGAGACCGGCGAGAGCCGGCTGATGACCTGGAGTATTCGCCCCGACGCCCCCGCCGGTGAGCCGCTCTGGCAACGTATGGAACGCTACCTGAGCGGACGGGACGCACACTGGACCCTGCCGCCGCGTCCCGAAGCTTCGCTAAGCTTCGTCGACGGCCACCCCGGCTGGCACCCCGAGGCCCGTCTCGGCTCATGAACACGCTACGCGCCCTGTTCACGACCACTCTACGGCTGAATCCGATAGGGCACTGGCTGGCCTGGTGCCTGTTGGCCTGGCTGAGTGCCCGTGTGATCGCCGACGGTGCCAGCCTGGCCTGGCGTCTGGGCACCCCCTCGTCATCTGAGTCACCGGCCTACGCCCCGCCTCCCGCCGCATTGCCGGTCACGGGCAACACGCTATGGCAGAGGGATCTTCCCGCTCAGGGGCCAGCGCTACCGTTGACCCGCCTGCCACTGACCATCGTCGGCGTGGCGCGCGGCATGCCTCTGAACCGTTCGGTGCTCATCCTCGGTACGCCAAAAGGCCAGCAGGTCGTGACGCTGGGCGAGCGCATCGACGATCAGGTGCGCCTCGTCGATATCACCTCCGAGGGTTTGATTCTCGATAACCGAGGGCGCCAGGAGCGCCTGCCATGGCCGCACACCCAGCCTGCCGACGGCGCGCCCGTCGTCGCCGTCGAGTCGCAGCCGCCAGCCGTCCCGACATCTTCGTCCCGAGTCGGCGAAGCCGGCGCTCCCCCCCAACCGGTAGCTTGGCCCGGTCAGGCCTTCACGGCCCGCTTCGGCGAGGACTATCGACAGTCGCTGTTCCATGACCCCACGCCGCTGTTGCGCTATTTCCAGGCGGCTCCGGTGCTCGAGGGCCAGCAGCTCAGGGGATATCGCTTGCGCCCCGGCACCGATCCCTCATTGTTCGAGGCCCTGCCGCTGGAGAGCGGCGACGTGCTTACGGCTATCGAAGGGCACACCATTCGCGAAGACGACGCCCTCACCCTGTTTCAGGAGCACCTGCTCCAGGCCCGTTCGTTACACGTCCAGTTGCAGCGCGACGGACATCCGATCACGTTGAAAGTGGAGTTTTCCTCATGAAGTTCCGGCACACGTTCGTCGCCTTCCTGCTTACGGCGACCGTTTCGTCGGCGCTCGCCCAGACGATCGACTCTACGGCCAACGAGAGCGCCGCGCCGCGCTACGAGATCGATTACAACGATGTCAGCCTGCAAGAGTTCATCGATAGTGTCGGGCGCATCACCGGCAAGCATTTCATCGTCGATCCCCGGGTGCGCGGCAACATCAGCCTGGAAAGCCAGCGCAGCCTGAGCGCCGACGAACTCTATCGCGTGTTCCAGAACCAGCTGCAGATCAACGGCTACGCCACGATCGAGCTCGATGACGATCAGGTACGCATCGTGCCCGATCAGGTGGCCCGCAGCCAGCCGCTGCCACTGGGTAGTGAAACCGACAACGGCAACGTCATGGCCACCCAGGTGATCGAGACCCAGCACCTCGATGCCGCGACCCTGGCCAGCATTCTTCAACCTCTGGTCGACTCTCGCGTCGGCACGATCACCCCCTACCCGGACAGCAACATGGTTGTCGTCACCGACTGGCGCGACAACCTGCAACGCCTGACCCGCCTGGCCACGCTGCTCGACGGCAACCGCGACACCGGTGCCGAGGTGATATCGCTCGACTTTGCCGATGCCGAGGAACTGGCCGAAACCGTTGACAGCGCCATCCAGGGCAAGGGTAGCGATACCCGGGTGATCGCCGCGCCGCGCGCCAATGCCCTGGTGATCTTCGGCAGCCAGCGTGACCGCCAGCGCGCCCGGCGCCTGATTGCCGCCCTCGACAAGCCCAGCGAGCATCAGAGCACCAACACTCGGGTCATCTATCTCAATCACGCCAGCGCCGAAACCGTGGTCGAGGTACTGCGTAACCTGCGCGACGGGGGCGGCTATGTCTCCAGCATCGAAGCGACCGACACCGACGCCCGCAATGTCCTGGGCATGCCGGTGGGCGACGAGAGCGTCTCGTCAGGTAACGGAGACACTGCGCTGGGCAGTGGCGGCATCACCCGCACCCGGCGCATGACGTCAAGCGACAACGTGGCCTTTGCGGTACACCCCTCCACCAACGCCCTGGTGCTGACCGGCCCGTCCTCGCAGTTGGATGCCTATCAGAGCATCATCGAGCGTCTCGACATACGTCGTGCCCAGGTCGCCGTCGAGGCGATCATCGCCGAGATCACCGAATCGCGGGCGCGCGAGCTTGGCGTGCAATGGCTGTTTGCCGACACCGGCGGCAGCGGCACCTTCCCCGTCGGCGGCGTCAACTATTCCACCTCGTCGTCGGCGGGCATCAACCAGCTCGCCGCGGCCGTGGCCGCCGACGACACCAGCGCGCTGGGGGCCTTGCTGGGCAGCCTCAACGGGGTCACGCTGGGCGTCGGCCGTCTCAGCGACAGCGGCGTCAGCTTCGCGGCGCTGCTCAACGCCCTGCGCAGCGACTCCGACACCAATCTGCTATCCACGCCGTCGCTGACCACCCTGGACAATGCCGAGGCCTACATCCTGGTCGGCCAGGAAGTGCCTTTCGTGACCGGCTCGACCACCGTCGACAACGCCAACCCCTACCAGACCATCCAGCGCGAGGATGTCGGCATCAGTCTGCATATCCGCCCCTCCATCAGCGCCGACAATACCATCCGCATGGAGATCACCCAGGAGGTCTCGTCGATCGCCGACAACGTCGCCGCCAGCGATGTGGTCACCAACAAGCGCGAGATCGAGACCACCGTGCTCGCCCAGGACGGCGGCATCATCGTGCTGGGCGGCCTGATCAGCAACCAGAGCAGCGATACCCGCCAGCAGGTGCCGCTACTTGGCGACATCCCCCTGCTTGGCAACCTGTTCCGCTACTCGAGCCGCTCCAACGAGAAACAGAACCTGATGGTGTTCATCCGCGCCCGCGTGCTGCGCGATGCCCAGTCCCTCAATGCCGCCACGGCGGAGAAGTACCGTTTCATGCGGGCCCAGCAACTGCTCAACGACTTCGATACCGACCAGACCCTGCCGGAGCTGGACGTTCAAGGCGCCAGCCTGTCCCTGAACGGTCTCTATCCGTCGGCCCGCGACCGGCTGGGAGCCCTGGCACCATGAACGCACCGCTGGAAAGTCTCCAGGCGGCGTCACCGGTCCCGGAGCTGAGGGACCCTACCAGCGAGAAGCTGTTGCCCTATCGTCTGGCGAGGCGTGCCGGGGCCGCCATCGAATGGCGCGACGCGGGCTATCACCTGCTGTGTCGCGAGGACGTGGATATCGTCACCCTGCAGGAGATCCAGCGCGTGCATGGCGATCCGCTGAGCTGCGAGTGGCTCGGCGACGACGCCTTCGACAGTCGCCTCGGGCGTCTCTACGATGCCAGCCGCGCCAGCACCGAAGCCCTGATGGAGGGGCTCGCCGAGCACGTCGATCTCGATCATCTGCTGCAGGAACTGCCGCGCACCGAGGACCTGCTCGACGCCGAGAACGAAGCCCCGGTCATTCGTCTGATCAACGGCATCTTCTCCGAGGCCCTGCGTCTGGAGGCGTCGGATATTCACGTCGAGCCCTTCGAGCATGAGCTGGTGGTGCGGCTACGTGTGGACGGGGCGCTGCGCGTCGCGCTGCGCCCGCCGCGCGTGCTGGCGCCGATGCTGATCTCGCGCATCAAGGTCATGGCCAAGCTCGACATCGCCGAGAAACGCCAGCCCCAGGACGGGCGCATCACCGTGCGCACCGCCGGGCGCCATGTGGACATTCGCGTCTCGACGCTGCCCGGCATTCATGGCGAACGCGTGGTCATGCGTCTGCTCGACAAGCAGGCCTCGATGCTCGACCTGAGCGCCATCGGCATGCCCGAGCGCATGCTGGAGGCCTACCGGGCAACGCTGGCCCGGCCCAACGGCATCCTGCTCAACACCGGCCCCACCGGCTCGGGCAAGACCACCACGCTCTATGCCAGCCTGGCCCATCTCAACGACAGCCAGCGCAACATCCTCACCGTCGAGGATCCGGTGGAATACGCGATTCCCGGAATCGGCCAGACGCCGGTCAACCCGCACGCCGGGCTGACCTTCGCCCGCGGGTTGCGCGCCATCCTGCGCCAGGATCCCGACGTGATCATGATCGGCGAGATCCGCGACGTGGAAACCGCGGCGATCGCCGTCCAGGCCAGTCTCACCGGCCATCTGGTGCTCTCCACCCTGCACACCAACAGCGCTCTGGGCGCCGTGACCCGCCTGCGCGACATGGGCATCGAACCGTTCCTGCTGGCCACCAGCCTCAAGGGCGTGATGGCCCAGCGCCTTGTCCGGCGCCTCTGCCCGGCCTGTCGGCGCTGGCGAGAAATCACCGCGACCGACATGGGACGACTCAGCGGCCTGCATACGCTCGAGCGCATCGCCGAGCCGGTCGGCTGCGAGGCGTGCGACCACACCGGGTTTCGTGGCCGCCTGGGACTCTACGAGTTCATCGCCATCGACGACACCCTGGCGAGCATGATCCATGACGGCGCCGCCGAGTCGGACATGGCCCGGCATGCCTTCGCCATGCACATGACGCTGGTGCAGTGCGCCGCAAATCGCCTGCAGGCGGGGGACACCAGCGTCGACGAGGTACTACGGGCGATCCATCAGTGAACGACCGAAAACTGCAACATGCTTTTGGCACGCTGAGGCGTGACAACGAAACCAACTCGGGAAACCCATGCCGACCTATCGCTATCTTGCGCTGACCGCCGAGGGCGCTCGCCGACGAGACGTCCTGCAGGCCGATAGCGAGCGCCAGGCGCGTCAATTGCTGCGCGACCGGGGATTGTTCCCGCGCCAGCTGGTCCCGGTCCGCGACAAGGCCAGGAACGCCTCCCGTCGTGGCCGGGTGGACAACGAAACGTTGGCCCTGCTGACGCGCCAGTTGGCAACCTTGGTCGATGCCGGCATCCCGATCGGCGACGCCCTCGATGCGCTGTCGCGGCAGGCCCAGAAGGAGCGGCCCCGAGCCCTGCTGCTGGATATCGTGGCCCGGGTGCGCGAGGGCTACAGCCTGGCGGACAGCCTGGGCACGCACCCGGCCACCTTCGACACGCTCTACCGCTCGCTGGTCGCCGCCGGCGAGCGGGCCGGGCGTCTCGCCCAGGTGCTGGAGCGCCTGGCCGACCACCTGGAGCGGGTCCAGCAGCAGCGCCAGAAGGCACGCACGGCGCTGGTCTATCCGCTGGTGCTGGTGGCTGTGTCGGTCGCCGTCGTCGTAGGCCTGATGACCTACGTGGTGCCCCGCTTGGCAGAACAGTTCGAGCGCTCCGATATGGCGTTGCCCTGGCTGACGCGGGCGTTGATCGCCTTCTCCGAATTCCTTCAGCTTGCGGGGCCGGGACTGCTTGTTGCCGGCGTGCTCGGGGTCGTGATTCTGCAGCGGCTATTGCGGCGGCGCGCCGTGCGCCAGCGCTGGCACGCCTGGCTGCTGCGCCTGCCCCGCCTGGGCGAGTTGATCGTGCTGTTGGATACCGCCCGCCTGACACGCACGCTGGCCATCCTCACCCATAGCGGCATCCCCCTGCTCGATGCCCTCAAGGTCAGCCGCGACACGCTCGGTAACCTGGTGATGCGCAACGCCGTCGACCTGCTGAGCGAGCGCGTTTCCGCCGGGGTCAGCCTCAATCGCGCCATGACCGAAAGCGGCCGCTTCCCGCCGACCATGCTGCACATGATCGCCAGCGGCGAGTCCAGCGGCACGCTCGACCGCATGCTGGAACGCGTGGCCGACACCCAGGAGACCACGTTCAACCGTCGCGTCGACATGGCCCTGGCCCTGTTCGAACCGGTGATGATCCTGACCATGGGTGGCGTCGTGCTGACCATCGTCCTGGCCATTCTGCTCCCGATCATGCGCCTCAATGGCGCCATGCAATATTGAACTGCCGAGGAAAGCCCATGACACGCTCCCGCCCTTCCTGCTCCTCCCGTCGCCAACGCGGCTTCACCCTGCTGGAGATCATGGTGGTGATCTTCATCATCGGGCTGCTGGTCGCCATCGTCGCGCCCAATGTGCTCAGCAATCAGGACGACGCCATGCAGCAGAAGGCGCGCGCCGACCTGTCGACTCTGGAGCAGGCCTTGGACATGTACCGCATGGACAACTATCGCTACCCCTCCACTCGCCAGGGCCTGCTGGCGCTGGTCGAGGCGCCGAGCCAGGAGCCGCTACCCAAGAACTATCGCGAAGAGGGGTACATTCGCCGTCTGCCCAGCGACCCGTGGGGCAACGAGTACCAGTACCGCAGTCCGGGCGAGAACGGCAGCGTGGATATCTTCAGTCTGGGCGCCGACGGTGCCCCCGGCGGCGAAGGTCCCGATGCCGACATCGGCAACTGGATGCTATGACCCGCAAGCATGTCCGCGGCTTCACGCTGCTCGAGCTGCTGGTCGTCGTCGTCATCGTCTCGCTGGCGACGACGCTCAGCGTCGCCTGGCTGGGCGGCGATGACCATCGACGTCTGGACGCCGCCACCGAGCGGTTGCGCAGCGACCTGACCCTGGCGCGTGACGTGGCCTTTCTCGACCAGCGGATCATCGGCTGGCAGGCGGATGCCCGAGGCTATCAGTTCGTCACCTGGCGCTACGTGCCGGATACCGGCGAATGGCGCTGGGTGCCGCTGGAAAGCCAGCGTCTGTCACCGCAGACCTGGCCGACATCCCTTTCGATAGACAGCGTCTCCGCCGGCGCACCGTCGACAGCCGATGCCGACATGCCCCGTTTGGTGTGGTGGCCCAATGGCGAAGTGATCGGCGGGCGACTGATCATCGGCCATGACGGCACGCAGCGTGCCCTGGAGGTCGACGCGCTGGGCATCTATCGGGTCAAGGCGGCGAGCCTGTGACGCGCATCATAGGCAAGCGCCCGGACAGCGGCTTTACGCTGCTCGAGGTCATGGTCGCGCTATTCATCCTGGCCATCATCGCCGTCGCGGTCAGTCAGGGCGTGCACCAGCGCACCCGTGCCAGCCTTGCCGAAGCGCAGCGCGTACCGCTGATCCTGTGTGCCCGCGCGCTGGGCGCCGAGTTCACGCTGACCCGCTATTGGCCCAGCACCGGTCGCCACGAGGGGGCATTCGATCAGGCCGGTCAGCCCTGCTTCTGGCGTTTGGATGTCGAATCGACCCAGGTGCGCAACATGCGGCGTGGCACGCTGAGTCTGTTCGACGAGGCCGCTCGCGAACACGCCGACCTGAGTTTCACCCTGTTCTTTTCGCCATGACTCGGCTCTTCTTTCCATGACCCGTTACCGCCGCCCTTCGCAACGGGGCTTTACCCTGCTCGAGGTGATCATTGCCATTGCCCTGACCGCGCTGATCGGCGTCACCGTTGCCGCCCTGGTCAACGCCATGGTAACGACACGCGAGCGCCTCAGTGCGCCACCGGCCCTACGCCAGGATGCACGCCTCGCCCAGCTTCTCGAGCGGCGCCTGGAGGCGCTGGTCGTGCGTCCCGTACATGTTCAGGGGCAGCCGCTGCTCAACGCACCGCTCGACTACCTGCCCGACGCTCAGACGCTCGAATGGGTGGCCCAAGGGGACTGGCCGCTGCCCATCGGCGACCACTACACCCGCCTGCGCCGCCAGCGGCTGGTGTGGGACAGCGACGATCATCGCTTGTGGCTGGGCTCGACGGGCCTGCTCGACGACGCCGGCACGCCGCAATGGCAGACCTCGGCCCGCCTCGATGACGTCGAGCGGGTGCAGTTCGAGTTTTATGACGGTACCCGCTGGACGGCGGCCCCTCCCGACACGACTCTGCCGACGGGCATCCGCCTGCAGTGGTGGCGAAATGGTGCTCGCTTCCAGATGAGCGCGTTGTTGCCGTACTGGGAGGCCCCGTGATGTCGCGACAGCGTGGTGTCGCCCTGCTCATGGTACTGCTGTGTCTGGCGCTGGTGGGGATGGTCCTGGCCTCGCTGGCCGAGGATGGCCGCAACGACATTCATCGCCTGGGCTTGCTGCAGGCAGAGACTCAGGCTCGCTTCCACATCCAGGGGGCCGAGATCATCGCCCGGCGCGCGCTCACCGATGCCGCCGTGCGCCAGGCCAGCCTGTGGTGGCAAAGTCTGGCCGGCAAGCCACTGGACTACCCCACCGACGAAGGCCGTATCCGCCTGGTGGTGCGCGATATGCGCACCTGCTTCAATCTCAACGCCCTGGCTGGTAGCGACGCAGCGCTGGCCAGCGAGCAACTGGCCCGACTACTCGCGGATCGCTCGCCCTCGGCTCTCGGCGGCCTGACGCCGACAGCTTTCGTGGCCCGGCTCGCGGACTGGATCGATGCCGACACCCAGCCGCGCGAGAATAGTCTGGATGGCGTCGATTACGCGCGTGGCTCGCCGCCGCGGGTCAGTGCCGACACGCTGTTGGTGGATCTCAGCGAAATCAACTGGCTGGAACCGCTCGACACCGCTCGCTTTCAGACCCTGAACGATCTCTGCGTGCTGCCCGACACGGGTGCCTGGCGCCTCAATCTCAACAGCGTGCAATTGGCGCAGCTGCCTTTGCTCGAGGCGCTGTTCGAAGGACAGGTGGCGCGCGGCGATCTGATCCGTCTGATCAACGCCCGCCCCGCTATCGGCTATTCGGGAATCGACGCCGTGCGTGCGCAACTAGGCGGCGACAGTGAGTGGCTCGACCGCTACGGCGAGCGTCTGACGCTGACTCCCGATTACCTCGAGCTTCGTGTGACCGTCGAGGTCGGCGGCTACCGCTTTCATGCCCGACGCCTGCTCAAGGCGGAAGGCGTCAGTAGCTGGTCGCCCTACGCGCCGGCATCGCGTGTGCGCATCCTTTCCCGTAGCGACGACCTGAGTGCCTGGATGATGTCGCCCACCTCCTTACCCCAAGGTTCTGTCCCATGAATGCCTTGCTTCGTCCGTTGCCTCTCGGCCGGCTATGGCTGCCGTCCACTCGGCGCGGTGCCGCCGGCTCGTCTCGTTCTAGACTGCTGTTGCTCTGCGAATCGCCCGAGCCTCCCTCGACGGAAGCCGAGCCTGTCGCTGTCCACTGGATCGCGACCGGACTGCCTGGCCATGACGAGACCGGGCGGATCGACGACAGCGATGCCGCAGCGCTCGCTCGACTGGCGCAGCTAAGCCAGCAAAACGACAGCGTGCTGCTGCTTAGTCCCACCGCCATCAGTCATTTCCATCGGGCGGCGCCCAAGGGACTGCGTCAGCGCGAATGGCCGCTGCTTATCGAGGACCAGCTATGCACTGAGGGCGAGTTGCTGGAATTGGCGGCACTGCAACAGGGGCGCGATCACCTCGAACTGCTCGTGACCGGCCGCGAGCGACTCCTGGCATGGCAACGCTGGCTGGCGGCGCGCGGTATCCGCACGACGCACTGGGCCTCGGTCTTCATGGCGCAGCCGTCACCGGCATCGCCCGATGACGCCAGCGTGGTCGCCGACACGCACCACCTGATGATCAAGACCCTAGCGGCGCCGCCGGGCCCCCACTCACCTTCCGCGGAACAGTGGCTGGCCTGGCCCCGCGAGTGGCAAGAACGTCTGCCCGCGGCAATATGCGAGAAAGCCTGGCACTGGCCGTGGCATGGCATTGCCGATACGGCGTCTGGCACGGATTCTGCCGAACTTTTACAGCGCTACGCTCGGCATTTGCCGGTAACGCTACCATCCATGCCAGGCATCAAGCCGGCGCCCCGCTCTCTGCGACGCGCTCGTCTGCCTTTTTCTCGCAATACACGCCGCCTGGCCGCGGCTATCGCGGGTTTGGCGCTGCTGCATCTCGGTGCCGTCGGCTGGCAGGGCTATCTCGATCAGCGCGCCCTGGCCGGCGATACGCAGGCCCGTCTCGCAAGTCTGTTCCCCGAGGATGCCGCCTCTCTGCAACGCGTCCAGGACCGCCACGCCGCCCTTCAATCCCTTCAGCAACGCAATCAGTGGCTGACGACGACACTTGAGCGCATCGACCGGCAGACCCGCCCGCTGCCATTGGCGCTGACCCAGTTGAGTGTCAGCGGCACGCAGTTGGTCATGCGCTGGCACCTCGACGAGGACGCTACCCGCGACGGTTCCGAACTCGCCGAGCGTCTCGCCGGCCTGGGCAAGGCCGAGTGGCAACCCGAGACGCAGCGCCTGTCGCTGCATATGGCAATGAATGCGGAGATAACCCCATGATGCTCGCCAAGCCGCTATTCACGAATGCACGTCAGGCCTGGCAGCGCCGTCCTGCGGCAGAGCGACTGCGTCTGAGTCTCGGTGCCGGCATCAGCCTGATCCTGGCCGGCTATCTGCTGATTCAGCAGGTCGACTTCACCGGAATGACAGGTACTGGATCGGGTGATGCGCCTTCCCTGCGCGACGCACGCCTGCTCACCGCCCTGCCTCCCGTCACGCCGATGAGCGCCGATACCTGGCGCCAGGGAGCGCTGCTTCACTCCCTGGTCCTGGATCGTCTGGAGGCGAGCGACGATGGCTGGCGACTGGCAGGCCGCGCCGACAGCCTCGAAGCGTTTGAACGCTTCAGCGCCTGGGCCGCCCAGCAGGGCTGGTGGGCGCTCGACTGGTCGCTTTCGCGAGACGACGAGGCCGGCCTGGCTATCAAGGCCCGCTTCGTTGCCCAGCTCGAACGCGAACCGGCCATACCCGAGGAGGCGACGCCATGACACGCTGGGTATTACGTGGCCTCGCGGCAGTGTCCGTCGCGCTGGTCTTTCTCGTCACACTGACGCTCTACTGGCCACTGCCGGTACTGGCAAACTGGGTGAAGGACGACCTGGGAAGCGGGGTCGGCTGGCAGGGTGTCGAAGGGCGCCTATTGGATGGCCGCATCGAGATGCTCTCATTCTCCCCGCAAGGCGCCTTTCCCCTCGCGCTAGGCCCGGTGGCTTGGCAGATGACGTGGCCGGGACGCCTCAACCTCACGCTGGGCGAGACAGCGCAGCCCTGGACGCTGACAGCGGCGCTCGACGGCCTGGCCATCGATTGGCAGCTGGAGGGGGGATCGCTGCGCACAATCGACACGTCGCAACTGCCGCTCACTCCGACCGGCGACTGGCTGGGCAGGCTCGCGGTGACCACTCATGGCCAACGGTGTGTCACTACGCAGGGCGGCCTGACCAGCGATGACCTGATACTGCTGACACCGGACCCCGTCGCGTTGGGGCAGGCACGCCTGACCCTGGACTGTCGCGATGACGGGGACTATCACTGGCAGTTGACCATGCGCGATCCCCCAGGATTCGAGCTGACCAGCACGCTCGACATGGCCGCCAGCGGGGGCGCCCACGGTGAGCTCAATGGCCGTCTTGCCCAGAATCATCCGCTAGCGACCTGGCGGCGCCTGCTGGAACCGAACGCCACCGACGACACGCTTCACCGTAAGTTCGGCTGGTAGTGGCTCAAGGGACTTGCCGAGGCGTATCCAATGCCTTGAGACCGACATCGTCGACCTCTCCAGGAAGCCAGCATTCCTCGCGGGCCTGATGTAACCGCGCTAACAAGGATATAAAGAGTCCGCCACGGACAGCCAGCGTCGTCTTCCATACCTCGGCACTCATGCGCTGCCGCTCACACGTAGCTGCCCGGCCGCCTCCTCCAGCAGATGCTCGGTCATTTCCCAGCCCAGACAAGCGTCGGTGACGGAAACACCATAGCGATTGGCCTCGAGCGTCTGACGCCCCTCGAAGAGATGGCTTTCGATCATTACTCCCATCAGGGCGCGTTCCCCGGCCAGTCGCTGCTTCAGTACATCGAGCAACACGCCCGGCTGGCGGCGATGATCCTTGCGCGAATTGGCGTGACTGCAGTCGACCATGATACGCGGGGCGATACCGGCCGCTTCGAGCGCACGGCGACAGGCCTGTACCGAATCCCGGTCGTAGTTGGGCTGGCCATGGCCGCCACGCAATACGACATGCGTATGGGGGTTGCCCTGGGTTTCGATCATCCGGGGACGTCCGTCACTGGCCATGCCGAAGTGGCGATGGGGATGCGCCGCCGCATGCATCGCCTCGATGGCCACGTCGAAGCTGCCGTCGGTGCCGTTCTTGAATCCTACTGCCGCCTCGAGACCGCTAGCCAGCTCGCGATGGACCTGCGACTCCGTGGTGCGCGCGCCGATAGCCGCCCAGGCCAGCAGATCCTCGAAATACGCGGCGATTCCGGGATGCAGCAGCTCGCTGGACACCGGCAGCCCCAGCTGAACGATATCGCGCATCAATGAACGCGACAGGGCCAGCCCCGCCGCCATGTCGTGGCTGCCGTCGAGATGGGGGTCGTAGGCCAGCCCCTTCCAGCCGACCGTGGTACGCGGCTTCTCCACATAGGTGCGCATCACCAGCAACAGTCGGTCGTCGACGCGCGGCGAGAGGGCCGCTAGACGCTCGGCATACTCCAGTGCCGCTTGCGGATCATGAATCGAGCAAGGCCCCACCACGACCAGCAGCCGGTCATCGCGTCCCTCGAGAATGGCGCGCACGCCGTTGCGCTGGGTTTGGACCCGCTGACGTAGTTCGCTGTCCAGCGGCAGGGTTTGCTTGAGCTCTTCCAGAGTGGGCAGCTCGCTGGATGGCCGCAAGGGGATATGGGAGGCGGTCCGGGTCAGGCTCAATGGGGCATTCATGGCAATTCTCTTTGTCGTGCTTCGGCCGTCAGGATCGGGCCGAGACTCTTCGGTTTGGGCGTATGCCACCCGACAAGCCCCGACCGGAGGTGGCGAACTGGACCGGCCGGGAGACGCTAAATCGCCAGGGACGATAGCCATAACCGCGGGTCGGGTTACGCTGCGCTTCGATCGCTCGGTTCCAGTAGGCCATGCTGATACTCCTTTTCGATTCTCGGTGCCCCGGCGCCGACCGGATTTGCACGCAAAATAAAACCCCCGGTCGGGTTGCCGACCGGGGGTTTCGAAAGTCTCGGAGGCAACCCTGGTTCAGGGCGCGCCTCGCGAGTTCAGGACCGCATCGCTGGCGCGCTGGCGCTAAACCAATACCAATAGCCAAAACCACGCCGTACAGCGTCGCGGATGCCTGCCCGAAAGGCGGCGTCGACGAGAATCTGTACGTATACGTGTGTCTGGCTCATGAATTGTCTCCTGAAGTGACTTTATCCTACACGGCTTCCGATATTTGGCAACCCCGACATGCCTCGCCCCGGTATGCCAAACACCTCAACCGCTACGCCCCGTATCCTCCAGGCAAGCCCGCTCATGGCTAGCCGCCAGACGGTGCTCAGGAAAAATACTCCACCCACACGATAGTGGCTGGCAGGCAGGACATACTGACCAGCACTACGATCCCCAGCACTACAGACAGTAGGCCGCTTTCGTCTTTGAAATTCGGATCGTACTCGGACATGGCGTCCTCCAATGATGGTGTCGTTCGGGGAATGTGGCTTCCGCGCTATTTTAGCGCGCTTCCCCGTGCCCTGCAGCCTCATGTTCAGCGCAGATGACGCCCCCCATCCACCGGTAGAATCACCCCGGTGACATAGCTGTTGTCGAGCAGATAGCGCAGGCTCTGATAGATCACACCAGGCCCTGGAATCGTGCCGAGCGCCGATTTGGCCCGGGCCCTTTCATCGGCAGGATCATCGTCGCCGAGCATGATCAATGCCGGAGCGATGGCATTGACTTGGATCGAGGGGGCGTACAGGGCGGCGAATGACAGCGTCAGATTGTCGAGCCCGGCCTTGGTCGCGGCATAGGCGACATGCTTGCGCGAGCCCTTGCGGGCCACGAAATCGGTCATGTGCACAATGTCACGCTGCGGCTCCTGGCAGGCATCGAGCAGCTCACGGCAATGCAGGTTGATCAGATAGGGTGCCTGCATATGAATGCGAAACAGCCGCTCGAAGTTGGCACCGGCCTCCAGCGTGTCGGTCTCCGGCGCCCACTCGCTGGCGTTATGCACAATGGCGCGCAGCGAAGAGGTTTCGGCCTTGAGCCGCACAATGAAATCCTCGATCCCCTGCTCAGTGGAGAAGTCCGCCTGCAACGTCACCACCCCCCGAGCCCGCAGCGCGGCCAACTCGTCACGCTCGCGTCGATAGCTGATGATCACCGGATGCCCATCGTCGCGCAATCGTTCGGCACAGTGACGTCCCAGCCGCTGGGCGCCGCCAGTAATCAGGATCGGCGACTGACTCATGGCTTGCGTTCCTCCTCTTCGCCCGGCGACAGCGGCGCCTGTTCGGGATCGCCGTCGGGAAGCGGCAGGAACGGCACACGCGGCGCGTAGGCGAAGACATCCGAGAAGACCCGCGTCTCGTCCAGCCCCAGCGGAGCCAGCGTATCGACGCAGGCATAGACCATTCCCGGCGATCCGGAAATATACACATCGTGATCGGACACGTCGCTATGCTGCAATTGGCGAGCCAAGGCCTCATCGACACGGCCATAGTGCACGTCGACACCGGGCGAGGCTTCGATCTCCTCCTGCGGCGCTTCGATCACCAGATGCAGGTGAAACTGCGCATAGCGCGCCGCCCATTCCCGGGCCAGCGTTTCCAGGTAGAGATCGCGACGCTCGCGCGCCGCCCACCATAACGCGATGGGGCGCTCTTTGGCGCCGGTCAGCGCAGTCTCGAGCATCGCCTTCATCTGGGCGAACCCAGTGCCGGCGGCAATCAACAGCAACGGCCGTGAGCTGGCGGGGTCCAGCACACATTCACCGCCAGGCATGCGCACGGTAATGGTCGCCGCCCGGTGTAGCATCTGACGCAGGCGTAACGAGTTGGCGCGCTCCGGCCAGTGCTGAATATGCAGTTCGATCACCCCATCGCCGCCATGCGCGTTGGCGATCGAGAACGGCACCCAGGTATCCTCGTCCAACTTGAGTTCCAGATACTGTCCCGGCGCATGGGCGATCGCCTCGGTGCGCCCCTCCAGGCACACCCGGAAGACATCGTCCGTCAGATCTTCCACCCTTTCCACATGGCAGGTCAGAATCCGTGCCGTCATCATGTCCTCGTCATTACTCGGGGGCATTGTCATTGACTCTCACCGGGGCCTCGCCTGGCGAGGAATCGGCTGCAAGCCGAATGCCGAATTCGTCCCAGCGTTCATCGACCCGCGTCTTTACCGCCTCGCTCATGACGATCGGCGTGCCCCACTCCCGATCGGTTTCCCCCGGCCATTTGTTGGTGGCATCCAGTCCCATCTTGGAGCCGAGCCCGGCCACCGGCGAGGCGAAATCGAGATAATCGATCGGCGTATTCTCCACCATCACCGTATCACGCGCCGGATCCATGCGCGTGGTGATCGCCCAGATCACGTCTTCCCAGCGGCGCGCATCGACATCGTCATCAAGCACGATGACGAACTTGGTGTACATGAACTGGCGCAGGAAACTCCATACCCCCATCATCACCCGCTTGGCATGCCCCGGATACTGCTTCTTCATGGTCACTACCGCCATGCGGTAGGAGCAGCCTTCGGGCGGCAGATAGAAGTCGACGATCTCGGGAAACTGCTTTTGCAGGATCGGTACGAAGACTTCATTCAGCGCCAGGCCGAGGATGGCCGGCTCATCCGGCGGTCGTCCGGTGTAGGTCGAATGGTAGATGGGATTGCGGCGATGGGTGATGCGCTCGACAGTGAAGACCGGAAACGTCTCGACTTCATTGTAGTAGCCGGTATGGTCGCCGTAAGGGCCTTCCGGCGCGGTATCGTCAGGATAGAGGAAGCCTTCCAATACGATCTCCGCCGAGGCCGGCACCTCGAGATCGGCATGACCGCACTTGACCAGCTCGGTACGCGACCCCCTCAGCAACCCGGCGAAGGCGTACTCCGAGAGCGTATCCGGCACCGGCGTCACCGCACCGAGAATGGTCGCAGGATCGGCGCCCAGCGCCACCGCTACCGGGAACGGCTCGCCGGGATGTGCCTGCTGCCATTCCTGGAAATCCAGCGCCCCGCCGCGATGGCTCAGCCAGCGCATGATCAGGCGGTTTTTGCCGACCTTCTGCTGGCGATAGATGCCCAGATTCTGGCGCGACTTATGCGGCCCCTTGGTCACGACCAGCGGCCAGGTCACCAGTGGCGCAGCATCCCCCGGCCAGCAGTGCTGGATGGGAATCCGGTCGAGATCGACCGCCTCGCCTTCCAGCACCACCTCCTGGCACGGCGCACGGCGCACGGTCTTGGGCCCCATACTCATGACCTGCTTGAAGATGGGCAGTTTGTCCCAGGCATCGCGGAACCCCTTGGGCGGGTCCGGCTCCTTGAGGAAGGCCAGCAACTTGCCCACCTCGCGCAAGGCACTCACCGAGTCCTGCCCCATGCCCAGTGCCACCCGCTGGGGGGTACCGAACAGGTTGGCGAGTACCGGCATGTCATGGCCCTTGACGTTTTCGAACAGCAACGCCGGACCGCCTGCGCGCAGGGTACGGTCGCAGATCTCGGTAATCTCGAGATAGGGGTCGACCTCGGCGGTGATCCGCTGAAGTTCTCCCTGACTCTCGAGAGCGGCGATAAAGTCGCGCAGGTCCTTGTACTTCATTCGATTTCCCGCTTCCGAAACGACAAAAAGGGCAGCATAGCATGCCGCCCCTCGCGTTCACTGCCTGGATTGCTGCCCGCTTCCGAGTGACAAGAAGGCAGGTACGTTATGAGCGATACGCAGACAAGGCGAGTCCGACTGAGGCAGCGGAATGTACGAGCTTATACATGAGCATGCCGACCGGGCTGGCGTACCAGGAAGGATTCAACACCGTCTGCGTGAACGCAATAGCACCTGATCAGCGCCGCTTCATGGCTTCGAAGAACTCGATATTGGTCTTGGTATCTTTCAAGCGGTCGATCAGGAACTCGGTGGCCGCCACGTCCTCCATGGGGTTGAGCAGCTTGCGCAGTATCCACATACGCTGCATTTCGTCCTCGGAGGCGATCAGATCTTCGCGTCGAGTCCCGGAACGGCGAATGTTGATCGCCGGATAGACCCGCTTCTCGGCCAGTTTGCGGTCCAGGTGCGCCTCCATGTTGCCGGTGCCCTTGAACTCCTCGAAGATTACCTCGTCCATCTTGGAACCGGTATCGACCAGCGCGGTGGCGATGATCGTCAGGCTGCCCCCCTCCTCGATGTTACGTGCCGCACCGAAGAAACGCTTGGGCTTCTCGAGGGCATGCGCATCGACACCGCCGGTCAACACCTTGCCGGAGGACGGCACCACGGTGTTGTAGGCACGTGCCAGACGCGTGATCGAGTCAAGCAAAATGACCACATCCTTCTTGTGCTCGACCAATCGCTTGGCCTTCTCGATGACCATCTCGGCGACCTGCACGTGGCGGGCCGGCGGCTCATCGAATGTCGAGGCGACCACTTCGCCACGCACGGTGCGCGACATTTCGGTCACTTCCTCCGGGCGCTCGTCGATCAGCAGTACGATCAAATGGCACTCGGGATTGTTGCGCGCGATCGAGGTCGCGATATTCTGCAGCATCAATGTCTTACCCGCCTTGGGCGGCGAGACGATCAGGCCACGCTGGCCCTTGCCGATGGGCGCGGTGAGATCGATGATGCGCGAAGTGAGATCCTCGGTGGAGCCATTGCCCAGTTCCATGAACATGCGTTCTTGAGGGAACAGCGGGGTGAGGTTCTCGAACAGGATCTTGTGCTTGGCGTTCTCCGGCTTGTCGAGGTTGATCTGGTTGACCTTCAACAGCGCGAAGTAGCGTTCGCCCTCCTTGGGTGGGCGAATCTTGCCGGAAATGGAGTCACCCTTGCGCAGGTTGAAACGGCGAATCTGCGAGGGAGAGACATAGATATCATCAGGACCGGCAAGATAGGAGCTGTCGGCACTTCTCAGGAAGCCGAAGCCATCCTGAAGAATTTCCAGTACGCCATCGCCATAGATGTCTTCGCCGCTTTTCGCATGTTTCTTGAGAATGGCGAAGATGATGTCCTGCTTCCGCGAGCGTGCCAGGTTGTCAATACCCATTTCCTGGGCGATTTCCAGCAGTTCGGGAACGGTTTTTTGCTTGAGTTCGGTAAGATTCATCGGTTCGTTCAGAAGTTGCTCGTGTCGGCGAGGCAATGGACATTGCCGGAAAATGAGACAGGAGGCGGTGACGTTGCGCCGCGCGGTGCGTTCAGAGCCGTGATGTTCTTCCTCTCGGCGGCCATGCTCGGCCGGGAAGCACTCTTGCTGGTTAGCGAGTGACCGGAAAAGGCCGAAGACAAGGAGAGGTCTGTTCAGGTCGCCTGACGCTTTACCAAAACTTTTACCGCTACAGCGGATACCGCAGAAAGGTTTTGGCCAGAAAAAAGAACATTGGGACTGACTGACGACTTGGGGGACCGCGAGGCGGTCAGGAAGCATTCGGAACAGGCGAACATCTCGATGGTAGTCAAGCTGAAGGCCGAAAGCAAGCCCCCGAGCGATTCGTCAGGCTCAGGAGAGGTGATTGTCGAGAAACGTCTTGATCTGATCGTCCGTCAACGCCCCGACTCGGGTTGCCTCGAAATCGCCATCCATGAACAATACCAGCGTGGGAAACCCGCGAATGGCATATTTGACCGCCACTTCTTCGGCGCGTTCAATATCGAGGCGAAAAACCCGCACTTCAGGGCGTGCGGCGGCCAGCCGTTCAAGGCCCGGCTCGAGTTCCCGACAGGGCATGCACCACGCCGCCATGAACGCCACCAGCACCGGGCCCTCCGAGGCCAGCACCTCGGCATCGAAGTCTTCGCCTTCCAGTTCGTTGACCTGCGAATTCATCTTGGCTCCTTACGCTTTTCACGAAAATGGACCACGCTATCAGCGTGGCTTATTGGACGGCCTGTCGCGACGATTGACAAGCCCCCAGGCGCCCCGCAACCTTTGCAGCAACTCTGAGTGAAGGAACCACGCATGAGCGGGACCGATACAGCCGCAGCCTCACCGAGGCGCCTGGCCGCCATCGATCTGGGATCGAACAGCTTTCATCTGCTGGTGGCCAACTATCATGAAGGGCAATTGCAGGTCGTCGCCAAGCTGGGTGAGAAAGTGCAGCTGGCGGCCGGCCTGGATGAGCACAACCTGCTGACCGAGGCGGCCATGCAGCGTGCCCTCGATTGCCTGGGACAGTTCGCGCCCTTTCTCGACGGCATCGACGCCGCCGAGGTACGGGTGGTGGGCACCAATGCCCTACGCTCCGCCGGTAACAGTCAACAGTTGATCGACCGTGCCGAGGCGGTCATCGGGCATCCCATCGAGATCATTGCCGGACGCGAAGAGGCTCGCCTGATCTATCTAGGCGCCGCCCATGCCCTGGCCGACGTCCATGGCAGACGCCTGATCGTCGATATCGGCGGCGGCTCGACCGAATTCATCATCGGCGAGCGCTTCGAACCGTTGGCGCTGGAGAGCCTGGACATGGGCTGCGTCGCATTCACCCGGCGCTTCTTTGCCAACGGTGAAATCAGTGAGAAACGCTTTCGCCAAGCGGAGCTGGCCGCGCTGTCCGAGCTGGCCAACATTGCCCGGCCCTACCTCGAACTGGGCTGGCACGACCCGGTCGGCTCTAGCGGCACCATCAAGGCCGTGGCCAGCGTGCTGGAAGCCGACGGCCAGAGCAACGACGGCACGATTCGGCGTGAAGCCCTGCTATCGCTGCGCAAGCAGCTATTGAAGCACAAGCAGCTCGAAAAGGTCGCCCTGGAAGGGCTCAAGGCGGATCGCGCCAAGGTCTTTCCGGCCGGAGTGGCAATTCTGTGCGCCATCTTCGAGGCCTTCGACCTTGAATACATGCGCTACTCCGACGGTGCGCTTCGCGAAGGCGTGCTCTATGACTTGGTGGGCCGCAACACTCCCGAGGATTCGCGTCATCCGGCACTGGCCACGCTGCGCCGACGCTACGGCGTCGATACCCGCCAGGCGGAGAATGTCAGTGCCACGGCAAAACGCATGTTCGAGCAGGTCCGCGATGCCTGGTCGCTGAGCCCTGAACAGTGCCAGTTCCTGATCTGGAGCGCCGAGTTGCACGAAATCGGTCTGGCAATCTCGCATAGCCAGTTTCATCGCCACGGAGCGTATCTGCTCGAGCACTCCGACCTGCCGGGGTTTTCCCGCCCCGAACAACAGGCTCTGGCCTTCCTGGTCCGTGCACATCGGCGCAAGTTCCCTGCCAAGGAGCTCGACGCCCTGCCCACCGCCGTGCGTCCACGGTATGCGCGACTGGCCAGGCTGCTGCGGCTGGCAGTGATTCTCAACCATTCGCGTCCTGAACAGCCTCATATGGGCGGAGATCTGAGCATCGAGGGTGACAAGCTCATCCTGTTCCTGCCCGAGACGCTGCGCAATCCTCTACTGCTGAGCGAGCTCGAGCAGGAAGTCGATTATCAAAAAGCGGCGGGATTCGAGCTGGTCATTGCCGAGTAGACCATGGACCGCGGTATGTGCGCTTCTGTACGCATGTCGCTTTCCGAACAGGGGGGCTCCGCAACGGGTCTGGCATCGCCATCAGCGCCTCGCGCTTACGTGCGTGCCGGGGCGGGCATGGGCAGCATCCGCCAGCCTTCGGCCACGGCAACGCCCAATACGGCGACCAGTGTCTCGTGCTGCCAGACGAGCAGCAGCCGCTTTCGCTGCCAAGGCGGCACGTTGTGCTCCTGCAGCAGACGCTTGACGTCGCGGCTGCCCCGCCCGGCAAGCCGCAGCCGCTCTCCGCCCCGGCGTACGCCCAGAGTCAAGGCAACGGCGGTAGCATCGGCCCGGCTGATCTGCCAGCCGGGCGCTCCCAGTGGCGTAGGAATGGGCGTGCTCCCGTCCCACTCGCTACGCCAGTCGTCCGGCACTGCCGGCAACGCGGCCATCAGGTGGAGCGCACCACGCCACAACCGCGCTTCGCCGCCGGGCCAGGCCACGTGCACTTCGGCGTCAGCGCCGGCATGCAATTGCGCCAGCAACGTCTCCAGGCGTGCCGCGGGCGGCATGGCGAGCCCCAACTGCGTCAAGGCATGACGAACCAGTAAACGCTGACGCGGTAACGACAGCGTCTGCAGTGACGCGACGCCAATACAGGCCGGATCTCCGCCTGCGCCGGCCAGATCCTGTTCGGCCAGTTCGCCAAGCAGCGCATCACTCTCACCGACCAGGACCGAAGATCGTGCCAGCGACGCCGAGGCATGCGGCCAGCGCGCTTCCAGCAGCGGCATCACGCGCTGGCGCAGGTAGTTACGGTCGAGCGATTCATCACGGTTGGTGGGGTCGTCGACCCAGACGACCCCGCACGAGCGAGCCATATGGCATAGTTCGGCGCGTGAGGCCGAGAGTAGCGGCCGCACCAGTTGCCGCCCGTGCCAATTGCGCGATTCTGGCATCGCCGCCAGCCCGCGCGTCCCACTGCCGCGCAATGCCGCCAGCAGCAGCGTCTCGGCCTGGTCGTCACGGTGCTGGGCCAGCCACAGCGTCTCGCCGGCATGTACACGTCGGGCAAAGGCCGCATAACGGGCCTCACGCGCCGCCGCTTCGATGCCCTGCCCGGCCCGCGCGACCTTCACATGCTCGATGAACAGCGGCACACCGAGACGCGAGCAAAGCACACGGCAATGGTGTTCGAAGTTCTCCGCTGCGGTTTGCAGGCCGTGATTGACATGCAACGCATAGACCGCCCGCGGGTAGCGTCGTGCCGCCTGGACGGTCAAGTAAAGCAGCATCGAGGAATCCAGTCCGCCGGATAGCGCGATCCAGAGCGGACGCTCGCCAGGCGTAGCCGATAAAGCCTGGGCGATCAGCGACGGAAGAGACATGATGAACTTTCTATAGGCAGGATCCGCGATAGATGAGGGCCAACTTCGTATCGAGCGGCCCACTCAATGCGCGGCGGATGGAAAAAGCCTGGCACGGCGAACAAGGACTATCGGTGCGCTGCGAGGCCTTTTTCCATGCCGCTCTGTCTCTGTGCGTCAGAGCGGAGCACCGTAGCTCATCAGACGCTCATAGCGCCGCGCCAACAAGGCGTCGGTCTCCATACCCTTGAGCCGTTCCAGGCTTTCGCGCAGGGCATTCCTGACCCGTTCGGCGGTATCGCGGGGATGCCGATGGGCGCCACCGAGCGGTTCCTCGATCAGGGTATCGACAAATCCCAGTTCCTGCAGGCGCCCGGCGGTAATGCCCATGGCATGCGCCGCTTCGGAGGCCTTATCGGCACTCTTCCACAGGATCGAGGCGCAACCTTCGGGGGAGATCACCGAGTAGGTGGAGTACTGCAACATCTGCAGTTCGTCGCAGACCCCGATCGCCAGCGCTCCGCCGGAACCGCCTTCGCCGACGACCGTCGCCACGATCGGCGTCCTCAGGCGCGACATCACCGCCAGATTGTAGGCAATGGCCTCGCTCTGCCCACGCTCTTCGGCATCGATCCCCGGATAGGCCCCGGGCGTGTCGATGAATGTCAGCACCGGCATCCTGAAGCGTTCGGCCATCTCCATCAGGCGACAGGCCTTGCGATAGCCTTCCGGACGCGGCATGCCGAAATTGCGGCGGACCTTCTCCTTCACATCGCGCCCTTTCTGATGACCGATGATCATCACCGGTTCGTCATCGAGCCGCGCCACGCCGCCGACGATGGCCGCATCGTCGGCGAAGTGCCGATCGCCATGCAGCTCGTCGAAGTCGGTAAACACGTAATCGAGATAATCCAGCGTATAAGGGCGCTGGGGGTGTCGCGACAATTGTGACACCTGCCAGGCGGACAGATCGCGAAAGATCTGCTCGGTCAGTTTATGGCTTTTCTCCTCGAGCCTGGCGATCTCCTCGCTCAGGCTGATCTTGCTGTCGTTGCCGACCAGCCGCAGCTCTTCGATCTTGGCTTGCAGTTCGGCAACCGGCTGTTCAAAGTCCAAATAGTTGGGATTCATAGAGTTTCTGCTTATTTGAAAGTGAGCAGCCTGGAGGCCACAGCTGCAAAGCGTTAATCAAGCGTGGAACACGTGCGTACATAACCGCGCATTATCTCACCCTGACAGCTTCACGCAAGGCGTGTTCCCGTCGCGTTCAGCCCCGATATTTGAGCCGAACGCCATCCTGCCCCTCGACTTCGCGCAAGGCGATCATCAGCTCATCGGAGGGTGCGACCTTCCAGTTCTCGTCGAGTTCGAGCCAGCCGCTGGCCTGGGTGTTGCGATATTTCACGCGCACCGGCAGCCCCTGGGCATCAAGCCAGGGCGTCAGGCTATCACGCAGGCTACGCGAGAAGCGACCGTTAAGCCGCGCGCCATCCACCGATACCTCCACCGCCTCGCCATAGCGGGCCCGCGCATCGACCATCGGTGTAATGTCCTTGCCGCGCAGGCGCAACCCGCCGGAGTAGTCATCGGAACTGACCTCCCCTTCGACGATCAACACCTGATCGGCTCCCAGCTTGTTCCGCACCTGATCGAACAGCTCGCCGAACAGCGACGCCTCGATACGGCCGGTCCGATCGTCCAGGGTCACGAAGGCCATGGTATCGCCACGCTTGGATTTCATGGTGCGCATGGCGACCACCAGCCCTGCGACACGCTGAGGCTCACGCGAGGGCTTGAGATCGGAAATACGTGAACCGACGAAGCGCTTGAGTTCATGCTCGTATTCGTCGATGGGGTGGCCGGTAAGATAGAGTCCCAGCGTTTCCTTCTCGCCGGCCAGACGCTCCTTGTCGGTCCATTCGCGAGCTGCAAGGTAGTCGGCATACACATCGCCGCTCTCGGGCTCGGCAAAGGCCTCGCCGAACATGTCCAGCATCCCCAGGCTGGCGTTGGCGTGGCTCTGGGATGCGGCCTTGAGCGCCGCTTCCAGCGAGGCCATCAGCACTGCGCGCGACGGCCCCAATGTATCCACCGCACCGGAACGGATCAGTGCCTCCAGGGTGCGCTTGTTCATACGCTTGCTGTCGACCCGGCGACAGAAATCGAACAGGTCGGTAAACGGCCCGTCGGTGCTGCGCGCCTCGACAATCGCCCCGATGGGGCCTTCACCGACGCCGCGGATCGCCCCCAGCCCATAGACCACCCGACCCTCGTCATCGACGGTGAACTTGTAGGCACCGATATTGACGTCAGGCGGCGTGACCGTCAGCCCCAGGTGGCGACACTCCTCGATCAGCGGCACCACCTTGTCGATGTTCTGCATCTCGGTGGAAAGCACCGCAGCCATGAACGGCGCCGGATAATGCGCCTTCAGCCAGGCGGTCTGATAGGACACCAGACCGTAGGCCGCCGAGTGCGACTTGTTGAAGCCGTACCCGGCGAACTTCTCCACCAGGTCGAAGATATTGCCCGCCAGCTCCTTGTCGATGCCATTGGCCGCGCAGCCCTCCATGAAACCGGCGCGCTGCTTGGCCATCTCCTCGGGCTTCTTCTTGCCCATCGCCCGGCGCAGCATGTCGGCCTGTCCCAGGCTGTAGCCGGCCAGCACCTGGGCGATCTGCATCACCTGCTCCTGGTACAGGATGATGCCGTAGGTGGGCTCGAGCACGGGCTTCAACAGCGCGTGCTGGTAATCGGGGTGCGGATAGGAGATTTCCGCGCGACCGTGCTTACGGTTGATGAAATCGTCGACCATGCCCGACTGCAGCGGCCCGGGGCGGAACAGTGCGACCAGGGCGATCATATCTTCTAGCGAGTCGGGCTGCAGGCGCTTGATCAGCTCCTTCATGCCGCGCGATTCAAGCTGGAACACCGCGGTGGTCTCGGCCTTCTTGAGCATGTCGAAGGTCGGCGCGTCGTTCAGCGGAATGCTGGCGATGTCCAGCGGCCCCTGACCGTCGCGCTTGCGCACCACGTCGACCATCTCTAACGCCCAGTCGATGATCGTCAGCGTGCGCAGCCCGAGAAAGTCGAACTTGACCAGCCCGGCTTCCTCGACATCATTCTTGTCGAACTGCACCACCAGCCCGGCGCCGTTCTCGTCACACAAAAGCGGCGAGAAGTCGGTGAGCTTGGTCGGCGCAATCACCACGCCCCCGGCGTGCTTGCCGGTCCCCCGGGTGATGCCTTCGAGCTTGAGCGCCATGTCCCAGATTTCCTGGGCTTCCTCGTCATCGTCGAGGAATTCGCGCAGCGCGGACTCCTGTTCATGCGCCTTGGCCAACGTCATGCCGACCTCGAAAGGGATCAGCTTGGAGAGCTTGTCGCCCAACGAGTACGGCTTGCCCTGGGCGCGCGCCACATCGCGCACCACCGCCTTGGCGGCCATGGTGCCGAAGGTGACGATCTGCGACACGGCATCGCGCCCGTAGCGTTCGGCGACATAGTCGATGACGCTGTCGCGCTTCTCCATGCAGAAGTCGACGTCGAAGTCGGGCATCGACACGCGCTCAGGATTAAGAAAGCGCTCGAACAGCAGATCGTACTCCAGCGGATCGAGATCAGTGATCTTCTGGGCATAGGCGACCAGCGAGCCGGCACCCGAACCACGCCCCGGCCCCACCGGTACATCGTTGTCCTTGGCCCACTGGATAAAGTCCATGACGATCAAGAAGTAACCGGGAAAGCCCATCTGGATGATGATATCGAGCTCGAAGTCCAACCGCTTGCGGTAGGCGGGCTCGTGCTCGGCGCGACTGCGGCCGGCATAAATGGCGCCCGGCCCTTCGAAGAGCTGGTCGAGGCGCTCCGTCAGACCGTCATGGGAGACCTTGCGGAAATACTCATCCTGGGTCATGCCTGCCGGGATCGGGAACTCGGGCAGAAAGATCTCGCCCAGACGCACATCGACGTTGCAGCGTGCGGCAATCATCACGCTGTTTTCCAGCGCTTCGGGAATGTCGCTGAACAGCTCGGCCATTTCCGCCGGGCTCTTGAGATATTGTTCTTCGCTGTAACGCTGTTCGCGCCGCGGGTCGCCGAGTGCCTTGCCCTCGCCGATCGATACGCGGGTCTCATGCGCCCAGAAATCCTCACGGGACAGGAAGCGCACATCGTTGGTCGCCACCACCGGTGTCCCGGTCTCGGCGGCAAGCCGAACCGAGAGATGCACGCACTCCTCGTCGTACTGTCGCCCGGTGCGCTGCAGTTCCAGATAGAAGCGCCCAGAAAAGTGCTGCTGCCACTCAGCGAGCAGCCCGCGAGCCGCCTCGCCATGCTCGGAAAGCAGGAAACGTCCGATCTCGCCCTCGCGGGCTCCGGACAGCGCGATCAGCCCCGCGCTCTGCTCGAAGATCCACGCCTTCTTGAGGATCGCCAGGCCCTGTTGCTGACCCTGGGTCCAGCCGCGCGAGATCAGCTCGGTGAGATTGCGATAACCGTCGCCGTCCATGGCGAGCAATGTCAGCCGGTAGGGGTGACCCTCATCATGCGGATTCTCCAGCCACAGGTCGGCACCGATCAGCGGCTTGAGCCCCGCCCCCTGGGCCGCCTTGTAGGTCTTGACCAAGCCGAAGAGATTGCTCTCGTCGGTGACCGTCACTGCCGGCATGCCGGCTTCCGCGGTCGCCTTGATCAGCGGTTTCAGACGCACCAGGCCGTCGACGAGGGAGTATTCGCTGTGCACGCGTAAATGGACGAAGGGCGTTGTCATGACGGGCTCGCGGGTAATGTCGGAGCATAGCTCCCAGGAAAAGTAAAACGACAAAGCGTCAGTGCAGCGGGACGTTGCGATCAGGGCTGTGCCAACGGCACCGCATCGAAAAGACCCAACTGTTTTCTCACCGGCGCAAAGGAACGTCGGTGCTCGGGCAAGGGCCCGAAGCGCTCGAGCGCCTCGCAATGCTCGGGCGTGGGATAACCTTTGTGGCGCGCGAAGCCGTACTCGGGATGACGCAGATGGAGCGCGACCATCTGGGCGTCGCGGGCCACCTTGGCCAGGATCGAGGCGGCACTGATCGCCGGATGGCGCAGATCGCCCTTGACCACCGCCTGACCGGGAACATGATGCCCCGGTAGACGGTTGCCGTCCACCAGCAGATAGCCGGCGGGTATGCCAAGCGCATCGATGGCCCGACGCATGGCCAGATGCGTGGCGTGGTAGATATTGAGCGCATCGATCTCCTCCGGCGAGGCCTCGGCCACGGCGAATGCCAACGCCTTGTCGCGGATCTCGCCATCCAGGGCCTGGCGCCGCTTCTCGGAGAGCTTCTTGGAGTCGGTCAGCCCGGCAATGGAACGCGCGGGATCGAGAATTACCGCGGCGGCCACCACAGCCCCGACCAAGGGACCACGCCCGACCTCGTCGATACCCGCCAGATGCGGACCATCGTAATCAATGACCAGAGGCGGCCAATCGCTCATCGCGCCTCCCTCCCCTCGGCGGGTAGCGGCTGACCTTGCGCCAGGGCACTTACGGCAGTGGCGGCGCGCTCGCTGGCATCTCGCTGCAGGCCGGCATGCATGGCGGCGAAGCGTCGTTCCATGGCCTGGCGGGCGCTCACATCGCCCAGCCAAGTGGCGAGCGGTACGGCGATCGCCTCGGGAGTCGCGGCATCCTGGATCAGCTCCGGCACCAGCGCTTCCTGTGCGATCAGATTGGGCAGCGAGATCCACGACGTCTTGACCATGCGCTTGGCCAGCCAGTGCGTGGCCGGGGCCATCTTGTAGGCGACCACCATGGGACGGTGACACAACATGGCTTCCAGCGCCGCCGTGCCCGAGGCAAGCAGTACGGCATCGGAGGCAATCATCGCCTCGCGCGACTGACCGTCGAGCAGGTGGACGCGCGGAGCCAGGTCGGGGAAAGCCGCCAGCAGTGTCTCGAGCTCCTCGTGGCGCTGGGGCGTCGCGGCAGGAATCACCACCTGCAGATCCGCGACGCACTGGATCAACTGGCGCACTGTCTCCAGAAAGGTCTTGCCCAGAAAGCGTATCTCGTTGGCGCGTGAGCCCGGCAGCACCGCCAATAGCGGCACCTGCGGCGCCAGGCCGAGTCGTTCACGCGCCGATTGACGATCATTGACCAGCGGCAGTTCGTCGGCCAGCGGATGGCCGACGAAGGTCACCGGCACGCCGCGTGCAGCGTAGAAGGCCGCTTCGAAGGGCAGCAGGGTCAGCATGGCGTCCACCGACTGGGCAATCCCTTTTACGCGCCCCTGGCGCCAGGCCCATACCGAGGGACTGACGTAATGTACCGTGGCAATGCCCTGCGCACGCAGTTGCTTCTCGAGACCGAGATTGAAATCGGGCGCATCGATGCCGACCATGACGTCGGGTTGCCAGGCCAGCGCGTCACGCCTGAGGTGGCGGCGGACTTTCACCAGCGCGGAAAGGTGCTTGACGACCTCGACCAGCCCCATTACCGACAGCGTCTCCAGCGGATAGAGGCTATCGAAGCCTTCGGCCAGCATGCGCGGTCCGCCAATTCCACGAAACTCGACGTGCGGATGGCGTGACTTGAGCGCACGCATCAAACCGGCACCGAGAATATCGCCGGAGAGCTCGCCTGCGACCAGATAGACCCGCATGCCTAGCGCGTAATGCCTCGGGTGGAGGCTCTCAGCGAAGTGACGAAAGCCTCCACTTCGGGCATCGAATAACGCGCCTCGATTGTCTCGATCGCCTGCTCGAGTGTCAGCCCCTGACGATAGACGACACGGTAGGCGTCGCTGAGTGCCTTGAGCGCCTCACGCGAGAAACCGCGCCGCTTGAGGCCCACCAGGTTGAGGCCGTGCGTCTTGGCGGGGTTACCGTTGACGATCAGGTAGGCGGGAATGTCCTTGGTGATGATCGAACCGCCACCACACATGGCATGGGTGCCGATATGGCAAAACTGATGCACCGCTGAAAGGCCGCCGAGAATCGCCTGATCGCCCATGATGACGTGTCCGCCCAGCGTGGCCTGGTTGGCCATGATACAGTCGTCACCGATCACACAGTCGTGACCGACGTGCGAGTAGGCCATGAACAGGTTGCGGTTGCCGATGGTCGTCACGCCACGATCCTGGACAGTGCCACGATGCAGCGTCACGCTCTCGCGGATGACGTTATCGTCGCCGATCTCGAGCCGGGTGGGCTCGCCCGCATATTTCTTGTCCTGACAGTCTTCGCCTACCGAGGCGAACTGGAAAATGCGATTACGCTTGCCCAGACGGCAGGGCCCCTTGAGCACGACATGCGGCCCGATCACGGTTCCGGCCCCAACTTCGACATCGGGACCGATCACGCTGAACGGGCCCACCTTGACGTCATCGGCCAGACGGGCGGCGGGATCGACGATGGCGGTAGGATGAATCAAGCGACTTTCCTCTCGGCACAGATGATCTCGGCTTCACAGGCCAGTTCACCGTCGACGGTGCCACGGCAGGCGAATTTCCAGATGCCGCGTTTGGCCCGTATGACATTGGCTTCCAGACGCAACTGATCGCCAGGCATGACGGGGCGCTTGAAGCGTACGTTGTCACTGCCCACCAAGTAGTAAACATAGCCGTCGCGGGGCAGCTTGTTGACCGTCTTGAATCCCAGAATGCCACACGCCTGCGCCATGGCTTCGATGATCAGTACGCCAGGCATGATCGGATGGTGAGGAAAATGCCCGTTGAAGAACGGCTCGTTGATGCTCACGTTCTTACAGGCAGTAATGGATTCGCCAAGGGTGATTTCCAGTACGCGATCCACCAGCAGGAAAGGATAGCGGTGGGGCAGATACTCACGAATCTCATTGATGTCCATAACCATCGGTGCAACCTCTAAAATAGCGAAATGCCCGTCACGGGGACAGGCATGCGTCGGCGGGGTATCCGCTCCCGGCTCGGGCGTGGATTATACAGGCCCGACTGCCGACTGACAGCAGCTCAATCGTCCTTTGCCCTGCGCTCCAGGCGCGTCACGCGCTTCGCCATCTCATCGAGCTGCTTGAAGCGTACGGCATTCTTGCGCCACTGGCTGTTGCTCATGGCCCCGGTGCCCGAGGAATAGACCCCGGGTTCGTGGATGGAGTTGGTGATCAAGCTCATGCCGGTGATCTGTACGCCATCGCAAAGGGTCAGGTGTCCGGCCAGTCCTGCGCCACCGCCCAGCATGCAATGCCGCCCCACCCGGGTGGAGCCGGCGATTCCCACGCAGCCGGCCAGCGCACTGTGGTCGCCGATCTGCACGTTATGTGCGATCTGTACCTGGCTGTCGATCTTGACGTCGTGACCGATCCAGGTATCGCCCAACGCCCCGCGGTCGATGCTCGAGCAACTCCCCACCTCCACATCGTCCCCGAGCACGACACTGCCCAACTGAGCAATCTTGTGCCAGCGGCTGCCATCGTGGGCGAAGCCGAAACCGTCGCCACCGATGACGCAGCTGCTATGCAGAATGGCTCGCTGGCCAATGATCACCCCGTGATACAGCGTCACGTTGGCATACAGTCGCGAGCCCGCGCCGATCTGGCTGTCAGCGCCGACCACGCTGCCCGGCCCGATCACCACGTCATCGCCGATTTCGGCCCCCGCCTCGATGACCGCCAGCGCCCCAACCTCGACATTCCGCCCCAGACGCACGTTGTCGGCAATCACCGCCGAGGGATGGACTCCCGCGGCGGCACGCTCGGCCACCGGGTCGAACAGGCGCGACAGCTCGGCATAAGCCAGATAGGGATTGGCGAGTTCAAGCCGGGCCGTGGGCGACTCGGGGCCAAACTCGGGATGCAGCAGCACGGCGGCGGCACGCGTCGACGCGAGGTACTTGAGATAGGCCTTGTTGGCCAGGAAACTGACATCCTCCGGGCCGGCATCGCTTAGCGTTGCCAAGCCACTGACCTCGCGATCGGCGTCACCGACCAGGTGGGCGCCCAATCGCTCGGCCAGGTCACCGAGCGTGCAGGAGATACGGTTGCGAGTCATCATGGACAATACCGGGCGCGCTGGGTGCCCTCAGGACTCCGTCGTTGCCGTTCAAAGTGAATCACGTCACGCCGCCCTCGTCCGGTATAAGCGAAGCATCAGGAGGCGAAACTGCTCTAACCGGCCATACTACCTGGCCGGTGGCAATGCGCAACACGAAGCCGTAGATGCAGCGTTCGCCGGCACTTCAGGCTCAGTTGAGTGAATTGATGATTCGGGTGACCTCCTCGGTCAGGTCCAGCCCGTCCTGGCTGTAGACCACTGCGTCACGATCCACCAGCACCTGGACATCATGTTCGGCCACGACACGTTCGATGGCCTTGTCGAGGTTGGGCTTGGCCTTTTGCAGGAACGCCTGTTCCTTTTCCTGTTGGGCGCGCTGAATCTGCGAACGCAGTTGCTGGAACTGACGCCCCTTCTGCATGAGTTGCTGCTGCAGGTCATCGCGCTCTGATTCGGACATCACCGCCCCGTCCTTCTGCAGGCGCTGCTGAAGCTGCTGAACTTCCTGACCCAGCGACTGGGCCTGCTGCTGCTGAGCGCTGGTCTGGTTCTTCAGTTCATTCATCGAGCGCTGCGCGGCATCGGACTGCAGCAAGGCCTGGCGCCAGTCGAGCACCGCCACGTCGGCCGCCTGCGCCGGCAAGGACATGACGCCCAGCAGGCCTACACACAGAGCCCCGGTCAACTTACGCATTCCACTTCTCCTTTCAAGATTCATGTAGCCCGCGCTTAGAACGTCTGTCCCAGCGAGAACTGGAAGACCTGGGTGTCATCGTCACTCTCGGCATTGATGGGCTTCGCCACACTGAAGGTCAACGGCCCTACCGGCGTCAACCAGGACAGCCCCAGCCCCACGCTGTAACGCAGCTCGCCCATATCCACACCGCTCGAACAGCTCGAGGTATAGTTTTCGCCGGGGCCTTCTGGCACGTCGTAGCACTCGGTGAGGTAGGTGTTACCGGCATCGAAGAACACGCTGGTCTGCAGCGAACGACGATCCTCGACCCAGGGGAACGGGTAGATCAACTCCACCGAGCCTTCGACCAGCACGTTGCCGCCCAGCGTATCGTTGTCGCCCTCGTTGCGCTCCGTGGTCTTCGGCCCCAGTGTGTTGCCCGTATAGCCACGCACCGACCCCAGCCCACCGGAATAGAAGTTTTCGTAGAACGGATACGGATCCCCGCTACCCAGCGTATCGGCGTAACCCAATTCGGTGCTGAACTTCACCGACCAATCGGGGTTGAGTTCGAAGAGCTTCTGGCCGCGATAGCGCAGCTTGTAGTACTCGGCATCCGAACCGGGCACGGCGGTTTCCAGCGACACGCGCTGATAGCTGCCATCGGTGGGCATGATGCCGCGGTTGAGATTGTTGCGCGTCCAGCTCGCCGTCAGCTTGTAGGTCAGGAAATCCTCGCCCTGAGCGTCGGTGTACTCGACGATTTCTGCGGGTGTGTCGTAGTAGGTCTTCAGCGACAGGTTCTCGAGACCCACACCGAAGTTCAGCCGCGACAGCTCGTTGATGGGATAGCCGAAATTGATTCCGCCGCCGAAGGCATCGGTGGAGTAGGTCGAAATATCGGAATCTTCGTAGTCCGTCTCACGGTAGAACAGGTTGTAGCCCCGCGAGATGCCATCCAGCGTCCAGTACGGATCGGTGAAGCCGAAGTTCAGGCTGGTATAGGTATCGCTGCGCTGCGCGCCGACATTGACCTGATTGCCGGTCCCCAGGAAGTTGTTCTGGGACAGCGAAGCCCCGTAGATCACCCCCGCGGTCTGCGAATACCCCACACTGGCGGAGATCGAGCCCGACGGTTGTTCTTCGACGTTGTAGGTCACATCCAGTTGATCGGGCTCGCCCGCCACCGGACGCGTTTCCACATCGACCTGACGGAAGAAACCCAACCGTTCGAGACGCTGGCGCGACTGGCTGATCTGATCGGTGGAAGCCGGCGCTCCCTCCATCTGGGTCATCTCGCGTCGCAGCACCTCATCCTGCGTGGTGGTGTTGCCGACGAAGTTGATGCGTCGCACATAGGCGCGGCGTCCCGGATCGACAACGAAGGTCACATCCACGGTGCTGTCGCTCTCGTTCACCTCGGGCACGCTCTCGACACTGGCGAAGGCGAACCCTTCGGCGCCAAGCTTCAGACGTAGCGCTTCGGCGGCCTCCGTCAATGTGCTTCGCGAGTAGTACTCGCCGGGCTGGGCCTTGACCAGCTCGCGGGCCTCCTGCTCATCGAGAGTCAGATCCCCTGCGAAGCGGATCTCATCGAGGCGGTAGCGCTTGCCCTCGTCGACATTGACGGTCACGAAGATCTGCGACTTGTCGGGACTGATCGAGACCTGCGTCGAGGTAATCGCGAAGTTCACGTATCCGCGGTCGAGATAGTACGAGCGCAGGGTTTCCAGATCGCCCGAGAGCTTCTCGCGGGAATAATCGTCGTCGGAGAACCAACCGAAGAACCAGCCGGGAGTGTCCTCGAGTTCGAACAGGTCACGCAGCGTCTCGTTGTCAAACGCCTCGTTGCCCACGACATTGATCTGCCGGATCTTGGCGACGGCACCTTCATTGACGTCGATATTGACCTGCACCCGGTTGCGTTCGAGCTGCTCGACCGAGGTATCGATACGCGCGCTGTAACGCCCCTGGGACTGATAGAGTCGCTCGAGTTCACGCTGCATCTCTTCGAGGGTCGAGCGCTGCAGCACCTGACCTTCGGCCAGGCCGGACTCGCGCAGCCCCTTACGCAGATCCTCCTCGGGAATCTGCGTATTGCCCTCGATTTCGATCTTGGAAATGGAGGGACGCTCGACTACGTTGATAATCAGCACGTCGTCATCACGGGCCAGCCGGACATCGTCGAACAGTCCCGTTTCAAACAATTGCCGGGCCGCTTCGGCGAGCTCACGTTCGTCAACCGTCTCGTGGGCGCTGACCGGAAACGCATTGAACACGGAGGCCGCCGAAACGCGCTGCAGCCCTTCCACGCGAATATCGGAAATTTCAAAAGGAGCCGCCAGCGCAGCCGGGGCACTGGTAAGCAGCAATGCCGCCAATCCGATGGTCTTGAGTTTCATGCAGTCGCTTCGCTTCTCTGGAGTCCGCCCGCTAGTAGACAGGCACCTTATACATTTCTTTGGGCCACTGACAAGGCTCCGCCTTGCCTGCCTCGCGTGTTCCATACCGGCCAGCGTGGCAGAGCTTCACGGCACCGCCGCGCGCCCCGCTTCACGTCAGGCCTCCTGCTCGTGCCTTACAAGCGCATCAGATCGAAATACAGCGCCATGATCATCAACGTGCCCACCAGGGCCACACCGATCCGCAAACCGAAGGCCTGAGCCGTATCGGAAACCGGCTTGCCGCGCACCACTTCGATCAGGTAATAGACCAGATGTCCGCCATCGAGTACCGGAATCGGCAGTAGGTTAAGCACGCCCAGGCTGATCGACAGATAGGCCAGGAAACTGACGAAGCTTTCCAGACCGCTGCGGGCCGACTCTCCCGCGATGCGGGCAATGGTGATCGGTCCCGACAGGTTGGAAGGAGAAATCAGCCCCACCAGCATCTTGCGGATCGAATCCAGCGTCAGCACGGTCATCTCGCCAGTCTTGGCCAGCGATTGGCTCACCGCCCCCAGCGGACCATAACTAATATTGCGCCGAGACTCTTCGGGCCATTCGACGCTCTGGGCACCGGCACCGATATAGCCCACCGTCTGGCCATTTTCCAACTCGCGCGAGGCCGGTATCAGCTCGACGCTCTGGCGCTGCCCATTGCGCTGCAACGTGACTGTCAGCGCGGTTTCGGGATGCTCGCGTACCTGTTCGACAAAATCCATCCAGTTTTCTACTGGCGTCGCGTTTACCGCCTGAATACGATCCCCCGGCTGCAGCCCGGCTTGAGCCGCGCGTTCCTCTTCCAGCACCTGCCCCAGCACGGCCGGGACCTCGGGGCGCCACGGCGTAATGCCCAGGCTGAGCAGTGGGCGAGGCGGGTCCTGACGCACCAGCCAGTCGCTGACCGGCACGCGCAACTCGCGTGTCACGCTCTCATCGGGGTCGCGTACGGCAATCGACAGCTCGCCATTGGCGCCGATCAAGGCGACCAGCTTGAGATTCACCTCTTCCCAGGAAGGCGTGGAATGCCCGTTGACGGTCACGATCTCCTGGCCGGGGGTCAGCCCACCGCGCGCGGCCGGAGAATCCGGTGCCACTTCGCCGATCACCGGCGTTACGGTAGTGGTTCCATAAACGAAGAGCACCCAATAGGCGACCAACGCCAGCAGGAAATTGGCGAGGGGACCGGCGGCCACGATGGCAATGCGCCGCCATACGCTCTTGCGGTTGAAGGCCTGATCGAGCTCATCGGGCGACACTGGCCCCTCTCGCTCGTCGAGCATCTTGACATAGCCGCCCAGAGGAATGGCCGCCAGAGCATATTCGGTACCATGGCGGTCGACACGCGACCACAGCGGCTTGCCGAAACCGACCGAAAAGCGCAGTACCTTGACGCCACAGCGCCGGGCGACCCAGAAATGACCGAATTCATGGAAGGTAATCAGCAGGCCAAGGACTACGATGACCGCCAGCAGGTTCTGGATCGCGTCCATAATGTCAGCCTCCTAGATGAAACGAGAACGCAACAGACGCTCGGCATCACGCCGGGCGGCCATGTCTTCGGACAATATCATGTCCAGTTCGTCGGCGGAGCAGACTTCGCGTCGCTCGAGCACACGCTCGACGAGCGTGGCGATTTGCGTAAACGCTAGCCGCCCTTCAAGAAACGCAGCGACGGCAACCTCATTGGCGGCATTGAGCACGGCCGGTGCCGTCCCGCCGGCCTGCATGGCATCACGGGCCAGACGCAGGCATGGAAAGCGGGCTTCGTCGGGGGCCTCGAAATCGAGACGCGCCACGGCGAACAGATCGAGACTCTTGACCCCCGCCTCGATGCGCTCGGGCCAGGCCAGCCCGTAGGCAATGGGGGTGCGCATGTCAGGATTGCCCAACTGGGCGATTACCGAGCCGTCGCTGTAGGCCGCCATCGAGTGAATCACGCTCTGCGGATGCACCACCACCTGAATCTGCTCGGGACGGGCATCGAACAGCCAGCAGGCTTCGATGAGTTCCAGTCCCTTGTTCATCAAGGTCGCGCTATCCACCGAAATCTTGCGCCCCATGGACCAGTTGGGATGCGCGCAGGCCTGCGCCGGAGAGACCCTGTCCAGTTGATCGGCGCTCCAGCCCCGGAAGGGGCCGCCGGAAGCGGTCAGCAGCAACTGCGAGACGCCATGACACCCCAGTCCGCCACGATGTCCCGGAGGTAGACACTGATAGATGGCGTTATGTTCCGAGTCGATGGGCAATAGCACGGCATCGTGACGCTCCACCGCCTCCATGAACAGCGCGCCGGACATTACCAGGGCTTCCTTGTTGGCCAGCAGCACGCGCTTACCGGCGCGCACCGCGGCCAGGGTCGGCAGCAGCCCCGCCGCCCCGACGATCGCCGCCATCACGATATCGGCGTCATGGGCGCATGCCACTTCCTGCAAGGCCGCCTCGCCCGCGCGCACCTCGGTGGCCAGGCCGGCCGCGGTCAGTTGCTCACGCAGCCAGGCGGCATCGGCTTCCTCGCCCAGCACCGCTACGTCGGGATGATGTTTAACACACTGATCGCGCAGTTTTTCCCGTGAACTGTACGCGGTCAGCGCATGCACTCGATAGCGTGTCGGATGACGGGCGATTACATCGAGCGTACTGGTGCCGATCGAGCCAGTGGCGCCCAGGACAGTGATCGCCTGGGCAGACTCGGGTAGGAAAGAATCCCGCATCATTACCTCATCCCAACCAAGGGAGCAGTAGCGCGAACAGCGGTATGGCTGCCGTCAGACTGTCGATGCGGTCAAGCACACCGCCATGCCCCGGCAATAGCCGACTGGAGTCCTTGAGGCCACGAAAGCGCTTGAGCATGCTTTCCAGCAGGTCGCCAAGCACCGAAATCAGCGCCACCAGCGCCGTGATGATCAGTAGCTGAAGCGTCTGCGTCAGACTCAGCCCATGCCACACCGCGAAGATCACCGCCAGTACTTCGGCACCGCACAGGCCGCCGACCACACCGGCCCACGACTTGCCTGGACTGACCCGCGGCGCCAGCTTGCGTTTGCCGAAGGCGCGACCGGCAAAGTAGGCGCCGATATCGGCCACCCACACCAGCATCAATACGAACAGCAGCCAGGCGACGCCTTCCTGGCGCAATTGGATAAAGCCGATCCAACAGGGCAGCAGGACCCAGAGACCGATCACTAGCCGAGGGACACGTCCGCCCCACTGCTGCTGACGCCGGGGATAGTTGAACACCCAGTACAGGTTCATCAACCAGCCCAGCATCCCCAACCATAGCGGCCAGGCCTGCTGCGTGGCGGCGGTGGTCCAGGCCAGCCACATCAGCAGCGCACAGAGCAGCACATAGCCCAAGCGTGCCATACGCTGTGGAAAACCGGCCAGATTGGCCCACTCCCAGGCACCGAACGACAGCACGACGCCGGTGAATACCGCAAACGGTGCCTCGATCAGGCCGAACAGCCCCGCCAGTGCCAGCGGCGCCAGTATCAGCGCCGTGATGATCCGTTGTCTAAGCACCTTGCGCCTCGATCTGCTCCTGAGTCATGCCGAAACGACGCTGCCGTTGACAGAAAGCCTCGAGCGCCGCATCGAACGCCTCGGCCTTGAAGTCCGGCCATAATTCCGGAGCGAAGTAGAACTCGGCATAGGCCAGTTGCCAGAGCATGAAGTTGGAAATTCGCTGCTCGCCGCTGGTGCGAATACACAGGTCCACCGCCGGCGAGTCCGCCAAACAGATTTCGGCTTCGAGCGCCTGTTCATCGATGGCCGACGCCGCCATTTCCCCTGCCTCGACGCGCGCGGCCAAACGCCGCGCCGCCTCGGCGATATCCCAGCGTCCGCCGTAGTTGGCGGCGATCACCAGGTGCAGACGCTGATTGTGGCGGGTCATTTCCTCGGCGCGCACGATGTGTTTCTGTATCGACTGTGAAAAGCGCGAGCGCTCACCGATGACCGACAGGCGGATGTCATGCTCGTGCAGCTTCCTGACTTCACGCTTGAGCGCCAGCAGAAACAGCTCCATCAGGGCGTTGACCTCGGCACTCGGACGCTTCCAGTTCTCACTGGAAAACGCAAACAGCGTCAGCGTCTCGATGCCACGCTCGGCGGCACGTTGAATCACGGCGCGCACCGCCTCGATACCGGCGCGATGGCCACGTACGCCAGACAGGCCCCTAGCCTGAGCCCAGCGATTATTGCCATCCATGATGATCGCCACATGGCGCGGCGATGTAGGGGACTGCGGTGACGTCATGGAGTCTCGCATGGCGGAAAAGAAAGCGGGCAGCACCCCGCCCGCTGGCTGAATAACAAAGATAACGATCCTTAGACTTGCATCAGATCATGTTCCTTGGCTTCCAGCAATTTGTCGATTTCGGCGATATATTTATCGGTCAGCTTCTGGATCGCATCCGTGGCGCCATGCTCCTGGTCCTCGGATATCTCCTTTTCCTTGAGCAGATCCTTGATATCGCCATTGGCGTCGCGGCGCACGTTGCGCACGGCAACCCGGGCATTCTCGGCTTCGCTGCGCGCCTGCTTGATGTAGTTCTTGCGTGTTTCTTCGGTCAGCGCCGGCATCGGCACACGGATCACGTTGCCCGCCGTCGATGGATTGAGCCCCAGATCGGAGGTCATGATGGCCTTTTCGACCTTGGGCACCATGGGCCGTTCCCACGGCACCACCGCCAGGGTACGGGCATCTTCCACATTGACGCTGGCAACCTGATTGAGTGGCATCTGGGCGCCGTAATATTCGACCATCACGGCATCCAGAATGCTGGGGTGGGCACGCCCGGTACGAATCTTGTGGAAGTTGGTCTGTAGCGCTTCCACGCTCTTGTGCATGCGGGACTCAGCGTCTTTCTTGATATCGTTGATCACGGTTTCAACCTCTGTCTATCAGCGTGCCTTCCGTACCGCCCACTACCAGATTGAGCAGTGCACCCGGCTTGGTCATATCGAACACGCGCACCGGCATTCCATGGTCACGCACCAGGCAGATGGCGGTCAAATCCATTACTTCCAGCTTTTGGTCGAGTACGTCGTCGTAGCCCAGGCGCTCGTACTTGACGGCATCGCCATGCTTGACCGGGTCCTTGTCGTAGACACCGTCCACCTTGGTGGCCTTGATCACCACATCGGCATCGATCTCGATACCCCGCAGGCAGGCTGCGGAATCCGTCGTAAAGAACGGATTGCCAGTGCCGGCGGAAAAGATCACCACATCGCCGGAGGTCAGATAGCGGATCCCGGTACGCCGATCATAATGCTCGACGACACCGCTCATGGGAATCGCCGACATGACCCGCGAGCGGATATTGGAACGCTCAAGGGCATCGCGCATCGCCAGTGCGTTCATGACCGTCGCCAGCATTCCCATGTGGTCGCCAGTGACGCGGTCCATGCCCGCCGAATGCAGCGCGGCGCCACGGAACAGGTTGCCGCCGCCGATCACGATGCCTACCTGAACGCCGATCCCCACCAGCTGGCCGATTTCCAGGGCCATGCGGTCCAGCACCTTGGGATCGATACCAAACTCTCCATCGCCCATCAGGGCCTCACCGGACAGCTTGAGCAGAATGCGCTTGTACTTCGATTTGGCACTGCGTTCATTGGGGGCAGGCATACGAATTCTCCCTGAATCGGCGGATGGTGGCGCAACGCGATGATGCTTGGGCCGGATACGCGATGGCGTGCGCTTTCGCGCACGCCATCAAGACTTCAAAAGTCGGACCTTAGCTCCGGCGAGCTTGTTCCATGACTTCCTTGGCAAAGTCGACTTCTTCCTTCTCGATGCCTTCACCCACTTCGAAACGGGTGAAACCCATCACTTCACCGCCGGCCGCTTTGACATAGCTGGCAACGGTGGTGTTGGGGTCCTTGACGAACGGCTGCTCGGTCAGGCTGTTCTCGGCCAGATACTTCTTGAGGCGGCCTTGAACCATCTTCTCGGCGATTTCGGCCGGCTTGCCCGCCATATCGGGCTGCGCCAGGATAATCGCCTTTTCCTGTTCCAGCACTTCCTGGGGCATGTCATCCGGACGCGCCACGGTCGGATTGATCGCGGCGACGTGCATGGCGACATCCTTGGCAACATCGGCATTGCCGCCGGTCAGCTGGGTCAGCACGCCGATACGGTCGCCGTGAACGTAGGCACCGACCAAACCGCCCGCCGGCGCTTCGATGACCGCCGCACGGCGTACGGTGATGTTCTCACCGATCTTCTGCACCAGTTGGTTGCGTGCTTCTTCGAGTTCGCCGTCCATCACTTCGGCAATGCTCTCGGATTTGCTCTCGAAGACCTTGGCCAGCACTTTCTCGGCGAAGCCCTTGAAGTTGTCATCACGCGAAACGAAATCGGTCTCGGAATTGACTTCGAGCATCGCACCGTAGCTGCCGTCCTCGGCCACGCGGGTCACGATAGCGCCTTCGGCGGCGATACGCCCGGCTTTCTTGGCGGACTTCAGACCCGCATTCTTGCGCAGGTCCTCGATGGCCTTCTCGATGTCGCCACCGGCTTCGGTGAGTGCCTTCTTGCACTCCATCATGCCGAGTCCGGTGCGCTCGCGCAGTTCTTTGACCAGAGATGCGCTGATAGCTGCCATGATATTACCTCTGAATGGTTCGACGTCTTGATTCGGAATTCCGGGTGATCCACTCGTCCAACGGCCGGACGGTGAAAAAAGGGGGCCGTAGCCCCCTCATCGTTGTCCGCTCAGCCTGCCGGGGAGCACCTTATCAGGTTAACGCACTCCAGATGACAGACGATGCAGACATGCCAGGATCACTCGGCGACTTCGTTGTTCGTTTCGGCGACTTCGACAAACTCGTCGGGACGACCTTCCTTCGCTTTCGCGCAGGCATCGGCGATAGCCTGTACGTAGATCTGGATGGCACGAATGGAGTCATCGTTGCCCGGGATGACGTAATCCACGCCATCCGGGTCGGAATTGGTATCGACCACGCCAATGACCGGGATGCCCAGCTTGTTGGCTTCGTTGATCGCGATGCGCTCATGATCGACGTCGATCACGAACAGTGCATCGGGCAGGCCACCCATGTCCTTGATACCGCCAACGGAACGCTCGAGCTTGTCCTGCTCGCGGGTCGCCATCAGGACTTCCTTCTTGGTCAGCTTCTCGAAAGTGCCATCTTCGTGCATGGTTTCGAGTTCGCGCAGACGCTTGATGGAAACACGAATCGTCTTGTAGTTGGTCAGCATGCCGCCCAACCAGCGATGGTTGACGAACGGCTGACCCGCGCGCACGGCTTCTTCCTTGATGATCTTGCTGGCGGAACGCTTGGTGCCGACGAACAGGATCTTGTTGTTGGAAGCGGCCATCTTCTCGACCACGCCGATCGCATCGTTCAATGCCGGCAGAGTGTGCTCGAGGTTGATGATATGAATCTTGTTGCGCGCGCCGAAGATGAATTTACTCATCTTCGGGTTCCAGTACTTGGTCTGGTGACCGAAGTGAGCGCCTGCCTTGAGCAGGTCACGCATATTGACTTGTGCCATGATGACTCCTGAGAATCGGGTTGGGCCTCCACACACCCCATGGATCCGACCGCAGGCGCATCGTGGGACGCGTTCCGTACGGCACCCGGGACCATGTGACGGTGCATGTGTGTTTTTAAGGCGTTAAGCTTGTGTCGCACTTTCTCGCAAAACAACTCCTCGCCAGACCGACGAATCGGCAGAACCAGTGTAGAAGATTGCAGTAAAGCGCGCGGCTTTATACCATAGAACGATTCCAAGATGAAGCCGTATGCCTGCCGCAAAATTGGCCCGGGATACATTCAGCGCAGGTCGCAAGCGTTTGCGTGCCGCGCCGGCAGGCCCGACCCCTTCCGATCCGAGATTGTATGAATATTCCCATCAAGACGCCCGATGAAATCGACAAGATGCGCGAAGCCGGCCGCCAGGCTGCCAGCGTGCTGGAGATGATCACGCCCCATGTGCAGGCCGGAGTCAGCACCGGCGAGCTCGACCGCCTGTGCCATGACTACATTGTCAACGAGCTGGGCTCGACGCCCGCACCGCTTAACTATCACGGGTTCCCCAAGTCGATCTGCACTTCACTCAACCATGTGGTCTGCCACGGCATCCCCGATTTCGACAAGAAGCTGAAGAAGGGCGACATCATGAACATGGACATCACCGTGAGGACCGCCGACGGTTACCACGGTGATACCAGCATGATGTTTATCATTGGCGAAACCATTCAGGGCGAACGGCTATGCCGCGTGACCCAGGAATGTCTGTACAAGAGCATGGCGCTGGTACGTCCCGGCGTGCGCCTCTCGGAGCTCGCCCGCGCCATTCAGAGCCATGCCGAGGCCAACGGCTACTCGGTGGTACGCGATTTTTGCGGGCATGGCATCGGTGTCGGCTTCCATGAGGAGCCCCAGGTGCTGCATTACGACGGTTACGATCCGGCGGCCGATGCCGAGCTCGCCGAGGGCATGTGCCTGACCGTCGAGCCGATGGTCAACGTCGGCGGTTACCAGACCAAGGTGCTCAAGGACAGGTGGACGGCGGTGACCAAGGACAAGAGCCTGACCGCCCAGTGGGAACATACCCTACTGGTCACAGCCGACGGCGTCGAGGTCCTGACCGCGCGCGCCGATGAAGACCTGTCCTTTCTGAACGCCTGATTTCCGCTAGCGCCCCGGTCTGGCCATATCGGCTACTGCCGGGGCCGGTTTTACCGTTATCATGTCTTTCGCGGGCACCCCGTTCACGTCGCCCTCTTCGCATTCAAGCGCGCCACGCTCGAGTGCGTCATGCAGAAGTTCCGCGTTTCCCACGCTCGTCCGGAGACTCACGCCGAATGCTGCTTCACCACTATCGCTTCACCCCCGACGAGACGCTGTTCGACGTCGCGGCGTTTGCCGCCGAGCTCCAGGCCAGCCGCACGCCGATCATGGTGTTCAAGCAAGCGCTGCATACCCTGCAGACTCGCCTCGACGCCCGCTTTCGAGCAGGCGCCGATATTCGTGATCTGATTCACGGTCGCGCCTGGTGTCTGGATCAGTTGCTCAGCATCGCCTGGTCGCGTCACGCCTGGCCCGATGACGGCGTCGCCCTGCTCGCCGTGGGCGGTTACGGACGCGGCGAGTTACATCCGCACTCGGACATCGACTTACTGCTGCTGCTCGAGCATGACGACGACACCCCCTACCGCGAACCGCTGACCGCCTTCATCACCTTCTTGTGGGATATCGGGCTGGAAATCGGTCAGAGCGTGCGCTCGCTATCCGACTGCGAGCGCGAAGCCCTGGCCGACGTCACGGTCATCACCAACCTGCTCGAAACCCGTACGCTGGCGGGCCCCGAACACCTGCGCGACGCCATGCGCGAGCGTCTGTCCACCGCGGCCATGTGGCCCTCGGACGCCTTCTTCAAGGCCAAATGGCAGGAACAGATCACTCGCCACTATCGCTTCAACAACTCGGAATACCACCTCGAGCCCAACATCAAGAGTTCTCCCGGTGGGCTGCGTGACATTCAGATGATCGGATGGGTCGCCAAGCGCCACTTCGGGCCGCTGCGCTACGAAGACGTCGTCGCCCAGGGCTTCATGAACGATGCCGAGCTGCGCATCTTGAGCCAGGGCCAGGCCTTCTTGTGGCAGGTCCGCTACGCGCTGCACATGCTCACCGGCCGTGCCGAGGACCGGCTGCTGTTCGACCATCAGCGCGCCATCGCCGAGCTGTTCGGTTATGTTGACACCCCGGAGCGCCTCGCCGTCGAGCAGTTCATGAAACGCTACTATCGGCATGTCACCACCCTGGCGGGGCTCAATGATATGCTGTTGCAGCACTTCGACGAGGTCATCCTGCATGCCGACGAAGTGCTCGAGAGCAAACCGCTCAACAAGCGCTTCGAAATCAAGGGCGGCTACATCCAGGCTCGCCATACCAATGTATTCAAGCGTCGCCCGGGAGCCCTGCTCGAGCTGTTCCTGCTCATGGCCCAGCATCCCGAGATCGAGGGGGTGCGAGCGGCGACCATCCGCCTGATCCGTGATCAACGCCACCAGATCGATGCCGCCTTTCGCGAGGACGTGCGCCATCACAGCCTGTTCATGGAACTGTTGCGCTCAGGTGGCAACGTGGCCCGCCAGTTGCGCCGCATGTCGCGCTATGGCGTGCTCGGCAAGTACCTGCCGGAGTTCGGCCAGGCGGTGGGCCTGATGCAGCACGACCTGTTTCACATCTATACCGTCGATGCGCATACGTTGAGGTTGCTGAAATTCGTGCAGCGCTTTCGCGAGCCGGAGGGGCGCCACCAGTTTCCAGTCGCCGCCACCCTCGTCCATCAGTTGCCCAAGCTCGAGCTGCTGTGGATCGCCGGGCTATACCACGATATCGGCAAGGGCCGCGGCGGCGACCACTCCGAACTGGGCGCGCAGGATGCGACACTGTTCTGCGAACGCCATGGCCTGTCGGGACGCGATACCCGGCTGGTCGCATGGCTGGTCAAGCACCATCTGCTGATGTCGATGACGGCGCAGAAGCGCGACATTTCCGATCCCGACGTGATCCGAGAATTCGCCGAGCAGATGCGCGACGAGGTGCACCTGAACTATCTCTACGTGCTCACCGTCGCCGACATCAACGCCACCAATCCTTCCTTGTGGAACGGCTGGCGCGCCTCGTTGATGCGACAACTGTATACCGAAACCAAGCGTGTGCTGCGCCGCGGACTGGATAATGCGCTCGACCGGGCCGAGTGGGCGCAGGAGTCACGTGAAGAAGCCCTGGCGCTGCTCCGCAGCGTGGGCGCCGACGCCGCTCAGGTCGAACAGCTATGGACCTCGTTCGGCGAGGATTACTTCCTGCAGTACTCCCCCAGCGAGATCGTCTGGCAGACCCAGGGCATCCTGGCGCACACTCCCTCGCCACTGCCACTGGTGCTGGTCAACGCGCCCACCGAAGACATGACGGAGGGCGGTACCAAGGTGTTCATACACACCCGCTCGGTGGAGGACCTGTTCGCCGCCACCGCAGCGGCCATGGAACAGCTGGGGCTGTCGATCCATGACGCACGCATCGCCACGTCGAGCAATGACTGGACCCTGAACACCTTCATTGTGCTCGACGACAACGATGAGCCGATTCGCGATCCCGCCCGCCTGGCGGACATTCGCCAGCACCTGGTCGAGGAGCTCGACGACCCCGAAGACTACCCCCAGATCGTCAGCCGCCACACCCCCCGGCAGCTCAAGCACTTCAAAGTCCCCACCCAGGTGGTCATCGAGCAGGATATCGCCAATCATCGCACCTCGCTCGAGCTCATCGCTCCCGACCGCCCCGGCCTGCTGGCGCGCGTCGGACGCATCTTCATGGAGCAGAACATTGCGCTGTCGGCGGCCAAGATCGCCACTCTCGGCGAGCGGGTCGAGGACGTGTTCTTCATCACCGACAAAGCCGGACAACCGCTGACCGACCCCGCACGTCAGGCACGCCTGCGCGAGCGCCTGTGCGAAGTCCTGAATGTCTGAGGGCCAATGCTGAAACGCCCCGGTCCGGCCCCGATTTGAGGCGTCCTGCCGGCTTGCCTATAATGGGGGGCTTTGCGCAGGTCGTCGCTCCGTATGCCGGGCCTCGCCCGCGGGATAGCACCTCTAAACGACATGTCGTCCGCGCGACCGGACCACGCTGGAACATCGATGAATCCCGATCTTGACGCCCTCAAGCCCTACCCCTTCGAGCGGCTGGCCGCCCTGAAGGCCGGCGTAACGCCACCGCATGCACTCGCGCATATTCCGTTGTCGATCGGCGAGCCTCAACATGCCCCGCCTGCGGCGGTACTTGAGGCGCTCAATCGCCACGCCGGCGATGTGGCACGCTATCCGGCCACCACCGGTCTGCCCGAACTGCGTCGCGTCATGGCCAACTGGGCCACGCGACGCTTCGGCCTGGCCCGGGGCAGTCTCGATCCCGAGCAGCACATGCTGCCGGTCAATGGCACGCGTGAAGCCATCTTCGCCTTCGTACAGGCCGCGCTCGACCGCTCGCGCCCCGCTCGGGTGGCCATGCCCAACCCTTTCTATCAGATCTATGAAGGTGCCACCCTGCTTGCCGGGGGGCAGCCGTTGTACCTGAACTGCCATGCCGAACATGGCTGGCGCCCGGATTTCGATGCCGTGCCGGTGGATACTTGGCGCGAGGTGCAGATCGTCTTCGTCTGCTCGCCGGGCAACCCCACCGGGGCCGTCACGCCGCTGGCCGACTATCAGCGGCTGCTCGAACTCGCCGACGAACATGACTTCATCATTGCCTCCGACGAGTGCTATTCGGAGCTGTACCTCGACGAAACCGCGCCGCCGCCCGGACTGCTGCAGGCTTGCGCGACGCTCGGTCGCGACGACTATCGCCGTTGTATCGTTTTCCACTCGCTCTCCAAGCGCTCCAACCTGCCGGGGCTGCGCTCAGGCTTCGTCGCCGGCGATGCCGATCTGATCGCGCCGTTCAAGCGTTATCGCACCTATCACGGCTGCGCCATGTCGCTGCAGGTACAGCAAGCCTCGATCGTCGCCTGGAATGACGAGGCACATGTGCTGGCCAACCGTGACGACTACCGCGACAAGTTCGCCGCGGTGAGTGAAATTCTTGCTCCGGTGATGGAGTTTGCCGCGCCCGAGGCCAGCTTCTATCTATGGCCGGCGGTGCCCGGCGGCGATGACGAGGCCTTCGCCCGCGAGCTGTTTGCCGAACAGCATGTCAGCGTACTGCCGGGGCGTTACATGTCCCGCGAGACCCAGGACGCCAGCTCGTCCTCCTACAACCCCGGCGCAGGACGCGTGCGTCTGGCGCTGGTGGCCGACACCCAGGCCACCGTCGAAGCCGCGCAGCGCATTCGCCGCTTCATCGAGCGTCACCGCTAATCACAGCTCAGGAGAGCGACATGATCATCGTGTATGGCATCAAGACCTGTGACACCTGTCGCAAGGCGCGCAGGGCACTCGATGCCCAGGGCATTGCCCACCGCTATCATGACCTGCGCGAAGACGGCCTGAACGCCGCGCTGCTCGACGATTTCCTGGCCCGTACCGACTGGCAGACGCTGGTCAATACGCGCAGCCAGACCTGGCGTTCGCTCGCGGATAGCGACAAGCAAGACCTCGATACCGACAAGGCCCGTACGCTTCTGCTTGCGCACCCCACCCTGCTCAAGCGACCGCTACTCGATAGCCAAGACGCGCTAATCGTCGGCTTCAAACCCGACACGTACGCGGCGCTGGCCGGCTAATACCACGCGGCACTCGCGACACCCGTCGTCGGACGGCGGGTTGCCCGATCCGGTTGATCACTTGACTGAACACAATGAGGACACTGACATGCTGAGCTTCGCCCTTGGAATCGGCTCCCAGAACACCCAAGGCGACTGGCTGGAAGTTTACTATCCCGCCCCGCTGCACCAGCCCGATGCCGCACTGGTCGAGGCTGCCCGCCAGACGCTCGAGGCCCCCGCCGGCAACGCCGTGGTCAGCTTCCTGCCCGAGCATTGCGCCGCGCTGGCCACGGCCCTGCGCAGCGCCGGTGATGACGCCCAGGCCGAACTCGCCGAGACGCTGTTCATGAGCCAGCGCCCCCTGGTCGCGGTGTTTCTCGAGACCGACGAGGCGCCGACCAGCGTGCCCGAGGTGTATCTCAAGTTGCACCTGCTGTCGCACCGTCTGGTCAAGCCGCACGGTATCGACCTGAGCGGCATGTTCGGCCTGTTGAAGAACATCGCCTGGACCAACGAAGGCGCCATCGATATCGAGGAGCTGCCGGCGCGGCGCCTCAAGGCACGCCTGGAAGGTCGTGCGCTATCGGTGGACTGCGTCGACAAATTCCCCAAGATGGCCGACTACGTGGTGCCCAAGGGTATTCGTATCGCCGATACCGCCCGCGTGCGGCTGGGCGCTTACCTTGGTGAAGGCACCACTGTGATGCACGAAGGCTTCGTCAACTTCAATGCCGGCACCGCAGGGCCGGGCATGATCGAAGGGCGCATCTCCGCCGGCGTCATGGTCGGCAAGGGCTCCGACCTGGGCGGCGGTTGCTCGACCATGGGCACCCTCTCGGGGGGAGGAAATATCGTGATTTCCGTGGGCGAAGGCTGTTTGATCGGCGCCAACGCCGGCATCGGCATTCCGTTGGGCAACCGCTGCACCGTGGAAGCCGGTCTGTACCTCACCGCCGGCGCCAAGGTTGCGGTCCTCGATGACAAGGGCGAGCTGGTCGAAACCGTCGCCGGGCGCGACCTGGCCGGCCAGGATGACCTGCTGCTGCGTCGCAATTCGGTCAATGGCCGCATCGAGTGCCTGACCAACAAGAGCGCCATCGAGCTCAACGAAGCGCTGCACGCGCACAACTGATCCCCGCGCCTGCCGTTGGCAGGCGTCATTGTTTGCCTTACTCGAGACTCTTCATGCCATCGCCTGATACCGCCGAGCCCTCACGGGCTTCATCGCCCCTCTCGCCGACGCTGGAGCTGGCCTGCGAGCTGATGCGCCGCCCGTCGGTGACTCCCGACGACGCGGGCTGTCAGGAGGTCATGATCGAGCGCCTGAGCCGGCTGGGCTTTACGATCGAACGGTTGCGCTTCGGCGAGGTGGAGAACTTCTGGGCGGTCCATGGCCACCACGGGCCGGTGCTGGCCTTTGCCGGCCATACCGACGTGGTCCCCAGCGGTCCGGAAACCAACTGGGAAACGCCGCCCTTCGAGCCGCACGTCAACGCCGAAGGTGAGCTTTGTGGCCGTGGCGCCGCCGACATGAAGGGCAGCTTGGCCGCCATGATCACCGCGGTGGAGCGCTTCGTTCGCGCCTGCCCCGAACATGACGGCAAGATCGCCTTTCTGATCACCGCCGACGAGGAGGGCCCGGCCATCGACGGCACCCGCGCCGTGGTCGAACACTTGCGCGAACGTCACGAGCGTCTCGATTACTGCATCGTCGGCGAACCCTCTTCCACCCAGCATCTCGGCGACATGATCAAGAACGGCCGACGCGGCTCGCTGGGTGGCGTGCTGCATGTCAGCGGCGTGCAGGGCCACGTGGCCTATCCGCATCTGGCGCGCAATCCCATTCACGAGGCGGCGCCGGCCCTCGACGCCCTGGCACGCGAAAACTGGGACAGCGGTAACGAATTCTTTCCCGCCACCAGTTTCCAGATATCCAACATCCGTGCCGGAACCGGGGCCACCAATGTGATTCCCGGCGAGCTGGAGGTGGTGTTCAACTTCCGCTACTCCACCGAGGTGACCTTCGATGAGCTCAAGGCACGCACCCGTGCGATTCTCGACGCCCATGGCTTGGACTACCGCCTCGACTGGACACTCAACGGCGAGCCGTTCCTGACCGCCGAAGGCGCCCTGATCGAGGCCGCGCTCGCCGGTGTCGAGAGCGTGCAGGGTGTACGTCCACAGCTCTCCACCGCGGGTGGCACCTCCGACGGTCGCTTCATCGCCACGCTGGGTGCACAGGTGGTCGAATTGGGCCCGGTCAACGCCACCATCCACAAGGTCGATGAACGCATCCGCGCCTCGGACCTGAACACTCTGAGCCGCATCTACGAAGCGATTCTCACGCGACTCTTCACCTGAGGCAGACCATGCAGCGCTATCCCGACATCGAGATTTACCTGGCATCCGTGGATATCGGTATGCTCGAGGCCTGGCTCCGAGAGGCATTCGACGACATGTCGTCGCTTGATCGAGCCGGAAAGCGTCAATGGCGTGGCCGTGGCCGTTGTGGCGATGCCAGCATCCCCGTGCTGCTGGTCGAGAATGCCGCCGACAGCTACGCCAGCCTGTGGTTCGACAGTGCCGGCACCCCCTGGATGCGCGATGTCGATTGCGCGCGGGCGGCAGCGGCACGCCTGCAATGTGAAGTGCGCTGCTCGCTGGGCGGCTGGCAGCCGGGAGACGACCCCGATCGCTTCTGGCAGATCCAGCCTGATGGCACGGAGGCCGCCATCACTTGGCCCGACTCGGGAAGGTAGCGCCATTCAGCACGGAAATCGGGCACAGTAGCAGGCATACCGGGCCTGCCTGATCGATACTGTAGCCCTCGAGCGGTTTAACTTCAGGGAAGAAGCAACGTTATGGCATCTGAATCGAAGGCGGTCATCTACGCCGCCATGGCAGGCAATACATTGATTGCCGTTACCAAGTTCATCGCGGCCGCGATGACCGGCAGTTCCGCCATGCTCTCAGAAGGCATCCACTCGGTCGTGGATACCGGCAATCAGGTCCTGTTGCTGCTGGGCATGCACCGGGCCCGGAAACCGCCCGATGCCCAGTTCCCCTTCGGCCACGGCAAGGAAATATATTTCTGGAGCTTCGTGGTGGCGTTGCTGATTTTCGCCATCGGCTCGGGAATATCGCTTTACGAAGGCATCATTCATATTCTCAATCCCGAACCGATGGAGTCACCGCTGATCAACTACGCGGTGCTGGGGCTGGGTATCCTGTTCGAAGGGGCTTCCTGGGCCTTTGCGCTCAACGAGTTCCGTAAAACCAAGGGCAAATGGGGCTACCTCGAGGCCGTTCATCGCGGCAAGGACCCCTCGATGTTCGTGGTGGTGTTCGAGGACTCCGCCGCGCTGCTCGGTCTGCTGGCGGCGCTGGCGGGCGTGGCCTTGAGCCAGTGGACCGGCAACCCGGTCTTTGACGGTATCGCCTCGGTCATCATCGGCCTGATTCTGGGCGGGACGGCTATCTGGCTAGCGGTCGAGACCAAGGGACTCTTGATCGGCGAAAGCGCCAACCGGTCGGTCGTCGAGGACATTCGCCGGCTCGCCGGGCAAGCCGAGGGGGTCGAGACCGTTCACGAAGTGCTGACCATGCATATGGGACCCGACTACATTCTGGTCAACCTCAGCGTGCATTTCGTCCGCGGTACGCCGGCTGAAAGTATCGAGCGTTCCATCGTCACCCTGGATCGGGCCATCAAGCAGGCGCATCCCCACGTGCAACGCGTGTTCGTCGAGGCCGAATCGCGTGCCGAGGCCGCCCACAACGGCACTCTCCAGGATACGGCGAAACCCGCATCGCCATAACGTAAAACGCCCGCTCGGATGCGAGCGGGCGTTGGCAGGTTGGGCGTCGCCGATCAGGTGATGACGGTGACGTCATCGGCCTGCAGGCCGCGCTCGTTGTGGATGATGTAATAACGGACCTTCTGACCCTCGGCCAGGGTGCGGTGTCCCTTGCCGCGGATGGCGCGGAAATGCACGAACACATCTTCGCCACTATCCCGGGTGATGAAGCCGTATCCCTTGTTGACGTTGAACCATTTTACCTCGCCGATTTCCCGATCGTCGTCTTCGACTTCGGTGAGACTCGCCAACTGGGGGGTGAGCGCATGCACCGTCAACGTCGCGGCCAGCAACACCAGGAACGTCGCCAGCAGCGTGGCGCCATAGGCTCTGACCATGCCGCCCGCTTCCAGCCTATTGCGCAGTTCGTCGGCCAGAGCACCATCCGCGAGCGCGATAAAGAGCATAATCAGCAGCGGGGACAGCGCGGCGAGTAACAGACTGATGAGAATACAGCGAAGAATGACCTTGCGATTCATGGACCTCGATTTCTCTTGTTGTGATGACAGGAAAAGCCCGGCTGCGCATTACGCGTGGGCGAAAACACATGAAGGTGTCATGATGGAGTGACACTCAGCCGGAGGATTCTAGCATGACCCATGCCGACTCGCTTGCCCTGCTGGAACAACGTCTCGAGGGTCTGGAAAGTCGCCTGGCTTATCAGGAAGATTGGCTGGACACCCTCGATCAGGCGATCGCGCGACACGGCCAGTTGCTCGAACGCCTGGAAAGAATGAACGAACTGCTTCAGCAGCGACTCAGGGCCAACCATCAGGCGCTCGATGCCGAAGAGGACGCAGGCTTTCGCACGGAAGATGAAATCCCACCCCACTATTAAGGGGTGTCGGGCAAGCAAGGGTATCGAGCAAGCGCCTCGCGATCCGAACCGATAACGCCAAAGGCGTGACGCCGCCCCTGACAGTCAGGCCCGCGGTTAAACCGCCGGCCTGCTCGCATCGCGCTTATTCGACCATTGCGGATTCGATGCCGTCGAGATAGCGCTCGACATCGAGGGCCGCCATGCACCCGGTTCCCGCCGAGGTAATCGCCTGGCGATAGACATGATCGATGACGTCACCCGCGGCGAAGACCCCGGGAACGCTGGTCGCGGTGGCGTTGCCCTCGAGACCTGAGCGAACCTTGATGTAGCCGTTGTTCATGTCCAGCTGGCCTTCGAAGATCGCCGTATTCGGCGTGTGACCGATGGCGATGAACGCGCCCATCACGGCCAGCTCCTTGGTGCTGCCATCCAGCGTCGAGCGCAGCCGCACGCCAGTGACGCCTGAGGCGTCCCCCAGCACTTCTTCCAGCGTCTGGTGCCACTCGACCGCCATATTGCCGTTGGCCACCTTCTCGAAGAGCTTGTCCTGGAGGATTTTCTCGGCCCGCAGGCTGTCGCGACGATGTACCAGGGTGACCTTGGAGGCGATATTGGACAGATACAGCGCTTCCTCCACGGCGGTATTGCCGCCGCCCACGACGACGACTTCCTGTCCCCGATAGAAGAAACCGTCACACGTGGCGCAGGCGGACACACCCTGCCCCATGTACTGCTCTTCGGAAGGCAGCCCCAGATAGCGCGCACTGGCACCGGTGGAGATGATCAGCGCATCGCAGGTGTACGTGCCGTTGTCGCCCTTGAGCGTAAAGGGTTTCTGGCGCAGCTCCACCTCATGGATATGATCGAAGAGAATCTCGGTATCGAAGCGCTCGGCATGCTTGCGCATGCGCTCCATCAGTTCGGGCCCTTGCACTCCCGTATCGTCGCCCGGCCAGTTATCGACGTCGGTAGTGGTGGTCAACTGCCCCCCCATCTGCATACCGGTAATCAGCAGCGGCTTGAGATTGGCGCGGGCGGCATAGACGGCAGCCGAGTAGCCGGCCGGCCCGGAGCCGAGAATGATCAGGCGTTCGTGGCGCGCAACACTCATGCAGGACCTCGCTTCACTGAATGCAGAATGGAAAATTATCGCGGTGAATCGCAAAACGGCTTGAGGAATGAACTGCCGAGGCAATCCATACCACAAGCCGCTGGAAACGATACGTCAAGCCTTGCCTATGGCATCCATTACCGACAAGGAAAAGAACTTGCGTATGCGAAGGGCGGCCTTGCAGGCCGCCCGGGTAACACTGATGACCATCTTACAGCGTTGTGGAGTGGGTGCCCAGATACTTGGCAACCCCTTCCGCAGTGTCCTTCATGCCTTCCTGGCCTTCTTCCCAGCCAGCCGGGCAGACTTCGCCATGCTTCTGGTGATGCTGCAGCGCCTTGACCATGCGCAGCATCTCGTCGACGTTGCGGCCCAGCGGCAGGTTGTTGACGACCTGGTGCTGAACGACGCCGTTCTCGTCGATGAGGAAGGAGGCGCGCATCGCCACGCCCGCATCCGGATGCTCGATGCCGTAGGCCTGAGTCACTTCATGCTTGACGTCAGCCACGATCGGGAAGCCGACTTCGCCGATACCGCCCTTCTCGGGAGAGGTCTTGCGCCAGGCATGGTGAGTGAACTGAGAATCGATGGAGACACCAATCACTTCCACGCCCAGTTCCTTGAACTTCGCCAGACGATTGTCATGGGCGATGATTTCCGACGGGCAAACGAAAGTGAAGTCCAGCGGCCAGAAGAACAGGACACGCATCTTGCCGTTGCCGTCGGACAGCTTGAAATTGTCAACGATGGTACCGTCACCCAGCACGGCGGCCGTTTCGAAATCGGGGGCTTGACGTCCAACCAATACGCTCATTAGAACTCCTTGGAAAATAAGAAATGGGTCGTGAGTAAATTCGTGACACAGCCTAATGTGTCTAACGGCGCAATCCAATTTGATTGGACTTATGGATGATATAGGCAATGTCTATCGGGGCGATTAGCATGACCGCTATGGAGCCGATTGTCTTCACCTATAGCCGCGAATCGTCGCGCCGCTCAGAAAACATCATCATCGCGCCCAAGCATGACATGCTCGTACTCGCCGCTCATCGAGACGACGACCTGTACCTGTATCGGGGCGCAACAACGGGGACAATCCTCCCATGTCGCATGGCCTCCCGCACTGGTGTCCACCAGCAGCTCAAAGGCGGTATCGCAGTAGGGACAATGCACATCACATGAGGTCAATTCCTCTTCGTTCACCGCCCCTCCTTCGATAGCCGATGCTCGATAGACCATAATCGATATGCGGGTGCTGGCTGCCACTTACAAGCCGACGACGTTACTTTTCGTTGTGTCTGGCGTTAGTGACCGCAGCTCTGTCATCATGCGCTAGTGGGTGATAGTTGAAATAACGGCCTATCATGACCATGTGATTAGTATTGGCGGTGCCGGTTTGTATCGCTAAAAAGGAACCTGACATTGGGTGAGCCCGCCGCGACTGGCGGTATACCTTAATCGAAGACACTGTCATCGGACGACATTCTGTCTCTCGCTCCGGTATCTCGCCCAAGCATGAGGAGGAGGCCCATGAGCACCGACGCTTCACCGAATACTCTCTCCACGCTCGACGTAGGTGAGCGCACCTATCACTATTACAGCCTGCCCAAGGCGGCCGAAACACTGGGCGACTTCAAGCGGCTCCCCATGACGCTGAAAGTGTTGCTCGAGAACCAGTTGCGTTTCACCAACGAATCCAGCGTGTCCCGCGAGGACATGCAGGCCTTGGTCGACTGGCAGAAGGAAGCGCGTTCCATGCGTGAAATCGGCTATCGCCCAGCGCGGGTCCTGATGCAGGATTTCACCGGCGTTCCCGGCGTGGTGGATCTGGCCTCCATGCGCGATGCGGTACAGCGGCTTGGCGAAGATCCGGCGCGGATCAACCCGCTCTCGCCGGTGGATCTGGTCATCGACCACTCGGTGATGGTCGATCATTTCGGTGACGCATCCGCTTTCAAGGACAACGTCGCCATCGAGATGGAGCGCAACAAGGAACGCTACGAGTTCCTGCGCTGGGGTCAGGATGCCTTCGACAACTTCCGTGTGGTGCCGCCGGGCACCGGCATCTGCCACCAGGTCAACCTCGAGTACCTGGGCAAGGCGGTATGGACCAAGGAGGAAGACGGCAAGACCTTCGCCTATCCCGACACGCTGGTGGGAACCGACTCGCACACCACCATGATCAACGGCCTGGGCGTGCTCGGCTGGGGCGTGGGGGGCATCGAGGCCGAGGCGGCCATGCTGGGTCAGCCGGTATCGATGCTGATTCCCGAAGTCATCGGCTTCAAGCTCACCGGCAAGCTGCGCGAAGGCATCACCGCCACCGACCTGGTATTGACCGTCACCCAGATGCTGCGCAAGAAGGGCGTGGTCGGTAAGTTCGTCGAATTCTACGGCGACGGTCTCAAGGATCTGCCGCTGGCCGACCGTGCCACCATCGGTAACATGGCACCGGAGTACGGCGCCACTTGCGGTTTCTTCCCGGTCGACGAGGAGACGCTGAACTACATGCGCCTGACCGGTCGCGACGAGGAACAGGTCGCTCTGGTCGAAGCCTACACCAAGGCGCAGGGTCTGTGGCGCGAGCCCGGTCACGAGCCGATCTTCACCGATACGCTGCACCTCGACATGGACGAAGTCGAAGCCAGCCTGGCCGGTCCCAAGCGTCCTCAGGACCGCGTCGCGTTGACCGACATGAAGTCCACCTTCGAAACGCTGATGGAAGGCCAATTGCCGGACGTCTCCGGAAACGACCCGGCAGCCGATGTGGATGAGCGCTACACGACGCCTGACAGCCAGACGTGCCATTGGAAGGACGAGGACTTCAAGCTCAACCACGGCGCCGTGGTGATTGCAGCCATCACCTCCTGCACCAACACCTCCAACCCCAGCGTAATGCTGGCCGCCGGCCTGCTGGCGCGCAAGGCCGCCGAAAAGGGGCTGACCACCAAGCCGTGGGTCAAGACCTCGCTGGCCCCGGGCTCCAAGGTGGTCACCGACTACCTCAAGGCGGGCGGCGTGCAGGATGACCTCGACAAGCTGGGCTTCCAGCTGGTGGGTTACGGTTGTACCACCTGTATCGGCAATTCCGGGCCGCTGCCCGAGCCCATCGAGAAGGCCATCGATGCCGGTGATCTGACGGTCGCCTCGGTGCTTTCCGGTAACCGTAACTTCGAGGGACGGGTGCATCCGCTGGTACGCACCAACTGGCTGGCGTCTCCCCCCTTGGTTGTCGCCTATGCGCTGGCCGGCAACGTGCGGCTCGACCTTTCCAAAGAACCGCTGGGTCAGGGCCAGGACGGTCAGCCTGTCTACCTCAAGGATATCTGGCCGAGCCAGGCGGAAATCGCCACGGCGGTGGAGCAGGTCAAGACCGAGATGTTCCGCAAGGAGTATGCCGAGGTCTTCAACGGCGACGAGATATGGCAGTCGCTCGAAGTGCCGCAGAGTCAGGTATATGCCTGGTCCAAGGACTCCACCTATATCCAGCATCCTCCGTTCTTCGAAGGCATGGGCAAGGATCCCGAGCCGGTCGAGGACATCAAGGACGCCCATGTACTGGCGATGCTCGGCGATTCGGTGACCACCGACCATATCTCGCCGGCCGGGGCCATCAAGCCCGACAGCCCCGCCGGGCGTTATCTACAGGAGCATGGTGTCGAACCCAAGGACTTCAACTCCTACGGTTCGCGGCGCGGCAACCACGAGGTGATGATGCGCGGCACCTTCGCCAACGTGCGTATCCGCAACGAGATGCTCGAAGGCGTGGAAGGTGGCTACACCCGCCATGTGCCCTCCGGTGAGCAGATGGCGATCTACGACGCGGCGATGAAATATGCCGAGGAGCAGACACCGCTGGTGGTGGTCGCAGGCAAGGAGTACGGCACCGGTTCGAGCCGCGACTGGGCCGCCAAGGGCACACGACTGCTCGGCGCGCGCGCGGTGCTGGCGGAGTCCTACGAGCGTATCCACCGCTCCAACCTGATCGGCATGGGTGTGTTGCCGCTGCAGTTTCCGCAAGGCGAGGATCGTAAATCGCTCGGGTTGACCGGCGATGAAACGATCTCCATCTCGGGCATGAACGACCTTCAGCCAGGCTGTACGGTCACGGTGACCATTACCTCCGACAAGGGCGAGAAGAATATCGAAGCGCTTTGCCGCATCGATACCGCCAACGAGATGGAATATTACCGCCATGGCGGTATCCTCCACTACGTGCTGCGCAGTATGCTGTAGTCCGCCAGAAGGGCCGAGACCCTGTCGGCCTGACTGATGTGATAGCGCCCCGCCAGATAATTGGCGGGGCGCTTTTTTACGACGGGTGGAAAGCGTGATTCAGACGAAGCGTCCCAGGCCCACCGTCTCGCGCAGCCGGTCCATGAACGGTGCCGCCTCGGCACGTGCGCGTTCGGCCCCCTTGCGCAGCACCTGCTCGATGTGCCCAGGATCCTCGAGCAAGGTATTGTAGCGTTCGCGGGGCTCTTTCAGATGCGCATTGAGATACTCGAACAGTTCGTTCTTGACCTCGCCCCAGCCGATGCCTTCCTGGTAGCGCACACGCATTGCTTCGCGCTCATCGATGCTGGCGAAGGCGGAGTAGATCTGAAACAGCGTGCAACCTTCCGGGTCCTTGGGCTCGCCTGGCTCCAGGGAATTGGTCTTGATCTTGCGTACCAGCTTGAGCAGCTTCTTCTCGGAGACGAAGAGCGGAATGGTGTTGTTATAGCTCTTGGACATCTTGCGCCCATCAAGCCCCTTCAACACTTCGACCTTCTCGTCGACCACCGCTTCCGGCAAGGTGAAATACTCGCCCCTGTAGAGGTGATTGAAACGTCCGGCCATGTCACGCGCCATCTCGAGATGCTGGATCTGATCACGTCCCACCGGGACTTTATGCGCATTAAACATCAGGATATCGGCGCCCATCAGCACCGGATAGCCGAATAGCCCCATGGTAATACCCTTGTCAGGGTCCTGGTTGCCGGCCGCCTCGTTCTCCGCCACCGCCGCCTTGTAGGCATGGGCGCGATTCATCAGACCCTTGGCGCAAACGCAGGACAGCATCCAGGTCAGTTCGGGAATCTCGGGAATATCGGATTGGCGATAAAAGATGGCGTTATCGGTATCCAGCCCCAGCGCTAGCCACGTCGCGGCGATTTCCAGGCGGGATTCCTGAACGCGCCGGGGATCCTGACACTTGATCAGGGCATGCAGATCCGCCAGGAAATAAAAGGACTGGACGGAGGGATCCTGGCTGGCGGCAATCGCGGGTTGGATGGCGCCGACATAGTTGCCGAGATGGGGAGTCCCCGAGGTTGTGATACCGGTAAGCACGCGTGTCTTGTTCATGAACTCGAAAGGTCTGCCTTGGCCTGGACGAAAGCGCCGCCGCCCCTGCAGAGCGACAGCTTGAATCGCTCCAGTGTACAACGCGGCGGCTTTTCAAAGCGACCGCGCCCAACCCGAAAGCGGCCAGCGGGAACTTATCCCCTGACCGCTTGTTCCTGCACTGAACGGTATGTTCGCGTCAGCGTATCAGACTCGAGGGGTCGGTCATCTCGAGTCCGAACGCCTCGGCTACGGCCGCGTAAGTCACCTGTCCGTCATGCACGTTCAGGCCCGGCAGGAAATGCGCATCGTCCGCCAGGGCCTGCTTCCAGCCCTTGCCCGCCAGGTCGATGACGAACGGCAACGTGGCATTGGTCAGCGCCTGGGTGGACGTGCGCGCCACCGCGCCCGGCATGTTGGCCACGCAATAGTGCACGATGTTATCCACGACATAGGTGGGTTCGGCATGGGTGGTCGCCTTGCTGGTTTCGAAACAGCCGCCCTGATCGATCGCCACGTCGACCAGCACGCTGCCCGGCTTCATGTCGCCGAGCTGGCGGCGCGTGATCAGCTTGGGCGCCGCCGCGCCCGGTACCAGTACCGCACCGACGATCAGGTCCGACTCACGAATGGCCTCTTCCAGCGCATCGACGGTGGAATATACCGTATGCAACCGGCCCTGATAGCGATGATCGAGCGTTTCCAGGCGCACCAGGGACTTGTCGAGCACGCTAACCTCCGCGCCCAACCCTAGCGCCATGCGCGCCGCATTCTCGCCGACCACGCCGCCGCCGATGACCGTCACCTTGGCCGGCGCGACGCCGGGCACACCGGGCAACAGGATACCGGCGCCCCCCTGCGCCTTCTCCAGACTGTGCGCCCCGGCCTGGATCGCCATGCGACCCGCCACACGACTCATCGGGGCCAGCAAGGGCAGTCCACCCTGGCTGTCGGTGATGGTCTCATACGCAATGCACGTCGCGCCGCTGTCCATCAGTCCACGGGTCAACGAGTGTTCGGCCGCCAGATGCAAGTAGGTGAACAGCATCTGTCCCTTGCGCAGCCGCGCGACTTCTTCGGACTGGGGCTCCTTGACCTTGATGATCAGCTCGGCGGACTCCCATACCTTGGCGACATCCGGCTCCAGTCGCGCCCCGGCCGCCTGATAATCGGCATCGGCAAAGCCCGATCCTTCCCCGGCACCGGCCTGCACGATCAGCGTATGGCCACGGTTGACCAGCTCGCGGACCCCGGTGGGTGTCAGGGCGACGCGGTACTCGTGGTTCTTGATCTCCTTGGGCACTGCAATATCCATAACACCTCCGAATGACGAGCGATGAAGCCAACGCAGGCATTACAGCACACCAGCAGGAAAGCCGTGAGGTCTTGAAAAAAAACGCAATAACCTCGCGGCAAGCTCTGCTTTACCCTGAATTTTTCTTGCCATCGCGCCCGGAACGTCGCAATTCTTCTGCAAGAAGATTGCCGCTAGGCGGCGGTGTCTTCGACACGGGCGCTGCCGTAAACGGCGACATATTCGTCGGGCATACGCCGGGCACGCCCGCTAGAGAGTTCGATGCAGGCAAACCGCGTACGGGCACGCAGCAGGGTTCTGCCATCGGCAGGCCGCAGCAGCTGGAAGCGCCGCGTCAGCGTCAACCGGCCGTCGCAGGCGACGATCCACGTCGCCAGTTGCAGTTGCTCACCGGCGAAGGCCGGCGCCAGATAGTCCAGCTCGTGGCGATGCACGGCCATGGCCCGGTCGTATTCGCGGTAAGTGGCGAGATCGAGCCCCAGATGCTGCGAGTGAGTCCAGCTGACACGCTCGATCCAGCGCAGGTATTCGACATTATTGACGTGGCCGAAGTCATCGATGGCGTTGTCGTCGACCTGCAGCTCGAGCACGAAAGGCGTCTCGGGCAGATCCCAGGGCGTGGTGGCTTGTGTCATCGTGGCTCTCCTGAAGGGTGAAGTGTCGAAGGAGGCATCTCAGTCACGTGGCGTTTCGCAGCGCCAGCAGGCCTCGAAAACGCCCTCCAGCGACTCGCCGCACGTGCGACAGGTCCAGCCCGGCGGCGTGATGTCCGGTCCTTGCAGCGCTTCGTGAATCAGTGCCTTTGCACGTGAAACGCGGGGCAGTGCCACCCACACCTCGGGCTCGCACTCGCCCAGCGGCAGCTCGCCCGCACCGCCGCCCAGCAGCATGTTGCGCAACTCACAGGGCACCCCCGCACTGACCAGCACGTTGCGTACGTGGCTGACCAGCAGCGCGTTGGAGTGGCGGAACACACGGACGCGATCCGTCATCGGCTCAATCCCGGAACACGCGCACGCCCAGCGCCTTCAGATAAGCGGTTTCGGGAATGGCCGGATGCACGGGATGATCCGGGCCCTGACTGCCCTGATACAGGACCTGCCCATGCCGATCTTGATGGCGTACCGCGCCGCGCACACTCTCCATCAGCCGCTCCGGCGCCAGGTGCATGGAGCACGATGCGGTCATCAGCAACCCGTCGCGGCCCAGCAGGCGCATGGCCTCGCGATTGAGACGCGAATAGGCGCGCTCGCCGTTGGGGATATCCTTGCGCTTTTTGATGAAGGCCGGTGGATCGAGCACGATCACGTCGAACTGCTCACCCTCGGCCTTGAGAGCCGCCAGCGCCTCGAAGGCATCCCCCTCGCCCACGGCGACCTGCTCCGCCACGCCATTGAGCGCGGCATTCTCGGCGACCCGCTCCAGCGCCTCGGCGGAACTGTCCACGCACAAGACCTCACTGGCGCCGTGTGCCGCAGCCTGCACCCCCCACCCGCCGACGTAACTGAACACGTCGAGTACGCGCTTGCCGGCGACCAGGGCGTTGAGCCAGGCGCGGTTGGCGCGGTGATCGTAGAACCAGCCGGTTTTTTGTCCTTCGAGCACCGGCGCCACGAAACGCACGCCGTTCTCTTCCAGCAGCACTTGATCGGGCAGTTCGCCGTGAACGACCGCCACCTCTCGTTCGAGCTGCTCCTGACGCCGCCCCGAGGAGTCGTTCTTGAACACGATGGCCCGCGGTGACAGGACCTTGTCCAACGCAGCGATGACTTCATCGCGGGCATGCTCCATTCCCAGGGTGTTGAGCTGTACCACCAGCACGTCGTCGAAACGGTCGACGATCAACCCCGGCAGCAGATCGCCTTCACCGTGTACCAGGCGATAGAAAGGCTTGGCGAACAGCCTCGAGCGCAGCGACAGCGCCTGGTTGAAGCGATGCACCAGCAGCGAACGATCGAGGCGAACATTGGCGTCGCGCGACACGATACGTGCACAGATCAGCGAGTGAGGATTGACGTAAGCGACCCCGAGCGCCTTGCCGTTGGCCGCCTCGATCACCGCCTGGGTGCCGGGCTCGAAGGTCTTGAGCGGGGTTTCATCGGTATCGATTTCGTTGGAGTACAGCCACAGATGGCCGGCCTTCAAGCGTCGATCGGCATTCTTTTTCAGGCGCAGGCGTTCGGTCACGGTAATCTCCGACGGCATAAACTATGAGGCGCATTCTAACGCCCCGATATGAATGAGTGGTGAAAAGCCTTACCGCAGCGCTTCAGACGATGCAAGCGTGCACGGCAAGTTCGGTTCACATCATGTCTGACAGGCGGGACAATAAACGCTGGCGCGCTGGCCTAGAGTGACCAGGCGCAACATATCACCACAGCGTCGACAGGGCTCCCCCGTGCGGCCATAGACATTGAGGCGCTGGGCAAAATAACCCGGCTCGCCGGTGCCGCTGACGAAATCGCGCAGCGTGGTACCTCCCTGGGTAATGGCCGCTGCCAGCACGGCACGCACCGCCTCGGCCAATGCCAGGTAACGCTCGCGCGACACGTTCCCGACGGCACGCCGGGGATCGATTCCCGCCAGAAACAACGCCTCGGAGGCATAGATATTGCCCACCCCCACGACCACGGCGTTATCCATCAGAAACGGCTTAACCGCGATGCGCCGTCCGCGCGAGAGCCGATAGAGGCGCTCCCCGTCGAAGTCCGGTGACAGCGGCTCGGGACCCAGCCGGACCAGGCGCGGGTCGCTCGACAGAGAGCCTGCCAGCCAATCGACGAAGCCGAAGCGGCGCGGATCGTGATAACGCAGGATGGCGCCGCTATCCATTACCAGGTCGATATGATCGTGCTTTCGGGGCATGTCGCCCAGCTGCGCAATGCGCAGACTGCCCGACATGCCCAGGTGCCAGAGCAGCGTGCGGGGAGTATCCTGCGCATCCGCCATCGGCACGATCAGGTACTTGGCGCGCCGACCCAGCTCACCGATGCGTGAACCGACCAGGGAATCGATAAAATCTTCCGGTACCGGCAGCCGCATCCGGCGCTCGCGGACGATAACCTCACGGATCTCGCGGTTCTCGATATGCGGCGCGAGGCCGCGGCGTGTCGTTTCGACTTCGGGAAGTTCGGGCATATGTCGGCTTCGAGCGTATTCGCAGGATACCGGACTTCCTCCTCGGCTCACTCCGAGACTGAAAACCGGCAAGACACAGACGAAAAAAACCCGGTCTGCACCGGGTTTTTTCAGGCAGGTGGGCTCACCTGCGGCGGGAGGCCACGATCACTTGATCTTGGCTTCCTTGTACATCACGTGCTGACGAACCACCGGGTCGTACTTCTTGAATTCAAGCTTGTCCGGAGTGTTCCGCTTGTTCTTGTTGGTGGTGTAGAAATGGCCGGTACCGGCGCTGGACACCATCTTGATCTTGTCACGCATGATCAATACTCCCCTTAGATGCGCTCGCCGCGCTTACGGATGTCAACGAGCACCTCTTCGATGCCCTTCTTGTCGATGATACGCATGCCCTTGGAGGAGACGCGCAGCTTGACGAAGCGCTTCTCGGCCTCTACCCAGAAACGGTGGGTATGCAGATTGGGCACGAAACGACGACGCGTCTTGCGCTGGGAGTGTGATACGTTGTTACCAGTCACCGGACGCTTGCCGGTAACCTGACATACTTTGGACATAAGAGCCTCCAACCGCTGGGCGAGTTGTTCAAAACCTGTCGGGCAAACCGGGAAGAGAGAATGGCAGGGTGACCGCCTTCCGCCCCTTAATTAACCCAAGGAAGTCAAAGGGCGTACTTTATACCAGAGGATCGCCGTAGCAGCAAGATATCCTCTGCAATATATCAGTACGGATACACTGGAAATCGGGCTTGAAAGCCTGACCCGCGCAGGATTACCGCGACTCGCGCAAAAAACGCACCCGCAGATTCAAGCCCCGCATGAACGAAATCCGGCATGTGACCGAACCTACACGCTCGGTGGCGAGGCGCGTTTTAACACGCCCGGCCGCGTATCGCCAGTTTCACGCCTGATTATCGACCGGTTTCTGCTTTTGGCAGAGACGACAGCCAGAGCTTTGAGCTACAGCCAGCCACGCTCGGCGAAGGAGAAGACCTCTCCATCGCCGACGATAAAATGATCCAGCACACGAATTTCGAAGAGTGCCAGCGCCTCCTTGAGGCGAACGGTAATGCGCTGATCGGCGTCACTGGGCTCGGCTACGCCAGAGGGATGGTTATGCGCAAAGATGATTGCCCCAGCCCCCAGCTCCAGCGCTCGCCTCGCCACCTCGCGCGGATAGACGGACGCACTGTCCAGCGTGCCTCGGGACAAGGCCTCGAAACGGATCACCTGGTGCTGGGTATCGAGAAACAGCGCGGCGAATTCCTCATGTCCCAGGTGACGCATATGCGAAGAGAGAAAGGCCCTGACCAGTGCCGGCGACGTCAACGCCCCGCCCCGTTCGAGCAGACTGCCCAGGTGACGCCGGGACAGCTCCAGTGATGCCTGCAATTGCACGTACTTGGCCTCGCCTAATCCATGCTCGGCACAGAACTGCGTCTTGTCGGCCTCGAGCAGTTGGCGCAGCCCACCGAAGGCGGACAACAGGTCCCGCGCCAGATCCACCGCCGAACGTCCCTTGACGCCGACGCGTAGAAAGATCGCCAGTAGCTCTGCATCCGACAGCGCTCCCGCGCCCAAGGTCAGCAGCTTTTCCCGGGGCCGCTCGCCCTCCGGCCAATCGCGTATTCCCATGCCGCCTCCGCTCCAGTTACTTAAATTAAAACTTAAATAACAATAAGCGACATGGGCGTCTAACCAAAGTCGAATCGTGCTCGCCGAACCATACTACCATACTAGCCATACAAGTCGGATCGGAAGGCGCACCATGACAACCACCTCATTGCATACGCTCTGGAAGGAAACAGCACATGACGGCAATGTCCGCCAGCGCCTCTACCAGACATTGCGGCAGGCGATCATCTGCATGGTACTCGCGCCAGGCAAGGCGTTATCCGAGAAGGAGATTGCCGACACTTTCGATGTCAGCCGCCAGCCGGTTCGCGAGGCGTTCATTCGGCTGTCCGAATCGGGCCTGCTCGAGGTGCGGCCGCAGCGTGGAACCTATGTGGTGCGCATTTCAGAAGCCGCCGTGATGGAAGCGCGGTTCGTCAGGGAAGCCATCGAGGTTGCCGTGGCCAGATCCGCCGCCGAGCGCGGCCTGAGTGCGCGAGTCATGGAAGAACTCAACGATCTGATCGAGCGTCAGCGCCGCTGCGCCGCTCCCAGGGATTACGATCGATTCTTTCAGCTCGATGAAACGTTCCACCGGACATTGTCGCTAGGGGCAGGACATACCACCGCCTGGAGCGTTACCGAGGAGGTCAAGGCTCAGTTGGACCGGGTTCGCTACCTCAGCATTCCCGAGTCGACACCGATTACCAAGCTAGCAGACCAACATCAGAAGATTGTCGAGGCGATCGCCAGGCAGAACCCCGAAGCGGCGGAACAGGCCATGAGTCTTCATCAGCGCGAGATCCTGCACTCCTTGCCGGAGCTGATGCGGCGTTTCCCGGAGATGTTCGTCACCTCCGCGTTGCCTTACAGCAAGAAAGACATACCAGCATGACAGCTTAACAAGGCACACGCCCTTTAACGGGCAATACGTCCACCAACAATCACAACATGCCATCAGGAGAAGAACATGAAAACGCGCCTGCTCTTACCCGCTGCGGCTCTCATCCTGGCCAGCAATCCGGCCAGTGCCGCTTATGAATTGAATCTATCTTCGGCTCTAAACGCACAGGACCCCATCGTCCAGGCCATGGAGAGCGCCAAGCAGTCGATCGAAGAGCGCAGCGACGGTGAGCTGACCCTCAATATATTCCCCAATAGCCAGTTGGGTTCCGACGAGGATGTGGTGGAGCAGATCCGCAGCGGTGCCAACATCGCCATCCTGATCGACGCCGGCAGGTTGTCGGAGTACCAGCCCGAACTGGGCATCCTCAGTGCGCCGTACCTGGTAGAGGATCACACCCAGTACGATGCGATTACCCAATCCGACCTTTACAAGGGATGGGTAGAAGACCTGGCTGACGGCAGCGGGCTCAGGCTGCTGAACTACAACTGGTTCCAGGGGGCGCGGGAAATGTTGACCCAGGCCCCTGTCGAAAAGCCCGAGGACCTGCAGGGCGTACGTATCCGTACCATCAACTCACCGGTGTGGCTCAAGACTGTCGAAGCCATGGGGGCGACCCCCACTCCCTTGCCGTGGTCGGAGGTCTATTCCGCGCTGCAACTGGGCTCGATCGATGGGGCCGAGGCACAGCTGACCGCCGCTGATGGCCAGCGCCTCCAGGAGGTCATCCAGCATGTCGCGCTGACCCATCATATCCAACTGATGAGTGGCATCGTCACCTCGGACCAATGGTATCAGTCGCTGCCCGATGACTTGCGCACCATTCTCGACGAGGAGCTTGAAAAGGCCGGCGCCGAGGCCAGTCAGGCCACCGAAGACGCACTGGAAGCCACCCGCAAGCGCATGGAACAGGACGGTGTCACCTTCACCGAGGTCGATATCGACCTGTTCCGCGATCGGGTCGACAGCGTCTACAAGGAGCTCGGTTACGATCAGTATCGTGACCAACTGGTGCCCGCCGCTAACGAGTAAGGCGACATCATCAGCGCTCTTGCCCAGGCCGGGAAATTACCCGGCCTCTTCTTCCTTTCCAGCCAAGGTGAGCCGCAAGACGGCTTGAGGATCCTCTATGTGGAGCTGGTTCGACAAACTCGAAGATAGCCTGGCAATCGTTCTGCTCGGTTGCACATCCCTAACCATCCTCGCCAGCTCAACGATGCGCGCCATTGGCCACCCCTTTGCCGGAGGTGCCGAACTCGCCCAGTTTTTTTTCATCTGGACGGCTGTATTAGGCGCTGACATTACGCTTCGCCGTGGCGGCCAGGTGCGCATCGATGCCCTGACGGTACGTATGTCACCTGCGGTTCTTCGCGTCACGACAAGCGCATGCCTGCTGCTGATGCTGACCTTTCTGGCCCTGCTGGTGTGGTACGGCTTTCCGCTGGCGCTTTCCAACTGGCAGCGCCCAATGGGCGTGGCGGGATTGAGCTACGGCTACATTACGCTCGCGCTGCCGGTTGGCGCCGTGCTCATGAGCCTCTCTCTGATCCGCCGCATCGTGGCCAAGGGCGTCGTTCATAGCCTGGATTCCGACGATACGCTCGTGGAGGAAACGCTATGATCACCGCTCTGCTGCTGGTGCTCGGCCTGTTGCTGATGGCCATCGGCATGCCGGTCGCCTTCGCGATCGGTATCGCCGGCTTTCTCTACTTCCTGCTGCCGGGAACGTTTCTGCCGGTGGGGATCGGGGCGCAGCGGATCGTCTCCGCCACCCAGTCCTTTCCGCTCCTGGCGGTTCCGCTGTTCATTTTCATCGGTCACCTGATGAACGCCAGCGGCATCACACCGCGCCTGCTCCGTCTATCGACGCTACTGGCCGGCTGGATGAGTGGCGGCTTGGCCCAGGCCAGCCTGGTACTCAGCACCCTGATGGGCGGGGTCTCAGGCTCAGCCGTGGCAGACGCCGCCATGCAGTCACGCGTGCTGGGCAAGGGCATGGTCAGTGAAGGCTATTCGCCCGGTTTCGCCGGGGCCGTACTCTCCATCGGCGGCTTGATTACCGCCACCATTCCTCCCAGCATCGGCCTGATCCTGTATGGCTATCTCGGCGAGGTCTCGATCGGCCGCTTGTTCATCGCGGGCGTCGTGCCGGGCGTGCTGTTGATGGTCGCCCTGATGATCACCACCTGGCTCGTCTCGCGTCGGCGAGGCTATACCCCGGTTCGCGAAAGCCTGCCCAAGTTCGGCGAAGTCATTAGCGCCACCCGCAGTAGCATCTGGGCCCTGCTGTTTCCGCTGTGGCTGCTGGTGGGCATCCGTTACGGCCTGTTCACACCCTCCGAGGCCGGGGCCTTCGCGGTGGTTTATGCCCTCGTCGTAGGCTGCTTTATCCACCGCGAAATGGGCGTGCGTGAAATCATCGAGGCGATGCGTGCCAGTGTCCGGGACATCGGCATGATCATGCTGATCATCATGTTCTCGGGGATCATCGGCTATGTGGTGTCCTTCGAGCGTGTTCCCCAGACCATCGCCGAGCTCACGCTGGGGGTGTTTTCCAGCCAGACCACCCTGTTGCTGACCCTGGCGGTACTGCTGGTGTTCCTCGGCATGTTGCTCGAGGCCACGGTGGTGGTGATGCTGCTGGCCCCGATTCTGGTGCCGGTCATCAAGGCCGCAGGCGTCGACCCGGTGCATTTCGGGCTGCTGATGATGACCCTGGTGACCTTCGGTGGCATGACCCCGCCGGTGGGGATCTCGATGTATACGGTGTGCGGCATCCTGCGCTGTCCCTTCACGGACTACAGTCGTGAACTCGTTCCCTTTGCCATTGCCGTCTTCGCCGTCGTACTCGGCATTATCTTCTTCCCCAACATCGTGCTTTTTCTTCCCAATATGCTGATGGGTTAACCAACCGAGGGGCAGCATCATGATTTTCAACGACAAGATCGATTTCATGGGAGCGGATTTCCTGCTGGAAACCGACGCGGCCCGACATCTTTACCACGACCATGCCGCCCAGATGCCGATCTGCGACTATCACTCGCACCTGAGTCCGGAGGAAATCGCCGGCAACCAGCAATTCGACAACCTCACCGAACTGTGGCTGCACGGCGATCACTACAAGTGGCGCGCGATGCGCTTCGCCGGCATCGATGAGCGGCGCATCACCGGCGATGCCGACGCCCGCGAACGCTTCCAGGCGTGGGCCGAGACGGTCCCCGACTGCCTCGGCAACCCGCTCTATCACTGGACGCACCTGGAACTGCGTCACCCGCTAGGCATCGAGAATATGCTGCTCTCGCCGGCGACCGCCGAGGAGATATGGACGCTTTCACGCCAACGCCTGGCGACACCTGAACTGCATGCCCAAGGGATTCTGGACAGCTTTCAGGTGCGCACCGTATGCACTACCGACGACCCCTGTGACTCGCTCGACGCGCATCGCCGGCATGCCCAGAACGGCTCGCGGCTTGCTCTGCTGCCGACGTTCCGTGCCGATGCCGTGCTCAAGATCGAGCAGCCCGGCTTCGTTGACTATCTGCGCGATCTCGAGGCGGCCAGTGGCGTGACCATCCAGCGCTTCGACGATCTGCTCGCGGCGTTGCACCAGCGGCTTGAGTATTTCGCGGCCCATGGTTGCTGCCTGTCGGATCACAGCCTCGAGAAGCCGGCTTTCGCCGCGCCTCCGTCGAGCGCCGAACTGGATCGGATGCTCGACCGCCGTCGCCGGGGTGAAACGCTCAATAAGGAGGAATATGACGGCTTTACCACTGCCCTGCTGTTATGGCTCGGCCAGCAATACGCCGAGCGTGGCTGGGCCATGCAACTGCACCTGGGCGCGGCACGTAGCGTCAGCCAGCGCGGCCTGGCCGAGATCGGCCCCAACAGTGGCTTCGACGCCATCGGTGACGGCGTCTATGGCGAGCCCTTGGCGATGATTCTCGATGCAATGGATCAGAACCGCGCCCTGCCGCGCACCGTGCTCTACAACCTCAATCCGCGTGACAACGAGATGCTTGCCAGTCTGGTCGGCAGCTTCCAGGGCGACGGCATCCCCGGCAAGGTGCAGTTCGGGGCCGCCTGGTGGTTCAACGATCAGCGCGATGGCATCGAGCGCCAGTTGACCACGCAAATGCAGTACGGGCTGCTGCGTCATTTCGTCGGCATGCTCACCGATTCGCGCAGCCTGCTGTCGTTCTCCCGCCACGACTACTTCCGGCGCATCTTCTGCAACATGCTCGGCCAGCAAATGGTGCGTGGCGAACTGCCCGACGACATCGACCGCATCGGCCATCTGGTGCGGGCCGTGTGTTACGACAATGTCCAGCGTTATCTCTTCGAGCGTTGAGCGATGCGCCTTCTCTTTTTCATCACAATGGATCTGCCATGAAAATCAGCGATGCCTATCTCATCGTCGCCTCCCCCGGGCGCAATTTCGTCACGCTGAAGATCGTGACCGAATCGGGCATTTACGGTATCGGCGACGCCACGCTCAACGGCCGTGAAATGGCCGTGGTCGCCTATCTCGAGGAGCACGTCGTGCCGGCGCTGATCGGTCGCGATGCCAGCCGCATCGAAGACATCTGGCAATATCTCTATCGCGGTGCCTACTGGCGCCGCGGCCCGGTGACCATGGCCGCCATCGGCGCCGTGGACATGGCCCTGTGGGACATCAAGGCCAAGGCGGCCGGCATGCCGCTCTATCAACTGCTCGGTGGCAAGAGCCGCGAGCGGATCATGACCTACGCCCACTGCACCGGTAAGGACATCGATACCTGCCTGGATGAGGTGGACAAGCACATCAGGCTCGGCTACCGCGCCGTCCGGGTCCAGACCGGCGTGCCCGGTATCGCCACCACCTATGGCGTCGCCAAGCGCGAGGGCGAGCGCTACGAACCGGCCGATTCGGAACTGCCCGCCGAGCACGTCTGGAGCACCGAGAAGTATCTCAATCACGTTCCCACGCTGTTCGCCGCGGTCCGCGAACGCTTCGGGCACGACGTTCATGTCCTGCACGACGTGCATCACCGCCTGACACCCATCGAGGCCGCACGGCTGGGCAAGATGGTCGAGCCCTATCACTTGTTCTGGCTGGAAGACTGCGTACCGGCCGAGAACCAGCAGAGCCTCAAGCTGGTCCGCGAACACACCACCACGCCGCTGGCCATCGGTGAGGTCTTCAACTCGATCCACGATTATCGCGAACTGATCGAGAACCAGTGGATCGACTATATCCGCACGCCACTGACCCACGGCGGCGGCATTACCCATCTACGCCGCATTGCCGACCTGGCCGCGCTCTATCACATCCGCACCGGGTTTCATGGCCCGACGGATCTTTCGCCCGTCTGCCTGGGCGCGGCGATCCACTTCGATAGCTGGGTGCCCAATTTCGGCATTCAGGAGCACATGCCCCACGAGGCGATCACCGACGAGGTCTTCCCTCACGACTATCGCTTCGAGGACGGCCATTTCATCGTCGGCGAGACGCCGGGGCATGGCGTCGATATCGATGAGGAACTGGCCAAGCAATATCCCTACAGACGCGCCAGCCTGCCGGTCAATCGGCTGGAAGACGGCACGCTCTGGCACTGGTAGGACGCGACACGATGACACGAGTGACCACGCTAACCAGCAAGTACACCGACGCCCCGGTCGGCATCGTCCACATTGGCCTGGGCGCCTTTCACCGTGCCCACCAGGCCGTCTATATCGAGCGCTGTCTGGCCCGCCACGGCGGCGGTGAGTGGGGCATCGCCAGCGCCAACATCCGTTCCAACCAGTGCCTGGTCGACCTGCTGCGCGAACGGGGCCAGCGCTATCATGTGACCGAATACGCCGACAGCCAGACGCTGACCCTGCGTGAAATCGGCGCGATTCGGGAGGCGCTCTACGCCGGCGAGAACGGCGCCGATCGCGAAGCGCTGCTGACACGCATGAGCGAGCCCGACGTGCGCATCGTCACGCTGACGGTGACCGAGAAGGGCTACTATCTGAATCCCGCCGAGGGCACGCTGATGACCGATCACCCGGCCATCGCCCGCGATATTGCGCAACCGCAAGCGCCGAGCACCGCACCCGGCATGCTGGTCGAAGCGTTGGCACGCCGGCACGCCGCGGGCACGTTACCCTTCACGGTGCTCTGCTGCGACAACATGCCGGACAACGGCACGCGTACCCGCCAAGCGGTCATTGAACTGGCCCGCCAGCGCGACCCGGCCCTTGCCGAGTGGATCGCCGAAACCGTCGCCTTCCCCTGCAGCATGGTCGACCGCATCGTGCCGGCAATGACCGAGGCCGACTTCAAGCGCCTGCGCGAGCTGGGTCTCGACGACCCCGCCGCGGTGGTCTGCGAGGCGTTCACACAGTGGGTCGTCGAGGACTGCTTCCCTCAGGGCCGCCCCGACTGGGAACACGAAGGGGTGCAGATGGTTGCCGATGTCGCTCCCTTCGAGACCATGAAGCTGCGCATGCTCAATGGCAGCCATTCGCTGCTCGCCTACCTAGGGGCGCTGGACACTGTCGAGACGGTCTTCGACGCCGTCAGCCGAGATGACTTTACAGCCCTGCTCAAGCGCTACATGCGCCACGAGGCGGCGCCGACACTGACCATGCCCGAAGGCACCGACCTCGATGCCTATGCCGACAGCCTGCTGGCGCGCTTCGCCAACGACAGTCTGCGCCATCGCCTGCATCAGATCGCCATGGACGGTTCGCAGAAGCTGCCGCAACGTTGGCTCAAGGGCACCCAGGCCCAGTTGGACAACAGTGGCGACATCGTCTGCACGGCGCTGGGCGTGGCGGCGTGGATCCACTACACCTCGGGCCGCAACCTGCACGGCCATCCGCATACGGTCGACGATCCCCTGGCCGAGACCTTCGCCGAACTGCATGCCCGCCACGGTGAGTCGCCCCAAGCACTGGTCAGCGCCTTTCTGGCGCAGGATGGCGTGTTCCCGCCGGCACTGGCCCAGGATGAGCGCTTCGCCCAGACCGTGCGGGAGGCCTACCGCTCATTGCGGGAACATGGCGTCATGGCGACCTTGACCCACCTCGACACGCTGGCCTCCTAAGCAACGCGCGCTTTTCGAGCAGCCCCTCCGGCGCATACCCGGGCGCCGGAGGTACGCAAATTCCAGTGCCGATGGTAAGGTGGCAGACGGATTATCGAGGATCGTTTCGTCATGCCCCAGCTTGCAGGTACGCGGGTGCTTCTCGGCATCAGTGCCGGAATCGCCGCCTATAAAAGCGCCCATCTGGCGCGGCTGCTGAAAAAGGCCGACGCCCAGGTGCGCGTGGTCATGACCGAAGGCGCCCAGGCCTTCATCACGCCCCTGACCCTTCAGGCACTGACCGGCGAAGCCGTGCGCACGTCACTGCTCGACCCCGAGTCAGAAGCCGGCATGGGGCATATCGAGCTGGCCAAGTGGGCCGACCTCATTCTCATCGCCCCTGCCACAGCCGATCTGATGGCCCGCCTGGCCCACGGCCATGCCGACGACCTGTTGACCACCTTGTGCCTGGCCAGCGAGGCGCAATGCCTGATGGCGCCCGCCATGAACCAGGCCATGTGGCGCCACCCTGCGACCCAGCGCAATGCGCAGCGCTTGACGGAAGATGGCTGGCGGCTGTTGGGCCCCGCCGGCGGCGAGCAGGCCTGCGGCGATGTCGGCCCTGGGCGGATGCAGGAGCCCGAAGAGATTGTCGCCGCGATCCAGGCGATGCATGCCATGCCAGCCTCCGGAAACCTGGCACGAGGCCTGACGGTCACACTGACCGCCGGCCCGACCCGCGAAGCCATCGATCCGGTGCGTTACCTGACCAACCACAGCTCCGGCAAGATGGGCTATGCCCTGGCCGCCGCCTTTGCCCGTCAGGGCGCTCGGGTGCGCCTGATCAGCGGTCCGGTATCTCTCCCCGCCCCGCCGGATGTCGAGCGCATCGACGTGGTCTCGACGCAGGAAATGTTCGAGGCGGCCAGTCAGACAGTATCCGATACGCACATCTTCATTGGCTGCGCGGCCGTGGCCGATTACCGCGCCGAGCAGGTCAATGAGCATAAGCTCAAGAAAACCGCTGGCGACGATGCGCTAACCCTGCGTCTGGTCAAGAATCCCGACATCATCGCCGAACTGGCCGCACGCCCCGACCGGCCATTCATGGTCGGCTTCGCCGCCGAAACTCGCGACCTCGAAACCTACGCCCGCGACAAGCTGGCTCGCAAGGGGCTCGATCTGATCGTCGCCAATGACGTCAGCCAGCAGGGCCTGGGCTTTGGCTCCGACGACAACGCCGTGCTGTTGCTGTGGCCCGCCGGCGATGCGCCCGGCCGCGAGTTCTTGCCGGCCCAGGCCAAGACGACTCTGGCGGAAGCGATTCTGCATCGGATCATCGACCGTTATCGCCAGACGCGTAACACTTTTACAGGAAATGAATGATGGACACGCTCCCGGCTTCGACGGCCGCGCTCCGCCGCGCTAGACTTTGTGTGAAGATCCTCGACGAGCGGGTGCGCGAATTTCCGTTGCCCCACTACGCCACCGATGGCAGCGCGGGCATGGACTTGCGCGCCCTGCTGGACGCACCGCTGACGTTGGCGCCCGGTGATTGCCAACTGGTGCGCACCGGACTCGCCATTCATATCGGCGACCCGGGGCTCGCCGGCATGATCCTGCCGCGCTCGGGTCTGGGCCATAAGCACGGCATCGTGCTGGGCAATCTGGTGGGTCTGATCGACTCCGATTATCAGGGCGAACTGATGATCTCGGTCTGGAACCGCGGCCAGACAGCCTTCGTCCTTGAACCCGGCGAGCGCCTGGCCCAGTACCTGTTGGTGCCGGTGGTCCAGGCCGAGCTCGAAGTCGTCGAGGATTTCACCGCTAGCCACCGCGGAGGCGGGGGCTTCGGCCATTCAGGCCGTCATTGATTCATCAGGTCTCGCCTGGAATTCGGTGAGCGCAGTCCAGACAGGGCAGGAATCGGCGAATAACGCGCAGTTTCAAGGAGTAAACGAGCCTCGTGAGCCGACTTTCGACGCCGTATGGACACGTGCAGACACGTTTCAGGGAGACCATCACCATTGTCACTCACGGCCTCTCGGCCATTGCATGAAGGGACGCATCATGAGCCAGACATCTAGCGCCAATATTCCGGCCTCCATTTTCCGCGCCTACGACATACGCGGCGTGGTCGGCAAGGACCTTACCGTCGAACGCGTGCGGCTGATCGGCCGCGCGATCGGCAGCGAAGCCGCCAAGCGCGGCGAGTCGAGCGTGATCGTCGCCCGTGACGGACGCAAGTCGGGCCCCGACATGGTCGGCGCGCTCACCGAGGGATTGCGCGCTGCAGGCTGCGACGTCATCGACATCGGCATGGTCCCGACGCCGGTACTCTACTTTGCCGCCAACACCATTGACGGCGTCAGCTCGGGTGTCGCCGTGACTGGCAGCCACAACCCGCCCGACTACAACGGCTTCAAGATCATGATCGGCGGCGCCACACTGTCGGGTGACGACATTACCGATCTGTACCGCCGCATCGAGGAAGAAGACTTCACCAGCGGTGAAGGCAGCTATCGCGAGCAGGATGTACGCGATGCCTATCTCGAGCGCATCCTCGGCGATATCAAGCTGGCCCGCCCGATCAAGGCCGTGGTCGATTGCGGCAACGGCGTCACCGGTGAACTCGGCCCGCAGCTGATCCAGCGCCTCGGGGCCGACATCACCACCTTGTTCGATGACATCGACGGCAACTTCCCCAATCACCATCCTGATCCGGGCAAGATCGAGAACCTGCAGGACCTGATTGCCAAGGTCAAGGAAACCGACGCCGACGTCGGCCTGGCCTTCGATGGCGACGGCGACCGCGTCGGCGTGGTCACGCCCAAGGGCGAGGTGATCTATCCCGATCGCCTGATGATGGCCTTCGCCGAGGACCTGCTCAAGCGTCAACCGGGCGCGCGCATCATCTTCGACGTCAAGTGCACCGGCAACCTGGCCCAGGTGATCGAAAAGGCCGGCGGCGAGCCCGAGATGTGGCGCACCGGCCACTCGCTGATCAAGGGCCGCATGAAGGAAACCGGGGCGGCGCTGGCCGGCGAGATGAGCGGCCATATCTTCTTCAAGGAGCGCTGGTACGGCTTCGACGACGGCCTCTACGCCGCCGCACGCCTGCTTGAGATACTGGCCGGCCAGGGCGAGGACGCCGACACCTACTTCTCGCGCTTTCCCCAGGACCTGGGCACCGCCGAGATCAACGTCGAAGTCACCGACGACAACAAGTTCGATATCGTCAAGCGGCTGGCCACAGAGACCGACTTTGGCGAGAACGGCGTCAAGACCACTCTCGACGGCATCCGCGTCGACTATCCCGACAGTTGGGGTCTGTGTCGCGCCTCCAACACCACGCCGATGCTGGTGTTTCGCTTCGAAGGTAAGTCCCAGGAAGCGCTCGACAAGGTCAAGGCACGCTTTCGCGACGCGCTAAGAAAAGTCGCACCGGATGCCGAGCCGACGTTCTAAAGAGCGGCGGGAAAGTAAGCGTTCTTATCAAAAGCGCATCTTGTTATGATCGACAAGGCCGCCCTCGGGCGGCCTTGTTGCGTTTGATTCGAGCCTCTTCTGAACCCCAAGGAAATTCGCCATGAGTCAGCAGGAACGCGATCCGCGCCAGGTCGTGGAAATACTGTCCGAGGCACTGCCCTATATTCAGCGCTTCTCCGGCAAGACGGTAGTGGTCAAGTACGGCGGCAACGCCATGACCGAGGATACCCTGATCGACTCCTTCGCCCGCGACATGGTGTTGATGAAGGAGGTCGGCATCAATCCGGTCGTCGTTCACGGTGGCGGACCGCAGATCGGCGAACTGCTCGCCAAGCTCAAGATCGAGTCGCGCTTCGTCAACGGCATGCGCGTGACCGATGCCGAGACCATGGACGTGGTCGAGATGGTGCTCGGCGGCTTGGTCAACAAGGGTATCGTCAACCTGATCAATCAGAGCGGCGGCAAGGCCATCGGCCTGACCGGCAAGGATGGCGCGCAGATTCTCGCCCGTCAGCTCAAGGTCAGTCATCAGACACCGGAAATGACCGCCCCCGAGATCATCGATATCGGCCATGTCGGGGAAGTGGAGCATATTTCCACCGACCTGATCGAGATGCTCGCCGCACGGGATTTCATCCCGGTGATCGCCCCGATCGGCGTCGACGCCAAGGGCAACAGTTACAACATCAACGCCGACCTGGTAGCCGGCAAGGTGGCCGAGGCGCTGAACGCCGAGAAATTGATGCTGCTGACCAATGTCGCCGGCCTGATGAATGCCGAAGGCGAAGTGCTGACCGGCCTATCCACCGCACAGGTCGATGCGCTGATCAGTGATGGCACCATTCACGGCGGTATGCTGCCCAAGATTCGCTGCGCCCTTGAGGCGGTGAAAGGCGGGGTCAGAAGCGCCCATATCGTCGACGGCCGTGTCGCCCACGCCACTCTCCTGGAAATTTTCACCAACGCCGGGGTGGGCACACTGATTACCGACATGGCGGCCACCCCAGCGGAGTGAAGGCCGGGGCAAGAGGGCGAAATTCGTGCGGCGTTAAATTTGGTTTCCAAAAGCAACGCACAGTTAATTGCCCATAACCTAACGACACATTAGGATGGAGACACGCCAACATCCTAGAAGACCACCAATGACGCAGGCCAAACCCAAACGCAACCGTCGGGAGGAGATCCTTCAGGCGCTGGCGCTCATGCTCGAGGAAGACAGCGGCAAACGCATCACTACCGCGGCCCTGGCCCGCCAGGTCGGCGTGTCGGAAGCCGCTCTGTACCGCCACTTTCCCAGCAAGGCGCGCATGTTCGAGGGATTGATCGAATTCATTGAGGAAACGCTCTTCGAGCGGATTCGCCGTATTCTCGATGAAACACCGTCCGCCGAAGCCCGCTGCCACCATATCCTCTCGCTGGTACTCGGCTTTGCCGAGAAGAACCCCGGCTTGTGCCGCCTGCTGGGCGGCGATGCCCTTACCGGCGAAACGGCCCGGCTGCGCACGCGCATGAGCCAACTGTTCGATCGCCTGGAAACCCAGCTCAAGCAGATTCTGCGCGAAGCGGAGCTGCGCGAAGGACTGCGGACCACCATTTCGGTTTCCGCCGCCGCCAACCTGCTGCTGGCCAGCGTGGACGGTCGCATCAGTCAGTACGTGCGCAGCGACTTCAAACACCGCCCCACGCCGCATTGGGAGGAACAGTGGCAGGCACTCGCCACCTCCCTGCTGGTAGCGGTCCCTCAAGTTGCCAGAGCCTGAGACAAGCCCCATCATGCAAAAGCCCCCCGACTCATTGAGCCGGGGGGCTTATTTCAGCGCCATATTCTACAGCGGTATCAAGCCGCCAGGGTATCTTCTCCCAGCGCCTGCTTGAGTTTCTTCATGGCGTTTTTCTCAAGCTGGCGAATACGCTCGGCGGAGACGCCATAGACATCGGCCAGATCGTGCAGGGTCGACTTCTCCTCGGAGAGCCAGCGTTGCTGCAGGATGTCGCGCGAACGATCGTCGAGATTGGCCAGCGCAAGCTGCAGACGATGCGTGGAATCCTCTTCCCAGTCAGACTCCTCGAGCTGGGAGGCCGGATCATAGCGCCCGTCTTCCAGAAAGTGCACCGGCGCTTGGTAGCTCTGCTCATCATCGTCGGAAGGCGACGCATCGAAGCCAGCATCGAAGGCCGACAGACGCCCTTCCATATCCCGTACCACTTCGGGCTTGACGTCGAGATCCTTGGCGATGGCCTCGACCTCGTCGTTGTTCAACCACGCCAGACGCTTCTTGGCACTGCGCAGGTTGAAGAACAGTTTACGCTGCGCCTTGGTCGTCGCAATCTTGACGATCCGCCAGTTGCGCAGCACGAACTCGTGTATTTCAGCCTTGATCCAGTGTACAGCGAAGGACACCAGGCGCACCCCTTGGTTGGGGTCGAAACGCTTGACGGCCTTCATCAGACCCACGTTACCTTCCTGGATCAAGTCGGCCTGTGGCAGGCCGTAGCCGGAATAGCTGCGCGCGATATGCACGACGAAACGCAGATGCGACATGACCATACGCCGCGCCGCTTCCAGATCATTGTGATCATGCAGGCGAAAGGCCAACTCACGCTCTTCTTCAGCGGTCAGCACGGGAATCCTGTTGACCGCCTGGATGTAACCATTCAGGTCGTGGCCCGGCGAAAGATGACCGACAGGCAGAAGACTGGTGCTCATGCAGATGTCTCCATTGTTGCCCAGCGTGCCGTCTCTCGGTCGCGCCTTCCCGGCGCATGCCCGTAAAACCCGACGGCACAACAAGTTAAGTGCCTCACAAACGCATGCGGCTTTAAGACCGCACCACAAGACTAAAGTTCAATCCCACCCTCGCAGTCTGCGAGGATACCCATTATTAATGCGGCTTGATGTCGGCAAGATGACGCCCGACGGCTAGCCAAGCGCCTAACCAGCCCAACAGTGTACTCGAAAAGAGTAGTAACGCCGACCCACTGAAGCCTAGCCGAGGGAAGGAAAAAACGGCGCCGTAGCTTTGCGCCAGGGTGGTGACCGGCGCCGCCAGCCATTGCCCGCCCAGGGTCAGCAGCCCCCAGGCCAGTATCCCTCCCCCCAATCCGTACCAGGCACCGCTGTACAGGAACGGGCGACGCACGAAAGCGTGCGTCGCCCCCATCAGGGTGACGACCTCGATCTCCTGGCGTCGGCTCTCCACCCCCAGGCGGATAGTATTGCCGACGATCAGCAACACCCCAAGCCCAAACAATAGGCCCAGCGCCAAGGATAATCGTTGTCCCAGATCAGCGATATTGCGCAGCCGTTGGAGCCAGGCCAGATCGAGCCGCGCCTCCTCGACACCGGGGATCTGCCGCAGGCGTTCGGCTAGTTCACGCACCGCCTCGGGGCGGGTATCGTCGGGTGCGACGATGACGCTGGCCGGCAGCGGATTGCTCTCCAACATGTCCAGAGAATCCTCTAATCCCAGCGTCTGCTGGAACTCGGCGAGCCCTTCGGCGGCCGTGACCAGCCGCGTAGTGTCGATTCCGGGCTGTTCACGCAGCGTCGCCGCAATGTCCAGCGCCTGCGACTCGTCGACACTGGCCGCCAGATAGACCGTCACCGTGGCGCTGGCATCGAGTTCTGCATCCAGCAGGCGTGCCGCGCCGAGTGTCAGCCACAGGCCGCAGGGCAGAATCAAGGCGATCGCGATGGCCAGCATGGTCAGCACGCTACCCAGCGGATAGCGTACCAGCCGGCGGGCACTGTCGAGACACATGGCGCGATGATGACGCAGCCAGGCTCGCGTACGGCTCTCCATCCCCGGGCGGCTGGCGCGAGCTCCACGGCGCGCGGCTAACGGTTCGCGCCGGCTCATGCCACCTCCTGATCGCTGACGAGACGTCCGTCGCGCAGCGCCAGCATGCGGTGCTGCAAGCGTTCGATCAGCGCCAAGTCGTGGCTGGCAACGACGACGGTCGTGCCGATGCGGTTGAAGTCCTCGAACAATCGCATGATCTCGGCGGACAGCTGCGGGTCGAGGTTACCGGTCGGCTCGTCGGCGAGCAGCAGCGCCGGCTTGTTGACCACCGCCCGGGCAATACCGACACGCTGTTGCTCGCCGCCCGAAAGTTCGATGGGCAGAGCCTTCTCGCGATGCAGCAGCCCCACCTTGTCGAGCGCCGCCCGCACGCGCCGTGCCGCCTCGCGCGGCTCCATGCCCTGGATCTCCAGCGGCAGCGCCACGTTGGCGAAGATACTGCGATCGAACAGCAACTGGTGATCCTGAAACACCACGCCGATCTGGCGGCGATAGAACGGCACCTGACTATTGTGCAATCGGTCGATGTCGTACCCCGCCACCAGAATCCGCCCGCGTGATGGACGCTCCAGACGCATGATCAGGCGCAGCAGGGAACTCTTGCCCGCCCCCGAATGCCCGGTGAGGAACAGCATTTCACCGCGCCGGACCTGGAAGTTGATGTCGGCGAGCGCCTCGAAGCGCCCACCGTAGCGCTTACCGACGTGTTCGAACGCAATCATGTCTCAGCGATCTGCCGTCTCGTCGCGCTCGAACAGCGCCTTGACGAAATCCCGCGCCGCGAAGGGCCGCAGATCGTCGAGCGACTCGCCCACCCCGATGTAGCGCAGCGGCATATTCAGTTGCTTGGCCAGCGCGAAGATGATGCCGCCCTTGGCGGTGCCATCGAGCTTGGTCAGGGTGATCCCGGTGACGGGGATCGCCTCGTTGAATGTCGAGGCCTGCGCCAGAGCATTCTGGCCGGTGCCGGCATCCAGCACCAGCATGACTTCGTGAGGAGCGTTTTCATCGAGCTTGGCCATGACCCGACGCACTTTCTTGAGCTCTTCCATGAGCGGGCCTTTGTTGTGCAGCCGCCCTGCGGTATCGGCGATCAGCACATCGATCTTGCGTGCCTTGGCGGCTGCCAGGGCGTCGTAGATCACCGAAGCACTATCCGCACCGGTATGCTGGGCCACTACCGGCACTCGGTTGCGATCCCCCCATACCTTGAGCTGCTCGACGGCAGCGGCGCGGAAAGTATCGCCGGCGGCCAGCATCACGCTGCGTCCCTCGCTCTGGAAGCGTTTGGTCAGCTTACCGATGGTAGTGGTCTTGCCGACGCCATTGACGCCGACCATCAGAATCACGAACGGGCCTTCGCCCTTGGGTGGCAGCACCAGCGGTACACTGACCGGCTCGAGCAGTCCGGCCAGTTCTTCCTGCAGCGCCTTGTACAACGCTTGCGGGTCGTCGAGCTCCTTGCGGCTGACGCGCCCTGCCAGCCGATCGATGATCTCGGTGGTTGCCTCGATGCCCACATCCGCCATCAGCAGTTGGGTTTCCAGATCCTCCATCAGCTCGTCATCGATCTGCTTCTTGCCCAGAAACAGATCGGCGATCCCTTCGGTCAGGTTGGCGCGGGTCTTGCCCAGGCCGGCCTTGATTCGGGCAAACCAGCCTCCCTTGGGCTTTTCCTGCGGCGCAGCAGGGGTCGATGTCACGTCGGGCAGCGGCTCGTCGGCGCGCGCTCCTGTCTCCCCAAGCTGCTCGCGGGTTTCCTGATGGGCTTCTGCGGCGGCTTCCTTGAGCACTGCGGACTTGTCGCGTTCTGCGGGCAATTCGCCGCGCGCCACCGCATCACTGGCCGAGGCTATCTCAGCCTCCTCCGGCTCAGTCGCGTCCGCGGCCAGCGCTTCCGCCGCCGGATCGACCGGGCGCTCTTCCAGCGCCGACTGCCCGCCATTGGCATCTCTCGGCTCGCTCAGCGACTCGCGGGCCGCCTCGCGCTCGCGAGGCGCGGGCTCCACCTCGACAGGGGGCAACGCCTCGGGGTCCACCGTATGCGCTTCGCCCGCCGTCGCGGGAGACTCGCTGGCCCGTTCTTCCCCCGGGGCAGCTTGCGAAGCGGGGACGGCATCCGTGGCCAACGCTTCCGACGCGGGATCGACCGGGCGCTCTTCCAGTGCCGACTGCCCACCACTGGCATCGCTCGGCTCACTCAGCGACTCGCGGGCCGACTCACGCTCACGCGGGTTGGGGGTCACCTCGACAGGCGGCAACGTCTCGGGATCCACCGTATGCGCTTCGCCCTCGGTCGTCGGAGGTTCGATGGCCACGCCCGCTGGCGCGGCGGCATCTTCCTCGGCGGGGGACTCCTCCTCACGGCGCAGCGCTTCCTGCTCTTGCTCCTGCGCCTGAGATTCCTGCTGCTTCTTCTTACGCTTGAAAAAACCGAACATGGGCGAGAATCTGTCCTGGCTTGAATAAAGGTTGGACAATGTGGCTGACCGCCGGCGGTCCTGACTGGGGTGTCATGTCGGATCGCCGGCCTTTCGCCTTGCACGACGCGGAGACGGCAATTCCACGGCGCGCGAAGGCCGAACGTATAGCGTCAGCTTCGACCTTCCGAAAGGATGGGCATCATCCTATCACTCCTGCCTGGGTGGGGGTACAATCCGCCGATTATGAGTCGACGCCAATCAACCTCCCGAACCCGTCATGCCCAGCGCTCCGCTCCTCCCGGCCAGGGAAAGGGCCCGGGCAAGCTGCGCATCATCGGCGGTCAGTACCGCCGCCGCCTGTTGCCGGTGCTCGACAGTCCGGGCCTGCGCCCGACCCCGGATCGAGTCCGCGAGACCCTGTTCAACTGGCTGTCCGCGGTGACTGCCGGCTGTCGGGCACTGGATCTGTATGCCGGTACCGGGGCGCTGGGGATCGAGGCACTGTCGCGGGGCGCACACGAGGTGGTATTCGTCGAACGCGCCTCGCGCGTCGCCCAGGCCCTGCAGGCCAATCTCGACACACTGGCGGCGCCGGGCCGGGTGGTGACTCAGGATGCCGAACACTTTCTCGCCGGCCCCGCCACGCCCTTCGGCCTGGTCTTCCTCGATCCCCCCTTTCGTCAGGGGTTGGCGCAGGCGGCTTGCACGCGTCTGGATCAAGCCGGCTGGCTGGAAGCCGACGCTTTCGTTTATGTCGAGACCGAATCCGAGCTCGACTTCAGCGCCCCCAGCGCCTGGCTGCTTCACCGAGAGATACGCGCCGGCGACAGTATCGGACGCCTGTATCGCGTCATGCCGTGAGAATCGCAAAAAATCTACCCGTATCGGCGTACGCCGCTTGCCGCCTCGAGAAGGGCTACGTACGCTGACCGCCATGCCTCACCACAGGAGAATGCAATGAGCATCGAGCTTTTCAATCAGTTGGAACAGAAAGTTCAAAACGCCGTCGACACCATCGAGATGCTGAAGATGGAGACCGAGGAGCTTCGTGAAGAGAATACCCGCCTCAAGCAGGAGCGCGATGACTGGGAACGCCGCCTGGGCGAGTTGCTAGGCAAGTTTCAGGGATTGGAAAGCGAAGACGGCGCGTCGTCCTGAAAGCGGCGGCATGCGCCCCTGTCGGCAAGTGCCCGCGACATCAGCACCGCATCTTCGCGAGTGCCATCGGCATTGACATAATAGTGACGCCGATGGCCATCGACGTCGAAGCCCGCCGCCTCGTAAAGCGTTAGCGCCGCGGTATTGTCGCGGCGCACCTCCAGCAACAAGCGCTCATTGCCACGGCTTATCGCCAGTTCGGCCAGCCGAGCCAGTAAATACCGCCCCACGCCTTGCCGGCGCGCAGCGGGCGACACGGTGATCGCCTGCAGCTCGGCCTCGAAGGGCAGCCAGTAGAATACCGCGAAGCCGACCAGCCGGGTTTCATCGCCGACTACCTCCCAGGCACCCCATACCTCGCTACGTTCATCGTCAAAAGCCGACTCGAGTTGGGCAACGCTCCAAGGATGTGCCTGCCCGCACTGCTCGAGGGCGACGACATCCGCCAAATGCTCGAACCCGAGGCGCTCAAGATGCATCGGTCGCGCCGTGGTCCGGCCCGACGTCGGCGCCTGTAGCGGTAGCAGTGTCGGCCCAGGCAGTCTGCCACGTGGACATTACCGGCCATAGACTGCGCTTGGCCTCGGCAGAGTTGGCCAATGTCGTCAGCGAGGGCGCCTGCCAGCAGGGCAGTGCCAGGGTACGACACTCGGCGTTTTCGACCTGCAACAGCGGCGTCAGCACATCGTCATGACCGAAGACCAGCAATCGCTCGGGCCGCCAGCCGCGCCGCGCCTGGCCCGCAATGAACGCGCGCACCCCGTCACGGGCCTCTTCGAGCGGCGCGGCCGTCGTCATCCCTTTCATCAAGGGCCAGCGGAACGTTTCGAAGGACGGTGCCTCCGCCACTACGATACCGGCCGCTCTCAGCAGATTGATCAACAACTGCTGCTCGGTCGCGCCGATTCCCTGCTCCTCGGATGCCAGCACCAGCCAACGCCCCTGCAGCGCCGCGACCTGCAGCGTGAAGCGCAGCGGCTCGGCCTGCACTTGCGAAGCGGGTTCCTGGCTGGCCGTCGGATGAGGTTCGGTGTGTTCTTGGCGGGGGGCGCCAGGTGCAGCCTTCGGCTGGGCATCCTCCTCCAGCAACGCGCGGGCCCGAGCCAGCGCTGGTCGGGGCGTAGCGGGCGGTTCGACAACCACAGCCGACGCCTCGGGCGCACTCGCGGTGTCGAGCAGGGCATGCAAGCGCGCGCCGCGCGGCTCGGTGGCCGGCGTGGCATCCTCCTGCCATTCGCACTGCGGAGTGAGTGCGGCATTGGGCAGACGATAGCGACTGCTCCAGGCGGCCAGCCCCATCGCCTCCAGATACTGCAGCCGCTGCGGTTCGGTGACCATCTAGCGGCTGCCGCCGCCCCGGCAGTTGGGAGAGGCGGGGCTCAGATTACCGCGTGCCTGCCACTCCTCGGGGGTATACAGATGCAGCGCCAGCGCGTGTACCGGCCCTGAAAGTTCGTCGGCCAGCACCGAGTAGATCTGCTGGTGACGCTTGACGGGCATCAGCCCCTTGAAGCCGGACGACACCAGAGTCACCTTGAAATGTGTCTCGGAATTGGCAGGAACATGATGCATGTGGCTCTCGTTCTCGACCGTCAGGTAGACCGGCTCGAGAATCTGCAGCTTGTCTTCGATACGTGCCTGGACGCTCATACGGGAAGCCTCCTCTGTCGGAAGCCGCCATTGTAACGTGTCGACGGCCCTTGAGCGATGCGCTTAGTGCTTCGCGGCCAACGGAATCCGCCGGACACTCAGCAACAATGCCGCGAGGACCGACGCGCACCCTAGCCATAAGGCCAAGGTCAGCGACCCGAAGGACAGCGCCATGACCAGCCCGACCAGCGCGGTCCCCAACGACTGACCAAAGGTCCGCACCGAGGCCAGGATGCCCGAGGCATTGGCACTCAGTTCGAGCGGCACGCTGCCGATCAGCTCGCGATTGTTAGGCGCCTGGAACAGGCCATAGCCCAGCCCGCACAGGGTCGCGCGCCAGACGATATCGAGCGCGGTCGCCTCGACGCTCATCATGGCAAACGCCAGCATACCGAGCAGAAAGACCCCCAACCCCAATGATGACAACAGCGTCGGGTTGAAGCGATCCGCCAGGCGCCCGGCCAGCGGCCCGGAAAACATCAACGCCAGCGGCCAGGGCGTGAACAGCCAAGCGGCCTGCAACGGCGAAAGATCCATCTGGGTCTGGTAAAGGAACGGCAGTCCGACGAAGGCCGCCCCCTGCGCCACGAACGCCAGCAGGGAGACGGCAGCGGCCAAGGCAAAGCGCGGCTCGGCAAACATGACCAGTGGCACCAGCGGCCTTGGCGCGCGGCGCTGGCGCCACACGAAGAGCCCTGCGCAAAGCAGGCTCGCCAACAGCAGCAGCGCCACAACCCCGCCATGTCCCCCGTGGCCGAAGCGGTCGATAGACAATACGAAACCGCCCAGCATGACCGCCGAGAGCAGCGCCCCGGGCCAATCGAACGCCCCCGGCTTTGCCGGCTCGCGCGGCAGGGCGCGCCAGGCGAGCCACAGCGCCAGTAGACCGATCGGCACATTGATCGCGAACAGCCACGGCCAGCTGGCGAGATACAGGATGCCGCCGCCCAGCGAAGGGCCGAAAGCGATCCCGAAGGCGACGACGAAGGCGCTCAGGCCGATGGCCGACCCCAGCAGGCGTGGTGGGAAGATGACTCGATACAGCGAGGGGCCGATGCTGAGCATCGCGGCGGCACCGACCCCCTGCAGGGCACGCGACACCAGCAATGCCTCCAGCGAGCGGGACAGTGCGCAGCTCAGCGACGCCAGCGTAAACACCATCAGCCCGCCGATATAAAGGCGGTAGCGCCCGATGAGGTGACTGAGTGCGGCAAAGGAGAGCAGCAAGGCGGCGCACACCAGCTGATAGACGTTGGTCACCCACACTGCACGCGACCCCGGGACGTCGAGCTGACGGGCCAGGGTTGGCAGGGCGATATTGACGATGCCGCTGTCGAGCACCGCCATCAGCGTGCCCATGATCAGCGTGAACACCGCAAGCCGACGCTGCGGACCCGGCAGACCGCTGTCTCCGGGGCGCGTCTCGAACAGCCGGCCTAACAGCACAACGACGACATGCCCGTCCTCGCGCATGCCGCGTTTGCCGAGGCACGCAAAGGATACGCTTCGCCGAGAGCAACCATATCAGTCCTCGTCGGCTTCAAGCAGCAGCGCGTCATCGACCTCGGCGATTTCCAGCGGCGCCTCGTCGTCGAGATCGATCGCCAGATAGCTATGCTCGACGTTGAGAAAGCGCTTGAACAACGCCCAGTCCAGCGTTGCCGGCCATTGGCGATCGTCTTCTTCCCAGGCGCGCAGCTCGCTTTCCAGAATATCGGCGAAGCGCTCGCGCACGAAGGCTTCCAGAGCCTCCGGCGTGTCCATCTCGGGAATCAGATAGACGGTATTTTCCCGGTCGACATCGGCGAGAGTCAGGTCGTCATCGCCCATCGTAGGTTCCAGTGAATTGATCCAGTCCACGAATACCTGGGTCGGCTTGACGCTCAGCGCGGAACGGTTGAGCAGTTTCATCGGACTCTCCTCGACGTCGAAACGGTGACCATTATGGTCGTTCGGAGCGCCTCTTACCAACTATTCCACTGCGAACGGAAAACCTCGCGCACCGAGGCGGGACAAGAAGACGCGGACAAGACAGTGCAGTGTACGCAGTGATACATGAGCATGGTCTGTCCGCTTTCGCCGCAGTATCGCCGAGCGTCGCAATCGTCAGTCGGCCTGAGGGCGCATCGCCGGGAATAGCAGCACATCGCGAATCGACGGACTATCGGTGAACAACATCACCAGCCGGTCGATGCCGATACCCTCGCCGGCGGTCGGCGGCAAGCCGTACTCCAGTGCGCGCACGTAGTCGGCATCAAAATACATCGCCTCGAGATCGCCGGCCTCCTTCTCGGCCACCTGGGCGGCGAAGCGCTCGGCCTGATCCTCGGCATCGTTCAACTCCGAGAAGCCATTGGCGATTTCGCGCCCGCCGACGAAGAACTCGAAGCGGTCGGTGACGAACGGGTCGGCGTCATTGCGCCGCGCCAGCGGGCTGACCTCGGCCGGGTATTCGATGATGAAGGTCGGCTGATCGAGCTTGGCTTCGGCGACCTCCTCGAAGATCTCGGTCTGCAGCTTGCCCAGCCCCCAGCCGGACTTGACCTGGATGCCCAGACGTTCGGCCGTGGCACGGGCCGCCTCCAGCGTGTCGATGTCGCCGTCGGTCAGATTGCCGCCGTGTTCGAGAATCGCCTGGCGCAGCGTTAGCCGCCGGAACGGCTGGCCCAGGTCGTACTCGGTGCCCTGATAGTTGAGAGTCGTGGTGCCCAGCACTTCCTGGGCGGCATTGCGGATCATCGCCTCGGTCAGGTCGAGCAGGTCCTTGTAGTCCGCGTACGCCCAGTAGAACTCGAGCATGGTGAACTCGGGGTTATGACGCGTCGACAGCCCCTCGTTGCGAAAGTTGCGGTTGATCTCGAAGACCCGCTCGAAGCCGCCCACCACCAGGCGCTTGAGATACAGCTCCGGGGCGATGCGCAGGTACATGTCGATGTCCAGCGCATTGTGGTGCGTGGTGAACGGCCGCGCCGTGGCGCCACCGGGAATCGGCTGCAGCATCGGCGTCTCGACTTCCATGAAGCCGCGGGCCTCGAAGAAGCGGCGAATCGAGGCGATCACCCCGGCACGCACTTCGAAGGCGCGGCGCGACTCGGGATTCATGATCAGGTCGACGTAGCGTTGACGATAACGCGCCTCGGTGTCGGTCAGGCCGTGGAACTTGTCGGGCAATGGGCGCAGGCTCTTGGTCAGCAACTGCGCCTCGTCCATCTTGACGTACAGATCCCCCTTGCCCGACTTGTGTACCGGTCCGCGCGCGGCGACGATGTCGCCGATATCCCAGCCCTTGATATCGTCGAGCACCGCCTCGGGCAGCCCCTTCTTGTCGACGTAGAGCTGGATCTGTCCGGAGACGTCCTGAATCACCAGGAACGGGCCACGCTTGCGCATCACGCGCCCCGCCACAGCGGCCTGACGCTGACGCCCTTCCAGCTCGGCCTTGTCGAGTTCGCCCAGTTCGGCCTGCAGCTCCGCCGCCAGACTGTCACGACGAAAGTCGTTGGGAAAGGCGCTTCCGCCCTGCTCTGCCGCCTGCTCGCGGCGCACGGCAAGCTTGGCCCGCCGCTCCGCGATCAGACGATTCTCGTCGTGGGCGTCGGGAGATTGTGGATGATCCTGGTTCGCCATTGCTCTGCCTATTAGAAGATGAAATTCGCTGTTTCGAATACCGCCCTTCCCGTGGAGAAGGGCCGTCGCGAGCGCAGCAGCGCCGGCTCAGAGTCCCTGCTTGAGACTCGCCTCGATGAACTGATCCAGGTCGCCGTCGAGCACCTTGTCGCAGTTGCTGGATTGCACGCCGGTACGCAGATCCTTGATGCGCTGATCGTCGAGAACGTAGGAGCGAATCTGGCTACCCCAACCGATATCGGACTTGCTGTCCTCGGCCTGCTGCTTGGCGGCGTTGCGCTTTTGCATTTCCAGCTCGTAGAGTTTGGCCTTGAGCTGCTTCATGGCGAAATCGCGGTTGGCATGCTGGCTACGCTGGGTCTGGCACGACACCACCACGCCGGTCGGTTCGTGGGTGATCCGCACCGCCGAATCGGTGGTGTTGACGTGCTGACCGCCGGCGCCGGACGAGCGATAGGTATCGGTGCGCAGGTCGGCGGGGTTGATGTCGACCTCGAAGCTGTCGTCGACTTCCGGCGACAGGAACACCGAGGCGAACGAGGTATGCCGGCGACCACCGGAGTCGAACGGACTCTTGCGGACCAGGCGGTGCACGCCGGTTTCGGTGCGCAGCCAGCCAAAGGCGTATTCGCCCTGGACATGAATGGTCGCCGACTTGATGCCTGCCACTTCCCCGGCGCTGACCTCGACGATTTCGGCTTTGAAGCCGTGATGCTCGGCCCAGCGCAGGTACATGCGCAGCAACATGTTGGCCCAGTCCTGGGCCTCGGTGCCGCCCGAGCCGGCCTGAACGTCGAGATAGGCATTGTTGGCGTCCATCTCGCCTGCGAACATGCGCCGGAATTCGAGCTTTTCGAGTGCGGCCTCGAGACGTCCGAGCTCCCTGTCGACCTCGGCGACAGTGCCCTCGTCGTCCTCCATCACCGCCAGCTCGAGCAGCTCGCTGCTGTCGGCCAGCCCTCGGTCGAGCTCGTCGATGGTTTCCACCACCAGCTCCAGCGCGGCGCGCTCCTTGCCCAGCTTCTGGGCATAGTCCGGATCGTTCCACACGTCCGGATTCTCGAGTTCGCGGGAGACTTCCTCTAGCCGATCCTTCTTCTCGGCATAGTCAAAGATACCCCCTCAGGATATCTGTCCGTTCGGACAGCTCCTTGATGAGATTGTTGATCGGGTTGATCTCTTGCATGGGAATCCTGTCGGCATTGCGCTTGGCGCACCGCCACGATGGGGCGGCGCGAAAAAAGGAGGCTCATTGTAGCTAAAGGCCATGATAGCGTCATCCTGAAGACAGCGGCGCGGCTTTCTCCGGCTCTGCCCGGCTTTACCCCGCCTTGCGATGCGCTATCATCGCAAACACGCCACTACAATAGCCGATTACGCTGCCATCGAAGGGATCTCTCATGTTCGCGCCTCCCCGTGTCGCCCAGGCCCTGGGCCTGACCGTTGCCCTGTTCTCGCTGCCCTTGTCCGCCGCCACCCTGGACATCGGCATTTCCGGCGATCCCGCCTCGCTCAGTCCGGCCAAGCTCACCGGCGGCGTCTGGGAGGAGGATGTGATGCGCGATATCTTCGAGGGGCCGATCGCCATCGACGCCGAGGGCCGGATCATTCCCGGCGCCGCCCGCGACTGGGAAGTGTCGGAGGACGGCCTCACCTACCGTTTCCATCTGCGCGATGGCCTTACCTGGTCCGACGGCACGCCGCTGACCGCCGACGACTTCGTCTTCGCCTACCGTCATCAGGTCGACCCGGCCACCGCCTCCAATTACGCCCACCGCCTCTACCCGGTCGTCAACGCCCAGGCGATCAATGCCGGTGACAAGCCTCTGGACAGCCTCGGCGTCGAATCCGTGGAGGGCGGCAAGACGCTGCAGGTCACCCTGACCGAGCCCACCGTCTACTTCCTCAAGACCCTGGTGCTGCCGTTTGCCTATCCCATCCCGCAACACGCCTACGAACAGTACGGCGAGGACTGGAGCCGCCCCGAGAACATCGTGGTCAATGGTGCCTTCAAGCCGGTGGAATGGGTCTCGCACTCGCAACTCAAGGCGGTCAAGAACGCGCGCTACCATGACGCCGCCGCCGTCTCGCTGGATAGCGTTACCTACCATCCCCTGGAGGACAAGAATGCCGGCATCCAGCGCTTTCGCGCCGGCGAACTCGACGTGCTGCGCGACTATCCGGCCGCGCAATATTCACGCCTGACCGATATCCTGCCCGACGCCACCCACCTGTTCCCCTCGCTGGGCACTTACTATTACGTCTTCAATACCCGCGAGGGCTCGCCGGTGGCCGACCCGCGCATCCGCGAGGCACTGAGCCTGGCCATTCGCCGCGATGTGATCGCCGATCAGCTGCTTCAGGGCGCCGTGGAGCCGGCGACCTCACTGGTGCCGCCGGGTACCAGCGACTATCAGGCGCAATCGCAGCCAGGGCTGGAGGCGCCGATGGAAGAGCGCCTGGCACGTGCCGAGACGCTGATGAAAGAGGCCGGCTACGGCCCCGAGCATCCGCTCGAACTCACCTTGCGCTTCAATAGCGGCGACGAGCATCGCCAGATCGCCGTGGCGGTAGCGGCGATGTGGAAGCCGCTGGGCGTCGATGTCGAGCTGCGCAACAGCGAGGCCAACATTCACTATGCCGACCTGATGGAGGGGGATTTCGAAGTCGCTCGTGCGGCCTGGATCTCCAGCTACGACGATGCGCAGAATTTCCTGCAGCTGCTCTCCGCCGAGACCAACAACTACGGCGCCTATCACAACGACGAATACGACGCCCTGCTCGCCGAGGCCGACAGCGAACAGGACCCCGCAGCGCGGCGCGAACTGATGCAACGCGCCGAGTCGCTGGGCCTGAGCGACTACCCACTGACGCCGATCTACACCTACAGCTCACGCAACCTGGTCGCGCCCGAGCTCACAGGCTGGCACGACAATGCCCTGGACATGCATCCCTCGCGCTGGATACGCCTGAGCGAAGACCGCGGACAATGACCGATCGATGAAACCAGGGCACGACTGGATAAAAGCCTCGATGTTAGTTTTTTAACAGCAAAAGCGCGGCCTGGCCCGCTTTTGCGCCATCTTCATGCATGAAATCGAACGCCCTATCGAGCATTTGCATTAGACACCGCTTCATGATCGCGGGAAGGTAAGGCATTCGAGGCACAATGTGCCTATTTTCACATTTCGTGAATGCATTCACACCGCGCCACAACAACAAGTCGGAACCTGTACCCTATGTCCAAGCCCTCCTCCTCCTACATGCTGAGCGTACTGGCCCTGTCCGGCGCGCTGTTCGCTTCGCCGGCCCTTGCCCAAACCCTGAACATAGGGGTCATGGGTGAGCTGGCCTCCTTCGACACCTCGCAAGTTTCCGGCGGGGTCTGGGAATCGCAGATTCTCATGGATGTCTACGAGGGCCTGCTCAAGGAGTCGCCCAGCGGCGAGCGCTTGCCCGGCATGGCCAGCGACTGGGAAATTTCCGAAGACGGCCTGACCTATACCTTTCATCTACGCGACGATGCCCAGTGGTCGGACGGCGAGCCGGTCACCGCCGAGGACTTCATATTCGGCTGGCAGCATTTGCTCGATCCCGCCAGCGCCTCGAAATATGCCTACCTGCTCTACCCGATCGCCAACGCCCAGGCCGTCAACACCGGCGAGGCCCCTCTCGACGCGCTGGGCGTCAAGTCGCTGGACGCCGGCAAGACCCTCGAGGTCACGCTCGCCGCTCCGACGCCCTATTTCCTGCAACTGCTGACCCACTACACCGCCTACCCGCTGCCCAAGCACGCCGTCGACGCGTTCGGCAAGCAGTGGATCAAGATGGACAACATCGTGACCAACGGCGCCTTCACGCCCGTCGAGTGGGTCTCGCAGTCGCGCATCAGCGTCGAGAAGAATCCCGAGTATTACGATGCCGACGAGGTGAGTCTCGACGGCGTCAACTACTACACCACCGAGGACCGCAACGCCGGTATCTCGCGCTTTCGCGCCGGCGAGCTCGACGTGCTGCGCGAATATCCCTCGAGCCGCTACCAGTGGTTGAAGGACAACCTGCCCGAGGCCACCCACCTGAGCCCGATGCTGGGGTCGTACTACTACGCGCTCAACAACCGCGACGGCCGGCCCACCGCCGACAAGCGTGTGCGCGAGGCGCTCAACCTGGCGGTGCGACGCAAGATTCTCTCCGAACAGATCATGGCGGGCAGCTTCGAGGATGCCGACGCCCTGGTACCGCCCGGCACCGCTCATTATGACGTCCAGCACATGCCGCTCGGCGATGCCGACTATTCGCAGCGCCTGGCGCGTGCCAAGCAGTTGCTGACCGATGCCGGCTATGATTCGGATAACCCGTTGCACCTGACGCTGCGCTACAACACCGCGGACGAGCACAAGAAGATCGCCATTGCGCTGGCGGCGATGTGGCGTCCGCTCGGTGTCGATATCGAGATGGTCAATTCCGAAGCCACCGTGCACTATCAGACTATCCAGGAAGGCAACTTCGATGTCGCCCGCGCCGGCTGGATCGCCGACTACAACGATGCCGAAAACTTCCTGACCCTGCTGCACAGCGGTGTGGGCAACAACTACGGCGCCTACTCCAGCCCCGAATACGATGCCCTGCTCGACGAGGCCGCCAATACGCTGGATCTCGATAAGCGCCAGCAACTGCTGCAGCAGGCCGAGAACGTGGCACTGAACGACTACGCGCTGGTGCCGCTGCTCTACTATGTGACGCGCAATCTGGTCAATCCCGAGCTCGAAGGCTGGGAAGACAACCCCGAGGATGACCATCCTTCGCGCTGGGTGACGTTCGCGCCATAAGCTGCCGGAATCCGCCATGCCCCACTACCGCCTGTTGCCGGCTGCACTCCTGTCCGCGATGCTGGCCGTGGCGCCGCTGGGTCACGCCGCCACGCTGCACATCGGCAACGGGGCCGAGCCCGGCACGCTGGACCCGCAGAAGACCAGCGGTGTCTGGGAGACGCGTATCGTCCAGTCGCTGTTCGAGCGGTTGGTCACCTACGCCGAGGACGGTACGCTGATGCCGGGGTTGGCGCAGTCGTGGCAGATCAGCGACGGCGGCAGGGTCTATACGTTCCATCTGCGCGATGCGCAGTGGTCCGATGGCCAGCCGATTACCGCTGGCGACGCCGTGTTCGCGCTGCGCCGGCTCCTCGACCCTGCGACCGCCAACCATAATGCCAACCTGTACTACGCCATCGAGAACGCAAGGGCAGTGAATATCGGTCAGGCCGACCCGCAGACGCTGGGTGTCTCGGCACCCGATGCGCATACCCTGGTCATCGAGCTCAGCCAACCCACCGCCTATTTCCTCCAGGCGCTGGCGATGAGCGAGGCTGCGCCGCTGCCCGAACACATCATCGCCTCTGCGAACGATGCCTGGATTGTTCCGGGCAAGATGGTGTCCAGCGGCGCCTTCACGCTGCGTGAATGGCGTCCGCAGGCGCGTATCGAAGTCGTCAAGAACCCGCGCTTCTACGCCGCCGGTAGCGTCGCCCTCGATGGCGCCGTGTTCTATCCCGTCGACGACCCCGGTGCGGCGCTCAACCGCTTTCGCACCGGTACCCTGGATATTGCCTATTCCGGCGTCCCGGCCTCGCGCTTCGCGTGGGTCTCGGCAAACCTGCCCGAGGCTCTGCGTGTCGCGCCGCTGGTCGCCGAATACTTTTATATGTTCAACCTCCGCGACGGCCAGCCGCTGGCCGACCCGCGCATACGTGAGGCGCTGAATCTCGCCGTGCGCCGCGAGGTGATCACGGAACAGCTGCTCGGCATGGGCCAGCGCGCCTCCTACGGGTACGTGTCGCGCGCCACCGCCGGTGACACCGCAGGCCAAATGGCCTTTGCCGACATGCCCCTGGACCAGCGTCTGGCACGAGCCAAGCAACTGATGCAATCGGCCGGCTACGGGCCCGAGCATCCGCTCGCGCTCGAGCTGCGCTACAACACGCTGGAGGATCACAAGAAGATTGCCGTGGCGGTGGCGGCGATGTGGAAACCGCTGGGTGTCGAGGTCGACCTGGTCAATGCCGAGGCCGCCGTGCACTACGCGACGGTCAATCAGGGGCAGTTCCAGATCGCCCGCTACGGCATGGTCGCCACCGTCAACGACCCCTACGACTTTCTCAACGCCTATGCCGAAGGCGGCTCGGCACAGCGCAGCAGCGGCTACCGCAACGCCGAGTACGATGCGCTGGTCGAACAGAGCACGCACGAACTCGACCCCGAGCGTCGCGCGGCGCTGCTGAGCCGCGCCGAACAGTTACTGCTCGATGACTATGCATTGCTGCCGCTGTACGACTACGTCAGCGCCCATCTGGTCTCGCCCAAGGTGCAAGGTTGGCAGACCACGCCGATGGACGTGCATCCCCTTCGCTATATCCGCCTCGAGGAATAAGACGTTGCCTTATTGCATCCTAACGCTGCGGAGCGTCCCCGTATGCTGAGCTACACACTCAAGCGCCTGCTGCAGGCCATTCCCACGCTGCTGATCGTGATCACCCTCTCGTTCTTTTTGATGCGCGTCGCGCCGGGCGGACCGTTCGACGGCGAACGCCAGTTGCCGCCGGAAATCGAGGCCAACCTCAATGCGGCCTATCATCTCGACGAACCGCTGCCCATGCAGTATCTGCGCTACATGAACAACCTGCTTCACGGCGATTTCGGTCCGTCGTTCAAGTACAAGGACTTCTCGGTCACCGAACTGATCCTGCAGGGCTTCCCGGTGAGTTTGGAGATCGGCGGCCTGGCGATTCTGCTCGCCCTGCTGCTCGGCCTGCCGTTGGGCGTGATCGCCGCGCTCAAGCGCAATTCGGCGCTCGATTATGCGGTGATGAGTGTGGCATTGGCGGGCATCGCGGTGCCCAACTTCGTCATCGCGCCGATCCTGGCGCTGGTGTTCGGCGTGCTGCTGGCCTGGCTGCCGGCCGGTGGCTGGAACGGCGGCGCACTGCCCAACCTGGTGCTGCCGGTGATCGCGCTGTCGATCCAGCAGATCGCCTATATCGCCCGCATGATGCGCGCCAGCATGATCGAGGTGCTGGGCAGCCACTACATCCGCACCGCCCGCGCCAAGGGCCTGTCGGAAGGCGAGGTGATTCTGCGTCACGCCCTGCGCCCGGCACTGCTGCCGGTGACCTCCTACCTGGGGCCAGCGATCGCCGGAATCATCACCGGCTCGGTGGTGATCGAGCAGATCTTCGGTATTCCCGGCATCGGCCGCTATTTCGTGCAGGGGGCCCTGAACCGCGACTACACCCTGGTGATGGGCACGGTGGTGTTCTATGGCGCGCTCATCGTGCTGATGAACCTGCTCGTCGACCTGATCTATTCCGCGCTCGACCCGCAAATCCGTTATGACGACTGACCGGCGAGGCTTTTATTCTCATGACCATTGATACCACGCCTTACAGCGGCCACAACATGCCGGCCGGCGGACCCAACCCGCCGGCCAGCCCCGACCCCATCGCCGGCGAAAGCCTGAGCCGCGATGCCTGGCGGCGTCTCAAGCAGAACAAGGCGGCGATGGTCAGCCTGGTGCTGCTGATCGTTATCGCCGCGGTTTGCGTGCTGGGCCCCTACGTCATGCCGTGGGGGCTGGCCGAGGTCGACTGGAACGCTTTCAGCGCCGCGCCGGGCATCGAAAACGGCCACCTCCTGGGCACCGATGCCAACGGCCGCGACCTGCTCACGCGCACGCTCTACGGCGGCCGGGTGTCGCTGTCGGTGGCGCTGGTCGCCACCTTCGTCAGCCTGGTGATCGGCGTGCTCTACGGCGCCATTTCAGGCTACCTGGGGGGACGCGTCGACAATGCCATGATGCGCTTCGTCGATATCATGTACTCGTTGCCGTTCATGTTTTTGGTGATCCTGCTGATGGTGGTGTTCGGGCGGAATATCTTTCTGATTTACGCCGCGATCGGCGCAGTGGAGTGGCTCGACATGGCGCGTATCGTGCGCGGCCAGACATTGGCGCTCAAGCAGCGCGAGTTCATCGAGGCGGCACATGCGTTGGGCGTCAAGGATCGCGCCATCATCACCCGCCACCTGATTCCCAACGCCATCGGTCCGGTGATCATCTACGTCACCCTCACCGTGCCCAAGGTCATTCTGCTCGAGAGCTTCCTGTCGTTTCTGGGCCTCGGCGTGCAGGAACCGCTGACCAGTTGGGGCGTGCTGATCTCGGAAGGCAAGGACATGATGGAAACCGCGCCGTGGATGCTGCTGGTCCCCTCGACGTTTCTCGCCGTGACGCTGTTCTGCCTCAACTTCCTGGGCGACGGGCTGCGCGACGCCCTGGATCCCAAGACCCGTTAGGAAAACACCATGTCCGACACGCTACTCGAAATCGACAACCTGACGGTCAACTTCCACCTGCCCGCCGGCCGGGTTTCCGCGGTCAAGGGCGTAAGCTTCGATGTTCGCGCTGGCGAGACGCTGGCACTGGTCGGCGAATCGGGTTCCGGCAAATCGGTCTCCTCGACCGCGGCCATGCGCCTGCTGCCGGAACTGGCCACCACGTCGGGAGCGATCCGCTTCAAGGGCGAGGATCTGCTGGCGGTCACTCCGCAGCGCATGCGCCACATTCGCGGCAACGCCATCTCGATGATCTTTCAGGAGCCGATGACGTCGCTCAACCCGCTGCACCGCATCGGCCGCCAGATCGCCGAAGTCCTGGGCAAGCACAAGGCGCTCAAGGGCCGCGCGGCACGCACCAGGGTCATCGAATTGCTCGAGCAGGTGGGGATTCCCGAGCCGGCGCGGCGTATCGACAGCTACCCCTACGAGCTCTCCGGCGGCCAGCGCCAGCGGGTAATGATCGCCATGGCGCTGGCCTGCGAGCCGGAGCTGCTGATCGCCGACGAGCCGACCACCGCGCTCGACGTTACCGTCCAGGCGCAGATCCTGCGCCTGCTCAAGGACCTGCAGGCGCGCTACGGCATGGCGATCCTGTTTATCACCCATGACCTGGGAATCGTGCGCCACTTCGCCGATCGGGTCTGTGTGATGCGCCGCGGCGAACTGGTCGAGAGCGGCGCCACTGCCGAACTCTTTGCCAATCCCCGTCACGCTTACACGCGCATGCTGATCGACGCCGATCCGCACGGCAGCAAGGCACCGGTCGACCTTGGGGCACCGGTACTGCTCGAGGCAACAGACGTACGTGTGCGCTTTCCGCTCAAGAAGCGGCTGTTTCGGGATAGCGAATATTTCGAGGCGGTGCGCGGCATCGACTTGACCATCCGTCGCGGCCAGACGGTAGGTATCGTCGGTGAATCCGGCTCGGGCAAGTCGACGCTGGGACGGGCGTTGTTGCGCCTGCTCAAGAGCAGCGGCAACATCCGTTTCGAGGACGTCGACCTGACGGCACTCGACAAGGCCGGCATGCGGCCGCTGCGCTCGCGAATGCAGGTGGTGTTTCAGGATCCGTACGGCTCGCTGTCGCCGCGCATGACCGTCGGCGAAGTGATCAGCGAGGGGCTACGCGTCCATCATCCGGAGCTCAATCGCCGCCAGCGCGAGGCGCAAGTGATTGCCGCACTCGAGGAGGTGTCACTCGACCCGGCAATGCGCAACCGTTATCCGCACGAGTTCTCCGGCGGCCAGCGCCAGCGTATCGCGATCGCCCGCGCACTGGTCCTCAAGCCGGAATTCCTGCTGCTCGACGAGCCCACCTCGGCACTCGATCGCTCGGTACAGGTCACGGTCATCGATCTGCTACGTGAGCTGCAACGCAAGCACGACCTGACCTACCTGTTCATCAGCCACGACCTGTCGGTGGTTCGCGCGCTCGCCGACACCGTGCTGGTAATGAAGGAGGGCCGGGTCGTCGAACAGGGAACGACCGAAGAGATCTTCGCCAACCCGCACGAGCGCTACACCCAGGAACTGATGCGCGCCGCCTTCGTTAACGACGTCGCTTGAGCAATGCCGCTGCAAGCAGCCCCCCAAAAAACACTCCGAAAATTGGCGTGGCTGGCCACTTCCGGAGTGCGGGTCAAGTGCCGCTCATAGCGGAGGCTTTTTTCGGCGGTCTGCTTTCAGCCCACCAGTTCCTTGAGCATCGTCTCGATCAGATCAAGGCCTTCATTCAGCACGTCATCGCCGATGGTCACCGGCATCAGAAAGCGGATCGTGTTGCCGTAGAGTCCACAGGAGAGCAGGATCAGCCCGCGCTCACGCGCCGTACTGCATAGCTTGCCGGCCAACCCGGCGTTCGGCTCGCCCTGGGCATCGACCAGATCGAAGGCGGCCATGGCCCCCAGATGACGGGCGTTACGCACGCAGGAAAACGACTGCTGCCACTGCTCGAAACGAGTGGCAAGCTTCTCGCCCAGCGCCTGGCTCTTGCCGAGGATGTCGTCTTCCTCGAACACTTCCAGTACCGCCAGAACGGCCGCACAGGAGACCGGGCTGCCGGTGTAGGTGCCCCCCAGAGAATTGGGACCCGAGGCGTCCATGAGGTGATCGGTGCCGACAACCGCCGAAATCGGCATGCCATCGCCCATGCTCTTGGCCATGGTCATGATGTCCGGCTCGACGCCGGTGTGCTCGATGGCAAACATCCTGCCGGTACGGCCAAAGCCGGATTGCACTTCATCGACGATCAGCAAAATGCCGTGCTCGTCACAGATCCCGCGCAGCGCCTTCATGAAGCTCGGCGAGGCGGCGTGGAAACCACCCTCGCCCAGCACCGGTTCGATCACGATCGCGGCGGTATCCTTCGGATTGGCATCGGTCTTGAAGGTCATCTTCAACCCGCGCAGCGCATCCTCTTCGCTGACGCCGATCGATTCGACCGGATAGGGCGCGCGGTAGACCTGCCCCGGCATGGGGCCGAAATCGTTGCGGTAGGGGGCGACCTTGCCGTTCATCGCCATGGTCATGAAGGTACGTCCGTGATAGCCGCCGGTAAAGCAGATGACGTTGGAGCGCCCGGTCGCGGCACGCGCCACCTTGACCGCGTTCTCCAGGGCTTCAGCACCGGAGTTGGCCAGCATCACCTTGGCATGCCCACGCACCGGCGTGATCTGACTGAGCTTCTCGGCCACCCTCACGTAGCCCTCATAGGGCATGACGGTCTGGCAGGTATGCATCACCTTGTCGAGCTGGGCCTTGACCGCCTCGACCACCTTCGGATGGCGGTGACCGATATTGAGCACACCGATGCCGCCGGCGAAATCGATAAAGCGCTTGCCATCGGCGTCCCACAATTCGGCGTTCTCGGCGCGGTCGGCAAAATGCCCATCGGGGCTTGCCGCACCGTTGGCGACATAGCGTTTTTTCAGATCGTTCAGCTCGTTGTTGTTCATGCGTAATCTCCCTTGATGTACAGCGATCACAGCCCGCCGAGGCAGACATACTTGAGTTCGGTAAACTCCTCGAGACCGTGGTGCGAGCCTTCCCGGCCCAGCCCCGACTCCTTGATACCGCCAAAGGGCGCCAGTTCGGTCGACAACAGCCCTTCGTTGATCGCGACCATGCCGTACTCTAGCGCTTCCATGACGTGCCAGATACGCTTGTAGTCGCGGGCATAGAAATAGGCCGCCAACCCGAAGGGCGTATCGTTGGCCATCGCGATGGCCTGTTCATCCCGCTCGAAACGAAACACTGCCGCCAGGGGGCCGAAGGTCTCCTCATGGGCCACCGCCATCTCCGGCGTCACATCGGCCAGTACCGTCGGTGCGTAAAAGCTGTGCCCCAGCGCATGAGGCTTGCCGCCCTCGACCAGCCGGGCGCCCTTGCCCAGCGCGTCACTGACGTGAGCGCTGACCTTGTCGACCGCCGCCTGGTTGATCAGCGGCCCGACAAGGGTCCCGCTCTCGAGACCGTTACCCACCTTCATCTCGCGGACCCGCGCGGCGAGCTTCTCGACGAAGGCGTCATACACACCGGACTGCACCAGAAAACGGTTAGTGCACACGCAGGTCTGCCCGGCATTGCGATATTTCGACGCAATGGCACCCTCGACGGCCGCATCGATATCGGCATCGTCAAAGACGATAAAGGGCGCGTTGCCGCCCAGCTCCATGGCGGTCTTCTTGACCGTGGAGGCGCACTGCGCCAGCAGCTTCTTGCCCACCGGGGTCGAGCCGGTGAAGGAGACCTTGCGCACGCGCGGATCGGTGGTCAGCACCTCGCCCACGGCGACCGGGCTTGACGCCGTGACCACGTTGATCACACCGGACGGAATGCCGGCCTCCAGCGCCAGTGCGGCCAGCGCCAGCGCGGTGAGCGGGGTCGCCTCGGCGGGCTTGATCACCACCGTGCAGCCGGCGGCCAGTGCCGGCGCACACTTGCGCGTGATCATCGCCAGCGGGAAGTTCCACGGCGTGATCGCTGCGACCACGCCGATGGGCTCACGAACCACCAGAATGCGCTTATCGGCACCATGACTCGGCAGTGTTTCACCGGCAATCCGCTTGGCCTCTTCAGCGTAGAACTCGATAAACGAGGCGCCATAGCCGACCTCACCGCGCGCCTCCGCCAGTGGCTTGCCCTGCTCACATGTCATCAGCCGCGCCAGTTTCTCGGTATTGTCGGTCACCAGATCAAACCAGCGACGCAGCAGGCGCGAGCGCTCCTTGGCCGGTGTCTTGCGCCATGCGCCGAGAGCTGATTCAGCCGCGGCTACCGCCTCACGCGTCTCATCGGCGCCCAGATCGGCCACTTCCGCCACCCGCTCACCGGTGGCCGGATTGTTCACCGCAAAATGTCGTGCGCCTTCGATCCAGCGCCCACCAATCAGAGCAGCGGCGCGCTGATTGGTGAATTCAATATCCTGCATATCGGTCAACCTCGTTTGTATCGGATGTCAGCGCTGACGGACTGCCGGGGAGATAGGAGATAGAGGCATACCATGGCCAGCGATAGCAGTACCGCCAGAGCCTCCACCAGCCAGCACGTCGGCCCGTGCCAGTACGCGTACCAGTTCACGTGGCTTGGTTGAGCTCTGCATAGGGTTTATCCGTCATTGTTGTGGTCTGTCAGGGCTGGGAGGTGTCATGGCACGTCAGCGGCGTGTTGTGTATCCCCGTCCACACGCTACCACTCCCCTACGGCCGGGCACATGAACCACTTGTGAGTTCAAGTGGACCACTTGCCGCCGTAAAGCTCATAATGACGCTCCTGTGCTCTGCTTTTCTCACGCCCGGATGATGCCATGCTGCGATCTGCCGAAGAGGCTCTGACGGATATTGAAGCCGCCTGGCAGTGCCAGCCCGACCGGCTAGGCAAGCGGGCACGTCTGGAGCAAGCGTTGATGACGCTGATCGAGAGCCAGTGGACCGATGGCCAGCGCCTGCCGGCGCATCGCCATATCTGCATACGGTTGGGGCTTGCGCGCAACACGCTGGCCGGCGTCATGGAAAATCTGCAGCGCCAAGGCCTGCTGGTCACCCAGCACGGCCGCGGCAGTTGGAGCCATCGCCCCGTCAGCCCCGATAGCGCCCTTGACGCCCCCGCCGTGGCCCTGTCACAGCGGGCACAGTGCATTCTGGAAGGCGCGGCTGCCAGCGCCATACAAAGCGGCGCCTTTGTGCCCGGCATCCCTGATATTGCCCGCTTTCCCATGCGCCGCTGGCGTGAGCTCTACTCCACCCTGACCGTGCCCCACAACGCGCTGCTGCTCTCCTACTCCAGCGGCGGCTACGGCCCGCTCAAGCGCGCCATTGCCGAATTTATCAAGCGCTGGCGAGGCATCGAATGCGCACTGGAACAGATCGTCATCACCGACGGCACCCACCATGGTCTGGAGCTGTGTGCGCTGGCGCTGGCCGATCACGGCGATCGAGCGGTGATGGACTCCCCCTGCTACTGGGGCGCGCGCAATGTCTTTCGCGCCGCAGGTCTTGCCATCGAACAGTGCCACTGGCAGCCCGGCCGGGGCTATCGTCATGTCCCCACTCGGCAGAGAGCACCACGCTTTCTCTACCTGACCGGCGCACGCCACTATCCCTTGAGCGTGCCCATGCCGGTGGCTGACAAGCGCGAGCTGGTGAAAAGGCTCGTCCCCGAGGTGATCATCGAGGATGACTACGAGTTCTTCGACGCCCGCCATCGCGACCTGCTGTTTGATCCCGGTGCCGGTCACCACATTCTGGCCGGCTCGTTTTCCAAGCTGATGTTCCCGGGCTTGCGACTGGGATATCTGGTCGTCCCCCGGGCGCTCAGCGGTGTCATCAATAGGGTGCGCAGCGAGGTCTTTCGCGAAGGCAGGATGCTGGATCAAGCGGTGCTGGCGCAGTTCATGGCCGATGGCGATCTGGACCGCTGGTGTCGGCGCATCAATCGTGACTATCTGCTGCGCCAACAGGCCCTGCACGCGATGCTGACGGATCTGCCAGGCGTTATCGACGTGTCCCCCCCGGCGGGCACCATCAGTTTGTGCGTCACCCTCACGCCCGGTATCGATGACGTTCGGCTCACGCGCTACCTGCTCCATCACTGCCGGCTGGTGGTTAAACCCCTCAGTCCAGTATGCGCCGAGGATGACCCGCGTCGCGGGCTGGTGCTGGGCATCGGCATGGTCGAGGGCGAAACGCTGATGCGCCTGGGACGCCGGCTGGCCGACGGTATTCGGGCCTTCATGAGCGCACGTTGAGGTTATCGATGCCGCTTGAGCAATGTCTCGAAAGGCAGATACCCACACCTAAAAAGAAAGCCCGGCGCTAGGCCGGGCTTTGGGGGTAGAAGTGTGCAGCAAGGTTAGAAGCGGTAGGTCAACTGCGCGCCGAAGCCGTGCGCGGAATTCTCGTAGTCGGCCTGATAGCGGCTGCCACTGTCGCTTACCTGTTCCACCGAGGCGGTGTCTTCCCAAAGATAGGTGTAAGCCAGATCGATGGTCATGTCCGGCATGGGGGTCCAGCCGGCGCCGAAGGACACTGCGGTACGATCGGTCGAGGGTACCCGCACGGTGCGCGCGTGGTCAGGAATCGGCGACTCGTCAACGGCCAGACCGCTACGCAGCACCCATTGCGGATTGAGTTGATACGCAGCGCCCACCGCAAACTGCCAGGCATTTTCGTAACTCTGCGCCTCCTCGATGGGCATCACCTCGTTTTCGACGACCAGCTTGTCGAAACGGCTCCAACGCACGAAGGCCGCCCCGGCCATGACCGTCCAGCGGTCGTCCAGCTGATGGGTGATCGAGAGATCGACGGTTTCCGGCAGCGTCAGGTCCAGTGAGCCAGACGTGCTGATCGACGCGGCGGGCATACCATAAACGCTGTTGAAATCGGCATCACCTTCCAGCTCGTAATCGACCTTGGAGCGATAGGTCAAACCCAACGTGGTTGACGGTACGGGCCGATAGATCAGGCCGACGTTGTAGCCCCATGCCTCGTCGTCGCCATCGATCTTGACGCTACCATCGCCGGCAGATGTCGGGTTCAACGGGTTAGGCGTACGTGAATCGAGCTGCCCCTCCATCATGTTGTAGGTAACCCCCACCCCTACCGCGAACTGATCATTGAAACGATAAGAAAGCGTCGGCTGGGCAGTGATGACGGCAATCTCGGTATTGCTACCCATGTAGCGACCCTGGAAATCGCTTTCGTAGTCGGTAATCTGCCCGAACGGGGCATACACACCAAAACCGAACGTCATACGCTCATTGATGGGGTGTACGTAATAGCCAAACGGCACGGCCGTACCGGGTACCATATCGCCATCATTGGAACCTTGAGTCTGCACGAGGCCGACCGTTGGGCCGCTCGCCCCCATTCCCGTCACTGCCGGCTGAGCCCCCGAAGCATTCTTGATATCGGTGTTGACGTCGAGATACGTCGCCCCCGCGCTCAGCTGCGCGCGGTCGAGAAACGACATACCCGCCGGATTGCCGAAGACGATGGTGGCATCGGTGACGTTGGAGGTACGCCCGGCAAAGGCCGACCCCTGCCCGCTGACGCTCTGCTCGTTGAGCTGGAAGGCGCCGGCCAGCGCCTGTCCCGTAAACCCGCTGCTGGCCAGTGCAATCGCCAGGGTAAGCTTGTTGATTTTATTATTCATAACAGTAATGTCCCCTCATCCAGGATAAATGGGCTGGAAGTGTTCTACTCGCTTGCCCGACCCGAGCAAGAGCCTGTTTCCGTTTTGGCCGATAGCCGCAAACAAGTCAAGAGCAAACGTTTGTTTTAAAATCAAACCGGCCAATTCTTTAGTCTTACTTGCACTAACATTCTGGTACGGCCTAGGAGATGCCATTTCGCCACCAGGGCCTCGCGCTTTCAATTAGACATTTCTGTCATGAGCGCGGGGCGTTTATCTCGCTTGACCCATGGGTTACCCAAAGGTTTTAAACTAAGATTCTGAGTTACTCAGGAGGCGCTCATGAAGGTCAGCGAATTGGCTCGGGCAGCGGGGGTCACGGCGGAAACCGTGCGGCACTACACACGCGAAGGTCTGTTACAGCCTCACCGCGATCCCGGCAACGGCTATCAACTGTATGACAGCACGGCGCTCAGTCGCTTGCAGTTCATCCAACGCGCCCGCACGCTGGGCTTTAGCCTCAAGGAGATCAGCGCCATTCTCGATCATGCCGACCACGGCGACTCGCCCTGCCCGATGGTTCGCGATCTGCTCGCTCAGCGGCTGCCGGTCATTCACGCCCGCATCGGAGAACTTCAGGCGCTGGCCCAGCGCATGGAGCAGGCCATGGCCACCTGGCAGGACATGCCCGACGGTACGCCGAATGGTCACAGCCTTTGCCGACTGATCGAGAGTTTCCCGACAGAAAACTGCTGCGCTCCGGTAACTGACGGCGTTTCCTCTCCATGCGTACGGAGGTCTTCATGAGCCATGATTATCAGCGCCACGTGCCGGGCATGAGTTGCCAAGGCTGCGTGGCCAAAATGCGCCGCGCCATACAGGCCCGTGACGCCTCGGCCAATGTCGAAGGCATTCCCGCCGAGCAATGTCTGCACGTCGATACCCACCTCGACGGTGAAACATTGGACAGTGTGCTGCGTGAGGCTGGCTATCCGCCCGAGGCCGCGCCCGAAACGGCCCCTGAGCCCCCCGCCATCACCCATCATGAGCGTCATGTGCCGGGCATGAGTTGCCAGGGCTGCGTGGCCAACATGCGCCGCGCCATACAGGCCCGTGACGCCTCGGCCAATGTCGAAGGCATTCCCGCCGAGCAACGCCTGCACGTCGACACCCGCCTCGACGGTGAAACGTTGGACAGCGTGCTGCGTGAGGCCGGCTATCCGCCCCAGTTGGAAACCGCTGAGGATGACGTCGTGCGAGACACGGACGATACTCCGGCGGACACTACCGAGCTCTCTGATGCTGCGCCGGAAGCCCCGTTCACGGCGCCGCCTCAGGGACCTCCCGTTCGCCTGGCCCTGTCGGGCATTACCTGCGCCGGTTGCGTGCGCACCATCCAGCAAGCCCTCGATGCGACGCCCGGCGTCCAGCATGCCGAGGTCAATTTCGGCACACGTACCGCACAGGTTTACGGCGAGGCCTCGGCACAGCGGCTGATTCGTAGCGTGGAGGATGCCGGCTATGCTGCCGAGGTCATCGAGGACCTGCGCAGAGCGGAGGAGACCCGCGAAGTCAACGAGGCCCGTGAATATCGTCTGCGCCTGCGCGATACCGCGCTAGGCCTGGCTGTCGGTGTGCCGCTGATGGTCTCGATGCTGTTCCGTCATCCCGTGCTCGACGGCGGCGAACGCTGGTTCTGGCTGCTGGTCGGGCTGGTCACGCTTGGCGTGCTGGCCACGGCAGGCCGACGCTTCTTCGTCAACGCCTGGCGGACCTTGCGTCATCATCAAGCCAACATGGACACGTTGATCGCAGTGGGTACCGGCACCGCCTGGTTGTACTCCATGGTGGTGATAGTGTTCCCCGAGCTGATTCCGCCAGCGGCCCGCGGGCTCTATTTCGAGGCGTCGGCGATGATCATCGGTCTGATCAGCTTCGGCCAGGCACTGGAACTCAAGGCGCGTGGGCGCACCAGCCAGGCGCTCAAGCGGCTGTTGGATCTGCAGTCGCGTAGCGCCCGGGTGATTCGCGACGGTGAGGAGCACGAAATCGCTATCGACGACGTCCGTGAAGGTGATCGGCTGCGCGTGCGCCCCGGCGAGCGGCTGCCGGTGGATGGCCTCATCGAGGAGGGTCAGAGCCATATCGATGAGTCGATGCTCACCGGGGAGCCCATTCCGGTCGCCAAGCATGTGAACGATGAGGTGTCCGCCGGCACCGTCAATGGCCGCGGCTCGCTGGTCTACCGTGCCACGCGGATCGGTGCCGATACGCGCCTGGGGCGCATCATCGAGCAGGTCTCCCAGGCCCAGAACTCGCGTCCGCCGATTGGCGAGTTAGCCGACAGGGTTTCGGCGATTTTCGTCCCCAGCGTGATGATCATCGCCGTACTTACCGCGCTGGTGTGGTTCAACATCGGCCCCGAGCCGCGCATCATTCACATGCTGGTTGCCGCAACCACCGTACTGATCATCGCCTGTCCCTGCGCACTGGGGTTGGCCACGCCGATTTCCACCATGATCGGTGTCGGTAAAGCTGCCGAGCATGGCGTGCTGATCCGCAACGGCCAGGCCCTGCAGACCGCCAGCCGTTTGACCACGCTGATCGTCGACAAGACCGGCACACTGACCGAAGGCAAACCGCAGGTCACCGAGGCAGAGTTCTTCGTCTCCGACGAAGCCGCCGCCCTGGGCCAGGTCGCGGCGCTGGAGCGCAGCTCCGAGCATCCCCTGGCCCTGGCCCTGCTGGCCTATGCCGAGACGCGTGGTGTGACGCCTGCCAGCGTCCGCGATTTCGACTCGCTCACCGGGCGAGGCGTCATTGCTTGCACGGATCGGGGCGAGACGCTGCGCCTGGGCAATGCCGCCCTGCTCGAAGACGCCGGTATCGATCTGGAGCCGGGGCGGGCCATGATCCGCCATCTCGAAGCCCAGGCCCGCACCGTGATCCATTTCAGCGTGGATGATCGTCTGGCCGCCGTGTTCGGTGTCAGCGATCCGCTGAGAAGCGATAGCATCGAGGCCGTCCGTCGCCTGCAGGCCGACGGGCTGAAAGTGGTCATGCTGACCGGCGACAACGCGCATACTGCCGCCGCCGTGGCCCGTACCGCGGGGATCGATGAATATCGCGCCGGGCTGCTGCCCGAAGACAAACTGGCCGAAGTCAAGCGTCTGCAGGCGGCGGGCGAAGTGGTGGGCATGACCGGCGACGGCATCAACGATGCCCCGGCACTGGCCCAGGCCGACGTCGGCTTCGCCATTGGCCAAGGCACGGACGTGGCCATCGAGAGCGCCGGCATCACCCTGATGCGCAACTCGCTGCATGGCATCGTCGATGCCATCGAGATCAGCCGGGCCACCCTGCGCAATATCAAGCAGAATCTGTGGGGCGCCTTTGGCTACAACAGCCTGGGCATTCCGATAGCCGCCGGTGTGCTCTACCCCTTCACCGGCCTGCTACTGTCACCGGTCATCGCAGGTATCGCCATGTCGCTGTCCTCGGTGACGGTGGTGAGTAACGCCAATCGGTTGCGCCTGTTCCGGCCGAGTGCGGCACGGAGAAAGACCGCCTCGCCCTCACCCACCCCACCCTCCGAGGAGGTCACGACATGACTTGGCTGGTTAATTTAGGCGGTCTGGCGCTGATTGGATTAATCGCCTGGTGGTTCTGGGGACCCACCTAGGCCGACCAGACGCTAGACTGAAAGGAAATCCTGGCAGGAGGCGCATATGCCGACACTCGACGGTATCATCGAAACAGCGCTCTACGTCGACGACATGACGCGGGCACGGGCATTCTATGAACAGGTCATGGGCCTTGAGGCGTTCACCGCCGACCATCGCTTTACCGCCTATGACGTAGGCGGGCATAGCGTGTTATTGCTGTTTCAGCGCGGCTCGACGCTGGAGACCGTCACCCTGCCCCGCGACATGGGCACCATCCCGCCTCACGACGGCCACGGTCCGCTGCATATCGCCCTGGCCATCTCCCGTGAAGCGCTGCCGGAGTGGGAACGCCATTTCGCGGCCCATAACGTCACCATCGAAGGCCGAACCCATTGGCCCAAGGGTGGCGAAAGCCTGTATTTCCGCGATCCCGACGGCCACCTGCTGGAGCTGGCCACACCCGGGGTGTGGCCCAATTACTGAGCCGACCGACTAACTGAAGCCGATGTAGCGGCCCGGTTTGTGATTGATGGCGATGATCATGTTGATGACCAGCGCGCCGAGGACGGACAGCAGGACCTGCTCGATGCCGACCACGAAGCAGGCGGCAAACAGGATCAGGATATCGACGCCGAGCTGAAAGTAGCCTGCACGGAGGCCGTAGCGATCCTGTAGGTAGAGCGCCAGGATGTTGATGCCGCCGAGGCTCGCGCGGTGGCGAAACAGCACCAACATGCCGATGCCGATCAGTCCGCCACCCAACAGTGCGGCATAGAGCGGATTGAGATGCTCGAAGGTGACCCAGGCGCCGGTCAGCTGAGAGAACAGCGCCACCAGCGCGATCGCGGCGAATGTCTTGAGGGTGAACTGCCAGCCCATGCGCTTGACGGCAAGATAATAGAACGGCAGGTTGATGACGAAGAACAGCAGTCCGAAACTCAGCCCGGTGAGATATTGCAGCAATAGCGCCAGCCCCGCGGTGCTCCCGGTGAGCAGCACGGCTTCACTGTAGAAGGTGATCCCCAGCGACACGAACAGCGTGCCCAGCAGTATCGCCAGAATATCTTCATGCCACCGGTGGGGAACGCCCGACGCCTGTTCCATGCGTTGTTCCTTCTGTTGTTCTTTTCGATGCGTTTCGCGGTTTCGTGTTGTGGCCAAGCCTATAGCGGCTCGGCATACTCGATCATCAATTGCAGCGATTCGCGCCCCTTCCAGCGATTGCGCGACAGCTTGTAGGCGCAGTGCAGCCGTGCCCCCAGGCCGAACGGCGGAACCTCGCCCGGCGTCAGAGCCCGAAACCAGATGGCCCGCAGGCTCACCCCGCCGCTGGAGAGCTCCAGCATCAGATGATTGCCGTCGGCGCCTACGATGCGCAGGTTCTCCACCCCGAATTCGCCCTCGAACAGCGGGGCGTCGAATTCGCGACCGAAAGGCGCCAGGCGCTCAAGTTCGTCCAGCGTGGTTAACGAGAGTTGTGCGGCGGACAAGGCCCCATCGGTAAACACGCAGGGATAGAGTTCACGCTCGCCGAGCTGTTCTCGCACGGCGAGCAGGAACGTGCGCCGGAACTCATCGAGTCGCTCGCGGGGCAGGCCGATGCCCGCCGCGCCACTGTGCCCGCCGAAACGCGGCAGTGCATCAGGCGCCAGATCGTAGGTGCGCTGCAGGGCATCCCGCAGATGCAATCCTTCGATGGAGCGCCCCGAGCCGGTCAGCATGCCGGGCGCCGCCGCCGGTGTGACGACAATGGCCGGCCGGCCGAAGGTCTGCACCAGACGCGAAGCGACGATGCCCTGCACGCCGGCATGGCCATCCTCGAGGAACACTACGATGGCCGGCTCATTGGCTGACAGCGCGGGCATGGCCAGCGTGCGGGCGGCTTCTGCCATGTCCGCCTCGATGGCCTTGCGCGACTGGTTGTCTTGATCCAGCACCTCGAGATGACGGCGCGCGCTGGCATCGTCGGCCGACAGCATGAAATGCAGGGCGGCGTAAGGATCGTCGAGGCGCGAACGGGCATTGATGCGCGGCCCCATCTGGAAGGCCAGCGTCTCGGCGTCGAAGGGCACACTATCGACGCCCAGGCGCTCGGCCATGGCCCGCCAGCAGGCCGCCTCCATGCGATTGATCAGGGTCAGGCCGTGAGTGACCACGGCGCGGTTGGCGGCGCTGCCGCCCAGTGAGACGCAATCCGCCACCGTGCCCAACGCCACATAGGAGAGCCAGGGTGACAACTTGGGTGTCGATTGCGACAACACTCCCTGCTCGATCAGCACCGCTCGGGCCAGCGACATGACCAGCCAGGCCACCATGCAGCCGGCAATCGTCGCATCGGGATACTCGCAGCCATTCTGGGTCGGATTGACCACCGCATAGGCGGAGCTCGGCGGTCCCGCCAGCGGCAGCGCATGGTGATCGGTGACCACCACGTCGATGCCGGCTGCCTTTAACCGGGCGATGCGCGGCTCATCGGAGGAGCCGCAGTCGGCGGTGATCACCAGACTGGGCCGCGGCTTCAGCGACAGAGTCCGCTCGACCAGCGGCAGGCTGATGCCGTAACCATCGTGGATACGATGGCCGATCAGGCTATGCAGCTTGGCGGCCGGCACGCCAAACAGCTCGGTCAGGGTGCGCAGGATGACCACATGCGAGGTGATGCCATCCACATCGTAATCGGTGAGAATGCCGATGTGCTCGCCCTCGCTGACGGCCTGGGCGATACGCTCGGCGGCGCACCGGGCATCTTTGAGCTTCTCGGGGTGCGCCAGGTAACGCAGGCTGGGCTCAAGCAGTGCCGCCATCGGTCCGTCATGTCCAGGCAGACGCCCCGCCACCACCCGAGCCTGGAGCTCGGTCAATCCCTCGACCTGGGCGCGCCGGTAGAGCGCCTCATCGCGCACACGCGGCTGAATGCGCCGGCGCAGGAAGTCCAGCGCCGGACGCGGGGCAACTTCACTGTTCACGGACACTCCTGAAAATAGCTAGCGCCCAGCATGCCGGGCGCGGTGCGATATCGATGCGAGAATGTAGGTATCGTTCAGGCCAACGCGATCATGACGTGATCGCGAAAGGCGGAGCGCGTCGTCAAGCCTTGATACCAGGCCTCCAGGTAGGGAAGCGCCGGGCGCTCGATGGGCATCTCGAACCAGGCATAGGCAAAGCATCCCAGAGGGATATCCCCCATGCCCAGCCGTGATCCTGACAGAAAGGGCTGATCCGCCAAGGCCCGATCCGCCATGCCAAGCAGTTTGCCGCAGGCCTGCAGTCCCTTTTCCAGGGCTTCGACATCCCGATGTTCGGCGGACAAGCGCACGGTATTCCAGAAGACGTCCTTGAAGGGCGTTGCCAGCGATGACGTCGTCCAGTCCATCCACTTATCCGCCCCGGCTCGCACTATGAGGTCCTCGGCATACAGCGATCCCTGACCATGCTTGGCGCAGAGATAGCGTACGATAGCGTTGGATTCCCAAAGAACGACACCATCATCCTGGATGCAGGGGATCAGGCCATTGGGGTTCATCTCGCGATAGGCGGGATCGTTCACGACGCCGTAGGCACCTCCTGCGTCGATCCGCTCGAATGGCACGCCCAGCTCAGCGGCGCACCACAGTACCTTCTTGACGTTGGTGGAATTGCTCCGCCCCCAGATCCTCAACATGGCCCTACTCTCCCTCATCGCGCCTCTCGGCGCCAAAATATCTCTAGCGACGATGCTCGGCGACGAAATCCTGCACTGCCTTGAGCTCGGCCGGTAGCACCTCGTAACGCTCCTCGCGCTCCATCAGGTCCGCCATGTGCAGCGGCAGCGGCACGCCGGGGAAGCCAGCCTTGACCACGGCATCGGCGAACTTGGCCGGATGGGCGGTGGCTAGCGTGATCATCGGCGTGGCGTCGTCGCGGCGGCAACGCTCGGCGGCGCGGAAGCCGGTGGCGGTATGCGGATCGAGCAGTGCCTTGGTGCGATGATGCGCGTCGCGAATCACCTCGAGGATCGTGGCGTCGTCTACGCTGTGGCTGGCAAACAGCTCACGCAGCTTGGCCAGCGGCGCCTCGGCCAGCGCGGTGGGCTCCGTTTGGAAACGCTCGAGCAATTCACGCACGGCATCGCCGTCGCGGTCGTAGGCATCGAACAGCAAGCGTTCGAAGTTCGACGACACTACGATATCCATCGACGGCGCCAGCGTCGCCTCGAGATCGCGCTTGGAGAAATCGTTGTCGGCCAGCGTGCGATGCAGAATGTCATTGGCGTTGGTGGCGATCACGAACTGCCGGACGGGCAGTCCCATCTTGTAGGCCATGTAGCCGGCAAAAAGATTGCCGAAATTGGCCGAGGGTACCGTGAAACTGACCGGGCGGTGCGGGGCCCCCAGGGCGACGCCGGCGGCGACGTAGTAGACGATCTGCGCCATGATGCGCGCCCAGTTGATCGAATTCACCGCCACCAGTCGGGTGCCGTTGAGGAATCCCTGATCGGCGAAGCTGGCCTTGACCATGGCCTGGGCATCGTCGAAGTTACCCTCGATGGCGATGTTGAACACGTTGTCGGCGAGCACCGAGGTCATCTGACGGCGCTGGACCTCGGAGACCCGTTTGTGCGGATGCAAAATGAAGATATCGAGGTTGTCGCAGTGGCGACAGCCCTCGATGGCCGCGGAGCCGGTGTCGCCCGACGTGGCGCCCATGATCACCGCGCGCTCGTCACGCTTTTTGAGAAAGTGGTCAAGCAACCGGCCCAGCAGTTGTAGCGCCACGTCCTTGAACGCCAGCGTGGGGCCGTGGAATAGCTCGAGCAGAAAATGGTTACTGCCTAGCTGATTGAGCGGTACCACCGCCTCGTGGCTGAAGGTCGCGTAGGCATCACGGACGATGTCGCGGAAGGTCGCGTCGTCGATGGCACCGGCGACGAACGGTTTCATTACTCGGAAGGCGACTTCGGCATAAGACAGTCCAGCCATCGCCGCGAGATCATCATGCGAGAACTGCGGCACGCTCTCCGGCACGTAGAGACCGCCGTCGCTGGCCATGCCCGTCAGCACCACATCCTCGAACCCCAGTACGGGCGCCTGCCCGCGAGTACTGATATAGCGCATGGCCTACTCCTGCTCGCTCAAGCATTCCACCCGGATCCGCGTCAACGGACCGGCAATATCCGCTAGCGACTCCAACTGCCGGATCGCCTCGTTCATCTGTTTCTCCCGGGTGCGGTGCGTAAGCAAGATGATCGGCACCAGCTCGCCTTCGGTGGCTTCCTTCTGGATGATCGCCTCGATGGAAATCCCCCGTTCAGAAAGAATCGTCGCGACTCGCGCCAGCACACCCGGACGATCCACGGCCAGCAACCGCAGATAATAGGCGGTGACGATATCTTCCATGGGCAGCATCGGCAGGCTTTCGTCCCCTTCGATAATGCCGCTGAACGCCAGGTAAGGCACCCGGTAATGGTGGTCGGTGGTCATGTCGCGTGCCACGTCGAGCAGGTCGGCGACCACTGCCGACGCGGTGGGTTCGGCCCCGGCACCCGCGCCGTAGTAGAGCGTCGGGCCTACCGCATCGCCCATGATGGCAATGGCGTTTTTCACGCCATGCACGCTGGCCAGCAGGCGCTCCTTGGGAATCAGCGTGGGATGCACACGTAGCTCGAGGCCGGCGTCGGTGCGCCGCGAAATACCCAAGTGCTTGATGACGTACCCCAGGTTGTCGGCCTGCTCGACGTCATCAAAGGTGATGCGCGAAATCCCTTCGGTGTAAGCCTTGTCGAACTGCAACGGCACACCATAGGCGATCGAGGCCAGAATCGTGAGCTTGTGCGCGGCGTCGATGCCTTCCACATCGAAGGTCGGGTCGTTTTCGGCATACCCCAGCGCCTGCGCCTCGGCCAGCACATCCTCGAAGGTCCGGCCTTCGTCGCGCATGTGGGTGAGGATGTAGTTGCCGGTGCCGTTGATGATGCCGGCGAGCCACTGGATACGATTGGCCCCAAGCCCCTCGCGCAGGGACTTGATCACCGGAATGCCCCCGGCGACGGCTGCCTCGAAGGCCACGATCACACCTTTTTCATGAGCGGCACGGAATATCTCGTTACCGTGCACGGCAATCAACGCCTTGTTGGCAGTGACCACGTGCTTGCCGTTCTCGATAGCGGTCATGACCAGCTCACGCGCCGTGTCGTAGCCACCGATCAGCTCGACCACCACATCGATATCGGGATTGCAGACCACCTCGAAAATATCACGGGTCACCTTGACGCCGGTGGTGTCACAATCAGGGTTATCGCTGCGTGCCGCGACCTGCTCAATGACGATAGGCCGTCCTGCGCGGCGCGCGATCTCATCAGCGTTGCGCGTCAGCACATTGAAGGTTCCGCCACCTACGGTTCCTAACCCACAGATACCCACTCTCACCGGTTTCAAGGTCATGCTCCCCTATTGCAATGATGCCACGAACTTGCGAAGTACCGCCCAATGACGCATGGCCCCGCGCCAAGCCGCCAAGGTAGAAATCCCCTCTCGGGGTGTCAATCCTCGATCCCGAGCATCGAGGCCAAACGCTCTGCCGGGACATACCCCGGAACCATCTGCCCATCGGGCAACACGATAGCCGGCGTGCCCTGGATGCCCGAGGCAAGCCCCAGCGCATAGTGCTCATCGACCGGATTGTCGCAATCGGAGGGCGCCTGTAGCGCCTCGCCCCGCATCGCGGCCGTTATCGCCTCGCTGGGGTTATCCGCGCACCAGGCCTGGCGCAGGACCCGAGCGCCCTCCGAGCTTAGCCCCATCCGCGGAAAAGCCAGATAGTCTACCTCGATTCCCATCCGATTGAGACGGGGGACTTCCTGATGAAACTTCTGGCAGTAGGGACACGAGGCATCGGTGAAGACGGTGACCCTGGCCTGTACTTCGCCGGCAGGCTTGAAGACGATCCGTTCAGCCTGCGGCACTGCTGCGAGTTGCGTCTGTCGACGCGCATTCGCGGCCTGTTCGGTGAGATTGACCATCCCCTCGTCGGCATTGTGATAGAGATCACCGACCAGTAGATATTCTCCCTCGGCATCGGCATACAGCGTATTGCCGCCCTGCAGGCGAACTTCATAGATACCCGGCAAGGGCGTATCGTCGATCGACTCCACCGGCATCGGCTTGCCATTGAAATGCAGCTTATCAGCCAACCCTTCTGGCGGCGCCGCCACTCCCCAAGGAGACTGGACGAGGGCGCATAGGCCCAGAAAAAGGGGTAACAGAGCGTGTTTCATTATCAGCCTCGTGGATGATGTTGGGCATGCAACGCTTCCAGGCGGGCCTGGGCAACATGCGTGTAAATCTGGGTAGTCGACAGGTCGCTATGGCCCAGTAACAACTGTACGACCCGCAGGTTGGCGCCATGATTCAATAGATGGGTCGCAAAAGCATGGCGCAGCGTATGCGGTGATAGCGGCTTGTCGATTCCGGCGGCCCGGGCATGCACCTTGATACGGTGCCAGAAGGTCTGGCGCGTCATAAAACCATCGTGACGTCCCGGAAACAGTGGCGCGCGCGTCATGTCGCTCATCAGCGCCCCCCGCGCTTCACGCTGATAACGCGACAGCCAGGCGAGCGCCTCCTCGCCGACCGGCACCAACCGCTCCTTGTCGCCCTTGCCGAGGATCCGCACCACCCCCTGACGCAAATTGACGGCATCGACGCTAAGCCCTACCAGCTCCGAAACACGCAGGCCGCACCCATACAAGACTTCGAGCATGGCCCGATCGCGCAACCCCAGCGGCACGCTGACATCCGGCGCAGTCAGCAGCCGTTCGACCTCCTCCTCGTCCAGCGTGTCCGGCAGGCTGGGGCGCACACGCGGCGGACGCACCTCGGCCAGAGGATCGTGTTCCAGCAGCCCTTCGGCCAGCCCCCAGCGATAGAAGCGCCGCAGACACGACAACAGCCGCGCGGTGGAGCGAGCCTTGTGACTATCGGCACGGCCATCGAGGAAACGCCCCAGCGACTCGGCACGCGGCGTCAGCAACCGCTCACCCCGTGCGTCCAGGAAAGCCTGCCAAGTCTCGAGATCATGGCGATAGGCACTCAGCGTATGCTCGCTGGCACCGCGCTCGAGCCACAACGCGTCCAGAAAGGTATCACGCAACAGTGCATCGTTCATGAGTTATCCTTGCGTCACGCTGCCATCACGCCAGCCAGATACGCAAGAACCCTGCGGCCTCGCGGCCAGCAGGGTTCTCGTCATTGGCGGCTGCACGTCTTACCACCCCGTACACACCGCCATGCCCTTCCCAAAGCGCCCTATCAGGACAGCTTTTCCTTGATGCGAGCAGACTTGCCGCTACGCTCGCGCAGGTAGTACAGCTTGGCCTGACGTACATCACCACGGCGCTTGACTTCGATGGAAGCCACCTGCGGGCTGTAGGTCTGGAAGGTACGCTCGACGCCGACACCGTGAGACACCTTGCGTACGGTGAAAGCGGAGTTCAGACCGCGGTTGCGCTTGCCGATCACCACGCCTTCGAACGCCTGCAGACGCTCGCGGCTACCCTCGACCACCTTGACCTGGACGACGATCGTGTCGCCCGGTGCGAACGCCGGGATTTCCTTGGCCATCTGCTCGGATTCGATCGCCTGGATCACCTTGTTCTTGCTGCTCATAGTCTACTCCTAGATTTCATTGCCTGACGGCGATGTCATGCTTCCACCGTCCGGCATGTGATCCCGGCGCGAAGGCGCGGGAATCGACTGGATATGGGTGACGCATCCGGATCCGCCTTTCATTCGTCGCGGACCTGCCGATGCACCTCCGTCTTTTCGACGTATTCCTCGATGAACTCTTCGAGCAGTGCCTGCTGCTCGCGATCCAGCGAGTGGCTCTCGAGAAGATCGGGCCGCCTGAGCCAGGTACGCCCCAACGACTGCTTCAGACGCCAGCGGCGAATCGCCGCATGGTTGCCACTCAGCAGCACCTCCGGCACCTGCCGGCCATCGATCGTCTCGGGGCGGGTGTAGTGCGGACAATCCAGCAGTCCGCCGGCAAAGGAGTCCTCCTGAGCCGAATCCTGATGTCCCAGAACCCCGGGAATCAACCGCGCCACGCTATCGATCATGACCATCGCCGGCAACTCGCCGCCGGACAGGACATAATCACCGATCGACCATTCTTCATCGATATCGGCTTCCACGACGCGCTCGTCAATACCCTCGTAACGCCCGGCCACCACGACCAGCGACTCAAGCCCCGCCAGCTCCCGGGCGCCCTGCTGATCGAGCGGGCGTCCCTGCGGCGACAGATAGATCACTCGGGGGCGTGAGCTACAGCAATGCGCCGCCGCGTCACGCGCCTCGGCGATGGCCTGGCGCAGGGTTTCCACCTTCATCAACATGCCCGGTCCGCCACCATAGGGGCGGTCGTCCACCGTGCGGTGTCTGTCCGTGGCGTAATCCCGGGGATTCCAGAACTCCACATTCAGCAAGCCCTGCTTGACTGCGCGCCCCGTGACACCATAACGGGTCACCGCCTCAAACATCTCCGGGAACAGCGAGACAACACCAATCCACACGGCACACTACCCACCGGATACGGCTCCACGCCAGGCGTGGTCCGTCATGTCAGAATTCGGGATCCCAGTCCACCGTCAGCGTCGCGGTATTCAGGTCCACGTCGTGAATCACCTCGTCGGGCAGGAAGGGCAACAACCGCTCCCGCTCGTCGAGACTGTCACTGGTCGCCTTGACGACCAGCACATCGTTGGCGCCGGTCTCGAACAGGTAACTTACCTGTCCCAGGCACACGCCCTGCAGCGTGACGACCTTGAGCCCTTCCAACTGATGCCAGTAATAATCTCCCTCGTCGAGCTCCGGCAGTACATCCTTGGGTAACAGGATCTCTGTCCCGGCCAGCTGTTCGGCCTGCTCACGAGAGGTAATGCCTTCAAGTTCGGCCACCAGACCCTTGCCCTGGCGGCGCCCCTGTACGAGACGCAACGATGTTCGCTCGCCACGCAGCAGCAACATCCACTCGGGATATTCGAGGATGCTCTCCATGGGGCTGGTGTAGGAATACACCTTAAGCCACCCTTTCACGCCGTGGGGGCTGGTCAGCTTACCCAGCACCACATACTCGTCACTGCCATGCTGCACAGCGTTGGACGTTTCGCTCGGCATGTCGGGGAGTGGCCTCACGCCTGCTGCTTGCGGGCTTCTTTGAGCAACTCGGCAACACGATCAGAAACCTGAGCGCCCAGGCCCTGCCAATGGGCAGCACGATCCAGATCTACGCGCAGACGTTCTTCCTGACCACGGGCAACCGGGTTGAAGAAGCCGATACGCTCAATGAAACGGCCATCACGAGACTTGCGGGAATCGCTTACAGTCAGGTGGTAGAAGGGACGCTTCTTGGCGCCACCACGTGCCAGACGAATGGTAACCATTGCGTTAACAATCCTTCGGTTGATGTTCGAAATTACGCCACAGACTTGTCATGACAAGCGAGAGGCCGTCATGAAGACGCAGCATTCTACGGAAAACGGCCCGCATTGGAAACCTTTTTCCTTGACAGCCGGCCAGATATCTCCGGCCCGAGGCTCAGCGGCGCGGGAAACCTCCGCCACCGATACCGCCCGGCCCTCCGGGGCCGCCAGGACCTCCAGGACCGCCCATGCCCGGCGGCAGCATGCCGGACATGCCCCGCATCATCTTTTGCATGCCGCCCTTCTTGCCGACCTTTTTCATCATCTTCTGCATCTGTTTGTGCTGCTTGAGCAGACGATTGAGATCGGGCACCTGCAGCCCTGCGCCGGCGGCGATACGCCGCTTGCGTGAGCCGTTGATGAGCTCCGGCTTGTGGCGCTCCTTGGGCGTCATGGAGTTGATCAGCGCCTCGAGCTTGCCCAGTTCCTTCTCGCTGGCCTGGCTCTGCGCCATCTCGGCCATCTGCCCCATCCCCGGCAGCTTGGACATCAGGCTTCCCATGCCGCCCATGCTCTTGAGCTGCTGAAGCTGGTCGCGGAAGTCTTCGAGATCGAAGCCCTCGCCCTTCTTGACCTTCTTGGCCAGCTTGTCGGCCTTGTCCTTGTCGACGCTGCGTTCGGCCTCTTCGATCAGCGACAGTACGTCGCCCATGCCGAGGATGCGCGACGCGACGCGATCCGGGTGGAACGCTTCCAAGGCATCGACCTTCTCGCCCACGCCCAGGAACTTGATCGGCTTCCCGGTAATGTGGCGCACCGATAGCGCCGCCCCGCCCCGCGCGTCGCCATCCGCCTTGGACAGGATCACCCCGGTCAGCGGCAGCGCTTCGTGGAAGGCCTTGGCGGTATTGGCGGCGTCCTGGCCGGTCATGGCATCGACGACGAACAGCGTTTCCTGCGGCGCAACGGCGCGATGCAGGGCCTGGATTTCGTCCATCATCGCGGTATCGATATGCAGGCGGCCCGCCGTGTCCACGATCACCACGTCATGGAACTGGATCTTGGCGTGCTTGATGGCCGCCTCGGCAATGGCCACCGGCTGCTGATCGCTCGAGGAGGGGAAGAAGTCGACCTCGACTTCCCGCGCCAGCGTCTCGAGCTGATCGATGGCCGCCGGGCGGTAGACGTCCGCCGAGACGACCAGCACTTTCTTCTTCTCGCGTTCGCGCAGGTAACGTGCCAGCTTGGCTACCGAGGTCGTCTTGCCCGCGCCCTGCAGGCCCGCCATCAGAATCACCGATGGCGATCCCTTGAGCGACAAGGCTTCGCTCTCGCCCATGATCGCTTCCAGCTCCTGCTGGACGATCTTGACGAACTGCTGCCCCGGCGACAGGCTGCGCGAGACTTCCTGGCCGACTGCGCGCTCGCGCACACGCTCGATGAAGGCCTTGACCACCGGCAACGCCACATCGGCTTCCAGCAGTGCACGGCGCACCTCGCGCAGGGTGTCCTTGATATTGTCTTCGGTCAGCTTGGCCTGGCCGGTGATCGACTTAAGCGTCCGCGACAGGCGATCGGTCAAACTCTCAAACATGGGCCTCTCCGGCAGGGGTGCCTTAGCATAATGGGGGGGATTATACGCCTTCCTCTCGTCAGTCTCCATGCACCGTCCAGGGTGTCTTTTGTTGTCGCACTTGACCGGCGATGGCTGGGCGCCAATGCCTCGATTGGGTATAGTAACGCCCGAACCGATTCTCTTTTACTGCTTCGCCGCCTAGCGGCATGGATTGCAACCGATGCAGGCGCTTCCTTTCGCCCTTCTCGCTATCATCTTCTATCTGGGTGCCGGTTCCTGGCAGGGCCTGACCCTGGCGCGCCGAGTGCCGCCGCGCCCGCCCCTGGTGCGCGGCATCGGATTGCTCGCGGTCGCCTGCCATGCCGTGGTGGTGGTAGTGAGCGTCGGAGGTGCCAGCGGGCTGCACCTGGGCCTGTTCGAGAGCGCCTCACTGATCGGCTGGCTGATTGCCCTGCTGCTACTGATAGTCAGCCTGTTCAAGCCGGTGCTCAATGCCGCCGCGGGCCTCTTTCCCCTGGCCGCACTAACCGTACTCGCCGTGGTCGGTCTGCCCAGCGCCGCCGTCGAATCAGGGCTTTCGGCGGGTATCGTCTTTCACATTCTGACCTCGGTGGTGGCTTTCTCGCTGTTCACCATCGCCGCGGTCCAGGCCGTGCTGCTGGCGTTCCAGAACCATGCGCTCAAGACGCGCCATACCCTTGGCATCGTTCAGGTATTACCGCCGTTGACCAGCATGGAACGATTACTCTTCGAGCTGATCTGGAGCGGCATGCTGCTACTGACGGCCTCCATCATCAGCGGCTTCATTTTCCTGGATAATCTTTTTGCCCAGCACCTGGTACACAAGACAGTACTGTCGATTATCGCCTGGCTGATATTCGCGGGGCTGCTGTCGGGGCGCCACTGGCTGGGCTGGCGCGGCGCGCGTGCCGTACGCTGGACATTGGTCGGCTGCGCGGCACTGCTGCTGGCCTTCTTCGGCAGCAAATTCGCCCTTCAGATCATTTTCCCGCCGGGCTGATTCCACTTTCGACGGAACGAGTACGGATACTCGCCGGATTCCTTGACACATCATCGGGTAATCCCTACAAACGAATCTGATATGTCATTGAGGACTCCTCTACATTGAACGACGACATCCCCCTGGGGCTGCTGTTCGGCCTGCTTTTCCTGCTTATCTGCCTGTCTGCGTTCTTTTCCAGTTCGGAAACCGGCATGATGTCCATCAACCGTTACCGCTTGAGCCACCGAGCCAACAGCGGCGAACGGGCCGCCAAACGAGTGATGAAACTCCTCGCCCGCCCCGACCGGTTGATCGGCGTCATTCTGATCGGCAACAACTTCGTCAATAACCTTGCCGCCTCCATCGCCACCATCATCGCCATCCATTTTTTCGGCGACGTTTCCGGCCCGGCCATTTCCACGCTGGTGCTGACGATTGTAGTGCTGATTTTCGCCGAGGTGACACCCAAGACCTACGCCGCCATCAAGCCGGAGCGTATCGCTTACCCCACCTCCGTGGTCCTCGATCCATTGCTGAAAGTGCTTTACCCGCTGGTGTGGCTGGTTAATGCGATATCCAATGGCCTGTTGCGCCTGATGGGGGTCAAGGAGATCGAAGGTGGTGCCGACAATCTGACCCGCGATGAGCTACGTACCGTGGTTCACGAAGCCGGTACCCTGATTCCGCGTCGCCACCAGGCCATGCTGCTGTCGATTCTCGACCTCGAGAACGTCACCGTGAACGACATCATGGTGCCGCGCCACGAGATTGTGGGTCTCGACCTGGATGATGATCTCGAAACCCTGCTCACTCAGATCCGCGCCAGCCAGCATACGCGCCTGCCGGTCTACAAGGGCGACATCAACAACATCATCGGCATCCTGCACCTGCGCAACGCTGCACGCTTTTTGTCCAAGCCGGAGCTGACCAAGGTCGCCATCGTTCAGGAAGCCCGCGAACCCTACTTCATTCCCGAATCCACGCCACTGCACACCCAACTGCTCAATTTTCAGCAGCAGAAGCGCCGCATCGCCATCGTGGTCGACGAATACGGGGACGTACAGGGCCTGGCCACGCTGGAAGACATTCTCGAAGAGATCGTCGGCGAATTCACCACCGATGTCGCCGGCAATCACCGGGAGATCCATCTGCAGGATGACGGCAGCTATGTGATCGAAGGCACGACCAACATTCGCGATATCAACAAGGTCCTCGGCTGGCAGCTGCCCACCGACGGCCCGAAAACGCTCAACGGTCTGATCCTCGAACATCTCGAATCGTTTCCCGATGCTCCGGCGTGCCTGCAGGTCGGCGCCACGCGCATGGAGATACTGACGCTGAAGGACAACCTGATCACCTCGGCCCGCTGCTGGCACCAGGCCCGCCGCGCCCGCAAGCTCATCCCCTGACAGGCGAGGCAACTCGCCGCCTGGCAACCACGCGTCTAAACCGATCAGGCCCGCTCACGAATCGCGAGCGGGCCTGATGTTATATCGCCTTTCGGCGAGAGCAGCCGTACCGCTGCGCCCACTTAGTGCCGTATATCGGCCTCGGCCTGAAGCTTGAGTTCGCGCACCTTGGCCTCCAGACGCTCGCGTGTTGCCTCCGACGCCTTGAACGACTGACCGAAATAGAGCGCCACGCGCGGTCGGAAGCGCCGCGGACACTTGGTGAAGGCACGGCCTTCGCAATGCGATGTCCAGGATCCCCATAGCCCAGCCAGCGCGGCCGGCACCACCGGCACCGGATCACGCCTCAAAATGATATCCACGCCGCGCCGGAAGCGGTGCACTTCGCCATCCGGTGTCAGGCGCCCTTCGGGAAACAGCATGACCACCTCGCCCTGGCGCAGCGCATGGCTGACCTCGTCCAGTGCCCGCCGGATTCCGCCCGGATCGCGACGTTCGGAATCCACCGGTATCGCCCCGGCGATGCGGAAAAACCAGCTTAGCCCGCGCGACTCGTAGATGGGCCTGTCCATCAGAAAGCGCAGCGGACGCGGGCAGGCGCCGCCCAGGATCAACGCATCCATGAAACTGACGTGGTTGCATACCACCAGGGCTGCACCGCTCGAGGGTATTTCGCTCCGGCCTCGAAAGCGCACCCGATAGAGCACCCGCATCAGTACGAAGATCATCAATCGCAGCACCGGCCTGGGGTTGGCCACCAGCAGGCCCATGCCCAACGCCAGCGCGAGCAGCGCCAGACACAGGAAGAACACATGCAGCGAGGCACCGATCAAGCTCAACACGATAATGCCGAACAATGCCGCGGCGACCATGAATAGGGCGTTGAGAATATTATTGGCGGCAAACATCCGGGCGCGATGCTCCTCTTGGCTAAGCGTTTGGATCAGGGTGTACAGGGGCACGATGTATAACCCGCCCCCCACGCCGATCATGGCCAGGTCCAGCGCCATGATCCAGAAGCCGGGCTGTACCAACAGTGCCTCCAGTGCCAGCGCTTCACCCGGCAGGCCGGCCCCAGGCAGCGCCGGCTGCAGGGCAAGCTCGAGCCCCGCCAGCCCGATGATCAATGCTCCGATCGGTACCAGCCCGACCTCAAGACGCCCCGCCGATAACCGGGCACACAACAATGCGCCGGCTCCCACCCCCAAGGCGAAGGCGCCCAGCAGGGTGCTTACCGCAGCCTCGCCGCCCTGCACCACATCGCGCGTCCAGGCCGGCAGTTGGGTCAGATAGCTGGCGCCGAGAAACCAGAACAGGCTGATTCCCACCAAGGCAGTGAACACACGCCGATTGCGCCAGCTGTCGCGCAACACCGCCAAGGTGCCGGTCAACGGCTGCCAGGTCACCGGTCCCGGCGCCGAAGAAGGCGCGCTGGGCACGCCCAGGCTAGCCAAATAGCCCAACACCGCCAGCCCCACTAGCGTGGCGGCGATGGCGCCCCGCGCCCAGACACCCTCCAGCGAGGCCAGCACACCCGCCAGCAGCGTGCCTAGCAGGATCGAAACGAAGGTCCCCAGATTCACCCAGGCATTGCCCTTGACCAGCTCGGTAGGGGCGAGATGCTGGGGGAGAATGGCGTATTTGACCGGGCCGAACAGCGCCGACTGCGTGCCCATCATGAACAGCAGGCCGAGCAGCAGCGCAAAAGCCTCGTACCACACCGCCAGGGCGGCCACGCACATGGTGGCCAGTTCCAGCAGCTTCAGGCGACGTATCAGGGTACGCTTGTCGAGTCGGTCGGCCAGGGTACCGCCCCAGGCGGAAAACAACAGAAACGGCAGAATGAATAGGCCTGCCGCGAGATTATTGAGCAACCCCGTATCCCAGCCATGACGCGGCACAGCGACAAAGGTCAGCAACAGCAGCAGCACGTTCTTGAAGACATTGTCGTTGAACGCCCCCAGCGACTGGGTCCAGAAGAAGGGGGCGAAACGACGCTGGGCGAGTAAGGCGGATGTCACGGGGCTCTCGGAGAATGCTTGAGTCCGGCCAGAATAGTCGTCAGCAGCTGCTCGAGCAGCTCCGGCACCTCGAGCAGCTGGCCCTGCCAGTAGCCCAGGCGCTCGTTGAGCCCCAACTGCACCAATCCGTGCACACTGCCCCATAGCGTCCTGGCCATGCGCCGGGCTTCGAGATCGCCCAATTCCGGCTGGTACTCCTTGAGAGCCGCCTCGACACGTGCAAACAAGCCCTCGATCATGTCATTTTGGCGTTGATCGAGTTCGCCTTCCTGCGCCAATGGATAATCGAAGAGCATCTGCCAACGGTAGGGTTCACGCTGGGCGAACTGCCAGTAGGCCATGGCCAGCGATTTCAGCTGTGGCTCGGGCGTGGCGCCGCTCAATTCTCCCACGGCATGACGCAGCCGACCCAGAGTTTCGATATTGACGTACTGCAGCAGATTACCGAAGCTGCCGTAAAGCTTCAGCAGCGTACTCGGCGCACAACCGACCTCTCTTGCCAAGGCGCGCAACGACAATGTATGCACGGGATTTTCGCGCAGCCAAGCATCACACGCCGCCATGACCTGGGCATGCAGCGCCTCGGGCGCATGCTGTCTGGGACGAGCCATTGAGTTCCTCACGTCTGGATGTCGGACCGAAACCGAGCCGACCGAGCACCGTCGCCACAACTCCATGCGCGAACAGTGTTTTCACCAGCATATCGAGACAGCGCGCAAACGCAAGTAGCAACGTCTTACTAGTCACGTCTTATTGCCTTAGCTAACCTGTCGCAGCAATGACTCAGGAGTCCTCATGGCCGGCCGACTGCACATTACTTCGTGGGAGCCGTCACGCCTGCTACCCGGCCTGACGGTCGATCACACGCCCATCACCAGCCCCAACCTTGCGCCACGCCACCCTCTGTCGATGATCCGGCTCGAGCAGGATGCGCCACGCCTGGTGCCGGCATTCTGGGGACTGACGCCTCCCTGGCTCAAGGTTCTCGATCACGCGCCACACTGCGCGCGCGCCGAGTCATTGCAACAGCGCGCCATGTTCCGCGAGGCCTTCGCCGCCCGGCGCTGCCTGATTCCGGTCAGCGGTGTCTATGTCTGGAAGCCCCAGCCACGCATGAAGCAGCCCTTCCTGGTGACCCGGGCCGACCGAGGCCCGTTGCTGCTGGCCGGCGTGTGGTGTCGCTACCACACCACCCTGACCGCCTTCACCGACTCGACGGCGCTGATTACCGTGGCGGCCAACTCACTGATTGCGCCGCTGAGCGATCGTTTTCCCGCCATCATCGACCCGGCCCAGGCAGGCGCCTGGCTGGACCCCGGGACGCCGGTTGACGTCGCCCAGGCGCAGCTCGTTCCGGCTCCCTTGGAACTGTTGGGCATATTTCCGGTATCAAGGCTGGTGAACGATCCTTTGCACCAGGACTGGAGCTGCGGCCACCCCACCGGGCCGATGGCCGTTTGGCAACTGACTTAAGGAGTGACAATGCCTCACTTGATCCCGCGCGTCTGGCTTCTCGCCCTGACGCTACTACTGGGCCTCGCCGGCTGTCAGCACATGACCCGCTCCGAGACGGATAGCGCGAGCGTCGCGCCGATCCAAAGCCCCAACGATAGCCGCGACTATCGTGCCCTGACGCTCGACAACGGACTCGAAGTGCTGCTGGTCAGCGACCCCGACGCCGACAAGGCTGCAGCGGCCATGAACGTGGCCGTGGGCAGCGACAACGATCCCGAGGCAGTTCCGGGCCTGGCGCATTTTCTCGAACACATGCTGTTCCTGGGCACCGACCGTTATCCGCGAGCCGATGCCTACCAGAGTTTCATCAGCCAGCACGGCGGCAACCACAACGCCTTCACCGCCGACCGGGACACCAACTACTTCTTCGATATCGAGCCTCAGTCGCTTCCCGAAGCCCTGGATCGTTTCAGTCACTTCTTCATCGATCCGCAGTTCAACCCCGAGTACGTCAACCGCGAGCGCAACGCCGTCAACTCCGAATACCAGGCCCGCCTGCGCGACGATAGCCGCCGTATCAACGAAGCCCTGGGACAGGCCCTCAACCCCGAGCATCCGGCCACGCGCTTCTCGGTGGGCAGCCTGGAGACCCTGATCGATGGCCAGCAGCCGCTGCGTGAAGCCCTGATCGATTTCTACCAGCGTCACTACGGCGCCAACGTCATGCACTTGGCAGTACTCGGCCCGCAATCCCTGGATACGCTGGAACAACTGGTTCGAGAACGCTTTGCCGCGGTCCCCGATCGCGGTCTTGAGCGTCCCGAGATTCCCGAATCCCTGGTCACCGACGCCCAGCTGCCGGCCCGCCTGGAAGTGCAATCGCTACAGCAGGAGCGCCAGGTGCGTTTCCTGTTCCCAATCCCCGATCCTATCGGCGACTACCGCACCAAGCCGGCGGAGTACATCGGCAATCTACTCGGTCACGAAGGCGAAGGCAGCCTGCTGGAAGCGCTGCGTGACGCCGGCTGGGCGGACGGTCTTTCGGCGGGAACCGCGCAGTCCGATGGCGACGATGCGCTGTTTGCCGTCTCCATCAGTCTGACGCCGGAAGGCGCCCAGCACCTCGACCGTATCCAGGCCAGCCTGTTCGCGCAGATCAAGCGGCTGCGCCGGCAGGGCATCGAGCAGTGGCGCTACGCTGAACAGGCGCGCCTCGCCGAGCAGGAGTTCCGTTTCCAGCAGCGCGGCGAGCCCATCCATACCGTCAGCGCCTTGGCCATGAGCCTCGCCTACTATCCGCTGAAGGATGTCCAGTACGCCCCCTACCGCATGGATGCGTTCGATGCCGCGCGCATCCACGACTACCTGGACGAACTGACCCCGGAACAACTGCTGCGTGTCTATAGCGGCCCCGAGGTCGAAGGCCAGCAGGTCAGCGATTACTTCGATGCCCCCTATACCCTGACCCGGGTCACGCAATGGCCCGAGGCTGAGCCGCTGCCGGGCCTCGCACTGCCGGCACCCAACCCGTTCATCGCCGAGGATTTGACGCTGCAGGACGTGGACGCCGAAATGCCCGCGCTCATCGTCGACTCGCCCAATGTCGAACTCTGGCATCTGCCCGACAACGATTTCGGGACGCCACGCGTGGAGTGGCGCTTCAGTCTGCAGAACCCGAGCGCGGCGGCACATGCTCGCGACGCGGCGTTGACCCGCCTGCTCGCCGGCTGGCTGAACGACAGTCTTAACGAGCGCTTCTATCCGGCCCGTCTGGCCGGGCAGGATTTCAACGCCTACGCCCATGCCCGCGGCATGACGCTGTCCTTCTCGGGCTGGCGTGACCGTCAGGGTCGGCTGATGCACGACGTCGTCGAACAACTGCTGCATGGCGACATCGATGCCGACAGCGTCGCTCGGGTCAAACTCGGGCTACAGCGGCAGTGGCGCAATCTGCCGCAGGACGCTCTCTATCAGCAGATGTATCGCACCTTGGGCGAAGCATTGATCCGCCCACAGTGGACCAGCGAAGCGCTTCTCGAGGCCATCGAGCCGCTGAGCGCCGAAGACGTACGCGCCTATCGCGAGCAATTTCTTCACCAGCTCCACCTGCAGGCCATGGTGGTCGGCAATCTTGATAGCGAGCTGGCACGCCGGGAAGGGCTGACGGTCGCCAATGCACTCGCCCCCACCCTGAGCGATTCGGCGATTCCCGAGCTCAAGCCGCTGGACATTCCCGCCTCAGCCCCTGAACTGCACCCGCAGACGGGGCGCGATGACTTTGCCGTACTTCGCTATATGCAAGGGCCCGATCGCTCTCTCGCGGCGCAGGCCCGCCTGGCGGTGATCGGCCAGTTGATCGACGCGCCGTTCTATACGCAGTTGCGTACCGAGGAGCAGCTCGGCTATGTGGTGCGCGCCGGCTATCAGCCGCTGCTCGACGCGCCGGGTCTGAATCTGCTGGTGCAATCACCCGACACGCCCAGCTCTGTCATCCAGGCACGCATGGACGCCTTCCTCGACAGCTTCGACAAGCGCATTGCCACGCTCGATGAGCGCGGCCTGGTCCCGTTCCGTCAGGCCGTACACGACCGATTGCTCGAGCGCGACCAGTCCCTCGGCGATCTGACCGACCGGCTATGGCAGACGCTGGCTTACGGCGACATCACCTTCGATCGCCGGGAGCGCCTAGCCAAACAGGTCGCGCCCCTGCAGGCGGAAGATATCCGTCAGGCATGGCAGCAGTTGCGCCAGGCCTCGGTACTCAGCATCACCTCCGCCCCGGATGCCGAGCCCAGCGATATCATGGCACTGACTCAAGGCTTCGCTCCCCTGCCGGAAGTATCGCCCTAACTTGTCCGGCATTGACTGCAGAGAAAGCACCAACGAAAACGCCCGGCACCGTAAGGTGCCGGGCGTTTCCTTGCCCAGAACGAAAGACTTAGCCAAACGCCTCGGCCGGCATGATCGACTCCACGTACATGACCAGCTCTTCGAGTACCTGTCGGGAGCGGTCATCCAACGCGGCCTGATTGAACTGCTCGATTTCACGAGCGAAGCCCTGCAGCGTCAGCCCGCCCAGCGAGGCATCATTCATGCGAGCCCAGCGGTAGCTCTCCCACTGCGCCTGCTCGTCGCTGGAAAGCGTATGCGGATAGCTGCGCGCCCGATAACGGAACAACATCTCCTCCAGACGTGGATCCTGAAAGGCGAAAGAGGCCTGCCCCAGGGCCTCCGGTGCGGCGTCTCGTACGCGCTGCATCTCCTGGCGGTCCGCAGCGGAGAAGAAACCGCCGGAATAGAGCATCAGATCGGGATCCCGCGGCCCGTTTGCCTCGTTATTCGCCGCGAAGACCGTCGCCACCTTGTGGGCGGCATCGGGATGCGCCGTCAGCGTCTGCCAATGGACCTCGCAACGCTCACGATCCAATTGCAGCCGCGCCGCCACCTCGGCAGTTACGGCACTGATCGGCATCAGCACTGGGCTGCGATTGATGTGCACGACCTTGAGCGGGATGCGCGACTCGCCCTCGGCCAGCTCGTCAGCGCTGACGAATACCCGCTCGCGGATCGCCTCGGCGGATAGCTCGAGCAGCGCTGCCGGGTCCATGGACAGGTCGTAGACGATCACGCCATTGGGGTTGCTGGGGTGCGCGGCCAGCGGCACCACCAGGGCGCTGCATCCCCGGCTGGCGGGATAACGCCGCGAGATGTGCAGCATCGGCTTGCGCGCCGTGATGTCCAGCAGCTGCGCGACCTGGCGCTTCTGGCGCAGTCGCAAGAGATAATCGAACAGACGCGCGTTACAGGTGCGCAACAGCCGTGCCAGGGCAATCGTCGCCCGCACATCGGCCAGGGCATCGTGCGCGCCGGCATGGGCAATGCCGTTGGCCGCGGTTAGGTGCTCCAGCTTGAAGCTGGGCGCGCCATCCTCGCGCAGCGGCCACTCAATGCCCTCGGGGCGCAGCGCGTGAAAGGCGCGCACCACGTCGATCAGATCCCAGCGGGAGTTGTCGTTCTGCCATTCGCGGGCATAGGGGTCGAGGAAGTTGCGATAGAAAAGGTGCCGACTGACTTCATCGTCGAAGCGCAGGGTATTGTATCCCAGCGAACAGGTGCCGGGCTGACTCATCTCGGCATTGATACGCGCGGCGAACTCGGCCTCGGGCAAGCCACGCCGGCGCGCCGTCTGCGGCGTGATTCCGGTGATCAGGCAGGCCTGGGGATGAGGCAGGTAATCGTCGGCGGGCTTGCAGTAGAGTGTCAGTGGCTCGCCGATCTCGTTGAGGTCGGCATCGGTACGAATGGCGGCGAACTGCGAGGGGCGATCCAGGCGCGGATCGGCGCCGAAGGTTTCATAGTCGTGCCAGAGGAAGGTGGGCTGTCGTGATGCGGGCTGCGCCATGCCGGTCTCCACACATGCCGAAAAACGCCCAGCCTAGCATAGAGCGACAACCGCCTCAGCACTTATCATTGGCCGAAGCGTTCATCGCCCTGCGTTCCGGCTCGCGGGCACCGCCAGCCACGTGGGACAATCAGCCGCTACGCGGCAGAGTGACGTTAAGCTCCAGAACCGAGCAGTCGTCCTCGCTGTCGAGGGTAATGTTGATGGCATCCTGATCGACCTGGACATAGCGCCGAATCACCTCGAGCAGCTCCTTCTGCAGCATCGGCATGTAGTCGGGCTGTCCTCGCTGGCCACGCTGGTGGGCCACAATGATCTGCAGCCGCTCCTTGGCGACCGATGCCGACTTCTTGCGTTCGCCTTTGAGGAATTCGAGCAGTTTCACCGACGACCTCCTCCGAACATACGGCTTAGCAGGCCCTTCTTCTGGACCGAATGAAAGCGTAACGGTACATCCTCTCCCAGCAAGCGCGAGACGGTATCGGCATAGGCCTGACCGGCATCGCTGCTCTGATCGTGTGTCACCGGGATCCCCTGGTTGGAGGCACGCAGCACCGCCTCCGACTCGGGAATCAACCCGATCAGGTTGATCGCCAGGATTTCCCGCACGTCATCCAGGTTGAGCATGTCACCGCTATCCACGCGATCCGGATCGTAGCGCGTCACCAGCAGATGCTCCTTGACCGGATCGAGATTCTTTTCGGCACGGCGCGTCTTGGAGGATAACAGCCCGAGGATACGATCGGAGTCGCGCACCGAGGATACCTCGGGGTTGGTCACCACGACCGCCTCGTCGGCGTAATACATCGCCAATTGCGCGCCGCGCTCGATACCCGCCGGCGAGTCGCAGATGATGAAGTCGAAAGTCTCGGCAAGCGTATCGAAGACTTTTTCCACGCCCTCCGCCGTCAAGGCATCCTTGTCGCGTGTCTGAGACGCCGGCAGGATATGCAGGTTCTCGACCCGCTTGTCGCGAATCAGCGCCTGATTCAACCCCGCCTCGCCCTGAATGACGTTGATAAGATCGTACACCACGCGACGCTCGCACCCCATGATCAGATCCAGGTTGCGCAGCCCCACGTCAAAGTCGATCACCACCGTCTTGTTGCCGCGCAGCGCCAGGCCGGTGGCGATGGCTGCCGCGCTGGTCGTCTTGCCGACCCCACCCTTGCCGGAGGTCACTACAATGATCTTGGCCAAGATTAAGCTTCCTGTTGCATATAAGATGATCGATAGCGTTTATGCCAACGGCGAAATACTGAGCTGATCGTCGCTGAGCTGTACCTGTACCGCCCGCCCCAGAAGCCGCGGATCGATATCGTCAAGCCGCTTGTAATTGCCTGCCAGCGATAGCAGCTCGGCGTGCAGCTCATTGCAGAAAATACCCGCTTCACGGTCGCCGTGAATACCGGCCAGCGCGCGCCCGCGCAACGGACCATAAACATGCACACTACCCGCCGCGAGCACCTCGGCCCCGGCATTGACAGCTCCGACCACGATCAGATCGCCGTCCGGAGCACTGAGTTGTTGGCCCGAGCGCACCGTGCCACGGTGCAACCGGCTACCACCCGCCACCGCCGTCACGGGCTCCGCTTCTGCTGCCGTATCGTTTTCATCGTTCGGCGCTACGACCCTCGGTCGGGACTCCTGAGGCGGAAACCACCCCAACCCCAATGCCCACGCCGATTGACGGACGGGATCCCCCCCTCCGCGTACCGCCACCGGCAGCAGCTTATGGGTTCGGCAGACGGCACAAATGCGTTCCAGCGCCAAGTGCGGCTCATCGAGACGCTCGACACTGAGCACCACCGGGGTATGCTGGAAGAAAGCCGGTGACTGACGCATCTTGCCCGCCAACTGCGCCTGAATACGCTCAGGATCGGCACTGGCTAGCTCCAGTACCGTCATGGGCAGCATGCCCCCTTTGAAAGTAAAGGCATCACCTGCCCTGTCCACGTTGAGGCTCATGGCCGAACTCCACGTCGGATAATCAGAATAAAGCTAAGCGAGCGACAGCATTGCTGCAACTGATGATATGCCCAGCACTCGGGAGTTGATAGGTGTCTCCGCTTGACGACAGACTTCCTCTTCCCCCCGTCAACAGCACATGCTTAGATAATATGCTATCGGTGCCACCAGCAGGAGCCGCTGTCGTGGCCGCCACCGCCACTTCATCATCTAGCCACACCATGCATAGGATGCACGCCGGGTCATGTCAGGATTCTTTCGCCGTTTCTTCTCCCCCCGCTGGCAGCACCGCGATCCCGAGGTTCGCTGCCAGGCCGTGGCCCGTCTCGACCCTCAGCACGACGAGGATCTGACGCGCCTGGAGCAGCTCGCCGGGGATCCCGATGCCCGGGTACGCCACGCCGCGCTATCCCGGCTCGACAATCCCGAACGGCTGTTGGCTCTGTTGCCTACGCATAGCTCAGCGGAGTTGCGGGAACGGCTTTTGCGCCTGCTGTGCGGAGGCATTGAAACACCCCCGCTCGCTCTGCGCCAATCGTTGATTGCTCACCTCGATGATCAGGAGCTCCTCGCCGCCATCGCCCTGCAGGGTGATAACCTTCAACTGCGCCTTGCCGCCCTCGACAAACTCGAAGACGAGGCAGCGCTGATCCGCCAAGCCAGCGACAATGGCATTGCCGCCGTACGCCACGCGGCGGCCGAAAGAGTGACTAGCGAAACCGGGCTGGCACAACTGATTCGCGAAGCCAGGCGCGACAAGCAAGTCGCGCGACTCGCCCGTGAACGCCTCAACCGCCTACGGGCCGATGAAGCCCAAGCCGCGGCCATGCGCGCCGAGCGGCAGCGTATTCTTGACGCCATGGAGAACTTGGCACAGCAGCCCTGGGAGCCACTTTACGCCGCCCGCCATCGTCACCTGACCCGGGCCTGGGAAGCGTTGGGCGACCCCGCCAGTGCACAGCAGGAGCAACGCTTTTTCCAAGCCAGCCAGCGTTGCCACAAGGTACTGAGCGATCATGAAACCGAAGATCACGCCCTCGCGGAACAGCAACGCCGGCGAGACGCTGCCGCGCAGGCACGTCAGGCTCTGATCGAGGCTCTGGAAGACACCCTTCAGGGGCTACGTCAGGCTCAACACCTCACCGCTCAGGATATCGACACCCTGCGTGCCCAACGCCGTCTGCACAGTGAGCGCTGGCAGACGCTTTCCGATCGCCATCCCCCCGATACGCAGACTGCCGAGCGCTATGCCCAGGCACTGCAAGATATTGCCGCAATCAGTGATGCCTGGGACAAGGCAGAGGTGCATGCCGAGGAGTTGCGACAGGCGCTGGAGGGCTCGGTGGCGGAACTCGAGGCAAGCCTTGCTCGCCTGGCCTGGCCTGCGGACCTGCCGCCGCCAGCCAGCATCGCCCAGGCTCGAGAACGACTGCAACAGCAGAAGATCACTCCCACGCCGGCAACCGAGGCACGTGCCTGGCGTGACGATCTCGAGCAGCTCGAGACCCTGCTGGATCGCGGCGCGTTCAAGGCCGCCAGCCGCTTGCATCGCACCCTTCGCCAGCGCTTTGACAGTCTCGACGTCGCTACTCGTCATACCTATGAGGCGGCTCTGAAACGCCAAGGTGCCCGACTCGCGGAGTTACGTGACTGGCGAGGTTTCGTGGCAGGTCCCAAACGCGATCAGTTGCTCGAAGCCATCGAGACCTTGGCGGCGGAGACCGGCATGCCGGAAGGCGAACGCGAGCGTCGACATCGCCAACTGGTCAAGGAATGGAAATCGCTGGGCGACGCCGCCGCGACCCAAGAGCTGGCGGCTCGGTTTCGTGATGCCTCGGATCGCATTCATAGTCAGCTCGCTCCCTGGCGCGAAGCACTCGAAACCCAGCGCCAGCAGCACCTTGAAGCTCGCGAGGCGTTATGCGCACAGCTCGAGGCCCTGCTCTCCCAGCCCAACCCCGACGCGGATCCCGATGCGTTGCGCCAAATCCGTGACAAGGCCCGCGAGCAATGGCAGCGCCTGACCCCCGTCCCCCGCGATCAAGCCCGCCCCATCGGCCAACGCTTTGGCAAGATCCGGCGTGCGCTGCAGGAGCTTATCGATCAACGTGCCAGTGAGATCGCCGCCGCCAAGCGCGAGTTGATCGACCAGGTGCGCGGACTCCTCGAAACCGAGTTGCCCGCAGTGCAACGCGCCGAACGGGCCAAGGAACTGCAAAGCCGCTGGCGCGCCCTGGGGCGCGCGCCTAAAGGGGAAGAACAACTGTTATGGCGCGAGTTTCGCGGATTGTGCGATCGCGTTTTCGCAGCGCGCGATGCCGAGCGCGAGCACCGTACCCAGCGCACCCAGCAGCGGCTCGAGGCCATGCAGGCCCTGATCGACCGGTTCGAAGCCTGGCAGCCGACCAGCAGCAGTGAAAGCGCGCTGCTGGAAACGGCCATTGCCGAGGCCGATGCACTGGAACCGTTACCGGGCGGGCGACGTAGCATCGGCATGCGTCAGCGCTGGCAGGGTATCGTGCGCTCCCGACGGGAGCGCCTCGAGCGGCTGGCGTTGGCGGAGCAGGCACAGCATTGGCAAGCATGGCGCGCGCTGATTGAAGCCCACGTCGATGCGGATACCCGAGCGTTGATTGGCGATACGCCAACTCGCGTTGAGGTCAGTGATGCCCTGGCCGGAAACGCCCTGCCCGATGATGTCCATCGTGCGCACGAACGCCGCAACGATGCACGGACCATTTCGGACAGCCAGGCTGCGCTAGAGCGGCTCGCCCAGTTGCGCGTGTATCTCGCCCTGCTGGCGGGCGACCCCATCGAGCCCAGCGAGGAGCCGCTGCGCCTGCAGGTACAGGTATTACGGCTCAATAACGGCTGGGGCCAGCCCCAGCGTCAGGCAGACGAACTGCGCGAAGTGCTCCTCGCGATATTGGCTACCGGCCCGCTCGGCCGCGCCGAATGGGAAGCACAACTCCCGCGTATGGCCTCGCTGCTTCAATCGCTTGCGCTACAGGAGCCGGGCAACTTTCCGCCTTCTGAGACCAAGGATTAAAGCGTTCCGGCGACGTCAGCATAAATACGTTGGTCGCCCTTGACTTAGCGGCGAATATCCGTAGAATACGCCCCATCGATTTGATGCGGGGTGGAGCAGCCTGGTAGCTCGTCGGGCTCATAACCCGAAGGTCGTCGGTTCAAATCCGGCCCCCGCTACCAACACAGAGAAACCGATACCGAAAGGTGTCGGTTTTTTTGTATGGATCGAAAAAGCGCCCCGGTCGTCGGTTCCCTCTCGTTTCAACTTCGGCAGCCCCCGCTACCCACATCAGAGAACCGATACCGAAAGGTGTCGGTTTTTTTGTATGGAACGAAAAGGCGCGCCGGTCGTCGGCTCCCTCTCGTTTCAACTTCGGTGGCCCCCGCTACCCACATCAAAGAACCGATACCGAAAGGTGTCGGTTTTTTTGTGCGCGGAAGAAAGCGACGGCTCAGCCTGCCGACCCTCGGTTTCATTGCCACTACGGTGTTACCGGCTCAGGATCTATCATCCGCTCAAGCTCGGCGTTTTGATCTACTTGTCGCTGTCTGTCGCTACCCGTAGGCTGGGGCATACCCAGACGCCCGACTCCCGGCAGCTTCAAGGCCGGCGACGTAACGTCCACGCCGACCGTCAGGCCCAGCAGGTTGAGTTCGACTCCTTCGTCCCATGCCGCCATGGCACCCAATACCCCCCATAAGGCGAGCTGATAACCGGTTTCGCTGGGCGCGCGTGCCACCAGGCCCTCCAGCAGATAGTCCTTGCCCAATGCCAACGGCGGGAAGTCGACCTTCAGTTCCGGCACCTGACGCACTATCCAGGCGGTGAAGGTGTTGCTGTTGGGCCCCGGCCAGATACGATAGACATCCGGCGCGGGATAGCGGGCCACCGCCGCCTCGATAGCGGGAATCGCGCGTGCCGCGGCGTCTCCACGCAGCTCGGCAAGCAGTGTCGGCGGATTGCCGAACCAGGTCCGATCGGGCGCTTCGAAACGGGAGATTACCGTGGGCCGGTGCCACCCCAGCACCTGATGAGTCCGGTATTGCTCGGCATTCTCGGCCTTGGTGGCGATCCAGGTATGCACGCCAAAGGCGCCCCGCCAGTCGAAGGCTCGTGCCGCATAGACTTGCACCACGGCATCACGCACTTCGTCAGGCGCCGGCGCCTGACCGGTGCTGGTCCGATCCGCCTGGAACCACGCGACGTCGCGCTCGAGCTGATGGCCGGCCAGCATGTAGGCAGGCCCCGCCAACAGCAGCCCCAGCACCGTCACTAGACTCAGTAGCCCCTTGATGATCAAGCTTCCCCACCATCGCATTGTCCGTCTCCCTGGGAGAAGCCATATCCGGTTTAGGTATACTACTTTCTGACACCGGCGCGGGATCCAGCGTTTCGCACGCAGCTTGCATTACCGACGACTCATGCCCAATGGCGGCTTTCCATCGCGCCGGGCTTGAATCTGTGCGCCGCCACCCGCATAACGGCTGATATCTGTCCATTTTCAGCCAAAGGTCAACACTATGCCGATCGTCGACCCCCGTACCGGTGCTCCGCTCAGCACGCCGGAAACTGCGGAGTCCCCGTCTACTCCCGCGCAGGATCCGGCGGCTTACATCGTCGAGATCGACATGAGCAACTTCCAGCAGGTCGTGCTGGAAGGTTCCATGCAGGGTCCGGTTCTGCTCGACAGTTGGGCGCCTTGGTGCGAGCCCTGCAAGAATCTGATGCCGATTCTCGAGAAACTGGCCCACGAATATCAGGGCGCCTTCGTTCTCGCCAAGCTCAATATCGAGGAGAACCAGGAAATTGCCGCGCAGCTCGGCATCCGCTCGGTACCCGACGTCAAGTTGATCGTTCAGGGCCAGCTCTACGACCATTTTCAGGGCGCGCTGCCCGAGAAGCAGATCCGCGAATGGCTGGCCCAATATATTCCGGCGCCAGAAGCCGCTGCAGAAAGCCCCGAAGAGCAAGCCGAAGCGGCCCTGGCAGCAGGCGATGCAAGTACGGCTCGAGCGATCTATCAACAATTGACGCAAGACTATCCTGAGCACTACGACTACCAGATTGCCCTGGCCGGCGCGGTGCTGGCCGAAGGTTACCCTGAGGAGGCCCGCCAGCTTCTCGACAATCTACCCCCGGAGCATCGCGATGCCGCCAAGGCACGTGGTGTCAGGGCGCGTATCGAATTCGGCGAAGAAGCGCCCAGCGACGATGAACTGGCGACACTGGAAGCACGCGACGATAGCGAAGCTCGCTTCAAGCGGGCGCTGCGCCACGTCGCCGATGGGCATTACGAAGCCGGCCTGGATGGGTTGCTGGCGCTGATGAAATCCGATCGCGCCTATGGCGAGGATGCCGCGCGCCTGACCCTGCTGCGGGTCTTCGATGCCTTGGGTGCCGAGCATCCGCTGACCGTCACCTACCGCCGCAAGCTGTTTGCCCTGCTCTACTAAGGGCGTTGCCGAGGGCAGTATCCTTGTCCCCTGCCGCATTCGCGGACAGGGGGCTTGCTGCCTTGGGTTTCACTATTCCCTCATTGCTGTCCCAGCAAGGCCTCCAACCGATCGAGCGCCTCCACCAGATTTTCTCGCGGCGTGCCGAAGTTAAGCCGCACGAACCCTGGCCAACCAAAATCCGCGCCATCCGACAGTGCCACTTTGGCTTCTTCCAACAGGACCCGTTGAGGTGAGTCGCCAAGCCCGGCCCGACGCAGATCCAGCCAGGCCAGATAGGTGGACTGAGGAGGAGAGAAACCTACGACAGGCCAGCGCGCCACATAGACCTCCAGCACGCCGAGGTTGTCGCGTAGCGTGGCCAACAGCGCCTGCCGCCAGGGCTCGCCCTGGGTATACGCCGCCTCGGCCGCCGCCAGCCCGATGAGATTGACGTCGGGCAGCAAGCCCTGCCCTGCCTCACGGAAGCGCTGGCGCAGCTTAGGGTCGGCAATCACCGCACAGGCGCAGGATAGGCCGGCGACATTAAAGGTTTTCGAAGGTGCCCATAGTGTAATGATGCGTTTGGCCAGGCGTGGGGTGAGCGCGGCCAAAGGCACATGCCTTTGTTCGGGATCCAGGATGAGATCGCAGTGCAGTTCATCGGAGACGATCAGCAGGTCGTGTCGCTCGGCGATGTCGGCCAGCCCCGTCAGCTCCTCGCGCGTCCACACGCGCCCGGTGGGGTTGTGTGGATGACACCACAGCAACAACCGGGTCTGCGGGGTGACGGCCGCCTCGAGCGCCTCGAGATCGAGCCACCAATCGCCTCCGGGACGCTCGGGCTCGCCAAGCGCCACGGTCTGCGCAATGCGCCCGGTGCGTTCGGCCACCTTGAGAAACGGCGGGTAGATGGGAGTGACGCTCAGCACACCATCGCCCGGGGACGTCAGCGCCAGACTGGCCAAGTGCAGTGCCGGCACCACACCCGGCAGCCACACCTGCCAGGCGGACTCGATCGGCCAGGCGTAGTGCGTCGCGCTCCAGGCGCACAACGCGTCGCGCAGTGCCGCCGAGGTATATCCGTAGCCGTAGACGGGATGAGCAATGCGTGCTTCGATGGCCTCGACCACCGCAGGGGGCGAGGCAAAATCCATGTCCGCGACCCATAACGGCAATACATCTTCGCCATAGCGGTGCCATTTGTGAGTGGGATACTGGCGACGGTCGATTCGCGTGGCAAAATCAAAACTCATGGTGCGCCTTATTTTTAAAACTCAGGAGATTGCTTGAACATGCCTGAAAGCCTCTTTTATGCCAAGGCCATGCGCGGGTGTTCACGCCTGGTGGGCCATTGGTTGCTGCTCGGCCAGGCCCGCCCCGACCAACTGGCAGCGATCCTCGCCGATACCGCACGCGTCGCCAAGCTCGGCGAGCCCAGCGAGACGCCCGACGGCGCAACCCTGGCCGAGTGGAGCGATGCGACCCGTCCGCCCTTGTGGGCCGCGCGTAGTGCGCTGTTCCTGCTGGTTCAGTTGCCTTCCCGCCCCGCGCCACAAGACGAAGAGGAAACCTGTGCCTGGGCGTATTGCTGGCTTCGCAACCGCGACTTCGACTCGCTGGCAGCGGCCCGGGCAGCCCTGCCGGCTCATCTTCACCAGCGACTCGACACCGCGCTCGAAGCGGCCTGGGATGACCGGCACGCCCAGCGGCTGATTTAAACAGTGCCACCGGGTTCGTCCCCTGCCGGCGGGCGTGCTCGCCGGACGTATCGATCAATGCAGCGCGACATGCGACCAAGGAGGGGATTGTGGCGCCACAGCCGGGCGTCTAGGGTGTTTTTTCTTCATCGCGCCCTTTCATGACATACTGGGCCGTCCCCGGTTTCCGACGAGATCTGTCCCGCATGGATGTTCCTTTTTCCTGGCAACTGGCCAAGCTTGCCGTCTCGGTGGGCGTTGTACTGGGCCTGTCGCTGATCGCCGAGCGCGTCAGCACGCGGGTCGCCGGCCTGCTGTCCGGTTATCCGCTAGGCACCGCCATTGCCCTGTTCTTCATCGGCCTGGAAATCTCACCCGAGTTCGCCGCCAAAGGCGCCATTCATACATTGGCCGGCTTCACCTCCACGCTGATGCTGGGCGCCGGCTACTGGCTCTGTGGTCGCGCGCCGGGATTCAGAGGCGTCCTGCTGGGCACGGCCGGCGGCCTGGCGGGATGGCTGGCGACGAACGCACTGCTGGCGACGTTCGACTTCAGTCGTCTGGGCGGTACTCTGACCACCCTGGTCGCCATCGGCTTTTTCACCTGGCTATACCGTCGGATTCCCGAAAGCCGCGTAAAGGCACAAGCCGACTTCTCCTGGGGAGCGCTGAGCCTGCGTGCGGGTCTCGCGGCGGGCATCGTATTTGCGATTACCGCCCTGGCTCACGTGCTGCCGCCCGCCTGGGCGGGGCTGCTGGCAGCTTTTCCGGTCACCATGTACCCGTTTCTGGTAATCCTGCATCTCAGCCATGGCCCACGCCCCGTCGCCACGGTGATCAAGCATTATCCAGCCGGACTCGGCTCGCTACTGGCCTACGCTCTGTGTGTATCGCTTGGCTATCCCACCCTGGGCCTGGTCTGGGGCACGCTGGCGGGATTTCTCGTCGCCACGCTGGTGCTCGTGGCCTACACCCGGCTCCAGCCTCTCATGCGGCAAACGCGCCCTGAGCAATCGCCGCTGGCCCCAGTGACCGGCGCCGATGATAAACGCCCCGCAAAGGAAGTTTCGTGATGTTTACCCGCACTCTGGAACCTGCGTTCTACGATACCGATGCCCTGGGCCACATCAACAATACCCGGCTGCCCGCCTGGTTCGAGCTGGCGCGCAACGACCTGTTCCGATTGTTTGTGCCCGACCTCGAGCTGCGCCGGTGGCCGCTGATCCTGGCGAAACTTGAAGTCGAGTTTCTCGCCGAGCTCCACTATGGTCAGGATGTCGAGATCCGCACCTGGCTCTCGCGCCTAGGCAACAGCTCTTTCACGGTCACCCAGGAAGCCTGGCAGAACGGCCGTTGCGCGGCTCGCGGTCATACCGTCATGGTCCATTACGACCATCAGGCGAGCGCGGCACAGCCCATCTCACCGGCCCTGCGCGAGACATTGTCGCAACATCTCGTCGACGCTCCCGCCGAGGTCCGCACATGACGCCGGCCATTCGCTTGCTGAAGCAAAGCGCGACACCGCACGACGTGCTGGAATACGTGCACGATCCCGATGCCCCCGCCTATGGGGAAGAGGCCGCACGGGCCTTGGCCTTGGATCCCGCAAGCGTATTCAAGACGCTGCTCAGCGCGCTTGACGACGGCCGGCTGGTCGTTGCCCTGGTCCCGGTGACCGGCACGCTGGACCTCAAGGCTCTGGCCAGGGCCGCCGGGGCCAAGAAGGCCGCGATGGCCGAGGCGGCCTTGGCCGAACGCACCACGGGATACGTGCTGGGTGGCATCAGTCCGCTGGGGCAGAAAAAGCGCCTGCCCACCTTTATCGATGCCAGTGCTGCGCGACTCGAGAAGCTACATGTCAGCGGGGGGCGACGCGGCCTGGAAATTGGCTTGACGCCCCAGGCTCTCATGGCCCTGACGGATGCCACCCTGGCACCGCTGGCGAAGCATTGATAATGGTTGACGGCGCGACCACCGGCGGCGAGGCTTGGCAGTCTGTCCGCCAGAGCCGCCGACGGTGATTCGCTACGACCTGTGGCTGACTCCCGACGACGTGGGTCGTCATCGTGCCGTGGAAGCAGAGCTGGAACGCTATTTTCTCGAGCGCTTCGCCGATTATCCGCACTTCCGGTTGCCGGGGGCCGATCCCTACGATTATGATGCGCCGTTTAATCGTCTTCATGGCGTCCTGCTGGCCCGCGCCGCGGATTATTGTCAGCGCCGCTGGAACTATGTTCCGACTCCGCTACAGCTCAATCAGGCGTTTTTCCGCGCCATCGCGCATTCGACGAAATTCATACTGGACCCTCCTCATGGTGACCCGCACTAACCAGGCGCCAACGGACCGTCAGCTGACCATCATTACCCAGCAGCTCGGGCGTGCGCCACGTGGTATTCAGGCCGTCAGCGCAACCGATAGCCAAGGCACACCGCTGGTGCTGCGCATGGAATCGATCGTCGACGCCAAGCCGTTCCCAACGCTCTACTGGCTGTGTTCAGAGCGCCTCAAGGTCGAACTCTCACATATCGAGGCACGCGGCGTGATCAAGGCGCTCGAGGCGCGCCTGCAGCGCGAGCCCGACTTCCTGGCCGCCTATCACCGCAGTCACGAGGATTACGTGGCCCAGCGTTGGCAGTACATGAGCGAGTCCCAACGTCACCAGGCCGAGAATCTGGGGTATGCCGAACTGTTCCGTCATCGCGGCATCGGCGGCATCGGCAACTGGGACCAGGTGCGCTGCCTACACACTCAGTACGCGCATCACTTATGTGGCCATAACGTCATAGGCCAGTGGCTGGACGCCGAATACGGTGTTTGCGATCACGTCGCCTGATGTTCTTGCCTCCGATAGTGACTGTCATGTTCTTCTGGAGACCAGCACGGGTGCCGCTATTGCCAGCCTGAGCGGATCGGCGTGATGATCGTTATCGTCGGCGTCGGCCTGAAACTGCTGCGCAGCGTCATGCGCCGCGATGCTGAACGTGCTCCCCGAAGAGGCGCCTTGACGGCGCCTTCTTGATTCGTGCCGTTGCGCTATGTCGGATGCGTTAGGATAGAATTTTGACCACAGGAGACTCACGGTGCGTATCTGCGTTTATCTGGGATCAAGAGAAGGCAGCCACCCTCAGTTCCGCCAAGCTGCCGAAGCGCTGGGGCGCGAGATCGCCCGGCGCGGCTGGGGATTGGTTTACGGCGGCGCGCGCATTGGCCTCATGGGAGCGGTGGCCAACGCTGCCCTGGCTGAAGGCGGCGAGGTGATCGGCGTCATGCCAGGCCATCTGGTGGAGCGCGAAATGGCGCATCAGGGCCTGACCGAGCTTATCCACGTCGCCAACATGCACGAACGCAAGGCGAGCATGGCTGCTCGCGCCGATGCCTTTGTCGCACTGCCGGGAGGTATCGGGACACTGGAAGAATTGTTCGAAGTCTGGACATGGCAGTATCTGGATCTGCATGACAAGCCGATCGGCGTACTCAATGTGGCAGGGTTCTACACACCGCTGCTGGCCTTTCTCGACAACACCGTGGAGTACGGTTTTCTCAACCCGGCAACCCGGGCCAATCTGATTGCCGAGGCCGAGCCCGACATGTTGCTGGCCCGCCTCGCCACCCCGACGAGAGTCGTGTGACATAACCGCAGCCGTTTGGGTAAAGTGGCAAGAAACTCACGGAGGATGCGCTAATGTACGCGATTGCAATCGAAGACAAGGAATTGGTCTGGCGAGAGCACGAGACGCCCCGCGGAATCGGCCCCGACGAGGTACGTATCGAAGTCGCCTGGGCCGGCATGAATCGCGCCGACCTGATGCAGCGTGGCGGCAATTATCCGCCACCGCCCGGGGCCTCGGAGATTCCCGGCCTGGAAGTCAGCGGCATCGTTGTCGAAACCGGCCCATCGGTGGAGCGCTTCAAGAACGGCGATCAAGTCTGCGCCCTACTGGCCGGCGGCGGTTATGCCGAGCAGGTCGTGGTGCCGGAAGGCCAGGTGCTGCCGATTCCTCAGGAACTCGGACTGCGCGAGGCAGCGGCGCTGCCTGAAGTCTTTGCCACCGCCTGGCTCAATCTGTACATGGAAGGCGCGGTCCAGCCGCGCGAACGGGTATTGCTGCATGCCGGCGCCAGCGGCGTAGGCACTGCGGCGATTCAACTATGCCGGGTGCAGGGAAACCCCTGCTTCGTGACAGTGGGCAGCCAGGAAAAACTCGACGCATGCCGCCAATTGGGCGCCGATGCCGGCTGGAACCGACATGACGGGAGTTTCGTCGAAGCCGTCAAGGCCTGGGGCGGTGCAGACATGATTCTCGATCCGGTGGGGGGCGACTATATCGCTCAGGATCAGGAAGTGCTGAACGTCAATGGCCGGCTGGTGCTGATCGGCCTGATGGGGGGGCGCGAAACCCAAGTCGATCTGGGTCGCCTGCTGATGAAGCGTCAACGGCTGATCGGCTCAACCCTGCGCAGCAAGACTCCCAAGGCCAAGGGCGCCATTCTCGATGCCCTGTGCGCCCATGTCTGGCCCTGCCTGAGCAGTGGCGAAATCAAGCCCTTGATCGATCAGGAATGGCCCATTCAGCAAGCCGAAGAGGCCATGCGCTGTATGGCCGACAACAGCACCACCGGCAAGATATTGTTGCGTGTCAGCGGCGCCTGATCGCTTTCTCAGGGCCGCGGGGGCGGGCGCAGCCCGCCCCCCTGTACAGCCCCGGCCGTCTTGTGAGTCTTCAGATAGGTCAGTTGCAACAGACGGGCATCGTCGCCGGCGCGGTGGCGCTGAATGGCATACTCGTCGATGACCGCTGCCTTGGTGGCGTTCCAGTGTTTCAGCTGGGTATCGTCGAGCAGTCGGCGCAGCGCCTCCAGGCGAAAACGCGGCAACATGCCGGCATGATGGAACAGCAGGGAAAGCCAGGTATTGTCGTATCCCCAACTGTCACTGTAGGCAATGCCCGCTTCACTGAGCTCGTCATTAAGCCAGCGTGCCACTTCAACGACGGGATAACCCTCACGATGCAGGCGGCCACGCGAAATGCCATGCAGCAGCTCGGCCTTGGGGTCCCAGTGCGTCCACTCCCCGAGCGGCTGAATAAGGAAGGCACAGGTCGTGCCATCCGCTCTTGCCAGGCCGATCTCGATGGGATAGCTGCCACGTCCAAAGCCGGACGCCTCGATGTCTAGCAGGATAGGCAGCATAACATTGTCCGCATGTTCAATTCGAAGGTAGGCGTTATTGCCAAAGCCAATCCATGGTTTATCGGCAGCTTGGCAAAAAACTGAGGCGCGCTTCAAACGATGGAAACCCGCTGAGCCGTTGTCGCAGATCGCTTCGGCACTCTTGGCCATGGCGAGACAGACATCGAGCCCTGACCTTGTGGCAGGGCTCGATCGACACGTCAGGATGGGCTTACCGTATGAGCGCTTACTGGGTCAGACTGATACGAGGATCGTCCTGGTCCAACAACCCCGCATGATGTTCCGCCAGGACCTGCCACTCTTCGGCACGCTGCAGCTCTACCGGCAGACCCAGCTGCCCTTGGCGATAGGCCTGCGCCAGGCGCTCCGCAGCCAGAGCGTGCCCGGCCTCGCCGGCACGCGCGTACCAGGTCACGGCATGGTCGTCCCGACACGCATACTGGGCACAGCCATGCTCATAGATACGTCCCATCTGGTATTGGGCGTGCAGGTCACCGGCCTGGGCCGCCTGTAGTACATAGCGGGCCCCTTTGGCTTTGTCCTGAGGCGAAGCGCCGCGATGGAACAGCATATGACCGTAAAGCGATAAGGCAGCCGTATGCCCGGCATTGGCACAGCGCTTGAACAGGCGCATCGTCAGCCGATGCTTACTGGCCGAACGGGTGAGCCAACGGGTATGGAAAAGCTGTTCCGCCAACCGATATTCAAGCTGGGTGAACACAGAAGATGCCTGATGCATGGCAATGACCCTGATTCCACAGACTTGGTTGCAAATAACTGAATCGTAGCGCCGAATCTGGCTCCCCTGAGTCAACGACGCATTACTCCACCCTTGCCGCATCCGGTATCACCCGGGGCAACGGGTCGCCAAGCATACGCCTCCAATTTGACTGACTCAACCCCGGATTTGCCGGTTTCTGCAGCCCCCGCTAACATGCGGATTCACCCCCTTGCTCGCGGAGTTTACGATGCAGACACGCCCTCTCGGCAATACCGGTATCGAGGTTAGTCGCCTATGTCTCGGCACCATGACATTTGGCGAGCAGAACAGTGAAGCCGAGGCCCACGCGCAGCTCGACCGAGCCACGGAATTCGGCATCAATTTCATCGATACCGCCGAGATGTATCCGGTCCCGCCCAAGGCCGAGACACAGGGTCGCACCGAGTCTTATCTTGGCAGTTGGTTAAAGCGTAGTGGAAAGCGCCAGAAGATGGTAATCGCCACCAAGGCTGCCGGACCAGGGTTGGAGCACATTCGCGGCGGCCCCCGCCTGAACCGCGAACACCTTCATCAAGCCATCGATACCAGCCTTAAGCGGCTCGGGACCGACTACGTCGATCTTTATCAACTGCACTGGCCGGACCGTAACGCCAATTTCTTCGGTAAGCTGGGTTACGTACCGGACGAGAATGAGGATTGCACACCGCTGGAGGAGACCCTCGAGGCTCTCAAGGAACTTGTCGAGGCCGGCAAGGTCCGCGCCATCGGGCTGTCCAATGAAACCCCCTGGGGCGTGATGCGCTGCCTGCATCTCGCCGATACTCAAGGCCTGCCGCGCGTCGCAAGCGTGCAGAATCCCTATAACCTGCTCAATCGCAGCTTTGAAGTGGGTCTAGCGGAAATCGCCCATCGCGAACACGTCGGGCTGCTGGCTTACTCACCGCTGGCTTTCGGCGCGCTTTCGGGCAAGTATCTCAATGGCGCTCGTCCGCCGCAGGGGCGCCTGACGCTGTTTGAGCGTTTCAAGCGCTATACCTCCGAGGTCGCCGATGATGCCATTCACGCCTATGTCGATATCGCTCGCGAGCATGGCCTGGATCCGGCGCAAATGGCACTGGCTTTCGTTAACTCCCGGCCGTTCCTGACCAGTAACATCATCGGTGCCACGACCATGGAGCAACTCGAAGCCAATCTGGCCAGCGAAGAGATGTCACTCGACAGCACCGTCATCGACGCCATAGAAGCGGTACACCGCCGCCTGCCGAACCCCTGCCCATAAATTTAAGATCGTACAGGCCTCACCCGGCTCGCAATGGCGGGTGCAGGCCGATTCCCCCTGCCTGAACTAGGCGCGAGGATCTCTGCGGGGCCTATCGTATCGATAGCACCTTCGCATCAGCCTCGTATGCTCCGCTTGGTATAATGCCTCACCAAGCTTATCCCGAGAGAGACAATCATGTTGAGCATTATTTCGCCAGCCAAGACGCTGGATTTCGAGACCCCCGCCACGACCGCGACCTATACCCAGCCCGATTATTTGGAAAAGAGCGCCCAACTGATAGACATACTGCGGTACTACTCTCCCCAACGTCTCTCCGAAATGATGGGCATCAGCGACAAATTGGCGGGCCTCAATGCAGCACGCTTTGCCGAATGGGCGCCTCCGTTTTCTCCCCAAAATGCCAAACCGGCCATTCAGGCATTCCAAGGCGATGTCTACGCGGGGCTAGAGGCGAGCACATTCAGTGAAGAAGACAATGCCTTCGCTCAACGCCACCTGCGTATTCTGTCCGGTCTTTATGGCCTGCTGCGTCCCCTCGATCTGATTCAGCCTTACCGCCTGGAGATGGGAACACGCTTGTCCAACCCGGCCGGCAATGATCTGTACGCCTTCTGGCGAGACTCGCTAACCACTGATTTGGACGCTGCCGTCTCGCAGAGTGGCACCCCGATTCTGGTCAACCTGGCGTCCAATGAGTATTTCAAGGCCATCGATGCCCGTCGGCTCTCGGCCCGAGTCGTCACGCCCGTCTTCAAGGATGAAAAAAACGGTCAATTCAAGATTATTAGCTTTTATGCCAAAAAGGCCCGCGGCCTGATGAGTGCCTGGCTGATCCGTGAAAAGATTGAAGATGTCGATGCCCTTGTGACATTCGCCGGTGGCGGCTACCGCTACAACCCTGCCATGTCGCAAGGAGATACTCTGGTCTTTACCCGAAATGCGGGTGAAGCTTAAACATTACCTTATTAAGGCTCGCGTAGAGACTAAATGAGGTCAAGCAATGCTCATTCAGCCAGGTCAAAACTAAATGCATCTGCCGCGGCACAATGGCTCTACCTACCCAGTCCACTGTGCCCCCGGCAGCAACCATACACCCCATCCTCAGAACGACTTTTACGTACCATACCTTCAGATTCGGCCTGCCCTGACAGCTTGGGGTGGTGTCCGACGTCCCCGGCTCTACTTAAGCTTATTAGCAATATATAGCCGCTAAAAATAACGCGATTTCTTATCTCACAGAACACATTCAGGCATCGAATTATCGGTAGAATAAACTGTCAAATTACAAACGCATTAATCCCAGGAGATATTCATGCGCAACCTGTTCGTCATGATGCTGGTCGGTTTGCTGGGCTTCGGCCTGGCGGTCGATCATGCCGAGGCTCGTCGCCTTGGCGGTGGAAAGAGTGTCGGCAGTTACTCCCGGTCGGCGGATAGCCCTTCGGCATCGCCGGCACGCAACAACGCGGCAACCAGTACATCCCGAAAACCCAGCAGCGGGCTGTCCAGGTTCGCCGGCCCCTTCGCCGGGTTGCTTGCAGGTGGCTTGCTGGCCTCGCTGTTCTTTGGCGGCGCTTTCGACAACATCCGCTTTCTCGACATACTGTTGATGGTGGGAGCGATCTGGCTAGCTTTCCGGCTGTTCCGCTCTTTCAAGCGACACCAGCCAGCGCCTGCCACCGGTCCTTATGCACGTAGTGCCCCGGCAGAAACACCGCTACAAACTTCAAGTGCCGCATCCAGCTCTATGAGCAGCACTCCGGCTTGGTTTGACAAGGAACGCTTTCTTGGGGGAGCCAAGGAGCACTTCATGACACTGCAACGGGCTTGGGACAATAACGATCTCAGCGGCATCCAGGAATATGTCACCCCGGAACTGTACAACCTGCTACGTGAGGAACGGGCCAATCAACCGGCCAATAATCGCACCGAAGTGGTAAGACTGTTCGCGGAGCTTGGCAGTGTTCAGGAGCTTGGCAAGCAAGCCGAAGCCACTGTCATTTTCCACGGCATTCTTGATGAAAATGGCGAGCAGAACGAGTTCAACGAGACTTGGCATTTGGTTAGGGAATTGCGTGACGACGCCCCCTGGTATGTTCAGGGCATCGAACAGAATCCCAGCGTTTAAAGGGATTTGATAGCAAAAAGCCGGGCTAAGAAGCCCGGCTTTTTTTGGCACCAATTTACTGCGATAATTAATTCTGCGCGTCTTCCGCCGCATCCTGAATCTCTTCGCCGGCATCTTCCATGCTATCTCCGGCACTGTCCATGGTACTGTCAACACTCTCGCCAGCCTCTTCCGCCGGACCGTCATTATCACAACCCACGACGCCGAACGTCATCAGACCAACCAACAGCGCCAAAGCAAACTTCTTGAATACATCGATACGCATCATGTCTCCTCCTGAGGATATTACTCCATCTAACGCTTAACTCGAGCCCATAACAGAAAAGGGCTCACCAATGAATCTACACACCCCCAAGGTAGCAATAACCGAGGGCTTTTTCCGCCCCGTTTTTCCCAGCGTCCTCGTTTTCTAACGAGACGGGGCCGGCGCCCGTCCGACGACGAGGGCGGCCTACCGGGGCCCCAGACGACAAAACCCCCGGCCTCGGAAGGACGGGGGTTTCGGAAGAAGTGCCTGACGATGACCTACTCTCGCATGGGGAGGCCCCACACTACCATCGGCGCTGAGCGGTTTCACTGCTGAGTTCGGCATGGGATCAGGTGGTTCCCGCACGCTATGGTCGTCAGGCGTAACTGGTGTCGTCGCGTACCAAGGGCTCGCCTTGGACACGTGATGACGCAACATGGATCCTGCTGACGGTGATACGTCTCTTGCCTATCCGGCGATTGTCGAGGTGACCGTCAGACCCCTTGGGGTTATATGGTCAAGCCTCACGGGCCATTAGTACACGTTA
>NZ_JBTRHR010000008.1:0-163274 GCF_054602495.1 Halomonas sp. WWR20
CCCGACGGCAAGCTGTCCTTCGACAAGCTCTCCTCGGTGTTCCTGTCGAACACCAACCACGAGGAGGACCAGCCCTGCCACCTCAAGCTGATCGACCCCGAGATTCCCATTCAGCATAACCTGCCCAGGTACGCCGAGCCGGCGACGCGCTACTGTCCGGCCGGCGTGTACGAGGTGGTCGAGGACGATGCCGGCCAGCCGCGCTTTCAGATCAACTTCCAGAACTGCGTGCACTGCAAGACCTGCGACATCAAGGACCCGGCGCAGAACATCCAGTGGGTGGCGCCCGAGGGCGGCGGCGGACCCACTTATCCCAACATGTGAGTCTCGCCCGCCTCTAACGCCAACGGCCCCGTCACGACGGGGCCGTTGGCGTTTAGCCAAGGTGAGCGACACCTTATGCTGTTGCTCCATACGGCTTTAGGACAGCGCCGCCTCCCCCGGGGCTGAGATCTTTTTCAACGGTGCACGCGAGGCAATCAGCCGCCGCTGACCGGAGTGGGTGAAACCCACCTCGATGACCGGGTCGGTGGGATTACCTTCCACGCCCTGAATCTCGCCTATGCCGAATACGGCATGCTCGACCCACTGCCCTACCCTCCAGGCATTCGAGGCATCGGCGGTGACGTCACGCTCAGATACCGCGGCCCGCAGTGGCAAGGAGTAGCCGAGCGCCGAGAGATAGCGTGACACTAGCTGCGGGTCACGGACCTCTAGAGGAGTTTCAGCATCCTTGCCGCCCCCGTCGGCGCGCTCATACAGAACGCTGCCGATGCGCTGGCAGTCCTGCCAGGCGGTTTCCGCCAAGAATCGGCTGGGACGGTGATCTCCCCCATCATGCAATATCAGCAGACGTTCGCAAGCTCGCGTCATCGCCACGTAGAAGAGACGCCGTTCCTCTTCGAGCCTTTCGTCGTCGAGAGGGTTTTCACGGCTATAGTGCGGGAAATCCTCTTCGTTGACTCCCGACAGCACGACCCAGGACCATTCCAGGCCCTTGGCCCCGTGTACCGTGGTGATCAATACTCCATCGCTGCGGTTCTCCACCGGATTGCGCAGCAGCTCGATGAAGGCCAGCGGATCATTGGCCAGCTCGCCGGCCTGCTCGATCAACACGTCCAGCAACCGGACGTCTTCCTCGCCCTTTTCGCGCCGGGCGGCCGCCCGCTTGAGGACCTTGTCGGCCTCGATACGCTCGACGACATGCTCAAGCAGCTTGGCTGGAGGCATCTGAGCCAGCCGCGGCAACTCACACAGCAGCTGCCAGCGCCGCTTGAGATTGCGCCGTTGCAACGGCTTGAGCCCCTCAAGTAGCGGATCCTGCCGCTCCGGCCAGCGCTGCGTTGCCGCCAGAGCCTGCGTCAACGCCTGAAGCCGCTCGCGCGCCACGAAGGGAGTCGGCTGAGAGAACAATAGCAGCAAATGCTCAGGGTCATTGAGCAGACGGGCATCATGGGCCAGCCGTAAATAACCGGCGAGCGCCTGTACCAGCGGCAGGCGAAAAACGAAACGATCCTCGCGCGATAGCCGGAACGGAATGCCCGCACGCAACAGTTGGAGCTGCACGGGAACCGACAGTGCCCAGCTACGCACCAGAATGCAGGCTTCGCTGTAGGCGCGGCCTTGCTGGTGCCACTGTGTAAACGCCTCGATCAATTGTGAGTTTCCCAGGCCCACTTCGATCATTGTTGCCGGATTGTCCGGCGCCGCCAGACACTGCTGGTCGGGACGTCGTCGATTGGCGCGAATGGCGTGGTTGGCCGCCAGCGCCAGCACATGTCCATGGCGAAACGTATAGGAAAGCGGATAATCGCTGGCGGCGCCGAAACTGGCGGTAAAACGCGCCAGCATGTAGTCGGGACGCGCGCCGCGCCATTCGTATATGCACTGGTTGGCATCGCCGACCACCATGACCTCGGCCCGCTCCCCGGCGAGCAGGCTCAGCAGACGCTGCTGCACCTCGTTGATGTCCTGATACTCGTCGACGATGACATGATCCAGGAACCCCTGTATCCGCGACCGGGTCTCGGGTTCGCGTTCCAGGCAAAGTAGCGGTCGATACAGCAGATCGGCATAAGTCATTAGACCATGCTGCTCGAGCAGCGACTCGAGGTGCGAGAAACCTTCGACGAAATGCCCGGTATCGGTACCGAAATCGAGCCGTTCATAGAGCGTCGCCGGAGCCATCACCTCGGCCTTGACCAGATCGCAGAAGTGTCCGAAGGCTTCGACACGATCGCCTTCCAGCGCCGCCTCGCGATGGCTCGCGCTAGCCGACCCTAAACTCTGTATGACTGCTTGCCGTAACAGCCGTTCAAGCTGCCACTCGGCCTGTAGCAACTGCCGCGGCGCCAGCCGGCCCCAGCGGATCAAGCTTTGCGTTAGACGATGGCCGATGGAGTGGAACGTACGCACCTGCGGCAGTGCCTGCCCTGACGGTGCCAGGGCAACGAGCTTGGCGGAAAAGTCCTCACGCGCCGCTCGGTTGAACATCAACACCATGATGCGCTGCGGCGGCACGCCGTGAGCCAACAGATGCAGGACGCGAGCGACCAGGGTCGTGGTCTTGCCGGCCCCGGCGACCGCCGCGACCCGGGCATGGCCATGCGCATGCTCGACGACCGCGCGCTGCTCCTGTGTCAGCGGCAAGGGTAAAGATGCAGCGATCACTCGGCGCTCGCCGATAATGACCCTAGCGGCTGCCAGACGCCGCCGCTGAGCAAGCCGAATTCCTGAGCACCGTCGGTTTCACGGATCTGCGCGATATCGATCAACCGATAATAGACATTACGGTTGAGGCGCGCCGTCAGGCCGAAGCGGATCGCGACTTCCAGCACCGGCTCGCCAGAAGGTGTGGCGGTCACCTCGAACCGGTGCTTCTCGCCAAGGATGACCTGATCGCCGACATTGGTCGTCAGACGCCAATCATTTCCGACCTGTTCCGCATCAACGATCAGAAAGGCGCAGTCCTCGACCTGGATACGCACCTTCTCGACCGGCGTCACCAGGCAATACTCTCCATTCGGCTCACGTCGCATCACAGTGGACAACAGCCGAATCAACCTTGGCCGCCCAATGGGGGTCCCTTCATGAATCCAACGGCCATCCGCCGTGACGAGCAAGTCCATATCACCGCAATGCGGCGGGTCCCAGCGATCGACGGGGGGAATCGCGCCTTCGGGATCAAGATGCGCAACCAACGGTTCCAGCGACATCGAGGCCTCCTGATGCTGATGACAGAAAAAAGACGTTTCAGAACAGACTAGCCCGTGCCAGCGCCTCACGCACTTCCGCAGGGGCCTCGGGTGCCGCAGCCTGAAACAGGCGATAGAAATTGACCGTTGTCTGCATGGCCACTTCGTCGAGACTGATGCCACGCTCGGTGGCAATACACTCTGCGACCTCCACTACCCATTGAGGTTCATTGGGCTTGCCGCGGTACGGTACCGGCGCCAGATAAGGGCTGTCGGTTTCGATCAACAGCCTATTCAACGGCAGACAGCGTGCCAGTTCTCGAATCGACACGGCATTGCGGAAAGTCACGATGCCCGATAAGGAAATGTAGAACCCGTGACGCACCGCTTCGCGGGCCATGTCGATATCCTCGGTGAAACAGTGCAGGACACCGCCCACGCCGGGGTCGACATGCTCCCGGATCAGTGCCAGCGTCTCCTCGCGCGCGTCGCGCGTATGCACAATGACCGGCAGCTCCAACTCGTTTGCCGCGATCAGGTGGCGCTTGAAGCGTTCATGCTGCACTTCGCGGGGCACACTGTCATAGTGGTAATCCAGTCCGGTTTCACCAATAGCCACCGCGCCAAAGCGCTCGGCGCATGCCTTGATCGCCTCCACACCGGGCTCTTCTTCCTCGCCCTCATGTAACGGATGAATCCCTGCCGAAATCACTACGTCCTGATGCGCTCGGGCAATTTCGGCAAGCCCCGGCACCTCCGCGAGGCTTACGGCAATGGCCAGAAACTGACGTACGTCACGTGCCCGAGCCGCCTGCAGGGCACGGTTCAGATCACCGTTGTGGGAGGTGAGATCAAGACGGTCGAGATGACAATGAGAGTCGACGAACATGGTTTCACTTGATTGGAAAGAAGAATGTGCATAATCGAGGCAGGGCCGAGCCTGTCGAAGCTAAAGCGTATAAGTCGGCATCGAGTTGTTCAGCAAACCGGCAAGATGCCCCTCGATACGATCCCGCACGGCATGTCCGCCGTCATCGAAGTGAACGCCGATCCCCGGCATGCGACGCCCGCCGACGCCAGACGGGGAAATCCAGGCCACCGTACCCGACACCGGCATCCGTTCTGTTTCGTCCGGTAGCGTCAACAGCAGATGCACCACCTGCCCGGGGGCATAACGCTCTTGAGTGGGCACGAACATACCGCCCCGCTCGAGCCAAGGCATATATGCCGAGAGCAGTGTCTGTTCATCGCGAATCGTCAGGGAAAGCGCTTTTTGCGTTGCCATTGAGGCCTCCAGAATACGACGAGCCCGGTGTGTCCGTCAGGAGCGAAGCAAGGCCGCCCAGCGAATCAGCCAGGCCTCCATGACCAGTTGGGGATTGGGATTACCGCCCGCAGCGATCAAGCGCCGCTGTTCACGCGCGTAATCCAATAGGCGAAACCAGTCACGTACACGGGCATTCTTGACCGCCTGACGGAACAACGGCAAGAGATCGGGATTGCGGATTCGTTCCGGATCACCCGAAAGTCCCAGGCGGATCAGATCTTCAAGCCAGGCAATACCGTACCACAAGACTCGGTCGAGGGATTGTCGATCAAGCCGGGCTGCCTCGCCTACCGGTTCGGCGCCGCGCACCAGCGCATCAAACAGCTCATGCAACTCCTGGCGTAGTCCGCGTGCCTCGGCACTCGCAAGCTCTTCCGCCAACAGCGGCAGGCCGCCGGCAACGCGCAGCCAGAAAGCCGCCTCCTCGGCGCTCCCCAGCCGTTCACTCAGCCAAGCAACACTGGAGTCATGGGCCGGCACGCCCAGGCTCCAGTGCTGGCAGCGCGAGCGAATGGTCGGCAGCATACGCGAAGGAATGTCCGCCAGCAGCACGAACAGCGTCTTACGCCCGGGCTCTTCGAGGCTCTTGAGTAACGCATTGGACGCCGCGACATTCATGGCCTCGGCAGGCTGGAGACGTATCACGCGATAGCCGCCCTGCTGCGCCGTCTGCGACACGAAGGCATTGACCTCACGAATCGGGTCGATACGGATCTGGCGCCCCTTTTCGGCAGGCGCGACCTCGAGCAGGTCGGGATGATAGCCGGACGCCAGCATTCGGCAGCCATGGCAGGTGCCACATGCCGTTTCGCCGGGAGCGCGGCACAGCGTGCGGGCAACCAGAGCGTCGGCCAATTCATGCTTGCCGACCCCATGGGGGCCGGAAATCAGCAGGGCATGAGCCAGCCGGCCCGTGTCCTGCAGCCGCGTCAACTGCTCCCATAGCGCCTGTTGCCAGGGCAGAGGGTTCAACTCCATGCCGCAGTCCGCACCGTCAGGCACGCAGCAATCTGCGCTTGCACATCGGACAGTTCCCGCGAGGCATCGATCAACGCGAAACGCTGCGATGCCTCGCGCGCACGCGCGAGATAGGCCTCGCGTACTGCCTGGAAAAATGCGCCTCGCTCTCGCTCGAAGCGGTCACGCTGGCCACCCTGGCCCGCGAGACGTGCATCGACTCGTTCATGCGACACGTCAGCCGGCATGTCGAGCAGCAGCGTCAGGTCGGGCTGTAGGCCTTGCTGGACCAGGCTTTCCAGAATGGCGATGCGCTGCGGATCGATGCCTCGCCCCCCGCCCTGATAAGCGAAGGTGGCATCGGTAAAGCGATCGCACACGACCCAGGTGCCTTGCGCCAGCGCGGGACGAATCCGACTTTCCAGATGCTGGGCACGGGCCGCGAACATCAATAGCAGCTCGGCATCGGGCGCCAGCGGCTCCTCCGGTGCCGGATCGAGCAATAGCTGGCGAATCGCTTCGGCACGTGGTGTTCCTCCCGGCTCGCGGGTGCGCAACACGTCAAGCCCCTGCGCTTCAAGCCAGCGGCAGACGAAATCAGCGTTCGTGGTCTTGCCTACGCCTTCTCCTCCTTCGAGTGTAATGAAGCGTCCTTGGGTCATGTCGTTGTGAGTTCCTGCATGGTTCTGCCGATCGCCCGCCATTGTCAGCGATTGAGAATGTAGCGACGTACCGCCGCGTTGTGCTGGCTGAGCGTACTCGAGAAATGATGCGTGCCATCCCCCTTGGACACGAAATAGAGCGTGTCGCCCGGCAACGGGTGTACGGCAGCCTCGAGTGCCGCCCGTCCCGGCATGGCGATGGGCGTCGGGGGCAGCCCCGAATTCACATACGTGTTGTAGGGGGTGTCGCGCTGCAGATCGGCACGGGTGATATTGCCCTGATATGCGTCGCCCATGCCATATATGACAGTCGGGTCGGTCTGCAGGCGCATGCCGCGCTGCAGGCGACGCGTGAAGACGCCGGCAATCTGGCGACGCTCCGCGGAAGCGCCGGTTTCCCGCTCGATCAACGAGGCTAGAATCAATGCCTCGTAGGGCGTTTCGATAGGCAGACCGTCGTCGCGCGTGGCCCAGACGTCCTCTAGCGTGTCAGCCATACGCTGATAGGCTTGGCCCAGCAATTCCAGATCGCTGACACCTTTATGATAACGGTACGTATCCGGAAAGAAGCGTCCTTCGGGATGCTCATCTGCATGTCCCAGCGCCGTCATGACGTCCTGATCGCTCATCTCGGCGGTACGTTGCTCCAGCTTCGGCGCTTGCGCCAACAGCTGACGCATCTGGTCGAATGTCCAGCCCTCGGGCACCGTGAGCCGGTAGGTCACCACGCTATCACTGGACAGCAATGCGATCAGTTCACGCCCGGAGAGTCCCGGTTCGATCAGGAATTCACCGGCACGCAGCCCCGCCACCGCTTGGGGCTCGAGCCGGGCAAGCACCCGATACGGCCAGGTTTCGTCGATCACGCCACGCTCGGCAAGCTCGACGATGACGCGCTGAAACCCCGCCCCACGCGGAACCTCGTAAAGCGTCTGCGTCTCGGCGCCAATCGGAGCTTCGAGTCGGGATTCCCAGAAGCGAAAGGCTAAAAAGGCGGCAATCACGCCGACCAGCGCGAGCAATAGCACGATTTTCACCACTCGCATGGTGGCTCCTCATTGATAACTTAAGCCGGCGACCCTGGATCGCCGGGATACCCCAGCAGCCGGTGAACATGCATTTGAAGCTCTCGATGCCTGGCATTGAGTTCCCACTTATGCAGGCAGGTTCCCTGAGCATTATCCAGGCGGACCACCGGCCATGCGCCCTGCACCGAATTGATGACCCACAGCGCTTCCACCTCGCCAAGCACCTCGGGCCCCGTTTGCACCGCAGCGATCGGCAACTGCTGGCAGAGCGTTTCCAGCAACGTCCCCGAGACTCCACAGCGTTCCAGGCTTGGGGTCTCGAAGCGCCCTTCGCGGGACCAGAGCAGGTTCATCGCCACCGCCTCGACCAGTTGGCCCTCGCTGTCGCACAAGATACCTTCCGCCACATCGGGGTCGTGCCACTCCTGTCGAGCCAGAACATTCTCGAGCCGGTTGAGGTGTTTGATTCCCGCCAGACGTGGCTGGATACCCAACCGAAGATGGCAGTGGCGGACCCGTACCCCCTGATGCCAGCGGGACGTTGCCGGGGTGAAAGGCGCAGCCTGCCAATGCAGGCTCAACGCAGGCGACTCCGGAGGCAGATAACCTCGCCCCCCGCTGCCCCGGGTCACCATCAGCTTGAGCACCTGCAGCCCGGGATCTGCCTGTCCCGGCAAGGAATCCAGCAGCGCACGCTCCGGTAACGGCAAACCGAGTCGCTCGCACCCACGGTATAGACGGGCCACATGCCGGTCCCATAGTTGCGCCTGCCCGTCACGCACGAGAACGGTCTCGAAAAGGCCGTCTCCGTAGGCAACTCCGCGGTCATCAAAGGGCAACGGTTCACCCCGCCTCCAGGCTTCAGATGCGGGCAAAGATCAGCGAGCCGTTGGTACCACCGAAACCGAAGGAGTTCGACAACGTGTACTCGATCGGCATCTGCCGTGCGGTGTGCGGCACGTAATCGAGGTTGCAACCTTCCTGGGGGGTATCGAGATTGATGGTGGGCGGTGCAACCTGATCGCGAATGGCCAGAATACTGAAGATCGCCTCGACTGCCCCGGCGGCCCCCAGCAGGTGGCCGATCATCGACTTGGTCGAACTTACCGCTACCGACTTGGCGGCATCACCCAGCACACGCTCCACGGCACGACTTTCAGCCAGATCACCTGCCGGAGTCGAAGTGCCATGGGCATTGATGTAATCGATCTTGCCGGGAGCGATGCCGGCATCGCGAATCGCATTGGACATGGCCAACGCCGCGCCACGACCATCCTCAGGCGGCGCCGTCATGTGGTAGGCATCGTCGCTCATGCCGAAACCGACGACTTCGGCATAGATCTGTGCGCCACGCTTCTTGGCATGCTCATACTCTTCGAGCACCAGCACACCGGCACCATCGGATAGCACGAAACCATCACGATCACGGTCCCAGGGACGGCTCGCCGCCTGCGGGTCGTCGTTGCGCGTCGACAGCGCTCGCGCCGCGCTGAAGCCTCCCAGTCCCAGCGGGGTGGTGGCCATCTCGGCGCCACCGCACAACATCACGTCGGCATCGCCATACGCGATGGTTCGCGCACTGTAGCCGATGTTGTGGGTTCCCGTGGTGCAGGCCGTCGTGATGGCAATATTAGGCCCACGAAAACCGTGCTGAATGGCCAGATTGCCGGAAATCATATTGATGATCGATCCCGGCACGAAGAAGGGCGAGATGCGTCGCGCACCGCCCTTGTGCAGCGCATTGTGGTTGTGCTCGATCATCGGCAGGCCGCCGATTCCCGAACCAATCGCCACCCCGATACGATCGGCGTTCTCTTCGGTACACTCCAGCCCGGAATCCGTCAGCGCCTGCCCTCCCGCCGCAATGCCGTACTGGATGAACAGATCCATCTTGCGGGCATCCTTGGGATTCAGGTAAGGACTGATATCGAAGCCCTTGATCGAGCCGCCGAAGTGCGTATTGAAGCCGCTAGCATCGAAATGCTCGATCGGTGCGATGCCACTTTTGCCTGCCAGGATATTGTCCCAGCTTTCCTTGACGGTGTTGCCGACCGGCGTTACCAGACCGACCCCGGTCACCACGACCCTTTTGCGAGGCATCAGCTCTCCTCCAAACTTGCAAGTTGGCACGGCATGGCCGTGTTTGCGCGTATTATACCTGATCGTTGTACAGGATGGAGCCAGTCGATGGTGACTGAAAAACGAAAGCCGCTCCATAGGGAGCGGCTTTCGTTGAGCATCGAGGTTACGAGTCGGCGCCGGAAATCGCCGCCTCATGCACTCTACTGATGAGCGACGATGTAATCGATCGCCTCCTGTACGGTGGTGATCTTCTCGGCCTCTTCATCGGGGATTTCAGTGTCGAATTCCTCTTCGAGCGCCATCACCAGCTCGACAGTATCCAGGGAATCCGCACCGAGATCTTCGGTGAATGACGACGTGTTCTGGATGTCCTCTTCCTTGACGTTCAGGCGCTCGGCCACAACCTTCTTCACGCGCTCTTCGATGGTGCTCATTGTTTCGTTACTCCTAGTGGTACGAATCCGCTAGCTCAGGAAAGCTGCGGCTAGTTTATAGACCGCTCCCAGACGACGCAACCGCGTCTACCGGGGCGTCAGCGCATATTCATGCCGCCATTGACCTGCAACACTTCCCCGGTGATATAACCGGCGGACTCACTGGTCAAAAACGCCACTGCAGCGGCGATTTCCTCAGGCTCGCCGAGACGCGCCAGAGGTATCTGGGCCAACAGAGACTCCTGCTGAGCCTCCGGCAGTGCCTGAGTCATATCGGTGGCAATGAATCCCGGGGCCACCGCATTAACAGTAATAGCACGCGAAGCTACCTCGCGTGCCAGTGCCCGAGTAAAGCCTTCCATGCCCGCCTTGGCGGCAGCATAGTTGCTTTGCCCAAGATTGCCCATGCCCGCCACCACGGAGCTGATACTGACGATGCGACCAAAGCGCGCCTTGGTCATACCTCTCACGCAAGCCTTGGTCACCCGATAGACGGATTTTAGATTGGTATCGAGTACCGAGTCCCACTCGTCCTCTTTCATCCGCATCAACAGATTGTCGCGGGTGATGCCGGCATTGTTGACCAGGATGGTAGGCGCGCCGAACTCGGCGCCAATAGCCTTGATCAAGGCGTCCACACTGGCCTGATCGGTCACGTCGAGTACGCGCCCGGCTCCCTCTATCCCCTGGGCTCGTAGTCCCGCCTCGATCTGCTCGGCACCCTTTTCGCTGGTCGCGGTCCCGATCACGATCCGTCCCTGCCGACCCAGCTCATACGCAGTGGCCCGGCCTATCCCACGACTCGCCCCCGTTACCAGGGCAACTCTGCGTTCGCTCGTCATTTCGTTTCCTAAATCCTTTAGGGGTTCGATTCGCTGACAGCGTCGCGGGCCAACTCCAGCGCGGCGGCAAGGCTGTCAGGATCATTCACGGCCAGCCCCTTGGCCTGGCGCTGGATACGCTTGTTAAGGCCCGTCAGCACTTTGCCAGGCCCACATTCGATAAACACCCGAGCACCCTGCTCGCTCATGGCATTGATACACTCCGTCCAGCGTACCGGCTGATACAACTGTTCGATCAGACGGGTACGCAGCGTATCGACATCGGCATGCGCACAGGCATCGACATTCTGAACTACCGTATATCTCGGCACCTTGAGCTCGATGTCGGCCATCGCGGTCATCAGGCGCTCAGCGGCCGGCTTCATCAAGGCACAATGCGATGGCACCGAGACCGGCAGCGGTAGTGCCCGCTTGGCGCCCGCCTCCTGACACAACGCGATTGCCCGCTCAACCGCCGCCTTGCTGCCTGCAATCACCACCTGCCCAGGCGCATTGTAATTGACGGCGGACACGACCTCACCCTGAGCGCCGCCCTGCAGTAGCGCTTCATGGCATGCACGCTCGACTGCGGCGTCTTCCAGCCCCAGTATAGCCGCCATGGCGCCCTGGCCCACGGGTACGGCATCCTGCATCGCTTCGCCACGCAGTTTCACCAGCCGCACGCCTTCGGCAAAACCGATCGCTCCGGCACATACCATGGCACTGTACTCACCCAGGCTGTGCCCGGCCATTGCCGCAGGCCGCGGGCCTTCCAGCTCCTGCCAAACACGCCAGACCGCCACACTCGACGCCAGCAGCGCAGGCTGTGTGCAGGCCGTGGCATTCAAAGCCTCCTCCGGCCCCTCCTGCACTACATGCCAGAGGTCGTAGCCCAAGGCTTCGGAGGCTTCATCGAAGGTCGTGCGCACTACACTGTAGCGCTCGGCCAGCTCCCGTAGCATGCCGATGTGCTGGGAGCCCTGCCCTGGAAAGACAAGGGCCAGGGATTGAGTCATCGCTGTTACCTTTGAGGATGGGATTCGTCGGGTCTCACACGGGCCGAAAACCCGCTATCCCCTCGGTCACCGTCGTCCGCAACGGAGGCCGAGGGGATAGAGGGCTGAACGTCCTGCCCCCCATCCAGCTGTTGCGCCAGATAACGAGGCAACGCCATCTGCACTTCGCGCACGGCACGCGATATCGCCCAGGAAAACCCCTGATCTTCGGATCCGCCGTGACTCTTGACCACGATCCCCGCCAATCCAAGCAAACTTGCGCCATTATAGCGCACCGGATCGAGTTGGCCTTTCAGCCGATACAATGCCGGACGCGCCAGGACGCTCACCAACCGTGTTGTCCAATGCGCCTCGAAGGTTTTCTGCACACGCGTCATCAACATGCGCGCCAAACCTTCGCTGGCCTTGAGAACGATATTGCCTACGAAGCCGTCGCACACCACCACATCGACCTGGCCGGAGAAGATCGCATCTCCCTCCACGAAGCCAACGTAGTTGATCCCTGGCGCATGACGCAAAAGCGAATCCGCCTCGCGCACTCTCGCCGCCCCCTTGCCGGCCTCGATACCCACATTGAGCAACGCTACGCGCGGCGCTTCCAAGCCATCCACGCCACGCGCCATGACGGCTCCCAGTCGCGCGAAGTCCACCAGATATCGCGCGGGCACATCGATATTGGCGCCCAAGTCCAGCATGTAGCAGCGCCCGCCGTCCCGGGTGGGTATCGCGGTACTGATCGCTGGCCGTTCGATTCCCGGCACGGTACCCAGCATACGTCGCGCCAGCGCCATCAAGGCACCGGTATTGCCGGCGCTGACACAAGCATCGACTCTGGCATCGCGTACCGCTGCCAGCATCATGTAAAGACTCGTTTGTTCAGCGCCACGCAAGGCACTGGAAGGCCTCATTTCCTGAGAAATGACATGCGGCGCATCAAGGATCGTCAAACGGGAGCGCAAGCCAAGCAAGCGACGAGGCAAGACAGCCATTTCAGCCTCGAGGACGGCACGAGGCCCGAACAGCAAGACTTCTAGACCGGGGTGCCGGGACAGGGCATGGAACGTACCTGCGACAGCAATGCGGGGACCCAAGTCCCCGCCCATCGCATCAATGGCAATTCGCACGGTCAAGTGCGGACGTCGTCGCCTTAGGCGTCGACGACTTTGCGGCCACGGTAGAAGCCGTCGGGAGCCACGTGGTGACGCAGGTGAGTGGTGCCGGTCTCCTTGTCCTGAGACAGGGCCGGAGCCGTCAGGGCATCGTGACTACGACGCATGCCGCGCTTGGAACGGGTTTTGCGGTTCTGTTGAACAGCCATGGCAATTTACTCCAGAGTAATCAACAAAGATTCAGTTTTTACCTTTCAACGTACGCAGTACGCTGAAGGGGTTTTCGGGGCGCTCATCCGGCACTTCGGGATCAGCACTGGTCAGCTGCTCTCGAGAGACGGCGCATTCTGCCTCGTCGTGGTAAATCACCTGCGGCACACTGAGGATGAGTTCATCTTCAATCACCGGCAGAAGATTCAGCTGCTCGTTTTCCACCAGTACCGGCTCGTAATCTCCCGGCAATTCGGCCGCCAGGGCATCACTGGTGACCACTCCCAGCAGGAAGCGGCTTTCCAGCGTCACCGGTATCGGCTCCAGGCAACGGCGACAGGGAACCTGCACCCTTGCCATCAGCTCGCCATCGATGAAGCGCCGTCCGTGGGCATCGACACCGAAGCCCAGACGCACCTCACAGTCGCCTTGCTGCTCACCGATTTCTTCACCGAGACGCGACATCTTCTCGAGAGACATAAGCCCTTCGAGTTGCTCGTGATTGGCGGCGAGCTTGTAGGGCTCGACCAGATTGGGAAGTCGTGTGGTTAACATAGGCGCGCAATGATAGGGATTCCCTAGAGTTCTGTCAAAATACTTACGGAGGACAGCCCTGTATAATGCAAGTTCACGCTATGCCACATTTTACCCCCTCACCCCGTCAAGGAGAGATCATGTCGCGCCTGGTACTTGCTTCCGGCTCACGCTGGCGTCGTCAGCTGCTCGACCGGCTCGAGCTACCTTATACTTGGGTCAGTCCCGACATTGATGAAACGCCACGCTCAGGCGAACCTCCTGAGGCTCTGGTACAGCGTCTGGCCCTGTCCAAGGCGCAAAAGGTCGCGGTCGATCATCCCCGCCAGTTGATCATCGGCTCCGACCAAGTGGCGGTATACGACAACGCCATACTCGGCAAGCCGGGCAACGTGAGCCGGGCACAAGCCCAGCTGAGACGCTTTTCGGGACAACGGGTAAGCTTCGTTACCGGCCTGGCGCTGATCGATACCGCTCACGGCTGGCAACGGATCTGCCATGAAACCTATGATGTCGTGTTTCGTCGGTTGAGCGAGGCGGAAATCGTGGCCTATGTGACACGCGAGCAGCCGCTGGATAGCGCCGGCAGCTTCCGCATGGAGGGACTAGGTATCACCCTGTTCGAGCGTCTCGAAGGCAAGGATCCCAACACATTGGTCGGCCTGCCGCTCATCCGCCTATGCGCCCTGCTGCGCGAGGCGGGGCTGGACCCGCTGCTCGATGGCGCAGCCGCGTGATGCCCCGGCGCCGGCGTATCGCCACCGGCCTGGGGGCCATGAGATCGGTTCAGGGCAGCTGGTAGCGCAGCGGCGAGGAGACCGAGGGTACCCCCAGCCACTCGGCGGCGACGCGGCCGAACTGCCGTGACAACCGCTCGAAGGGATCGAGACCCGGCGTATAGTCACGCAACCGCACCTCGCCGACCAGCTCGCGGGATACATCATCGACGCTTTTCAAACCATCGATGAGCCCCAGGCCCAGCGATTGCTCACCGGTCCAGACCAATCCCGAGAATAGCCGAGGATCGTCTTGCAGACGCTCCCCCCGCCCGGCTTTGACGGCCTCGATAAACTGCCGGTGCGTACTGTCCAGTACCTCCTGCCAGAAACGACGCTGGTCGGGAGAGATCGATGAGAAAGGGTCCAGAAACGCCTTGTTCTCACCCGCGGTGAAGACGCGGCGCTCGACGCCCAGCCGGTTGATGGCCTCTTGCAAGCCGAACCCCGAATAGATCACGCCGATCGATCCCACCAGACTGGAGGGCGCGGCATAAATCTCGTCGGCCGCCGCGGCGATATAGTAGGCGCCGCTGGCCCCGATGTCCTCGATCACCGCGATGATCGGCTTGTCGCCCAGCGATTCCAGTCGGCGAACCTCATCGTAGACACGCTGCGACTGTACCGGACTGCCCCCCGGACTGTTGATATGCAGCACCACCGCCCGCGTCGCCGGGCTTTTCCACGCCTCGCGCAGCCCTTCGATCACCCTTTCGGCACTGGCCTCGCCTTCGGCATCGATCACCCCTCGCACGTCGACTACGCCCAGATGCGTCTCGGTCGGCGGCGTATCGATATCGTCGACAAACAAAGTGTAAAAGGTGGTCAGCAGCGAAGCCAGCAACAGCAAGGCGAACAGAAACCGAAAAAACAGCTTCCAACGCCGGCTGCGGCGCTGCTCCGTCAACACCCCGCCGATCCAGCGGTCCATCATCTCAAGCTGGGCAAGACGCTGCTTCTCGCGCAACGTTTCGGCATCGTCCGACGTCTCGCGGGCATTCTCCAAGGACGCCTTGTCCTGCATACGACGCTGCGCCTCTTCCTGACTCAGTTGGGGGCCCTGGGTCCAGTCATCATGCTGCTTATCATCGCTCATCGGTATCGCTCAGTATCGATTCATTCGAGTATGACCTGGCGGCGTCATTCATGCAGCCAGTCGATCAGTGACGGAAACTCATTCACGGTCAGCACAGGCGCAGAGCGCGCAAGCCGCTCGACAGCATGCACGCCATAAGTGACGGCAACACGATCCATGCCCAAGGCACGCGCCATTTCCATATCATATTCGGTGTCTCCCACCATCAATGCCTCGCTGACATCGACCCCGGTCTCGGCCAGCAACTCCTGCAGCATGCGCGGATGAGGTTTCGATAGCGTTTCGTCGGCGGTACGGCTGGCATGGAACCACGCCCGGCACGCTGCCGTATCGAAGACACGCTCCAATCCACGCCGACTCTTGCCGGTGGCTACGGCGAGACGGACCTGGGGATTGTTACGCAGTTGATCGATGCCCCTCTCGACCCCCTCGAAGAAGCGCATCGGCTGCTGATCGGCAGCCACGAAATGGTGCGAGTAACGTTCACGCATTGCTACAGCCTGTGCCCGGGATATCTGCGGACAGAGCTTGGCGATGGCCTCGGGCAAGCCCAGCCCGATGATGTCTCTGACCTGCTCGCGCTCCAGCGTCGGCCAGCCCACATCTCTGGCCGCCGCCTGCATACAGGCGACTATCCGGGCCTCGGAGTCCATCAGCGTGCCATCCCAGTCGAAGATCACCAGCCGGTAACGCATGCACTCTCCTAGTCAAAACAATAATTCACGGTGGTGCCAGCCAGGCTCCGTCGTCGCACACTTAGCGCTGTTCGCGGGCCCGTGCCAGTACGCCTTCCAAGGCTTCGCCAAGGGGCGCCTTGATATGCACCGGACGTCCGCTGCGCGGCTCGGGAAAGGTCAACGACACCGCATGCAGAAACAACCGATCGAGACCCAGCTTCTGTGCCAGGCGCTCGCCTTCACGACTGCCGTATTTGTCGTCGCCCAGCAAAGGGCAACCGGCATGCGCCGCATGCACCCGGATCTGATGCGTTCTGCCGGTAATCGGCTCGGCCTCGACCAGAGTGGCATTGGGAAAAGTCTCGCGCACGGCAAAGAGCGTCCGTGAGACCTTGCCTTCCGCATCCACGCGCACCCGACGCTCGCCATTGCCCGCTTCGAAACGGTCCAGCCGTGCGCTGACATATTCCCGCTTGGCGGGCCAGCGCCCCTGCACCAGCGCCAGATACTGCTTATCCATCTGGCGATCTTTCAGTGCCGTATTAAGTGTCAACAGCGCCTCGCGCGACTTGGCCAGCAGCAGACATCCCGAAGTATCGCGATCGAGCCGATGCACCAATTCCAGAAAGTCGAGATCGTCGCGCACTTGGCGCAATGCCTCGATCAGGCCGATCTTGACGCCACTGCCACCATGCACGGCAAGTCCCGACGGCTTGTTGATGACCAACCAGTCCGGCCCTTCGACCAGCACGCTGCCGGCCAGCACATTACGCAAATTGTCACTGACTTCGCGCACCGCCGCTTCCGGAGCTAGGCGCAGCGGAGGAATGCGCACCAGATCCCCCTCCACCAGGCGGTAATCCACCTTGACACGCTTCTTGTTGACCCGCACTTCCCCCTTACGCACGATGCGGTAGATCAGCGCCTTGGGCGCCCCCTTGAGACGTGTACGCAGGAAATTGTCGATGCGCTGCCCGACATGCCCTTCCCCTACCTCGACCCACTGAACGTCGCGGCCTTCGGCCATGCGCGCTCTCTCCTTACGCTAAACAGTCAATGAACGGCCCCACCGGACCGCGAAACAGGCGCCATTCTATCGCACTGCGGCACCATTGACGCCAATTGCTGGTCAAACGCTTTACTGTTATATTCCGGACTCGCTCAAATGGGCTTGAAATGTCCATTGGTCGCGCCTGCACGACAGACACGCAGGCCCGAGCGACGAACAAAACGATCACGGCAACGCTGCAGACCGCAGCATTACCAGAAAGTGATCGAGATGATCGAAAAGTTTGCAACATCATGCCCGGAACCGGGGAGGATGCCTCGCCCACGATAAAGGGATCACGAGCCATTCAACCGCCACGGGGAAAGTCAACACCGTGCCGGAGGCCGGCGTCGCCGAACCGACGCAGCCAGGTGTCTGGCGGAAGACCGCAGGACCGGACGGGAAACGATATAGCGCCCGCCGAGACATGTCCTGCCGCCGCCGCGTACTCAACATGATCATGCCGCGTCAGGGAATTGCACGGCCAAAGAAGCTGAAATTTGCCATGTAAGGCCCTACCCCAACCAGGTATCACGACGCATCCACGACATGCACTGAGCACAACACGACAGCAAGCGGTTCGTCGTCGCCGATATTCGAGTCGCCGCCTTACCGGCACGACCATTCAGCGAGACAACATGAAACGGATGCTCATCAACGCGACCCAGCCCGAAGAGCTGCGCGTCGCTCTGGTCGATGGTCAACGCCTTTACGATCTGGATATCGAATCCGGCGCCAGAGAACAGAAAAAAGCCAACATCTATCGCGGGCGCATCACCCGTGTCGAACCCAGCCTCGAAGCCGCCTTCGTGGATTTCGGCGCCGACCGCCACGGTTTCCTGCCGCTCAAGGAGATTTCCCGCGAGTATTTCATCAAGGAAACGTCCGGCCGGCCCAGCATCAAGGAAGTCCTGAAGGAAGGCCAGGAAGTCATCGTTCAGGTCGACAAGGAAGAACGCGGCAACAAGGGCGCGGCCCTGACCACATTCATCAGCCTGGCCGGACGCTTTCTGGTACTGATGCCCAATAACCCGCGCGCGGGCGGCATTTCACGGCGTATCGAGGGCGATGATCGCTCCCAGCTCAAGGAGGCCATGGGCCAGTTGACCCTGCCCGACCGGATGGGCGTCATCGTGCGTACCGCAGGTATCGGTCGTTCCTCCGAAGAACTGCAGTGGGACCTCGATTATCTGGTTCAGGTCTGGGAAGCGATCACCGAAGAAGCCGGCAAGCGTCCGGCGCCCTTCCTCATCTATCGCGAGTCCAACGTCATCATTCGCGCCATGCGCGACTACCTGCGCCAGGATATCGGCGAGGTGCTGATCGACAGTCCCGAAGTTCATCAGGAAGCGCTGGGATTCATTCGGCAGGTCATGCCCTCCTACCAGCAGAAGATCAAGCTGTATACCGATGATGTGCCGCTGTTCTCGCGTTTTCAGATCGAGTCGCAGATCGAGACGGCCTATCAGCGCGAAGTCAAGCTGCCCTCCGGCGGCTCTATCGTCATCGACCACACCGAAGCCCTGGTCTCCATCGATATCAACTCGGCACGTGCGACACGCGGCAGCGATATCGAGGAAACCGCTTTGCAGACCAACCTGGAAGCGGCCGACGAAGTGGCCCGTCAGTTGCGTCTGCGCGATATCGGTGGGCTGGTGGTGATCGATTTCATCGACATGACACCGGCCAAGAACCAGCGTGACGTCGAGAACCAGGTGCGTGACGCGCTGAAGCTGGACCGCGCCCGGGTTCAGATCGGTCGCATCTCGCGCTTTGGCCTGATGGAAATGTCACGCCAGCGTCTGCGCCCCTCATTGGGAGAAACCAGCGGCGTGGTCTGCCCGCGCTGCGACGGGCAAGGCACGATCCGTGATGTGCGCTCCATGTCGCTGTCCATCATGCGCTTGATCGAAGAAGAGTCCATGAAGGAGCGCAGCGCGCAAATCCGTGCCATTCTGCCGGTGCCTGTGGCCACCTATCTGCTCAATGAAAAACGTAGCGTGCTTGCCGAAATAGAACGGCGTCAGGGGGTGCAGGTCATACTCCTGCCCAGCCCCGAAATGGATACGCCGCATTACGATGTTCAGCGTCTGCGCGACGATCATGTCGAAGAGGATGAAGAAACCAAATCCAGCTTCGAACTCCCCACCGACACCGAAGTGGGCAAGGAACCGGACCCGAATTTCGAAAAGCCGCCCCTGCGCACTGAGGCCGCGGTAAAGTCCGTGGCGCACACCGCCCCGGCACCGGACTCACTGCGTCAGGAACAAGCACCGGCCGCCCCGGCGGCACAGCCGGCCGCCATGCAGCAACATGCCGGCTTCCTGTCGCGGATGTTCAAGGGTCTCAACAAACTGTTGGGCAGTGAAGAAACGCCGCCCCCGACCGTTAAGCCAGCCGATACTGGGCGCAGTGAACCGCGCGATCAAAGCGCCCAGCGGCCCACGTCTGGACGCGGGAGTAGCAGCGAGGCGCCTTCCAGCGAGGAGCGCAACAACAATCGCAGCGAAGCCAGCAACGGGCGTGGCAACCGGCGCCGGCGCAGTGAGGGTCGGGATGAAAACCGTCCGGCTCGCAACGCCCGTCAGGACAATACCCGTCAGGACAACGCTCGTGCGGATAACGCTCGCCAGGAGTCCAAGGCTACCGAGTCGCGTGACGAGAATCGTCCGCCACGTGGCGACAATAAGTCCAACGGTAGAAACAAGCCTCGCGACAACAAGGGGCGTGACGAGGAGCCGAAAGCCAGCCAGGAGCCAGCCGAGGCCAAGTCGGAAAAGAGCGCAGCGGATGCCAAACCCAAACGCGCGCGTAACAACCCGCGTCAGCGCAGCCGCCAACAGGCCCTCAACCCACAGGCTGTCGCCGAACAGGAGCGCTTGCAAGCCCAGGCGGTCAGCAGCGAAGCTGCAACCGGTGAAGCGCAAGCGTCCAAGGCCGACGCAACAGTGCCGCAATCTCAACAGGCGGACAGCAACGTAGCGCCTGCCAAGCCCGAGCCAGTCAGAACCGATGAGACTCAGTCTGCGGCCAGCAAGCCCAAGGGTGCCGAGAAAGCGTCGCCCAAGCCCAAGACACCTCAATCGGAAGCTCCCGAAGCCGAGGTGCCCGAAGCGGACCTTGAAGCCGACTTGGCGGAACTGGAGGCGCCCAAGCGCAATACATCTCGGCCGAAATCCACCCAGCCAGAGCAGCCCAAGGCGGACGCGCAAGAGTCTGAAGGTGTTGCGTCTCAGCCCACCCAGCCTCAGAAGCCGGCCGAGCCTGCGCCTGCGCCTGCGCCTGCCAAGGCAGTTGAGGAAGCAAAACCCGAGCAGAAAATGCTGGGCGGCCCCAAGCCAGCTGAATCCAAGCCGTCCAAGGCCGAGCCCTTGGAATCCGAACTGCCCAAGGCGGACGCGGAGCAGCCGGAGCCAAAGGCCCCGCAGACGCCCACGGCCGAACCGCTGGAGTCCGAATTGCCCAAGGCGGACACGAAGCAGCCGGAGCCAAAGGCCCCGCAGACGCCCACAGCCGAGCCGCTGGAGCCCGAACTGCCCAAGGCGGACGTGAAGCAGCCGGAGCCAAAGGCCCCGCAGACGCCCAAGGCTGAGCCGCTGGAGCCCGAACTGCCCAAGGCGGATGCGGGGAAACCGGAACAAAAGACGCCGGAAACGCCCAAAGCCGATACGGAGACTGCACCGCAAGTGTCCAAGGCTGAGCCAAATGCGGATGCAGCCATCACCGAAGGGGAACCTCGCCGTCGTCGTCGGGCACATAACGACCCACGGGAAATCCGTCGGCGCCAGCAAACCAGCGACGATAACAGCTAAAGCGCTGTATCTCCGGGCAGCTAACCTGCCCGGAGCATAACAGGTACGGTAAGATAAGATTGAACGACACCCCGAAAGCTGGACGCCAAGCCAACCTTCGGGGTGTTTTTTATGCCGTCAAGAAAGGTTTACGGCGCTGCCAACAACTGTGGCTCGCGTTCCAGAACAACACCAAAATGCTCGAATACCGTACTCGCGACAAGCTCTGCCAAGGCGAGCAGCTCCTCGAGCCGTCCCTGCCCATGATGTACCAACACCAAGGCCTGGCGGTCATGTACACCAAAACAGCCGTCGCGATAGCCCTTGAAACCGCACTGCTCAATCAGCCAGCCTGCGGCCAGCTTGACCCGTCCATCGGCCTGGAGAAAATATGGCATCGCGGGATAACGGGCCAACAATGCGTCGGCCAAGCCACGCTCGATCAAGGGATTCTTGAAGAAACTGCCAGCGTTGCCTAGCACTTTGGGGTCCGGCAGCTTTTCGCGGCGCACGGCACATACAGCCTGGGCGACCTGAAGCGGAACCGGGTGATTTGGCACGCGCTCGTGCAGCGCACCGTAATCGAGCTTCGGCCGGGGCCGGGTGGAAAGGCGCAGTACCAGCTTGGAAATGATCACCTGATTGCTGAGGGAACGTTTGAACACGCTATCGCGGTAACCGAAATCGCACTCGGCGGCCCCCAGCGTCTCCTCGCGGCCATCGAGACGATGCAGCAGATGCACCTCTTCCAGCACATCCGCCAATTCCACGCCATAGGCCCCGATGTTCTGGATCGGGGCCGCCCCGACATGGCCTGGAATCAGGGCCAGATTTTCAGTCCCCCATAACCCCCGTTCGGCCAGCGCCATGACCAGCGCGTGCCAGGATAATCCGGCGTCGGCGTGAACGCGCACTATCCCATTGCTCTCCGGCTCGAGCCGCCATTCGGCGAACGTCGGCTGCACCACCAGACCTGGCAGATGACGCGGCAGGATAAGATTGCTGCCACCGCCGAGCACGCTCAGCGGCCAACCCGACTCCTGAGCCAGGCGCAGCGCCTGGCGCAACTCATCCAGGCTGCGCACCGCAGTGAAATGCTCGGCCGTGCAGGCCAGCCCCAGCGTGTTGGCCCGCGACAGATCGGCTTCAGCGATCTGCATGCACGTCCTCGTGCGCAAGTTTTTGCCGCAGCTCGGCGATCAATCCATCGGCGGCCTCCTCGATCAGGTCCAGCACCAGATCGAAACCCGCCTCGCCGCTGTAATACGGGTCCGGCACACCTTTGTCGCGATAGCCGGCAAAATCGAGAAACAGCCCGACATGAGCCTGACATGCGTCGGGACAGCGCGAACGGATGTACGCCAGATTATCGCTATCCATCGCCAACAGGTAATCGAACCGCGAGAAGTCGGCTGTCGATAATTGCCGCGCCCGAAGCGCCTCGATAGACACATCACGCTTGGCAGCCGCCGCCACGGCACGCTCATCAGGCGCCTCGCCGACATGCCAGTTCCCCGTCCCGCAGGAATCGATTTCGACGAGACCGGAGAGCCCGGCCTCGACCACACGTTCACGCAACACCCCCTCCGCCGTTGGGGAGCGGCATATATTGCCCAGGCAGACAAACAACACACGTATCATCGTCACCTCTCACTAGCGCAAGACAACGTCATGCGGCACTCAATAACTGACGCACCCGTTCAAGATCCTCGGGCGTGTCCACGCCAGCCGGATGAGGCGCCGCCGCCACGGCCACCTGAATGCGATGACCATGGTGCAGAGCACGTAACTGTTCGAGCTGTTCGAGCTGTTCAAGAGGTGACGGCACCCAGCGGACATAATCGGCGAGAAAACCGGCGCGGTAGGCGTACAAGCCGATATGACGCAGCCAACCGTCGGTCTCCAAAAGCTCGGGACGCACCGAGAAATGCTCGCGATCCCAGGGAATGGGGGCGCGCGAAAAATATAGTGCACGTCCGCGTAAGTCACGCACCACCTTGACCACATTGGGGTTGAACAGAGCGTCTACCTGCGTAATGGGCTCAGCCAGCGTCGCAATGGAAGCCTCGCGGTCCTCGTGCAGGCATTGCGCGACCTGATCCATCAGTTGCGAGGGCAGCAGCGGCTCGTCTCCCTGCACATTGACCACTAACGTCTCGGCAGACAAGCCCAGCAGAGCTGTCACCTCGGCCAGGCGATCCGTCCCCGAGGGGTGGTCGCTGCGCGTCATGACGACTTCAGCACCCAGTGGTGCGAGCGCCGCCTCGATACGCGCATCATCGGTAGCCACCACAACCCGGCTTGCGCCACTGCCACGGGCGCGTTCCCAGACATGCGCCACCATCGGCTTGCCGGCGATATCCAGCAACGGCTTGCCGGGCAACCGGCTGGACGCATAACGTGCCGGAATCACGACCACGTAGTCGCTCATGTTCACGAACCCAGCTTTTCGTCGGCATCCATGATCCGCGCCTCGCTTTCCAGCATTACCGGAATATCGTCCTGCACGGGGTACGCCAGCCCGTCATACAGACACTTCAGTTCGCCACGCTCACGGTCGTACTTGAGCTTGCCCTGACAGCGAGGGCAGACCAGCATCGCCAGCAGTTCCTTGTCCATGTCCATTGCCTACCTCATTTGAATGTATCGAGTCGTTTGCGCAGCCAATCGATAAAGGCTTGATCGGGTTGGGCCTCAATATCCAGTGCCCAGCAGCGCTCATTGGCGAAATGCAGGCATTTCACGGCATCCTTTGCCGTCATTACCACCGGCAGGTTATCAGCGAACTTGAGGTCTTCCGCATTGAAGCGGTGATGATCCGCCAGTGGCCACGGCTCATGTTCCACCCCCAGCGCATCCAGTGTCGCAAAGAAGCGCTGGGGATGACCGATCCCCGCCAGGGCATGCACGCGTCCGCCGAAAGGCCTTGCGGATACCGGATAGCACACGCCGTCGATCAAATGCCGCCAATGTAGCGGTGCCAGTTGCATGCCGAACCCCGGCGTCTCCCCCAGGGAAAACGCCAGCCGGCCGCCGTTGCTCATAACGGCATCCACCTCCGCCAGCCGCGACAGCGGCTCCCGCAGAGGTCCGGCAGGCAGGCAGCGCCCATTGCCAACGCCACGTGCGCCATCCACCACCACCAATTCGATATCCCGGCCCAGCGCCAGGTGTTGAAGGCCGTCATCGGAGAGCAGGATGTCGCAGCCCGCCGCCACCAGTTTGCGTGCCGCTCGAGGTCGATCGGGATCGACGGCGACCGGCACCCCCGTCTGCTGGGCCAACATGACCGGCTCGTCACCCGCCTGCGCCACCGGCGTGGTGGGATCCACATATAACGGATAGCGCGGTGCGTGCCCTCCGTACCCTCGCGACACGATACCCGGTCGCCAGCCCTGCTCGACCAGCCAGCGGCTCAACCAGGCCACCAAGGGAGATTTCCCCGTGCCGCCTACGGTGATGTTGCCCACCACGATCACCGGCACCGGTGCCTTCCATACTTTCGCGCTATTGCGCCGGTAGTGGCAACGGCGCACCGCGACAGCCTGCCGGTAAAGACTTTCAAGCGGCCTTAACAGCTTGAGCCACGACGCATCCGTGTACCATGCCTCGGTCAGCCGGCTCATGCCTGCTCCTGGAATTGCAGTTGATAAAGGGCTGCATAGGCACCGTCTCGAGCCAGCAGCTCGGCATGCGAGCCACTTTCGATGAGCTGCCCCTGGTCCAGGACTACGATGCGATCGGCGCGCTCGATGGTGGACAGACGGTGCGCGATCACGAAGGTGGTACGGTCGCGGCACACTTTCTCCAGAGCTTTCTGGATGTAGCGTTCCGATTCGGTATCCAACGCCGAAGTCGCCTCGTCGAGGATCAATATCGGCGCATCCTTGAAAATCGCCCGGGCAATGGCCAGACGCTGTCGCTGGCCTCCGGAGAGCATCACGCCATTATCGCCAATCAATGTGTCGTAACCTTGAGGCAAGCGCTCGATGAATTCATGAGCATAGGCCGAGCGGGCCGCCGCCTCGACATCCTCATGCCTGGCGTCAGGCACACCGTAAGCGATATTCTGCCCGATAGTGGTATTGAACAGAGTGACTTGCTGCGAAACCAGAGCGATCTGCTGGCGTAGCGGCGAGAGCCGATAGTCGTCGAGCGCCACTCCGTCGATCAGCACCCGCCCCGCCGTAGCGTGGTAGAAGCGCGGCAGCATCCCCATCAGGGTCGACTTACCGCTACCCGAACGTCCTACGATGGCGATCATTTCGCCGGGTGCCACCTCCAGGTCGATCCCCTTGAGCACTTCCGGCTGATCAGGCCCATAGGCAAAATGCACTCCCTCAAAGCGTACTTGGCCTTTTAGCCGCTCGGATACGACATGCCCGTTATCGGCTTCCTGAGGCTCTTCAAGCAGCCCGAACAGTTCCTGGGATGCGGCCAGTCCTTTCTGAATTTCGCCGTTGATTTCGGTGAGCTGCTTGATCGGCTTGGCCATCAGCGAGGCCGCAGTGATAAACGCCACGAACTCACCCGCCGTCATGTCGGCCATCAGCTCCGGCGCCATGGCCAGCCACACCAATCCGGCCAGCGCCACGGCTACCAGCAGCTGAATCACCGGAGTACTGACGGCCTTGGTCAACGCCTCCTTCATGCTCTGCTCGCGGTTACTGTTGCTGGCCTTGGCGAAGCGACGCTGTTCATACTCCTCGGCGCCATGGGTCCGCACCACCCGGTAGCCCGACAGCGCCTCGGACGCGACATGCGTCACATCGCCCATGGAGTTCTGGATACGCCGGGAAATACGCCGAAAGCGCTTACTGGCGACACTGACCACCGCGCCGATCAATGGCGTGACCGCCAGGAACACTAGCGTCAACAACCAGTTGGTCCATAACAGATATGAAATCAACCCCAGCACGAACAGGCCTTCGCGCAGCACGATGGTGATCGCCTTGGTTGCGGCACCCGTCACCTGCTCCACGTGATAGGTTACCCGCGAGATCAGATGCCCGCTGGAGTGGGCATCGAAGAATTTTCCCGGCAGATGCAGCATGTGATCGAACACGTTGCAACGCAGCGCGTGAACTACGTTGCGCGCTACGTTGCTCATGCAATAGGTGCCGAGGAACGTGCCCACCCCGCGGGCGGTAAACATGCCAATGACAAACAGGGGAAGGAACAGACGAAATGCGGCATCGGGATTCTGAATACCGTCTATCAGCCGCTTCATCATTTCCGCCAGCGCGGTGCTCGACGCTGCATAAATCCCATAGCCGACGACGGCGGCGGCAAAAGATTTCCAATGCGGCTTCACGTAGCCGAGCAAACGGCGATAAAGGGACCAGCTGGATGCTTGACTCACGGTGTCTCCACTTGCGCGGGTGTCTCGTTACCCTGCCGGGTACTGATGCGAACATGCTGAATGCCGAGTGCCGCCGCCGCATCCAGCGCCGCCACGACGTCGGCATGCGCAGCGCGGCCATCGGCGGCAATTACCAGCCCCCGCTCTCGCGCCAGATCGGCGTGTGGCGCCAGCGCCTCGCGGAGGGCGGCTTGCGATGCCAACGGCTCGTCGTCGAGGCGATAGTCACCCTCGGCATCGATCGTCAGTACCAGCGGCTCGGGCGTTGATGCCGAGGCCCCCTGGGAGGCCTGCGGCAGCTCCAGCTCAAGCGCTTGGCGTGTTTCGAAGGTGGTGGAAACCATGAAGAAGATCAACAGCAGGAAGACGACGTCGATCAACGGCGTCAGATTGACCTCCACCGGCTCGCGCTGCCTGCGGGGAAACCTCATGATGCCGACTCCCGACCTCCATGCCGTTCCGCCAGCGTCAGGTCTCCATGGTGATGGGCCAGGAATTCGACGACCTGTCCGGCTTGCTCCTCCATACGCACGGTAATGTCCTCGACCCGACGCTGAAAATAGCGGTGAAACATCAATGCCGGGATCGCTACGCTCAACCCTGCCGCCGTCGTCACCAGTGCCTGTGAAATGCCACCGGCAAGCTCAGCGGTACGTTCCGCACCTCCCGCTTGCACGATTACCGAGAACACATCAATCATGCCGACTACCGTGCCCAGGAGTCCCAGCAACGGTGCTATGGCGGCAATCGTGCCCAACGGACTCAAGAAACGCTCCATGTCATGAATTACCGCGGTGGCGGATTCTTGAAGCCGGGCGCGCACCTGCTCGTTTCCCAGCCGCGCATTGCGCAACCCGGCCGCAAGCACTGCCCCCAGCGGCGACTGGCTTTCCAGCCAATACAGGTTGACCTGCCCCTGTTGAATCAGTTCGCATACCTGCTGCCCCAACCCCTGCGGCGCGATACGTCTGGCGCGCAGTGTCCATAACCGTTCGATGATGATGGCCACCGCCACCAGCGAACAGCCCAGCAGCGGCAGTGTCAGGATGCCGCCGGTCATCAGGAAATCGAGCACGGCCTTCCTCCAGGTTCAATGTTATCGCCTTGCATGGGCCACCTCGCACTCCGTCAGTGGGCATGCAAGGGCTTCAACCGCGGGATTCTACCCCAACGCATCGGCCTTCGACACCGGATGGCGGCCTTCGTGCCTTCGGAGCGGAGTTTGACTGACCCAGCGTAAACCGCAGCGCTCCATCATAGGCCGTGTCCCAGAGACAGGCATGTGCGGCACGAAAGCGGCGCACGACCTCAGCATGCGGATGGCCGTATCGATTGTCACGCCCAGCGCTGAAGACCACGTTTACGGGCGCCATGGCCTTAACGAAGCTTACCGAGGAACTGGTACGACTACCGTGATGCCCTGCCACCAGCACACTCAATGGTCCGCTGAGCTGTTTTACCAGCCGAGCTTCGATCGCCGTGCCGGCATCGCCGGTAATCAAGGCCCGCTCGTTGCCGGCGTCCACCAGCAACACGCAGGAACCGTCATTACTCGACAAGGCCGTATCGCCTGCCTGGGGAGATAGAAAGCGATACTCGATACCATCGCGACGCCAATGCACGCCCGCCTCGCAGGGGGTAAACTTCACCTCGAGCGCCTCCCTGCGCGGCGCCCACCACTGCCCCACATGGTGATGCTCGACAAGCGCCCCGATGCCCCCGGCATGATCCTGATCCCCGTGGCTGACGATCACGTCGTCAAAGTCCTGCGGCGAGGCCCACAAACTATCCAGCACCATAAATCCCGAGCCGAAGCGTGGTCCGGTATCGAACAGCAGACGATAGTGGGCGCTGCGCAGCTCTATCAGTTGCCCTTGGCCCACGTCATGCACGATCATCTCGACGCTTCCCGCATTCGGCACGGGCGGCTCGACGACCCACAATAGAAGCGTCAGGCTCACGCTGCCCCAGATTCGCAGGCCATTCGTCAACCCCGGCAGGCTCCATAGCAGCCCGAGGCTCCCCAGCCCCAGCGTCAAGGGCATGAGCTGCCAGGCATCAGGCGACCAAGCCGGCAACAGCGCCGCAGACCACACCAACACGCCATGCACGAAAGCGGCCAGCCAGGCAAACAGCCACCAGCAGGCCATCGACAGCGGTGCTAGCCAGGCCAGTCCCCACCCCAACAATCCCAGAGGCACCATCACGCTGCTGACCAGTGGCACCACCATAAGGTTGACGAGCGGGGCGACCGGCGCCAAACGCCCGAAGGCCAGCAGCACGGCCGCCGCCATGAGCGGAGCCAACAGCAGCTGCGTCCTGCATAAGGCCCATAACCAGCCTTTGGGCCCCTTGGGGCGCTCACGTCCGTCCCAAGCCAGGATCAATACCGCCACGGCCATGAAGGACAACCAGAACCCCGGACGCCAAGGCGCCAAAGGATCCACGACCACTACGCATCCCAGCGCTAGCCACCAGGCTTGCCAGGCCCCTGGAGCATGACGACCGCTGGCGACCCAGAGTCCCACCAGCGTCATCAGCATTGCCCGCATCGCAGGAGGATCGAGCCCCGCCAGCCAGGCGTAGGCTGCCGCCGACATGCCTGCCAGCCACCAGGGCCATGTCGCCAGCCGCCAACTGCCTGGCGCCAACAGGCGTGCCATCCGCCGGCTCAACCAAAGCATCAATGCCGCCACCAAGCCAATGTGCAACCCGGAAATGACCATGAGATGGGTGGTGCCGGTGGCATTGAACAGGTCCCAATCGTCCCGCGTCAGCCGCTCCGACGCCCCCAGCGTCAGCGCCGCCAGCCAGCGCCCGGCAAGAGGCGGCAGATCCTTGGCATCGAGATACGCCAATGCCGAATGGCGCCAGGTGGAGGGAGCCGGTGTCAGCCGGCGAGGGGCGGGCGAAGCGCGAACATAGCCGGTGGCATGCACCCCCTCGCGCCACAGCCAGGCCTGATAATCAAAGGTATGCGCATTGGCGAAGCCGGTCGGCGGCCGCAGCCGGGCAGTCAACGCCCAGCGCTCGCCCACCTGCAAGGCGGGTCCGTCATACCAGGAAAGGCGGACCTGCCCGAGGCGACTACACGCCGGCAATAAAGCCTCGAGCGGAGAGCAGCTTTCCACCGACAAGCGCAGACGAACCAGGGCGTCCTGGACATCCACCTCGAGAAGCCGGCCCTGCAAGGCAACGTCCTGGCGCGACAGTCCCAGGGGCAATACCGCACTGCGCTCGGCCAGCACCTGCGCGGCGCACACGGCAAACACCACTAGTGCCGTTGCCACACGCGGGCGGCGCCAGGCCAGCGACAGGCATAACGCCAGCGCCCATACCTGGGCCGCGGCGGCGAGTCCCACCTCCACCTCATGCCAGTCGAATCCCGCCCAACGCCCGAGAACACTGCCGGCGATGGCAGCGATAGCCATTGGACAGGCCCAGCCCATGCGCATCTGCTTGCTCTCCCAGCCGGGGCCGCCTACCCGCCCTTGACAGACAATCGAGTTCCACGACGACAAGCGGAGTCTCGACGCGGATGACAGCCATAGCAGTCATCCGCGCTTGTATGGATAATGGCCCGACCACCATGAAGCGAACGGGTCCATGCCTCGCCGACTGCTCCAGCGCTACATGCCTCACCCCGAATCGCTGCAGCGCAGAAAATCTCTGCGCTTCATGCGGCATTTGATCGGCAACCCGTCCCTATGGGTCCTGTCACGACGCACTGTCGGCAACGCTTTTATGGTCGGGCTGTTCTGTGCCCTGCTGCCGCTTCCCTTCCAGATGGTGCTCGCCGCGAGCGGCGCCTGGCTGCTGCGTTGCAACCTGCCAATTGCCGTCAGTCTGGTGTGGCTGACCAACCCCCTGACCATGCCGGTGATCTTTTACTGCAATTACCGGATCGGCACCTGGCTGCTGAATACGCCGGCCCGGCACATGCCGGAGCGGCTATCCACACAATGGGTCGCCGAACGCATGGCCGAAATCATGCCGCCACTGATGTTGGGCTCGTTGGTCGTCGCCATCGTCGTGGCGCTTGTCAGCAATATGCTCATTCGCCTGCTGTGGCGCTGGCATGTGGCGCGCAGCTGGCGGCGGCGTCCTCGCAAGCGCCGTCCGTCCCCCCTTTCCTGATCGGAACTCAGGCGGGGGACAGCCGCCCCTGGTCCAGCTTGAGCACCCGATCCTGATGAGCCGCCAACGCCGGATCGTGGGTCACCACGACGAACGCGCAGGCACTGGCCGCAGCCAACTCATCCATCAATGCCAGAATATGGCTGGCAGTCGCCTGATCGAGGTTGCCGGTGGGTTCGTCCATCAGCATCAGACTCGGGTCGGTGACCAGCGCACGAGCGATGGCGACGCGCTGGCGCTCTCCGCCGGAAAGCTCGCCCGGCTTGTGCGCGCCCCGGTCCGCCATGCCGACCCGCTCGAGAATCTCGCGTGCCCTCGCCTCGGCAACCTTGCGTGACTGGCCGCGAATCATCAGCGGCAGCGCCGAGTTCTCCAACGCCGTGAATTCGGCCAGCAGGTGATGAAACTGGTATACGAACCCGATGTTGCGGTTACGAAAGCGCCCCAGATCCGCATCGTTCAGCCCTGACAGGGACTGCCCGGCGATGTGCACGCTGCCGGCACTGGGATGATCGAGCCCGCCCAGCAAATTCAGCAGTGTGGTCTTGCCGGAACCGGAGCTGCCCACCACGGCCACCCGCTCTCCCGCGCGCACTTCGAGGTCCAGATCGTGCAATACGGTCAGATCCTGGGGGCCTTCGCGATAGATGCGGGTCAGCCCCCGGCATTGCAGCATGATGTCACTGGTTGCGGTCATCGCGACGCCCTCACTCATAACGCAATACTTCGGCTGGCTGGATGCGAGCCGCACGCCAGGCCGGGTACAGGGTGGATAGAAATGTCAGCACGAAAGCCGAGGTGACGATGACGCTCACATCGCTCCACTCCAGCCGCGACGGTAGGTAGCTGATGAAATAGACACTGGGGTCCAGGAACTGCAAACCCGTCAACGCCTCGAACCAGCCAATCAGGTCGGCCACCGTCAGCGCCAGGATGATGCCCAGGATAACGCCCATTAGAATGCCAATAATGCCTATTGCCAGTCCTTGCACGATGAAAATGCCCATGATCGAGCCCGGCGTGGCGCCGATGGTACGCAGGATAGCGATATCGGCATGCTTGTCGGTGACTACCATGACCAGGGTCGAGACGATATTGAACGCCGCGACGGCGACGATAACCATCAACAGCAGCCCGATCATGCGTTTTTCCATCTGGATCGCTTGGAATAGGTTGCCCTGGGTGTAAGTCCAGTCGATGCCACGATATCCCATGCCCAGCTCATTGACGATGTCGCGAGTCACGGTATGTGCCTGAAACAGATCGTCCAGTTCCAGACGCAAGCCCTCGACCGCATCGCCCAGTCGCGCCAGGGTCTGCATGTCCTGGATGTTGGCATAGGCTAGATTGGCATCGAGCTCGGCGCCGACTTTGAAAATTCCGCTGACCGTAAAGCGCTTAAGGCGTGGGAACACGCCCGCCGGCGTGATTGAGGCCTCGGGCACCAACAAGGTGACGCGATCCCCGACCCCGACACCGAGATTGCGCGCCAGGAGTTCGCCGAGCACGATATTCCAATCGCCCGGCGCCAACTCGTCGAGACTGCCGCTTTGCATGTGTTCATCGATGATCGAAACATCGCGCTCGTACTCGGGGTTGATACCATTGACCAGCGCACCCTCGCTGCGCCCGGACATGGTCAGCATGCCCTGTTGCTGCACGTAAGGAGCCGCGCCGATAACATGTTCGTGCTGCTTCAATCGCTCCGCCAACCGCGGCCAGTCGGTTAACCCTCCCGGCGCCTCGATGCGCGTATGCGGCACCATGCCCAGCACGCGGGTGCGCAGCTCGTGATCGAAGCCATTCATGACCGAGAGTACCAGAATCAATACCGCCACGCCGAGCGTCAGGCCCAGCATGGAGGTCAGGGAAATGAAGGAGATGAAATGGTTGCGTCGCTTTGCCCGCACATAGCGCAGGCCAATCAGAAAGGGTATACGATCCAGCATCGAGGGCAATTCCTTGTCGACAAGCGCCCCATGGTACGGCTTTTTATATCCGCCTGCACCGCTCAAACCCAACGGAACTTGTGACAACGACAAAAGCCTGTATTAAGCGCTTGCATCCCGCGCGCCTGGCACTACAATGCCGCCGGCCGCATGGAGACCACAATGACCCAACGCCTGCTTCCCGAATGGCATCCGCAGGATGCGATTCAACTGACTTGGCCCACGCCCGAAAGCGATTGGGCTTCGACGCTCGAGCGCATCGAAGCGACACTTGAGACACTGGTCATCATTATCAGCCGCTACCAGCGCGTGCTGGTCAGCGTGCCCGATGCCGCCACGCGACAACGTCTGATGGAGCGTTTTACCCATCTGGGCGTGGATCCGGCGCGCCTGTTGCTGATAGAAGTGCCGGCGGACGATACCTGGACGCGCGATCATGGGCCGATCGGCATCGAGCGCAACGGTGTCATCGTGCTTCTCGATTATGTCTTTACCGGCTGGGGCGGCAAGTTCGAGGCCTCACGCGACAATGCCTTGAATCAACGCCTCGCCAGGGAGGGCATCTTCAAGGCTACGCTGGAGCCACGCGAACTGGTGCTGGAAGGCGGCGCTATCGAGACTGACGGTGAGGGTACGCTGCTGGTTACCGAGGCCTGCCTGCTCAACCCCAATCGCAATCCGACGCTGGACCGCCAGGCCATCGAGGCCCAACTGAAAGAGGACTTCGGCATTCAACGTTTTCTGTGGCTTAAACACGGCCACCTCGAAGGCGACGATACCGACAGTCATATCGATACTCTGGCGCGATTCTGCGACCCGCAGACCATTGCCTATGTCCGCTGCGATGATGAACGGGATGCACATTACCCCGCCCTGGCGGCCATGGAGCATGAACTAAAAGCCCTGCGCCAGGTCAATGGAGCGCCCTATCGTCTGATTCCACTGCCCTGGCCGAAGCCCTGCTTCGATCCGGATGATGGTCACCGGTTACCGGCCACCTATGCCAATTTCCTGATTATCAACGGCGCCGTATTGGTCCCGATTTATGGCGACGGTACCGACACCCAGGCGCTTTCGAGACTCGCCGAGGCCTTTCCCGGCTACGATATCGTGCCCCTCGACTGTCGTAGCGTGATTCGTCAACATGGCAGCTTGCACTGCCTTACCATGCAGTTACCGCGAGGCTCGCTCTCCGACTCCCTCGCCTCTTCTTTCGTCAATGAGGACAAGTGACATGACGGATACCCTCAAGGTCGGACTGGTACAGCAGCAGGCCTGGCCCGACAAGGCCAGAAGCCTTGCTGAAAGCGAAGCCGGCATTCGCGAGCTTGCCGCCAAGGGCGCCGAGCTGGTGCTGCTTCAGGAACTGCACGCGACCCAATATTTCTGTCAGACCGAAGACGTCGATGTCTTCGATCTCGCCGAGCCGTTGGACGGCCCGACCACCCAGCGCCTGGCAAGTCTGGCGGAAGAGCTGGATATCGTCATCGTCGGCTCGATTTTCGAGCGGCGTGCTGCGGGTGTGTATCACAATACCGCCGTGGTGCTCGATCGCGCCAAGGGGCGTGTCGGCGCCTACCGCAAGATGCATATCCCCGACGATCCGGGCTTCTATGAGAAATTCTACTTTACCCCGGGCGAGGCCGATGCCACCCAGGGCTTCGAACCCATCGACACCTCGGTAGGTCGCCTGGGTGTACTGGTCTGCTGGGACCAGTGGTATCCGGAAGCCGCACGCCTGATGGCGCTGGCCGGCGCCGAGCTGCTGCTCTATCCCACCGCCATCGGCTGGCATCCGCCCGATGACACGCCTGAGAAAGCTCGGCAGAAGGACGCCTGGACGCTGATTCAGCGCTCGCATGGCGTCGCTAACGGTCTGCCGGTGCTCGTCGCCAACCGTGTCGGTTTCGAGGAGGACCCCAGCCGAGTCAGCGAAGGCATTCACTTCTGGGGCGGCAGCTTCATCTGTGGCGCCCAGGGTGAGCTGTTGGCGCATGCAGGCACTGACGACAGTGACCGGCTATTCGTCGAACTCGACATGCGTCGAAGCGAAAAAGTGAGGCGTCTATGGCCTTACTTGCGTGACCGCCGTATCGATGCCTACGGTGATCTGACCAAACGTTATCGCGACCGCTGAGATCCATGTCCCGGCCCATCTGGGCCGGGACCGCTTAGAAATCGGAACTGCTGGAAGGCAGGTTCTTCATCTGAATCAGGCGGTGCAGTCGAATCATTGGGCGAATCAACAGCTGTACGCTGCCCAGCAGGAAGAGCCAGACGCCAATCTCCTGTACCGATCCCTTGAAGAAGAAGCAGATACTCCCGATGACGAACCAGATGCCGATCAGCACGTCGTTGGCGATACTCAGCACCTCGTAGCGATGATGAATCACGATTTCATCGTGCCCTAGCGTAATGGTCAGATCCTTGTCTTGACCTTGCTCCTTGCGCATCCCAGCCTCCCTTGAAGGTACATTATTTCTCAGGCACGACTCTTCCTATCGGTTTTCCACTTCCCTTCAGAATAGCCGGTTGAGGCCATTTTGTGTCGCGACACGATAGGCTTCGGCCATGGTCGGGTAATTGAAGGTCGTATTAATAAAGTACTTGAGCGTATTCGCCTCGCCCTTCTGTTGCATGATCGCCTGGCCGATATGGATGATTTCGGAAGCCTGATCGCCGAAACAGTGAATACCGAGTATTTCGAGGGTCTCGCGATGGAAGAGGATCTTCAGCATACCCACGGTATCCCCGGTGATCTGGGCACGTGCGGTATCCTTGAAGAACGCCTGCGCGACTTCGTAGGGCACCTTGGCCTCGGTCAACTCGCGTTCGGTCTTGCCCACGGAGCTGATCTCGGGGATGGTATAAATACCCGTAGGAATATCATCGACGAAGCGAAAGTCCTCCTCGAGCAGATCGGCACTGGCATTACGCCCCTGATCATAAGCGGCACTGGCGAGACTCGGCCAGCCGATAACATCGCCCACCGCATAGATGTGCGAAATGGCGGTCCGGTAGTGCTCATCGACCAGTAGCTGACCCCGTCCGTTCGCCTCCAGGCCCACGTTCTCGAGCCCCAGGCTGTCGGTATTGCCGGTGCGCCCATTGGCCCAGAGAAAAGCGTCGGCACGCAGGCGTTTTCCCGACTTGAGAGAGACTACGACACCCGACTCGTCACCCTCGATCTTCTCGTACTCCTCGTTATGACGGATCAGTACACCGTTGTTGCGTAGATGATAGGACAATGCATCACTGATCTCGTCGTCGAGAAACGACAGCAGACGATCACGAGTATCGATCAGGTCTACCTTGACGCCGAGGCCGGAAAAGATGGAGGCGTATTCGGAGCCGATAACACCCGCCCCGTAAATGATCAACGTACGTGGCGTATGCGATAGCCCCAATATGGTATCCGAGCAATAGATGCGGGGGTGACGAAAATTCACGTCAGCCGGACGATAGGGACGCGAACCCGTGGCAACTACGATTTTCTGGGCACAAAGCTCCTCGACACCCTCATGATTGTCCCGCACGACGACGGTATGCTCATCCTTGAAGCGTGCCACGCCAAAAAACAGGTCGATGCGGTTGCGCGAGTAGAACTTGGTGCGCATCTCGACCTGCTGGTCGATAGTCACGCGTGAGCGTTCGAGCACCCGGGGAAAGGAAAACCAGCGCGGCTCGCCAATATCACGGAACATGCGGTTGGTGTTGAATTGGATAATCTGCTTGACCTGCTGGCGCAAGGCCTTGGAGGGAATGGTCCCCCAATGGGTGGTATTCCCCCCGACTGATGCCTGCTTCTCCACGATCGCCACACGCCTGCCATGCTTGGCCGCATTGATGGCGGCACTCTCTCCCGCCGGACCGGTACCGATCACCACTACATCGTAGTTATATACAGCCATTAGGTTCGCTTGCTCCTTTCATTCCGCTTGTATTGAGCCTGTGCCAAGCTTGTAGGCTTATCTCAGCGGCGGGTAGCGTCATACCCCAGGTCGGCACCGCGATTCTCGTCGTCACGGCGGCGATTTTCGAGACGACGCTTACGGCTCTCTTCCTCGCATACTTCATCCTTTCCGCCACAGATGTCGCACCCCTGCTTGAGCCCCAGTTGATTCAAGCCACCGCAGGAGCCGGCGATGGGCTTACGTCCCACGATGACACCGATGGCCATCGCCGCAACCAATAACAGCATCAGACCCAACGCCAAGAACCAAATTGTCATGTTGCCCCTCCTTCGCTAGCGTCCTGAAGGTACGGACGAAAAGCGCGACTTACGCGAGTTTCAAAACCTTCATCGGTTTTGACAATAAAATAGGCGGCAATATTCTCACGCTCTGCCAATTTCATGCCAGCCTCCGGCCCCAGCACGGTAATCGCGGTTGCCAGCGCATCCGCCGTCGAACAACGCTCGGCAATGATCGTGACCGATGCCAAACGATGCGTGACGGGCCGGCCGGTACGCGGATCGACGGTATGCGAGAAACGCTGCCCATCACGTTCATAATAGTTGCGATAATCACCCGAAGTGGCCACCGCCGCATCGCTAAGCTCGACGATACGTTGCACGGCCCGCTCGTTCGATACGGGCTTTTCCACAGCGATACGCCATGCTTCACCGCCCGGTTTTTCCCCGCGCGTACGGATTTCGCCACCAATTTCGACCAGATAGGACGTCACGCCTTCGGCATCGAGGCGCTGCGCGACACGATCGACTCCATAGCCCTTGGCAATGCCCGATAGATCGACATAGACCGGTTGGGTCTTGGTCAGCGTATTGCCCTCGAGCTGCAGAGCCCGAAAGTTCACTGTTGCCAGTGCCTGAGCGACCTCTTCGTCGCTGGGTATCGTCTCGGGGCGCATATCCGGCCCGAATCCCCAGAGATTCACCGCAGCGCCCACCGTCACGTCGAATGCCCCACCGGACATTTCACCGATGGCGATCGACTCATTAATCACATCAGCGGTAGGTGGGGAGAGCTTAAAAGGCACATTGACTGCACTCCGATTGAAGCGGGAAAGCTCGGAGTCCCGCTTGTAGGTCGACATTAAACCATCGACTTCGTTAAGCGCGGCGAGAATCGACGCCTCAAGTGCATCGATACGCTCCTGGTCGTACGAGCCATAAAGCGTAACATGAAAGCCCGTGCCGAAAACCGGCCCCTCGAAACGGTAGGCCTGCGGCTGCTTCTGACATCCTGCCAGCAGCATACACAGCAACAGGGCCAGCCCAAGATGGGCCAGCCCTGAGAGTTGCCTTATTGAACGACCGATCATCCGCCGAAATCATCCAGCATGATATTCTCGGGTTCGACCCCCATGTCCGTCAGCATCTTGATGACCGATGCGTTCATCATGGGCGGCCCACACATGTAGTACTCACAATCCTCGGGAGCCGGATGGTCCTTGAGGTAGCGTTCATACAGCACGTTGTGAATGAAGCCGGTCGGGCCTTCCCAGTTGTCTTCGGGCTGCGCATCCGATAGCGCCAGGTGCCACTCGAAGTTCTCATTCTCCTGCGCCAACTGGTCGAACTCTTCGTTATAGAACGACTCGCGCAAGGAGCGCGCACCATACCAGAACGATATCTTGCGCTGAGAATTGAGTCGCTTGAGCTGATCGAAGATATGGCTACGCATCGGTGCCATGCCCGCGCCGCCGCCGATGAAGATCATCTCAGCCTCGGTTTCCTTGGCGAAGAACTCACCGAAGGGTCCATAAACCGTCACCTTGTCGCCCGGTTTCAGCGAGAAGACGTAGGTCGACATCAATCCCGGCGGATAGTCAGTATTGGGCGGTGGCGTCGCAATACGGATGTTGAACTTGAGGATGCCCCTCTCTTCAGGATAGTTGGCCATCGAGTAGGCACGGATCACTTCTTCATCCGATTTGTGGGAAATCTTGAACAGGTCGAATTTTTCCCAATCGCCGCGATATTCTTCATCGATATCGAAGTCGGAAAACTTGATATCGTAAGGAGGCGCCTCGAGTTGCATATAGCCGCCTGCACGGAAAGCCACATTCTCGCCTTCGGGCAGACGCAACGTGAACTCCTTGATGAAGGTCGCCACATTCGGGTTGGAAACGACCTCACACTCCCATTTCTTGACCCCGAAGACTTCTTCGGGTACCTCAATCTTCATGTCCTGCTTCACCGGCACCTGACAGGAAAGGCGCCAGCCCTCCTTCTTTTCGCGCATGGTGAAGTGGGACTCCTCGGTGGGCAGAATGGAGCCACCACCCTCCGAGACACGGCATTTACACTGCGCGCATGATCCGCCGCCGCCACAGGCGGAGGACAGGAAGATGCCATTGGCAGCCAGAGTCTGCAGCAGCTTACCGCCGGCTTGCGTCGTCAGGGTGCTGTCGGGATCGCCATTGATCTCGATGGAGACGTCACCGCTGCTCACGAGCCGGCTGCGGGCCGCCAGTATCACCAGTACCAGGCCGAGCACGACCACGGTGAACATGACGACGCCGAGAATAATGATGGATGAATCGACCATGTCGGTTTCCTATTGCCGTTGTTGGCTTAGCATCAAGAGCCTTACAGCTGAACGCCGGAGAAGGACATGAAGCCCAGCGACATCAGTCCGACGGTGATAAAGGTGATGCCCAGCCCCTGAAGCCCTGCCGGTACATCGCTGTACTTGAGCTTTTCGCGAATTCCCGCGAGTGCCGTGATGGCCAGTGCCCAGCCCAGACCACAGCCGGCGCCGTAGACCACCGACTCGCCGAAGGCGTAATCCCGCTGCACCATGAACAGCGAAGCCCCGAGAATCGCGCAATTCACCGTGATCAAGGGCAGGTATACGCCAAGCGCGTTATAGAGTGCCGGCACGAATTTATCGAGGAACATCTCGAGAATCTGCACGATCGCCGCGATGACACCGATGTAGCTCAGCAGGCCGAGGAACGACAGGTCGATATTCTCGGCGCCCTCGAGCCCCGTCCAGGTCAGAGCCCCTTCGTCCAGCAGGTAGTTCAGGATCAGGTTGTTGACCGGCACGGTAATCGTCAGCACCGCTACCACCGCGATCCCCAGGCCGATTGCCGACGCCACCTTCTTGGATACCGCCAGGAAAGTACACATCCCCAGGAAGAAAGCCAACGCCATATTTTCGACAAAGACCGCCTGAATGAACAGGCTCATATAATGTTCAAGCATTACACGGTCTCCTTGATCTTGGTTTTGCTGTTAGCGACGATCCGGTACTCGGTTTTCTCGACCTGATCGGGGTTGAAGGAGCGCAGGATCCAGATCAGCAGCCCGATCACAAAGAATGCCGACGGCGGCAGCAGCATCAGACCGTTAGGCACATACCACCCGCCGTTCTGGACGGCCGGCAGCAGAGTGATGCCGAAGACGCTGCCCGACCCCAGCAGCTCGCGAACGAAGCCCACGAACAGCAGGATGACGGCATACCCCAGGCCATTGCCCACACCATCCAGAAAGCTCATCACCGGGCCATTCTGCATGGCATAGGCTTCGGCACGCCCCATGACGATGCAGTTGGTGATGATCAGCCCGACGAACACCGACAGCTGCTTCGACATTTCGTAGGCATAGGCCTTGAGCACCTGGTCGACGACGATCACCAGCGAGGCGATGATGGTCATCTGCACGATGATACGAATCGCCGAGGGGATATGGTTACGAATCAGCGACACGAACATGCTCGAAAATGCCGTGACCGCGATAACGGCAAGTCCCATGACCAGAGACACGCTCATCGAGTTGGTGACGGCCAACGCAGAACAGATACCCAGCACCTGCAAGGCGATCGGGTTGTTCTTGAAAACCGGCGAGAATACGACGCTTTTGGGAGTATCGGCAGCCATGCTTACGCTCCTCCTTGTGTGTTGTCGCGAAACCGGGCGAGATATTCGGCGAAGCCGTTCTCACTCAGCCAGAACTGCAGCAGGTTGGTCACCCCCCGACTGGTCAGTGAGGCACCGGAAAGCGCATCAGCCTCATACTCGCTGTTCGCGCCCCCCTTCACCAGTACGATCTCGGGCTGCATATCACTGTCAGCGTAGATCTTCTTGCCTTCCCACTGAGCTTTCCAGCGAGGGTTATCGACCTCCCCTCCCAGCCCAGGCGTTTCGGACTGATCGTAGAAAGACAGTCCCACCACGGTGTTGCCGTCCCCTTGCAGCGCGATAAAGCCCTGCATCAATCCCCAAAGGCCCTGACCACGCACTGGCAGGATGATCTGTTCAGGCTGATCGGGGTTGCCCACCAGATAGACGGTGGCAAACTTCTCCTGACGCCCGATTCCGGCCGGATCGTTGCCGGAAAGCGAACGTGAAGTGGCAGGATCCTTGGCCGCATCGAACTGGTTGTAGGTGTCGGGATCGAGGTTGTCGGAATACTCGCCCGTCTCCAGATTGACCACCCGCGAGGTGATCTGCTCCTCGAACTGTTCGTCGACACTGGCGTCGGGATGATACAGCTGTGCGACCTGCAGGATATTGCTCTTGCGATCGAGCTCCTGGTTCTGCTGCTGTACCGGGCGCAACACTACCGCCGCCGTGGAAACCACCACGGAACAGATGATGCACAACGCCAGAGCCACCCCCAGCGTTTTCTTGACGGAGTTGTTACTCGCCATCAGGCAGCCTCCTCAGTCACGTTGGCATGCGTCGCGTCACGTTTCATGCGCCGCTTGATATTGGCCTGCACGAAGAAGTGGTCGATCAGCGGTGCGAACAGGTTGGCAAACAGGATCGCCAACATGATGCCTTCCGGAAACGCCGGATTGACGACACGAATCAGTACCGTCATGACCCCGATCAGCGCCCCGAAAATCAATTTGCCAGGATTGGTCATCGACGCAGACACCGGGTCGGTCGCCATGAATACCATACCGAAGGCAAAACCGCCCAGCACCAGATGCCAGTACCACGGCAACTCGAACATCGGGTTGGTTGGGGATCCTGCAAAATTCAGAATCAATGTCATGCCCACCATGCCGAGGAACACGCCCAGCATGATTCGCCACGAAGCCACCCGCGTCAGCAGCAATACTGCCGCGCCGATCAGGATCGCCAGAGTGGAGACTTCACCGATCGAACCGGGCAAGAAGCCCAGGAAAGCTTCCATCCAATCGTACTGGTCATGCAACGCCACCAAGCCATCCTGAGCGGCTACCGAAAGCGCAGTAGCACCGGTATAACCATCGGCGGCAACCCACACCGAATCTCCCGACATCGCGGCCGGATAGGCAAAGTACAGAAAGGCACGACCGGTCAATGCGGGATTGAGGAAGTTCTTGCCGGTTCCGCCAAAAACTTCCTTGCCGATAACCACGCCGAAGGTAATACCCAAGGCAACCTGCCATAGCGGTACAGTCGGTGGCAGGATCAACGCGAACAGGATCGAGGTTACGAAGAATCCTTCGTTGACCTCATGGCCGCGCTTGACGGCAAACAGCACTTCCCAAAAACCGCCCACCACGAAGGTGACCAGGTAAATCGGCAGAAAATATGTCGCACCCAGCACGAAATTGGCCCAGAGGCTTCCCGGATCATGGCTACCGGCGAGCGCCATGGTGATCGCCTCACGCCAGCCACCGAGAACGCCATAGCCGTTCTCGACGGCAATATTGGCCTGCAGGCCAGCGTTATACATGCCGAAGAACATCGCCGGGAAGGTACACAGCCACACCGTGATCATGATGCGCTTCAGATCGATACCGTCACGTATATGCGCGGTGCCGTTGGTCACATCGGGTGGCGAGTAGAAGATAGTATCAACGGCTTCGTACAGCGCGTAATACTTCTCGTACTTGCCTCCCTTATGGAAGTGTGGCTCGAGATTGTCGAGCGTCTTGCGAATACCCATCGTCAGGCCTCTTTCTCGATCATGGTGAGATTGTCGCGCAGGATGGGGCCGTACTCGTACTTACCCGGGCAGACGTAGGTACATAACGCCAGATCCTCTTCATCCAGTTCCAGGCAGCCAAGCTGCATGGCGGACTCGATATCGCCGACGATAAGCGAACGCAACAGCTGCGTAGGCAGAATATCGAGTGGCATGACCTTCTCATAAGACCCGATCGGCACCATGGCACGCTCGGAGCCATTGGTCGATGTATCGGGCGCATAGCTGGGCAGTCCGAGGAACTGAGAAATGTAGATTCCCATTACCGAATGCCGGTTCCGCCCGGGGGATAGCCATCCCATAAAGGCCCGCTTGTTGCTTTCCTCGATCAGGCTGAACTGCTGATGGAAACGCCCCAAAAAACGCCGTGCCCCTTCCGCCGTCGTGCCGCCGAACACCGAGCCTGAAATGACCCGGGTTTCCTCGGGTTGTACAACTTCACCGTCGAGCAGCTCATCGCTGCTGGCACCCACTCGAGTCCGCAGCAGGCGAGGTTTCTGGGCCCGCGGGCCACCGACGGCGACGACACGACGCATGTCCAGGCGCCCCTCGACGAACAGCTTGCCGATGGTGATCACGTCCTGGTATCCGACATACCAAACCTGCTTTTTCAGGCTGACGGGGGATAGGAAATGAATATGCGTCCCGGGCAAGCCGGCCGGGTGCAGCCCCTTGAAAGTCTCGACCTGAACACCGTCGATATCGCCGCCGGGAAGCTGCGCATCCGGTGCCTGACAGAGAAACACCTTACCCGGCGTGAGTTGCTTGAGCACTTTAAGCCCATTGTCAAACGCTTCGGGCTCCTCGGCAATGATAATCGCCGGATCGGCGGACAATGGCTGCGTATCGATCGCCGTCACGAAAATATCGGCGGGAACCGCATCGGGTGATGGCGTGCGGGAAAAGGGCCGCGTGCGTAGCGCAGTCCATAAGCCCGACTCGACCAGTTGGTCGACAACAGTGCGACGCTCCAGTCCGGCCAGGGCAGCGGCGTCATGAGCCGTGAATGCCACCGCATCTTCCTGATCGTCGAGCTTGATGACGACCGACATCAGCACGCGTTTCTCGCCGCGATTGATAGCGACCACTTCACCGGCACCCGGCGCAGTAAAGCGTACCCCAGGCGTTTTCTTGTCGGTGAACAATAGCTGGCCCAGCTGTACCTTATCTCCCTCCCGGACCTCCATGGTCGGCTTCATACCAACATAGTCAGGCCCCAGAATCGCCACATGGCGCACGGGCGGCGCATCATAGATACGCTGCTCGGGCGCCCCGGCGATGGGGAGATCCAGGCCTCGTTTGACTTCGATCATAGTCTCGCCCAGTAATTGGATCTGATTTTCACAAGGAAAGGATCTTCGACGGACGGCAGTACCGCTCACACGCAACGTTAACTTCGTACGCGCTCTCGGCTGGCGTCACGGTAACCGAATTCTTTTCTTATCAGAAGGTTGCGTCTGCGACCCGCGGCCAAACGGATCACGTTGAAAAATCGCATCCATTATAAAGAGACGCAGGTCGAAAGACCACCTGACCGCGGAGGGAGGTTGGCGATGGAATACCGAGGCCGTCTACCCCGGGGCCGGGGTAGACGCATCAGGAAGGGAAACTAGCCGCGCCCGGCGGGCAGATAGCGGAAGTGAACGTTGGACATGTATTGCAGGATACGCACTACCTGGCAGCTATAACCGAACTCGTTGTCATACCATACGTAGAGCACCACCTGATTGTCGTTGGCCAGGGTGGCCTTGGCATCGACAATTCCCGCATGGCGGTTACCTACGAAGTCAGACGACACCACCTCCGGCGAATCGACATAATCGATCTGTTTCTGCATGGTCGAGTGCAGCGCCATTTCGCGCAAGTACTCATTCAACCCGTCCCGGCCGGCCTTCTTTTCGAGCGAGAGGTTGAGAATCGCCATCGACACATTGGGCGTCGGCACGCGAATGGCGTTACCGGTGAGCTTCCCGGAGAGCTCGGGTAGTGCCTTGGTCGCCGCCTTGGCCGCCCCCGTTTCGGTCAATACCATGTTCAGCGGCGCGCTACGTCCACGACGATCGCCCTTATGGTAGTTGTCGATCAGGTTTTGGTCATTGGTATAGGAATGCACCGTTTCGACATGTCCATGAACGATCCCGAATTCGTCATTGATCGCCTTGAGAACCGGTACGATGGCGTTGGTGGTGCACGAAGCGGCCGATACGATGCGATCGCCCTCGTCGAGATCGTGGTGGTTGATCCCGTAAACCACATTCTTGAGGCTGCCCTTGCCCGGCGCCGTCAACAATACTTTCGAGACGCCCTTCGACTCGAGATGTTGGGCCAATCCCTCCTCGTCGCGCCACTTGCCGGTATTATCGACGACGAGAGCATTGTCGATCCCGTAAGCGGTGTAGTCGACTTCACCGGGAGCGTTGGCATAAATCACCTGGATGAAATTGCCATTGGCGATGATGGCGTTGTTTTCATGGTCGACCCTTATGCTGCCCGAAAAGGGACCATGGATGGAATCGCGCCGTAGCAGGCTGGCGCGCTTCTCCAGATCATCGCCACTGCCACGCACCACAATGGCACGCAACCGCAACAGATTACCGCCTCCGGCCTTCTCGATCAGGATGCGCGCCAGCAATCGGCCGATACGCCCGAAACCGTACAGCACCACATCCTTGGGAGAGCCGCCCATACCGGCCTCTTCATGCTGTCCGACAATTTCGGACAGCTGCTCTCTGAGGAATCCTTTGACGTCGTCACTGCCGGAATTCTTGAAGGCGACACCCAGCTTGCCGATATCGACATGGGCCGGCCCCAGGTCGAGCTCGATCATGGCCTTGACCATGGGATAAGTATCACGAACCGTTAATTCCGTGCCCTCGACCTTAAGCACATAGCGATGATTCTTGAGGATGCGAATAACAGAACGATTGATGAGTGAGCGACCATATAGGGAGGGGACGACATTGTACTTGCGGTACAGCTGGCCCAGCAGCGGAATCATTTCTTCGGCGAGCGCCTCATTGTCCTGCCATTCCTGAAAATAGGTGTCGAGCTTTTCTTGACTCACGGAGGGCCTCTTCACGGTTCGGGAATTGGTTGACTTAAGTGGCGGTATTATTTGCAGGCATTGCGCGTTGTCGCAATGCTTGTATGGTCGCACTTGCTGTAGCGTCACTACACAAAACGGGGCTTGACTACAAACGAAAAACAGGCAATGTCACACACCCTACCCGGCCCTACAAGGGCATGTTTCGGCATACGTTTTTATTAAGAAGTACTAGAAACAACTGCTTTTCCCAATGTGCAATTTTTATCTTTTCGTTCCTATTCGGCCCACCATAAGCAAGCAAAACCGCCCGCCTGCATGCAAAGGCCTGCGTACCATTTCGGCATATAAAAAACTGCTTTATTAGTACCGCATCGGCTCTCACGCACGCACTTACAAAACTCTCAATAAAACTCACGATACTTACTCCAAGCCCACAAACCATCTATCGTGACAGTCCAGAACCATGCCATTTGAATCGGCCGTATAGTCAATAGATCGCGCTTTTTTCTCCCAGGAAAACAACTCGCCCCCCCGATGCCTCTGTCCCCGGTCACGGCCGGCTTGCTATCATCAACGGCATTTTACGGTTAACGATAAGCTCATGACGCACTTCTCGCCGCTTGAACCACCACGTCCGCAAGATACACGCAAGACGACGTACTGGCACCAACCCCAAGGCAGCGCCACGGCCTTGGCCCTCGCTCGCCTGGCCGATGACGCGCCATTGCTGGTGATCACACCGGACACGGCCAGTGCCCAGCGCCTGGAAAGCGCCTTGAGCTTCTTTTCCAAGGTGCCGGTATTGCCGTTTCCCGACTGGGAAACGCTGCCTTACGACAGCTTTTCACCCCACCAGGATATCGTCTCGGCTCGGCTACGCACCCTGCGCCAGCTGCAGGAAGGCGTCAGCGGGATCGTGCTGGTACCGGCCAACACCCTGATGCAGCGTCTACCGCCCACCGCCTACATTGCCGGGCGGGTATTGACGCTCGAGACCGGTATGACACTGGACCGCGAGGGTTTCCGCGAGCGACTCTCGCGTGCCGGCTACCGGTCTGTGGAGACTGTCTACGAACCTGGCGAATATGCCCTGCGTGGTGCACTGATCGATCTTTTTCCCATGGGTAGCGACACGCCGCTGCGCATCGACCTGTTCGATGACGAGATCGACACTCTGCGTCGCTTCGACCCTGACACCCAGCGCTCGGCAGACAAGATCGGGCGTGTCGAGCTGCTGCCAGCGCACGAATATTCGCTGTCACGCTCGTCCATTGCCTGCTTTCGTGAAGGCTTCGAGACGTTATTCGATGTCGATCCTCGCCAATCCCCCCTCTACGTGGATGCATTGAAAGGCATCCCCTCCCCGGGGCTGGAACAGTATCTGCCACTATTTTTCGAAGAAACGGCCACGCTTTTCGAATACCTGGCGGAGGGCACGCAAGTCGCATTGCTTCCCGACGTACATGCCGCCGCCGAGCATCACTGGGCCGCAATAGAAAGCCGATTCGAGAACCTCGGCGTCGATCCGACCCGTCCGTTGCTCCCCCCAGCACGAGCGTTCGTGCCGGTCGCCGAAGTCTTTGCTGCCATCAAGCGCCATCCCCGGGTGGAACTGGTTGACGACGAGCACCATCCGCACGCCCAGAGACTGGCCACCCAGCCACCGCCGACCGTGGCCATCAACGCCCGCACACAACAACCTCTGGCGCGGCTCGAGGAGTTCCTGCAGGCCCATGCCGAGCTGCGCGTCTTATTCGTTGCCGAATCCCGCGGCCGGCGTGAAGCGCTCGAGGAGATGCTGGCTCCACTGCACCTGACTCTGCCCTATGTCGAGAACTGGCAAGCCTTTCTCGACGAAGGCGCACGGCTGGCGCTTACGCAGGGTGGCCTGGACGATGGTCTGTGGCTGAACGACCCCGCCCTGACGATCATCACCGAGACCGAACTCTACGGCGATGTCGTGCGACAGACCCGCCGCCGCGAAAAAGCCACGGATGACAATGCGCTGGCGGTGCGTCACCTCTCCGAATTACGCCCCGGTGCGCCTGTCGTCCATCAGACTCATGGAGTGGGCCGCTACCAGGGCTTGGAAAAACTGGAGGCCGGCGGTCAGGCGGCCGAATTCGTCGCGCTGGAATACGCCAATGGCGCCAAGCTCTACGTCCCGGTGGACAACCTGCAACTGATCTCGCGTTATGCCGGGGCCAGCGACGAGCTCGCCCCGCTGCATAAGCTGGGCTCGGACACGTGGGACAAGGCCAAGAAGAAGGCCGCCGAGAAGATTCGCGACACTGCGGCCGAGTTGCTCGATGTCTACGCGCGCCGCGAAGCCCGCGAAGGTTTCGCCTGCGACGATCCCGGCGAGGAATATGCACGTTTCGCCGCCAGCTTCCCCTTTGAGGAAACGCCTGACCAGCGTGCCGCCATTCATGCGGTCATCGGCGACATGACGGCGCCGCGTCCCATGGACCGCGTCGTCTGCGGCGACGTGGGCTTCGGCAAGACCGAAGTGGCGATGCGTGCCGCCTTCCTGGCCGTCAATTCGAACCGCCAGGTCGTGGTACTGGTGCCCACCACCCTGCTCGCCCAGCAGCATTACGATAATTTTCGTGATCGCTTTGCCGACACCGCGGTGCAGATCGAGCTAATCTCGCGCTTCACCGGTGGCAAGGGCCAGGCCGATAGCCTGAAACGCATCGAAGAAGGACGCGCCGACATCGTCATCGGCACGCACAAGCTGCTCAGCAAGCAGATGAAGTTCCCCAACATGGGGCTGTTGATCATCGATGAGGAGCACCGCTTCGGCGTGGCGCAGAAGGAGCGCCTGAAGAGCCTGCGCGCCGAGGTCGACATCCTCACGCTGACCGCCACTCCGATACCCCGCACCTTGAACATGGCCATGAGCGGCATTCGTGACCTGTCGATCATCGCTACCCCGCCGGCCCGGCGTCTGTCGGTGAAGACATTCGTCCAGCAGCGCAACGAACCGGTGGTCAAGGAAGCCATCCTGCGCGAGATCCTGCGTGGCGGGCAGGTATATTTCCTGCATAACGAGGTCAAGACCATCGAGGCGACGGCGGAGACGGTGCGCGAAATGGTACCCGAGGCCCGCGTGGCGGTGGCGCATGGCCAGCTGCCGGAGCGCTCTCTCGAGCGAATCATGTCGGACTTCTACCACAAGCGCTTCAATGTGCTGGTATGCTCGACCATCATCGAGACCGGAATCGACGTCCCCAGCGCCAATACCATCATCATCGAGCGCGCCGACAAGTTCGGCCTGGCCCAGCTTCATCAGTTGCGTGGGCGTGTCGGGCGCAGCCACCACCAGGCTTACGCCTACCTGCTGACGCCGCCTCCCAAGGCCATGACCCGTGATGCCATCAAGCGTCTCGAGGCGATCGGCCAGGCCGAAGATCTCGGGGCAGGTTTCACCCTCGCCAGCCATGACATGGAAATCCGTGGTGCCGGCGAGCTGTTGGGCGACGAACAGAGCGGTCAGATGGAAACCATCGGCTACAGCCTGTACATGCAGATGCTCGATCGTGCGGTCAAGGCGATTCGCGCCGGCAAGACACCGAATATCGAAGCTCCGCTCGATGAAGGCGTAGAAGTCAGCCTTAATCTACCGGCGTTGATCCCCGACGATTACCTGCACGACGTACAGCAGCGTCTGATCATGTACAAGCGCGTCAGCAACGCCGAGAATCAGAACGACCTCAGGGAGCTACAAGTGGAAATGGTTGACCGCTTCGGCCTGCTGCCCGCCCCGGTCAAGACGCTGTTTCGCCAGGCCCTGTTGCGCCAGCGCGCCACACGACTAGGTATCGTGCGCCTGGAAGCCGGCCCCGAACGTGGCCGCGTAATCTTCGGTGCCAGCCCCGCCGTCGATCCGATGACACTGGTGACCCTGATCCAACAGAATCCCGCACGCTACAAGCTCGAGGGCGCCGACACCCTGCGTTTCGAAGCCGACATGGACAACGAGGAGGCACGCTTCGCGACAGTGGAACAATTGCTGGAGACACTGAATCGCAAGGCGGAGGCAGCCTAGGTCCGGCCTGATGCGAAAGCGGCGCTGCATTCGAGCGCCGCGTCCCTCGGCCAGATACCGGTCGCTACCGCTCCAATGCACCGTGGATAAGGAGAATCCGTAAACATGCTGGCAAACTTATCGAAGGTTCCACTTCGCTACGGCATCTATACCCTGAGCATCATTGGATTGCTGATATCCCTAACGGGACTGGCATTTACATTTGCCTGGGGCTGGGGAGTCCTGATCTTTGGGCTCCTTGCAGCGCTGGGCACCTACGACCTGCAACAGCGCCGCCATACGGTAAGCCGCAACTACCCGATTCTTGCTCACCTGCGCTATAGCCTGGAGTCCGTTGGTCCCGAAATCCGTCAATACTTCGTTCAGAGCGACACGGAAGAGCAACCCTACTCACGCGAACAACGCACGCTAGTATACCAGCGCGCCAAGAATGTCCTCGACAAGAAGGCCTTCGGCTCGCTGAAGGATATGTACCAGGAGGGTTATGAGTGGATCAACCCGTCACTGATGCCAGCGACAATCGAGTCCCATGATTTTCGCATCACGATAGGGCCCGACTGCGAGCAGCCGTACTCGACGAGCATCTTTAACATATCCGCGATGAGCTTTGGCTCGCTGTCGGGTAATGCCATCAGCGCTCTGAATGCCGGCGCCAAACGGGGCAATTTCTATCACGACACCGGAGAAGGCTCGATATCCCGCTATCATCGCGAAAATGGCGGGGATCTGGTCTGGGAGATCGGTTCGGGATATTTCGGTTGCCGCAATGACAACGGTACCTTCAGCGAGGAACGTTTCATCAAGAACGCCGCATTGCAACAGGTCAAGATGATCGAAATCAAACTGTCGCAGGGCGCCAAACCCGGCCACGGCGGTATTCTTCCCGGCGCCAAGGTCACCGAAGAGATCGCCGAGGCCCGCGGCGTCCCGGTGGGCAGGGACGTGATTTCCCCTTACGCCCACTCGGCTTTCAGCACGCCGCTGGAAATGATGGCCTTCATAGCCCGGCTGCGTGAACTCAGCGGCGGCAAGCCGGTGGGAATCAAGCTGACCATCGGCCACCCCTGGGAATGGTTTGCCCTGGTCAAGGCCATGCTGGAAAGCGGACAGCGTCCGGACTTCATCGTAGTGGATGGCGGCGAAGGTGGCACCGGCGCCGCGCCGCTCGAGTTCATCAACCGTCTGGGCATGCCGCTGACCGAAGCATTGCTGCTGGTTCACAACACCCTAGTCGGCACGCGCCTGCGCGAACATATCTTTATCGGCGCTGCCGGCAAGCTGGTGTCAGCGTTCGACATCGCGCGCACCATTGCATTGGGAGCGGACTGGTGCAATGCCGCACGCGGTTACATGTTCGCGCTGGGCTGCATTCAGGCCATGTCATGCCATACCGACCGCTGTCCCAGCGGAGTGGCGACGCAGAACCCTCGGCGTGGCAACAAACTGGATGTCGCCGATAAAAGTGCGCGAGTCTATCATTTTCACGACAATACGCTGAAGGCGCTGGCGGAAATGCTCGCCGCCGCCGGGTTGCATAGCCCGGCGGAACTGGGGCCGGAGCACATCATGCGCCGCGTGTCGAAGAACGAAATACAATCCTACGCGGCGCTGTTTCCCTTCGTGGAACCCGGCGAATTGCTTGAAGGCATGCCTCAGCATGTGGTTTTCCGCAATTACTGGGCCGATGCCACTCCGGCATCCTTTCACCCACCGGCTGCCATAGCGGCGCTTCGTCAGACGAAGCTTCGCTAAACTCGTCCTGAGGTGAGCCGATATGTCCCAGATGGCGGTTTCAGCCTTGCCGCCGACAGGCCATTTTCAGGGCACTCTTGCTGTTCCCCAGGGAACGGAAAATACTCGGAATACCGCACCGGCGCTTATCGCCGATTCTGTACAGTCACAGCATAGGTCATCGCACATGCCGGCTCTCTCGAAGTACTTCTTGATACTGCTAGGCAGCACACTGCTGCTACCCTCCTTGGTTAGAGCGGAGGAAACATCGTGGCCTGTCGGCCATTATCCCTTGCCCGAACAGGGCGATGTCATCGGTCAGGTTCAGGTTACGACGGCAACGCAGGAGGACACGCTGATCGACATCGGACGACGTTACGGAGTCGGCTACGAGGAGATGCGCCGGGCCAACCCGGAGACCCGCACCTGGCTGCCGGGTGAGGGAACCGAAGTTGTCGTTCCTACCCGCTTCATTTTACCGCCAGGCCCGCGCGAGGGGGTTGTGGTCAATGTCGCCGAAATGCGCCTGTACTATTACCCGCCGGCCACGGACGACGAACCGGTGCATGTGGAGACCTACCCGATCAGTGTAGGCCGCATGGACTGGTCAACGCCGCTGGGCGAGACCCGTATTGTCGCCAAGGTCAAGGATCCGGCATGGTATCCGCCGGAATCGATCATCAAGGAGCATGCGGAACGCGGCGATAATCTGCCACGTATCGTTCCCGCCGGCCCCGACAACCCCCTCGGGCAATACGCCATGCGCCTGGATATCCCTGGGTATCTCATTCATGGAACCAACCGGCCTCAAGGCGTGGGCATGCGCGTCACTCACGGTTGTATTCGCATGCTGCCGGAGGATATCGAACGGTTGTTTCCCAAACTGCCCGTGGGCACTCAGGTACGTTTGATACATGCGCCGTTCAAACTCGGCTGGTCCCAGGGCGAACTTTATGTCCAGGCTTACCCGGGCCTGGAAGAAATGGAGGAAACCTCCATTACCCGTATTACCGAGGCGGTAGACGCCGTCTCCACCGCGGTTAAAGACCGGCAATACCCGGTGGACTACGCCCGCCTGCGCCAGATTGTCGAGGCGCCTAACGGCTTGCCCGAATCGATACACCTGGTTGCGGAAGAACCCGCGATGCCGGAGAACACGACACTGTATGACCGACTGGAGGTTGCGGCGAATCTGGACTGGTGGGGCGAAACGCAGAAGACCCTGCCGATGGCAGGGTCTTCCTGAGGCATGCTGAAGAGAATGTCCCCCTACCTGGGGGACATTCTCTAAACAATCACTTGCGCATGGAGCTCTGGAACATCCGGTCCATTTCCTCTCTGTTACGCTGTGCGGCCTGCATGGCAGCCTGAGCATCGCGCTGCGCCTGGTTGGCGGTATTCAACGCTTCACGGGCCATATTGCGCGTTTCAGTCGACTGTGCGGCCTGCTGGTCCTGCTGTGACGTCTTCTCACCACCACTTGCAGCACAGCCCGCGAAAATAGCCATGGACAGGCCAATAGCGGAAAGCTTGAGAGTGGTTTTGATTGGGGTCGACATGCTCTTCTCCTTGAAGTCACTTGCTTGGTTAGCTAATGCCTGCTTGGCAGGCTTTTCCGTGCAATTGCAACGCCGATTATACAAGCTTGACGTCAATGCATCGAGCGGACATTTTCTGCCCTCACTGAGAAAACTAGCGGATGATGACTCTCGTGCCAAGTCCAACCCACCTCGCTAGCTGCTCAATCTGCTCATTTGTAACCGCCACGCAGCCCTGCGTCCAGTTAAACCGCTCATGAATGCGCGGGTCGCCTTCACCCAGACCGTGAATGCCGATATTACCTCCCAATATCGTGTCTTGAGGCGGAGCGCCATGGCGGCGGTAATCGCTCAGATAACGGTCGAATTCAGTATCACTCATTATCCCAGCCTGCTGTGCTTCGCGCGCATGAGCCACGGTAGGATAATCCAGGCCGAGAAAGATATGAAAGCGGCTTTCACGGTTAATCCAGTTAATACGAAACTCCCCGGTCGGCGTCTTGTTATCGCCGCTGACACGTAATCGAGAGACGCCTTCCCGGCCCAGCGAGACAGGATGGTAACGCTCGATCTCCTGTTCGCCTCGATAGACATGCAAGGTAGATGACTTGTCGTCAATCAGCAGCCAGACGGCTTTCTCGTCACCACTCACCGGAGAGACGAGTACCGCCTGTAATAACAGCCAGCACCCTATACAGATGACACGCTTCAATTGGCTCATAGAGCACACACTCTCTTCTCTCATCGACACGGGTACGTTTGAGGCTGCTCTTGAATCCCTGGCCCCTTGATGACCGGATTCCCAGCATTGACCTAAAAGCAGCGAGCATCATGTCAGGAAATTCCCACACGATTCGCCACCGCAATCCCGCCGTGTTCAAGCCTCAGCGCTGAAAAACACTTAGCTTCAATGCCACCGCATCGCCCAACCACATGGCATGTTGGGTATGATCTTGAAGATCATCGCCCGTTACACCGTGAACGAGAATATTCAATCCTTGGCGATTTTTTTCCAACCAAGGAATCAACAGATCGAACGTTTTCCTATCGAAAGCCAGTTGGCAGCTCCAGCAGGGATGGGGACCTACTCGTTTGCAGTGCACACGCCCGACCGTGACAGGAAAGCTACTGCCGGCTTGCTCACACAGCGAAACCGCTTGCACCTTGCTAATCGCATCGAAATAGACGTGGGCATGGTAACGTTCATAGAGATTTACCGGCCGTTTGGGCCTGGTGCTTTGCATGCATCGCCCCTTGCCTACTAGTGGGGTTATTTTCTTCTGGCCATGCCAGAAAGGTACGCTGTAACGCAGCCCTGAAAATATCACGCTCCAAAGGTTCAGGACCATACAAAAGCCTCGGCTCACCGAGCCGAGGCTTTTGAAATGACCGACAGCAGACGTCAACGTTGCGGGAACCTCTACCCGCCCGCTCAGAGGCCCTGTTGCATGAGTTCTTTCTTGCGCGCCGCCATTTGCTCACCCAGCTCGTTGAGCTGGTTTTCTGACATGCTCTTTCTCGCCATTTCGAACATGTCCTCTTCCTCTTCTTCCATATGGTGCTCAAGCAATTCCTTGAGCACCTTGGCCCGACCGGAGAACTGGGTACTGGCCGGATCGGTTTTCTTGAGATCCGGCAGGACGAGCTCTTCTACTGCCCGGTGCTCTTCCCAGGCCTCGTAATACATGCGGTCGTTCTCTTTACCGTTGCTCTCCTTAAAGGAGGGGTAGAAGATTTCTTCTTCAATCTGAGTATGGACTCTCACTTCCAGCTCGATCTTGTCGAGCAACTCAGGACGTTTCTTGGACGCCCTCTCGGTCGAGCCCACCAGTTGGGCGAGAAGTCCGCGAACCTTTTCATGATCTTCCGTGAGCAGTTCGATGGCATTCATCGAGTATCCTCTCCTTGGTCATCAGCCTGACGATATTGCGTGCCCTCTATGGAGCCTTCGCAACCCGCCGCGTCACGTGTTATGTCCATAAGATGCGCTCGGCCATGAAGGGCCGTTTCAGAAACAGCCCAACAGAGCGAGCCACACCCCATCGATCATAACCATAGCCTCGCAGGACAGAACGTCAACCGAAGCGAGGCATGAAGCCTGTTCCGAGGGCGGTGTCGCCAGGCGGTGCGGTGAAAGATCTACGGCTCGTTAGCTGCTGACGCCCTGACTGCGCAGATAATCCTCGTAGCTGCCGCTGAAGTCGGTAATACCCTCGCCATGCATGTCGATGATCCGCGTCGCCAGCGATGAAACGAATTCACGGTCATGGCTAACGAAAATCAACGTGCCGGGATAATTGTCCAGCGCCAGGTTAAGCGCTTCGATGGATTCCATGTCGAGGTGGTTGGTGGGCTCGTCCATCACCAGCACGTTGGGCTTCTGGAGGATCAGCTTGCCGAACAGCATACGTCCCTGCTCGCCCCCGGAAATGACGTTGACCGACTTCAAGATATCGTCATTGGAAAACAGCATGCGCCCCAGCGTGCCGCGCACCAGCTGTTCCCCACCCGACGTCCACTGCGACATCCAGTCGAACAGATTGTCACCGTCGGTGAACTCGTCACCATGATCCTGCGCGTAGTACCCTACCTCGGCGCTATCGGTCCACTTCACTTCGCCCGCATCGGGCACCAGGGCCCCCACCAGGCAGTTGAGTAACGTGGTCTTGCCGATCCCGTTGGGACCGATGATCGCCACCCGCTCGCCCGCTTCGATCTGCATGCCGAGCCGCTCGAACAGCGGCGCGCCATCATAACCCTTGGTCAGCTTATCGACGACCACCGCCTGGCGGTGAATCTTCTTGTTCTGCTCGAAGCGGATGAACGGACTGACGCGGCTCGAGGGCTTGACCTCTTCGAGCTGAATCTTGTCGATCTTGCGCTGGCGCGACGTAGCCTGCTTGGCCTTGGAGGCGTTGGCCGAGAAGCGGCTGACGAAGGTTTGCAACTCGGCAATTTCCGCCTTCTTCTTGGCATTGTCGGCATGCAAGCGCTCGCGTGCCGCAGTGGCAGCCGTCATGTATTCATCATAATTGCCCGGAAACAGGCGCAGCTCGCCATAGTCGAGGTCGGCCATGTGCGTGCAGACGCTGTTCAGGAAGTGACGATCGTGGGAGATGATGATCATCGTACTGTTACGCGCCGTCAGTATGTCTTCCAACCAACGGATGGTATTGATGTCGAGATGGTTGGTCGGCTCATCGAGCAGCAGTACATCCGGATCGGAAAACAGTGCCTGAGCGAGGAGTACCCGCAGTTTCCAGCCGGGGGCGACGGCACTCATCGGGCCGAAGTGTTGCTCCAGCGGAATCCCCAGCCCCAGCAACAGCTCGCCGGCCCGCGCCTCGGCGGTATAACCGTCGAACTCGGCAAACTCGACTTCCAGCTCGGCGACCGCCATGCCATCCGCCTCGCTCATTTCCGGCAGCGAGTAGATGCGATCACGCTCTGTCTTTACACGGGCAAGCTCGGTATGCCCCATGATGACCGTGTCGATGACGCTACTGTCTTCATAGGCGAACTGGTCCTGACGCAACTTGCCCAGCCGGATACTGCTATCGAGCATCACCTGCCCCCCCGAGGGCTCGAGATCACCGCCGAGGATTTTCATGAAGGTCGACTTGCCGCAGCCGTTGGCGCCGATCAGGCCATAACGGTTGCCGTTGCCGAACTTGACGGAGACGTTTTCGAACAGGGGCCGGGCCCCGAACTGCATGGTTATATTGGCGGTGGAAATCACAATGGGTCCAGTCAGAGAGCCCATGCGGGACATGGGCGAGAAAAGGGCGCGATTGTACGCAATTGCTCCCGGCAGCGACAGCTATTGCCGCTGTCGAGCCTTGGCGTTACGCATGTCTGGCAGGCAATAATAGAGGACCGTCAATGGGCACGAAGCGAGTGGCCGCCTGGATGAGCGAGTTCGCGGTCAGCCGGTCCACGCCATACACTTCGACGGGAATCTGAAATCGCTGTCTTATCTTATGCACCAGCAGATCGAAGTCACCATCGCCCGATAGAAGTATGACCCTCTCGACCTGCTCGGCGTATTCGATGGCGTCCAGCGTGATGCCGACGTCCCAATCCCCCTTGGCCGAGCCGTCGCGCCGCTGGATGAAGGGTTTGAGTTTCACCTCGAAGCCAATCCCGCGCAGAATATTCTGAAACTGACGCTGTTTTTCATCGTCTCGCTCGACGGCGTAGGCGATGGCCTTGATGACCTCCCGGTTCGATGTAGCTTTGCGCCAGAAGGCATTGTAATCGAAGTGTCGTCCAAAGATCTGCCGGGTCGTGTAATAGATGTTCTGAACATCCACGAAAACAGCCACTTTTTCCATTCCTGCCCCCAGTGAAGAGTCTTAACGGGTGGAACATGACACGGGAAGGCGGGTAAATGATGAGGCCATGCCAGTAGCACAAGATCACGCCAGGCCGTGCCGCGATCAAGCGCCGTGCGGCACGACGCTGTCGATTTCTTCGGATAGGACTTTTCAGCGAAAGCATCTGCAGCGAAAAGCGTGCATCAATGGAAAGTGGCGGGTTCCCGCGGTTCGTCGTCCTCACTATCCCACAGGTGGGTACGCGTAATGGCATGATCGATCATTTCACGCGCCACCTCAAAGCGGCTCTGACGCAGTAGCTCAGCGGCCTCTTGAGAGAAGCGGATACTGACCAGTGCTTCTCCCTTGCCTTCCGAAGGCCTGAGCACGATCTCGCCGTCGGCGAGTTCAACGATTTCCAGAATCGCGGTATCGGACACATTTACCTCTCATCGTTGCGGCCAACAAAAAACGACCAAGGCGTAGCGCCATGGTCGTTGTTCCTTTTTTCAAGCCTACCATTTGCATGCGTTTTCGTCACCATTCAAGACTGGCTTCACGCAGACGCGGCAGTAACGCCTTGAATTCGCGCAGGCACCACTGCAGCTCTTCACCCAGCGCGATGCGCTCGGCGCTAATGATTAACGACGTGCGGGTCTCGCGCCGCGCCGCACCTTCCACGCCATGCAATGCCTCGATGCGAGCCAACAGTACCGTCAGCCAGCTGTCGGGCTGGGTCGCAATTTCTCGTAGCTCCATGACCGCAGCAACCGGTGAAGCGCCCTCGACAAGCAGCTCGCGCCACTCGTGACGCGCCAGCCGGGCATGTTCGGTCACTTCGCGCAGCAGGGCGTTGAGGGCAAGCTCCAGCAGTGCCAGACAGCCCTCCTCCCGCGCCAGGCGTCGTGCTTCGACGTGCTCGTCTTCGAGGTCCGTCTCATGGCCCATGCTCAGCAACAGCTCGGCCTGATACAGCAATTGATTGGTGCGTCCGCGTGGTGTCATCGGCGACCTCCTACGGGGCTTGGCATCGAACTCACTTGCGCTTGTCCTCGACCTGCCAACGCCCGTCCTCGAACAGTGCCCGCCAGCCGGTGGCCTTGCCCTCCTCTTCGCTCATCACGTACTGACTCTTGGTCTTGCGCGAGAAACGGATCTGCGCCGGGCGTCCGTCAGGGTCCTCGCTCGGCGCCTTAAGCAGGAAGTGGTACTTTTCGGGCAATTCCTGGGCATGGGCCTTAAGCTCCTTGACCAGTGGCGGGCGGGTTTCGCGGTTCTTGGGGAACTGGCTGGCAGCCAGAAACAGTCCGCTGGCCCCGTCGCGCAGAACATAATGATCCTCTACCTTCTGACAGGCCAGCTCGGGCATGGGAATGGGATCCATCTTGGGCGGCGCCACTTCACCGCTCTTGAGCAGCTTGCGGGTGTTCTTGCAGTTCTCATTGGTACATCCGAAGTACTTGCCGAAGCGCCCCGACTTGAGCTGCATTTCGCTACCGCACTTGTCGCACTCGATGACCGGCCCCTCGTAGCCCTTGAGGCGGAAACGACCGGTTTCGACTTCATGACCGCCGCAATCCGGGCTGTTACCGCAAATATGCAGCTTACGAGTCTCGTCGATCAGGTAGCTATCCATGGCCGTGCCGCATTTGGGACAGCGGCGCTTGGCACGCAGGGCATCCGTTTCCGCTTCTTCGTTGGCGTCTTCCGCTACGGCCTCTTCGCCAGGGATAAGATCGATAGTGGTCTTGCAGCGCTCCTTGGGCGGCAGATTGTACCCCGAGCACCCCAGGAAGACGCCTGTCGAGGCGGTACGGATCTGCATCTTGCGCCCGCAATGGGGGCAATCGATGTCCGTGGGAACCGGCTGGTTGGGCCGCATGCCCTCCTCGCCCTCGGCATGCTCGAGCTTGGCCTTGAAATCGGCGTAGAACGCATCGAGAAGTTCACGCCAGTTGCGCTCGCCCTCGGCAACTTCGTCGAGGTTGTCCTCCATCCGCGCCGTAAAGCTGTAATCCATCAGATCGCTGAACGACTCGGCAAGGCGATCCGTGACGATATCGCCGAGCTTCTCGGCATAAAAACGCCGATTCTCGAGCTTGACGTAGCCGCGATCCTGAATGGTCGAGATGATCGAGGCATATGTCGAAGGCCGGCCGATGCCACGTTTCTCGAGTTCCTTGACCAAACTTGCCTCAGTGTAGCGCGGCGAGGGCTTGGTGAAGTGCTGCTGTGGATCGAGTGTGTCGAGCGACAGCACTTCCCCCTTATCGATATCCGGCAGCGATTGATCGTCATCCTTCTTGCCGGCCGGTTTCATGACCCGGGTATAGCCATCGAACTTGAGCACGCGCCCCTTGGCCCTGAGCTCGTAGCCTTGGGTCTCGATGGTCAGCGTCGTCGACAGATATTCCGCCGGTGTCATCTGGCAAGCGACGAACTGGCGCCAGATCAACTCGTACAGGCGCTGCGCATCACGCTCCATACCCTCCAGGGAATCGGCACGTCGGTTCACATCCGAAGGACGAATGGCTTCGTGCGCTTCCTGCGCGCCTTCCTTGCTGGAGTAGCGGTTGGGAGCCTCGGGCAGGTACGCCTTGCCGAAGCTGTCCTCGATGTAGCCACGCACGCTATCCACGGCTTCCTTGGAAAGGTTGGTCGAATCGGTACGCATGTAGGTGATGTGCCCCGCCTCATAAAGGCGCTGCGCCATCATCATGGTTTTCTTGACCGAGAAGCCGAGCCGCCCGCTAGCGGCCTGCTGCAAGGTCGAGGTAATGAACGGTGCCGTCGGCTTGGAGCGCGTCGGCTTGGTTTCACGCTCGGTGATCTCCAGCGGTGCCTTACGCAGCGCCTCGATGCGCTCCAGCGTTTCCTTCTCGGAGCGGGGGCGAAATGCCTGCCCCTCCTGACGAACCAGCTCGAAACGGATGGGTTCGCCCTGTTGGCTGACCAGATCGGCATGCACATCCCAGAACTCTTCAGGGACAAAGGCACGGATTTCGCGCTCACGCTCGACGATCAGGCGCACAGCCACCGACTGCACACGTCCGGCGGACAGTCCGCGGGCCACCTTGCTCCAGAGCAAGGGCGAGAGCATGAAGCCGACCACGCGATCCAGGAAACGCCGGGTCTGCTGGGCCTCGACACGCGGTATGTTGAGCGCACCCGGCGTCTTGAATGCCTCTTGAATGGCGTTCTTGGTGATCTCGTTGAACACCACGCGTCGATAGCGCGAATCGTCGCCGCCGATGGTTTCCTTGAGATGCCAGGCGATGGCCTCTCCTTCGCGGTCCAAGTCGGTGGCGAGGTAAACGGTATCCGCCTTTTCGGCAAGCTTCTTGAGCTCGGCGACGACCTTCTCCTTGCCGGGCAAGGTCTCGTACTGAGCCGCCCAGCCATGCTCCGGATCGATGCCCATGCGCCGTACCAACTGCGTCCAGCCCTTCTGCTTCTTGTATACCGCCTTTTCTTCCGGCGACATCTTGCGTGTCGCCGCGGCTTGACGGGCACGTTCCTTGGGGTCGCTGGCAGTCTTGCCGGAGCCACTGGTCGGCAGGTCGCGAATATGCCCCACGCTCGATTTCACGACGAAGTCGTTCCCGAGGTACTTATTGATCGTCTTGGCCTTGGCCGGCGACTCGACGATGACCAGTGACTTGCCCATAGTGCTCCGTTTCTCCGAGCCGCCGACCTGCGTCAACGGCTTTATGTTCATCGCGTCCGGGAGCATCCCGGCGGGAAAAATGCGCTTACCCTAACCCAGCACTGCCGACCACGCCAGTCGTTACACAGCGTACAAGGAGCGTTAACGTCGTTACGTTAGCCCCAAAGCCCTTTATGATCAGCCGCTGCCACGGAGCCAAGCCCGCTGAAGGCGTATCCAGGCCAGCTTGGCAATATGGGGACAGCCGACCTGCTCGACAATGCCCGTATCGACAATCATCGTGCCATGAACACTAGACACAGGCTCATCAGAACAGCAAGTCTCTCCATCATGACATTGGCGATGCTGTATATTTAAACCCCTATTCTCCCTGAGGCTTTCTCTTCATTATCCGAGAGTGATACCGCCTAGAATGACGTTACTCATACGCCGACCTCGGCAGCGACAGCACAATGTAGTAAAATCACCACATGCAGTGTCTCTCCACTCCACTATCGCCCCCTGAGACAGGCCAAGGAGAACCCGATGCAAAACGCGTTTCATGGTCCAATCCGCCGCACCAAGATCGTTGCCACCCTAGGACCGGCCAGCGACCGGGAAGGCGTGCTGGAGGAGATGATCGCCGCCGGCGTCGATGTGGTACGTCTAAACTTTTCTCATGGCAGTGCCGATGATCACCGCCGCCGCCTGGCAGCAGTGCGCGAAATCGCCGCCCGTCATGGCCGCTGCGTCGCCGCGCTAGGCGACCTGCAGGGTCCCAAGATTCGCATTGCCCGCTTTGCCGAAGGCGCCGTGCACCTTGAGGAGGGCCAACCGTTCGTGCTGGACGTTTCCCTCGACCGGGATGCCGGCAACACCGAACACGTCGGCTGCGACTACAAGCAGCTTGCCGAAGATGTCGCTCCGCAAGACATTCTGTTGCTCGATGATGGTCGTCTGGAACTGGTGGTCGAGCGCGTGGAACCTCCCAAGGTCCACACCACCGTTCGCGTCGGCGGCAAGCTGTCCAACAACAAGGGTATCAACAAGCAAGGCGGCGGGCTGTCGGCCGAAGCGCTCACCGACAAGGACAAGGAAGACCTCAAGACCGCCATTGCCATCGGCGTCGATTACCTGGCGGTCTCCTTCCCGCGTCATGCCGCCGACATGCAACTGGCCCGCGAGTTGCTGGGCGATGCCGGCAAGGAAATCGGTCTGGTAGCCAAGATCGAGCGTGCCGAAGCCGTTGCCGACCCCGAAGTGCTCGACGACATCATCCGCGCCTCCGAGGCAGTGATGGTGGCCCGCGGCGATCTCGGCGTGGAAATCGGCGACGCCCAGCTGATTGGCGTGCAAAAACGCATCATCGGCCGTGCGCGCAGTCTCAACAAGCTGGTCATTACCGCCACGCAGATGATGGAGTCGATGATCAGCGCACCGCTGCCGACCCGTGCCGAGGTCTTCGACGTGGCCAATGCCGTGCTCGACGGCACCGACGCGGTAATGCTCTCCGCCGAAACGGCGGCAGGCGACTATCCGGTGGAAACCGTGGAAGCCATGCATCGCCTGTGCCTGGGCGCCGAGCGCGAACGGGCCGCCCAGCAGTCCCAGCATCGCATTCACGAAGGTTTCACCCGGACTGACGAGACGGTGGCATTGTCGGCGATGTACGCAGCCAATCACCTCTCCGGCGTTGCCGCCATCGCCTGCCTGACCTCGACCGGTTACACACCGCTGATCGCCTCACGCATCCGCTCCGGCCTGCCCATCGTCGCGCTGGCTCAGGATCCCGTCGCCCAACGGCGCATGGCGCTATATCGTGGCGTGGTGTCTCTGCCCTTTGATAGTGACCATATCGATTCGGATCGCATCAACAGCGCAGCGATTCAGGAGCTGGTCAAGCGTAACATTGCCCATGACGGCGACCATGTCATTCTCACCCGCGGCGACCACATGAATGCTCATGGGGGCACCAATACCTTCAAGATCATCCAGGTAGGCACCGAGCGTGATTGAACATCGCCCGCGCCGTCAGGCGACGCGCACCCTGCCGGCACGTAAGCGAATCGCCCTGATCGCTCATGACGGCAAGAAGGAGGAGCTACTGGAGTGGGCGGGCCGCTGGCGCGAGACCCTGGCCAGGCACGAACTGGTGGGCACCGGCACCACGGCCCGCCGCGTTTCCGACGCTCTCGGGATTGTCGTCGAGGGCCTGATGAGCGGTCCGCTGGGGGGAGACCAGCAGATTGGTGCGCGGATCACCGAAAGCCGCCTGGATATGCTGGTGTTCTTCTGGGATCCCTTTGCCCCCATGCCGCACGATCCGGATGTCAAGGCTCTGCTGCGTTTGGCCGCGCTATGGAATATTCCTGTTGCTTGCAACGCGGCCAGTGCCGATTTCATGATCGGCTCGCCGTATTTGGAGGAGGACTATCGCGTCAACGTTCCCGACTCGGACCAGTGGGTCGCCGAACGCACCCGCACCTGACAGATGCCTGGTGCGCCCCCCGCCGCCGCTCCACGTTGAGCCAGAATGCGCTGGACAGCGCATTCTGGCTCAACTCCTTTTTCGTAATTTTCTGACGTAGCGTAAGACCGAACACTGCATGTCTCCCCGTCATTGTCTAGCCGATATCGTGCGTCATCAGCCTTGTGTGCACTCTTGAAAGACATCGGCGACTTCTTCTGCACCACAATGGCCCATGCCACCCCGGCAATGCACCAAATTAATGCCAAATATGCATCAAAAAAATGCATGCGTGAATAAACCATTGATTTAACTACCCATTATTATAGGCATATTTTGTGCATAGCTAATCTCGATGCACGCCGCACAGTCAGTTTGCGGCCTTTTCCAACGAGAATGACAGGTACATCCCAATGCCGACTCCTTCCAGCGCTGACGTTCTTTTCCTTCTTCTGGGCGCCTGCATGGTGCTGGCCATGCATGCCGGCTTCGCCTTTCTTGAGGTCGGCACCGTCCGTGCCAAGAATCAGGTCAATGCCCTAGTCAAGATCATTACCGATTTTGCCGCCTCTACGGTCGCCTATTTCACGCTGGGTTATGCGCTGGCCTATGGCAGCGGCTTCTTCAGCGATGCCGCCACGCTAGCCGCCGATCATGGTTACGGACTGGTCAGGTTCTTCTTTCTGCTGACTTTCGCCGCCGCGATACCGGCGATCATTTCCGGCGGCATCGCCGAGCGGGCGCGTTTTTATCCGCAATTCACCGCCACGCTGCTGCTGGTGGGAGTGGCGTACCCGATCTTCGAGGGCTTGGTCTGGAACGGCAATCTTGGCGTTCAGGCGTGGCTTGAAGCCAGCTTCGGTCATGCCTTTCACGATTTTGCCGGCTCGGTGGTCGTACATGGCTTTGGCGGCTGGGTCGCGCTGGTCGCCGTGCTGCTGCTCGGCCCGCGCAAGGGACGTTATCCCCGCCATGGCGCCGTAGCCGCTCATCCTCCGTCCAGCATTCCTTTTCTCGCCTTGGGCGCATGGACATTGACCGTCGGCTGGTTCGGCTTCAACGTCATGTCGGCCCAGACGCTGGAGGACATCAGCGGCCTGGTCGCCGTCAACTCGTTGATGGCCATGGTGGGCGGCATCCTCGCGGCTATGATAACCGGGCGCAACGATCCTGGGTTCATCCATAACGGCCCACTGGCGGGCCTGGTCGCGGTGTGCGCCGGCTCCGACCTGATGCATCCGCTGGGTGCCCTGGCCACGGGCTTGATCGCTGGTGCTATTTTCGTCTGGCTATTCACCCTGACTCAGAATCGCTGGAAGATCGACGATGTACTCGGTGTATGGCCGCTACACGGCATTTGCGGCGCCTGGGGTGGCATTGCCGCCGGAATCTTTGGTCAGAGCGCACTGGGCGGCCTGGGGGATGTCAGTTTCATCGCCCAGCTGATTGGCACGCTGGGAGGCATTATCCTGGCATTGATCGCGGGCGTGATCGTGTATGGCGGACTCAAAGCCAGTGTCGGGATACGCCTTTCCGAAGAACAGGAATACCAGGGCGCGGACTTGTCGCTGCATAAGATCAACGCCACACCGCGTGGCGAATAAGGCGCGTCCCCACACGAGCCCGGGCCGGATTCGTCATACCCTGCCGGGCTCTCCGATACCGCTGCACTCTGGCAGCACAAAACTTCGCACGCATAAAAACCCCGGACAGGCCGGGGTCACAGAGAGAACCCGTCCCCCTATTCGATCTCGATAAGCACCTCGCCGGGTGTGACACGATCGCCCTTGGCCACGTGGATCGCCTTGACGCTCCCCGAAATGTGCGCCTGCACCTCGGTTTCCATCTTCATCGCCTCGGTAATCAGCACGGCCTGTCCCTCGGTAACGCTATCCCCCTCGGCGACCAGGACATCCACGATATTTCCCGGCATCGAGGTGGTGACATGCCCCGGTGAGGTTGCGCGGGCACGCCCGGAAGCCTGAGCGCTGACAAAATCGTCCTTGGCCTCGAAAATCACTTCCTCAGGCATACCATCCAGAGTCAGGTAGACCTGTCGCTTGCCGCCCATGTTGCGCCCGACACCGGTGATCTGTACCTCGTAGGACTCCCCGTGCACATCGATGACGAACTCGGTCGGCGTCCCTTCGGTCACCGGACGCCCCGAGGTTTCGGCGGGGTTGGGCAGCGCCTCGGGCGTTAGGGTACCGTCACGGCGCCCTTGCAGAAAGTCGCGGCCCAGATCGGGGAACATGGCAAAGGTCAGCACGTCTTCTTCGGTGGTGGCCAAGTCGCCGATCTCTCGCGCCAGGCGCGACATCTCAGACGTCAGGCGATCCGCCGGGCGCCCCTCCTCTACCGGCTGGTTACCGATCGCCAAGCGGCGGACATTGTCGTCTACCGCGGCCGGCGGCTGCCCATACCCGCCCAACAGGTAGCGCTTGACTTCATTGGTGATCGACTTGTAACGGCTGCCCATCAGCACGTTCATGACCGCCTGGGTACCCACGATCTGCGAAGTGGGCGTCACCAGCGGCGGGTAGCCGAGATCGGCACGCACCCGGGGAATCTCGTCGAACACCTCGCGGATCTTGGATAGAGCGTTTTGCTCCTTCAACTGGTTGGCCAGGTTGGACATCATGCCGCCCGGCACCTGATTGATCTGCACCGAGACATCCTCGCGGGTGAACTCACTCTCGAACGCGGCGTATTTCTTGCGTACCTCGCGAAAGTAGTCGCCGATCTCCTTGAGTGCCTCAAGGTCGAGGCCGGTCTCGTAGTCGCTGCCCTGAAAGGCGGCGACCATGGATTCGGTCGCCGGATGGCTGGTGCCGCCCGCAAACGCCGAAATGCAGGTATCGATATGCCGGCAACCGGCTTCCACGGCCTTGATCTGGCACATCGGTGCCAGACCCGACGTTGCATGAGCGTGCAGATGCACCGGTACCTCAACGGCCTCGATCAGCGCCGCCACCAATTCTGCCGTGGCATAGGGGGTCAACAGGCCGGCCATGTCCTTGATGGCGATGGAGTCGGCGCCCATATCGACTAGCCGCTTGGCCTGGTCGACATACATCGCCAGTGTGTGCACCGGGCTGACCGTGTAGCAGAGGGTGCCTTGGGCATGCTTGCCGCTGGCCTTGACAGCGCGCATGGCAGTTTCCAGGTTGCGCAGGTCGTTCAGCGCGTCGAAGATGCGGAAGATGTCGATGCCGTTCTCCGCCGATTTGGCGACGAAGCGCTCGACCACATCGTCGGCATAATGCCGATAGCCGAGCAGGTTCTGACCGCGCAGCAGCATCTGCAGCGGCGTGTTGGGCAGCGCCTCCTTGAGCGCCGCCAGCCGGCCCCAGGGATCCTCCTTCAAAAACCGGACGCAGGCATCGAAGGTCGCGCCGCCCCAGACCTCCAGCGAGTGATAGCCGATGGCGTCGAGCTTGCCGCAAATCGGCAGCATATCCTCGGTACGCAGGCGTGTAGCGATAAGCGATTGGTGGCCGTCGCGCAGCACGACATCCGTGATGTTGACCTTGTGGTTCATGGGGCTCTCTCCTTACAGGCCGGCATGTGCGGCGATGGCGGCGGCGATGGCCAGGGCGACTTCTTCAGGGTTACGCTTTACCGAATAATTCAGCAGCTCAGGATGTGCCGGCACGAAGCCGGTGTTGAAATGGCCGCTGCGGAAATCGGGATGACGCAGGATTTCCTGATAGTACGGCGCGGTGGTTTTCACCCCCTGCAGGCGCATGTCGTTGAGAGCGCGGATGCCGCGATCGAGCGTTTCCTCCCAGGTCATGCCCCAGACAATGAGCTTTAGGCACATGGAGTCGAAATACGGCGGAATGGTATAGCCGGTATAGATTGCCGTATCGGTGCGCACACCCGGCCCACCGGGTGCGTAGTAGCGCGTGATACGGCCGAAGGAAGGCAGGAAGTCGTTCTTGGGGTCCTCGGCATTGATGCGGAACTGAATGGCGAAACCGTGGTGCTGAATGTCTTCCTGACGAAACGCCAGCTTTAGCCCTGCGGCGATCCGGATCTGTTCGCGCACGATGTCCACGCCGGTAATCGACTCGGTGATGGTATGCTCGACTTGGACGCGCGTGTTCATTTCCATGAAGTACACCTCGTTCCCCTTGACGAGGAACTCCACGGTGCCCGCGTTCTCATAGCCGACCGCCGCCGCGGCACGGACGGCCATCTCGCCCACGTAGGAGCGCTGTTCCGGCGTCAGTTGGGGGCTGGGCGCGATCTCGATCAGCTTCTGGTTACGACGCTGGATGGAGCAGTCGCGCTCGAAGAGATGTATCACTCCGCCATGTCGGTCGGCGAGAATCTGCACCTCGATGTGATGTGGGTCGACGATGCACTTTTCCATGAACACGTCGGCCGAGCCGAACGCCTTGGTGGCCTCGGAGATGACGCGATTCCAAGCCTGGTTCAACTGGGCCGGCGTGTCGCAACGACGAATGCCGCGACCGCCACCGCCGGAAGTGGCCTTGAGCATGACCGGATACCCGATGGTTTCGGCCAGGTTCAAGGCCTCCTCACATGAGGCTAGGTTGTTCTCGGAGCCTGGCGTGACCGGCACACCCGCTTCACGCATTGCGGTACGCGCCGCCGTCTTGTCCCCCATTCGCGCGATCACCTTGGTGTCGGGACCGACGAAGGCAATCCCCGCCTCGGCACAGATGCGTGCAAAATCGGCATTCTCGGAAAGGAAGCCGTAGCCGGGATGAATTGCGTCGCAGCCTGTTTCACGGGCGAGATCGACGATCCGTCGCGGGTCCAGGTAGCCTGCCAGCGGATCGTCACCCACGAAGTGGGCTTCGTCGGCGCGCTTGACGTGTAGCGCGAAGCGATCCGGTTCGGTGTAAATCGCGACCGAACGGATGCCCATCTCTGCGCAAGCGCGTACAATGCGCACAGCTATCTCGCCACGGTTGGCGATGAGAAGTTTCTGGAACACCGTAAACCCTCCGGGTTGCGTCGACAGGGTACCTTGCTTGCCCGTTTCTGGCTCTCAACGCTACTCAGCTGTGAGCCAATAGAAAAATTGATATTTTTTTGCCATCCTATAAGGGATAGCTTATACCCGCCCTGGGGGCGTCAATGTCGCGACCCAATCTGCTCAATCGCCTGACGTTTCGTCAGCTTCAGGTTTTCCAGGCCGTTTACCGTCAGCAGTCCTACTCACGCGCAGCGGAACAGCTGGGCCTGACGCAGCCAGCGGTCAGTGCGCAGATCCGCCAACTCGAACAGGCGCTCGAGCAGCCGCTGTTCAAATATGCCGGCAAGACGCTGCATGTGCTGCCTGCCGCCGACGCCCTGTCGGCTTCGGTGCAGTCCATCTTCGGTCAGGTGTCCAGCCTGCAGATGGAACTCTCCGAACTGGCCGGCACCATTCGCGGTGAGCTGAATCTGGCGGCGGTCAGTACCGCCCAGTACGTAGTGCCGCACATCCTGGCGCGCTTTCGGGCCCGCTATCCCGAAGTGCAGATACGCCTGCGGGTCTGCAATCGCGGCCAAGCGCTGGAGCGCTTGGCCGAGCGGCGCGATGATCTGGTGATCATGGGCATGGTGCCGGAAGACGCCAATCTGGCCTTCATGCCGATCCTCGACAACGAGATGATTCCCATCGTCTGGCCCGGCCATCCGCTGCTCACCGCACCGGCGCCGACATTGGAAGACTTCGCGCATCACTACGTGCTGATGCGCGAGCCGGGCTCCGGTACGCGTACCGCCTTCGAGGATTTCGCCGCGCGAGAGCGGGTATCGCTGCATCACACCATTGAGTTGGGAACCAACGAAGCCATCAAGCAGGGCGTCATGGCCCACCTCGGCGTGGCAATCCTGCCACGCCTGGCAGTGCAGCTGGAGCTTGCGTCAGGCCTTCTCGCCTCGCCCAACTTGCCGGGCTTCCCACTGCGGCGCTCTTGGTGCACGGTCTATCCCAAGGACCGCTATCCGACACCGGTCACCGAATTGTTCCTGCGCTTCGTGCGTGAATTGCTACCGGAACTCAACGCTCACTTCAGGGCCCCGCTCGAACCGGCTCCGGGTCCTGGCTTCGTTTGCACGACATGACGATTCGCTTGCCGTCATGCAAGTTGATTCCTGCCTTGCTCGCCCTCATCTGGTGAGTTTCAGTACTTTGATCCTTCCACACGGAGCGTGACATGAAAGTTATCGCCACCACGGGGCAGCCGGAAGCGGCTCCCGAAAGCGCCTTCCAGATTGCCGAACGCGAAACACCGACACCGGGCGAATGGGATCTGCTGGTGCGTATAGAGGCAGTGTCGGTCAACCCGGTCGATACCAAGATCCGCCAGGGCGCCTTCCTGCCGAGCGATCAACCGCATGTACTGGGCTGGGACGCCGCCGGTCAGGTGGAAGCCGTGGGCGACAAGGTGAGCGGTTTCGCCAAGGGAGAGCGGGTGTACTATTCCGGCGAAGTCGATCGCCCCGGCTGCAATGCCCACTATCAGCTCGTCGATGCCCGCCTGGCGGCCAAGGCCCCCCAGAAGCTCAAGCCCGAAGAGGCGGCCGCCATGCCGCTGACGGCACTGACCGCCTGGGAAGCGCTGTTCGACAAGCTGAAGCTTGCGCAGGGAGGCGACACACACCGCGACGAAACCCTATTGATCATCAACGGTGCCGGCGGCGTGGGATCGATCGCCATCCAGCTGGCACGCCAGCTGACCGGCATCAAGATCATCGCCACCGCATCACGCGAGCAATCCATCGAGTGGTGCCGCAGCATGGGGGCGCATGAAGTGGTGGATCACCATGATCTGGTCGACAGCGTGCAGCGTGCCGGCTATCCGGAAGTCGACTACATCTTCAACTGCCACGACATTGGCGACCACTGGGACAACATGAATGTCCTCATTCGTCCACTCGGCCATATCGTGGCGATTGCCGAGACGCAAAAGGACGTCGACCTCAACCAACTGCAGGGCAAGGCCGTGACGTTCAGCTGGGAATTCATGTTCGCCCGCCCGTTGCATGGCTACCATATCGAGCATCAGGGTCAGGCGCTGGCAAAAATGGCTGAGCACTTCGATGCCGGACGCCTGCGCTCGACATTGAGCGAAGTCATCGGTCCATTGACGCCGGACAATCTCGGCCGCGCACACCGCAAGCTCGAAGAGGGCCACGTCACCGGCAAGCTCGTGCTGACGGCAATGGCCTAGCCTTACCGGCCTGTTGTCAAGCGGCGGTGCGCCAGGGCCCGCTGTCCAGCATGACGACTCCTGTGGTAATTTATGCACTGAAATCCACGCATCATTCGACGTGCCAGACTGCCTGGAAACGCCGGCCGGCGCACTCCCGGTAGACCCGTGGTAACGCAGTCCCGGCGTCGTTGGCCCAGCAAGCAGAGAGGCTCACAGCTATGAGCGACACCCCTTCCAAACGCGTCTCCAGTGGCGAGAAATATCGCAACGACCATGGCATCGCCGCCATCAAGGACGGCATGAAAGTACGTAGTCAAGCCGAGGACGGCGGCGTCAGCGGGCGCAAGCCGAAATGGCTGCGCGCCCAAGTCCCCGGTGGCGAACGCTTCGATGCCGTGAAGAAGAACGTGGCCAAGCACCGGCTCAGTACCGTCTGCGCCGAATCCCACTGCCCGAACATGGGAGAATGCTGGAGTAACGGCACGGCGACCATCATGCTGATGGGCTCGGTGTGTACCCGCGCCTGCCGTTTCTGCGCCGTGGACACCGGCAATCCGCAGGGCTGGCTGGATGCCGAGGAGCCCGAGAACACCGCCAGGTCGGTGGAACTTATGGGGCTGCGCTACGTGGTTCTCACCTCCGTGGACCGCGACGATCTTGCCGATGGCGGTGCCGGCCATTATGCCGACTGCATCCGCGCCATCAAGTCACGCACCCCCGAGGTCGCAGTGGAAGCCCTGACGCCGGATTTCAACGGCGTGACCAGCGCCATCGAGCGGGTCGTCGACTCCGGCCTCGAGGTGTTCGCCCAGAACGTCGAGACCGTGGAGCGCCTGACCCGACGCGTGCGCGACCCGCGTGCCGGCTATCGCAAGACGCTCGACGTGCTGGCCCATGCCAAGCGACATCGCCCCGCAGTCGTCACCAAGACCAGCCTGATGCTGGGACTCGGCGAGACTGAAGAGGAGATCCTCCAGACCTTCGACGATCTGCGTGCCATCGGTGTGGACATCGTCACCCTGGGCCAGTACCTGCAGCCCACGCGCAACCACCTGCCGGTGGAACGCTGGGTTACCCCGGAGGAGTTCGAGCGCTATCGCGTTCTGGGCTTGGAGAAGGGCTTCATGGAAGTGCCCTCCGGTCCGCTGGTTCGCTCCAGCTACCGGGCTGACAGGGTGTTCGAGAAGAACAATCTCGGCCTGGCCTCCCCTGCTGCCGTACCCGGCCATGAACCCGACTCGAACCGTATCGCGGCCGTCAATGTCGGCTGAACGCACCAGGCCTTGAATATCAGCGAGCCTGTACAGCGGATACACCAGCAAGAACCCCGCCAGATCATGAATCTGGCGGGGTTCTTGCTGATACCGGTAACGGAGGAAATTAGCGCTGCTACGGGCTGACGGGAGTATCCACCAGCGCGAGTTTACGTCCCAGTTCCTGTGCCAGAAACTCGGCCAGATGCAGAGCCGCCGTGTCGGTATCGGGGCAGTCATCGACCAGATCGGCGAGCCGGGTCATGGCCATGCCGGCATAGCCGCAGGGGTTGATCCGCGAGAATGGCGACAGGTCGCCATCGATGTTGAGCGCCACCCCATGAAAGCTGGCGCCACGCCGGATTCGCAGCCCGAGGGAGGCGATCTTGGCGTCGCCCACGTAGACCCCCGGCGCATCGGGGCGCGCTTGCGCCACCACGCCATGTGATTCGAGCAGGTTAATCACTGCCCTTTCCAGGGCAGTGACCAGATCACGCACACCTAGCCGCGCGCGCCGCACATCAAGCAGCGGATATAGCACCACTTGCCCCGGCCCGTGGTAGGTCACCTGCCCTCCGCGGTCGGTGGCTACTACCGGAATGTCGCCGGGCATCAGCAGATGTTCGGGCTTGCCGGCCTGCCCCTGAGTGAATACCGGCTCGTGCTCCACCAGCCAGAAATGATCAGGCGTCCGGGCATCACGACTGTCGGTAAAAGCGCGCATGGCGTGCCAGACCGGGGTATAGGCGCGCCGCCCCAGGCAGTGCAACTGGATCGGCGGCAAGCCGCCCTCGCTCTCCATTACAGCACCATATGCACACGGCCGGTGGCCTTGAGAGAAGTGAACAGCGTACGCAGTTGCTCCTCCCCGGTCGCGGTAATCGTCACGCGTACCGACTGGAACCTGCCATTACGGCTGTCGACCATGCGGATACTGGTACGGTCGAAATCGGGGGCATGGGTTTCGACGACATCGATCACGGTCGCCTTGAAGTCGGGAGCGGCATCGCCCACGATCTTGATGGGATATTCACAGGGAAACTCAACCTTGGGCGCCTCGGGCGCTGCCTGGGCATCCGACACACGTAGATCCCGTAGAGACTTGTCGGTCATGGGTGCACTCGACAGATGACATTTCCAAGTATTCTACTCAACCTTCGCCCGTCTACCAAGGGCGAAGGTTGAGCGGGACTCCCGGCGCAGCCTGCAGAACGCCGGCAGGGCTCAGTCGAAAAGGCCGTCGATGAACTGGCGGATGGAGTCCCAGATCCGCTTGAAGAAACCGCCCTCCTCCACGGACTCCAAGGCAACCAGCGGCTGCTCGCCGAGCACCTGGTCTCCCAGTTTGATCTCCAGCGTCCCCAACTGCTCTCCCGCCTGCACCGGCGCCTGAATGGACTGCTGAATATTGAGACGTGCGCTCAGTTCATCGCCACGTCCCTGAGGCACGGTCAGATAGACATCCTCGACGACGCCCAGGCGCAAGGTGTTCTGCTCGCCGCCCCATACCCGCGGCTCGTTAAGCACGGCGCCACGATCGTACAGTTTCTTGGTCTCGAAGAAACGAAAGCCGTAGCTCAGCAGCTTCTGGGCTTCCTGGGCCCGCGCCTCATCGGAGTGCGTCCCCATGACCACTGCAATCAGACGCGTGTCGTTTTTCTTCGCCGACGCCACCAGACAGTAGCCCGCGGCCTCGGTATGCCCCGTCTTCAGCCCATCGACGTCGGGATCGCGCCACAGCAGGCGGTTGCGGTTGGGCTGGCGAATATCGTTATAGGTGAAATACTTTTCCGAGTAGACCTTATAGTGATCGGGGTAGTCGGTGATGATATGTCGGGCCAGAATCGCCAGGTCATGCGCGGAGGAATAGTGATCATCGTGCGGCAACCCCGTGGCGTTGACGAAGTGTGAATTATTCATCCCCATACGCTTGGCATGCTGATTCATGAGGTCCGCAAAGGTCGACTCGCCCCCGGCGATATGCTCGGCTAACGCCACGCTGGCATCGTTACCCGATTGGATCACCACTCCCTTGAGCAGGTTTTCGACACTGACCGTGGTGCCTTCCTGAATGAACATGCGTGAACCGCCCGTACGCCAAGCGTTCTCACTGATCATGACCTGCTCGTCAGGCGACAGGTTGCCCTCGTCCATCTCATGCTCGACCAGGTAAGCGGTCATCATCTTGGTCAGACTGGCAGGCGGCAGGGGCTGATCCGCATTATGCTCGACAAGAATCTTGCCGGAAGCAGCATCCATCAATACCCAGGAAGATGCCGCCAAGGAAGGTGGCGAAGGCACCATCTGCGCTCTGGCCGGCAATATCACCAGGCTCAGACAAAAAACGAAGAGCACCGCAAGCATGCGGGGCAGATAGGAGGTAAGGCAAAACACTCTCATAACGACGGTTTCTCGCTGAACGGGATTACTCAGTGACGGACACTACAAATGGCTGATCGTAGCCAGCCTCGCGCAGGGTCGCCTTAAGCGCTTCGAGGGTGGAAACATCCTGCACCGGGCCGACCTGGACACGATACATGGACTCGGAACTTGCAATTCTCACCGGGCGCGACAGCTCCGCTTGCAGCCGGGCCTGCAATGCCCGAGCACTGCTCGCAGAGCCGAACGCCGCCACCTGCAGATATCGGCCTGCAGCGCTGACGCCGGACGCCGCCTTGCCAGAGGACACCCGCTGAGGCGAGTCATCGGCCTCCTGCGAGGGCGCCAATGCCTCTCGGGACAGCGACTCGGCGGCTACCGGTTCCGCCTTAGCCTCGCGAGGGCGATGCTGCGCCTGCCATTGTACCGGATCGATGGCCTCGACAAATACATGTCCGGTCCCGCCGCGCAGAATTCCCAGACGGGCCGCTGCAGCATAAGACAGATCGATCAGGCGGTCGCTGTGAAACGGGCCTCGGTCATTGACCTTGACGATGACCGAGCGGCCATTGTCGGTGTTGGTGACACGGGCATAGGTCGGCAATGGTAGCGATCGATGCGCTGCGGTCATCTTGTACATGTCATAGGTTTCACCGCTGGCGGTGGCATACCCCTGGAATTTCTCACCGTACCATGAGGCCAATCCGTCGTCCCGATAACCACGGGCATCCGGCAATACGTGATAGGTCTTTCCCCATACCTGATAGGTGGAGCGGTTACCACTACGGGCCAGTGGCTCGACACGCGGCACGGCATCCGGCACCTGCGAAACGTCCGGCGGCGCATCGGGATAAGCGTCACGAGACATCTTGTAGCGCCCCCCCGAACCGCCTCCGTTACTGGCACATCCCGCCAGCAGCGCCAAAACCAGAATCAGCACCCACCCACGCATCAAGCCGACTCATCCATCGCTGCCTTGATATGCTCCGCCAGGGTCGTGACCGCCATGGCATACAAATAGCTGTGGTTGTAACGGGTAATCACATAGAAGTTCTCAAGGCCCACGGCATAGCGGTAACGTCCCTCATCGGTCTCCAGCGCCAAGGGAATCACTTGCCGGCTGGGTTCAAGGTCGCTGCGCTTGGCGGTTATACCCTTGTCACGTAACGTTTGCACGCTGACATAGGGCTTGTGGGCCAAGTTGAATTCAATACTTTCTGGCGGAACATCAGGCCCTTGCGCATCGACCAATACGGGCGCGCCTGTTTTCCAGCCGTGACGTGCGAAATAGTTGGCCACGCTGCCGATGGCATCCACCGGATTGTGCCAGAGGTCACGCAAGCCATCGTCGTCGAAATCCACCGCGTACGCTTGGTAACTGGTGGGAATGAACTGTGGATAGCCCATGGCGCCCGCGTAGGAGCCTTTCAACTCCCCGGGCTCGACCCCCTGCGCCAGGGTAATCGTCAGGAAGGCGGCCAGTTCACCGCGAAAGAAGGTATTTCGGCTGGGATGATGAAAAGCCAGCGTCGACAGCGAATCGAGCACACGATGTCGCCCGGTGTTGGCTCCGTAACGGGTCTCCACGCCGATGATCGCGGCAATGACTTCCGCAGGCACGCCATATTGCTGCTCGGCACGCGCAAACGCGTCGGCATGGGCCTTAATAAAGTCCACGCCTTCGTTTACCCGCTGAGGCTGTATGAAGATGTCGCGATACTCGCCCCAGCGCAAGTGACGTTCGGCGGCTCCGCTCATCGCATCCAGCACGTCCTGCTGAAATTCGGCGCCCTGCATGACGGAGGTCAGGCGCTGGGCATCCAGCCCTTTCGCCGCCAGCTCGCTGATCAATTTCTGAACCTCGGGATGCTGCTGCGGATCGAAATCCGCCTGTGCCAAGGCGCCTAACGAAGTCAGTGTCAACCATACGCCCGAGAGTCCGGCGAGTAGAGTTCTTTTGTGCGCGTAACGCCGCAGCATTATGTGATGCCTCCCTGGTGCATTGCAGCGCCTGGTTAACGGGCCAACAACCGGCGATGGGTATGAACCGACATGAGAATACCGAAACCCGCCAGCAAGGTCACGCTGGAGGTCCCGCCGTAACTAACCAACGGTAGAGGCACGCCCACCACCGGCAGAATGCCGCTGACCATGCCGATATTCACGAATACATAGATGAAAAATGTGAGGATGATACTGCCTGAAAGTAGCCGTCCATAGGTATCCTGCGCCCCATTGGCCATGAACAGCCCCCGCCCAACGATCATCAGATACAGTAGCAATATCAATCCCATACCGATCAGGCCGAACTCCTCGCCGAGGACCGCAACGATAAAATCGGTGTGCCGCTCGGGCAGGAATTCCAACTGGGACTGCGTGCCCATGCCCCACCCTTTGCCGAAGATGCCTCCGCTACCGATGGCGGTCTTGGACTGGATGATGTTCCACCCCGCTCCCAACGGGTCGCTTTCGGGATTCAGAAAGGTCAGGACCCGTTGACGCTGATAACTATGCATGTTCATCCAAAGCACCGGCATGGCCGAGGCGGCCAACGCCCCCAGCAGGGCAATGAAACGCCACGACAGCCCCGCCAGCAGAATGACGAAAATCGCGGCACACCCCACCAACAGTGACGTCCCCAAGTCCGGTTGCCGGGCAATCAGCAGCACCGGTACGGCAATGATCACCCCGCAGACCCCCAGATCGCGCCAGCTGGGGGGCAGCTCGCGGCGATGCAGATACGCGGCCACCATCATCGGCATGGCCAGCTTCATCAGCTCTGAGGGTTGAAAACGGATCAGTCCCGGAATCTCTAGCCAGCGCTGCGCGCCCATGCCGATATCCCCCATTATTTCCACTGCCACCAGCATCGATACACCGGCCCCGTAGGCCAGGGGGGTCCAGCGGAACAGCGTGGCGGGGGAGAGCTGGGCGATGACGAACATGCCGACCAGCGCGACGCAAAAGCGAATCGCCTGCGCCGTTACCACATGCAAGCGCTGCCCACTGGCACTGTAAAGCACCACCAGACCGGCGCCCAGCAAAATCAACAGTAGTATCAACAGCCACGGATCGATATGAATACGGGACCATAGACTCCGCTTGCGCGACACACCCGCTTCCTGGCCACGCAGCGTGCGCTGGAAATCATGCGCCATCATTGCGCTCGACCTCCTGTTTGATCAACGCTTCGGCGTCGTGGGTCACTTCTTCCGGCGGCAGCAGCCAGGCATCAAACAGCGCGCGCGCCAGATGCGCTGCGTGAGAACTTCCCCCGCCAGCGTTTTCGACGATGATCGCCACGGCAATCTTAGGATCCTCTACGGGCGCGAACGCCGTGAACAAGGCATGATCACGCAGCCGCTCGGCAAGCTCATCGGCGTCGTACTTCTGATCCTGTCCCAGCGAAAAGACCTGCGCCGTACCCGACTTGCCGGCCATACGATACTCCAGCCCCACGCCGATACGCCTCGCCGTGCCTTCGCGCCCGCTGACGACTTTTTCCATGCCGTTAAATACTCGGTCCCACCAGTTATCGTTGCTCAACTCGATGTCGGGCTTGGTATCGGGGAACGGAGGCGCAACATCCCGCTTGCCGACCTGGCTCGCCAAGTGCGGGCGAACCCAATGGCCACGGTTGGCCAGTACCGCTTCGGCCGTTGCCAGCTGCAGCGGCGTGTTCATCCAGTAGCCTTGGCCAATGCCGACCGACAGCGTTTCCCCTGGATACCAAGGCTGGCGATAGCGCTCGCGTTTCCATTCACGCGACGGCATGAGCCCCTGAGAAGCGCCATAGATATCCAGTCCGGTGCGTTCGCCAAAACCGAACTTGTGCATGAACTCCGATATACGGTCGATGCCCAGACGATTGGCCATGTTATAGAAATAGGTATTGTTCGAGACCGCCAGAGCACGTTCCAGGTCCACGCGACCATGGCCCCAGCGCAGCCAGTTACGGTAGCGGTGCGAGTCCCCCGGAAGCTGAAAATAACCTGGGTCGTAGATGACCTCGTCCGGAGTCACCACTTCATTTTCCAGCGCCGCAAGCGCCATGAATGGCTTGATCGTTGATCCTGCCGGGTATTGTCCGCGGCTGGCCCGATTGAACAGCGGTAAATCGATATCGTTCTGCAAGGCCTGATAGGCATCGTAATCGATGCCGGTGACGAACTGATTGGTATCGAAGCCCGGCGCCGATACCATCGCCAGAATATCGCCGCTCTTGGGCTCGATGGCGACGATCGACCCTCTTCGGCCATCGAGCAGATCGAAAGCCAACTGCTGCAATCGCTTGTCGATGGTCAGGGTAATGTCCTTCCCGGGGATCGGATAGGTCCGCCCCAGTTCACGCAATACCCGCCCGCGCGCGTTGGTTTCGACCTTGCGCAGCCCCGCATGGCCGTGAAGCTCATCCTCGTAGAAGCGCTCGATTCCGGTCTTGCCGATGAAGTGGGTACCGGCATAATCGCCCGGATCAAGCTTCGCGAGTTCCTCGACGTTGATGCGCCCTACGTACCCCAGCACATGCGACATGATCTCGGCGTCGGGATAATAGCGCAGCAGTTGCGCCTCGACTTCCACCCCGGCCAGGCGATAACGGTTGACCGCCAGGCTGGCGATCTGCTTTTCGCTCAAATCGCTCATCAGCAGAGCGGGCTGATAGGGACGCTGGCGCTGGCGCGAACGCTCGCGAAAGGTGTCGATCTCACTCGGCGGGAGATCGAGTATCTCGATCAGCGTATGCAATGTTTGGTCCATGTCCTCGACGTGCTCGCGGATCATGGTCAAGTTATACGTAGGGCGATTCTCGGCCAGTAATTCTCCGTTACGGTCATAGATGAGCCCCCGCGTGGGCGGCAGGGGTTCGACACGCACACGGTTCTTGTCGGAACGCGTAATATAGATTTCATGCTCGAACACCTGCAGGTAGACAAGCCGCGCCACCAATCCTCCCGTCAACAACAGCACCAGCAAGGCCGCCACCAACGAGCGATTGTGAAAGACGCGCACTTCCTGCTTGGGATTCTTGATCGCTTTGCGGCGTTTACGCATGAGGAAAACTGGAAATCACTTGGCTGAGCATGGACATAAGAATCGGGCAGGCAAAAGCCACGGCCTTTATCGGTGATAGGGATGGCCTGAGAGCAATGTCCAAGCGCGATAGAGCTGTTCGGCAAGCAGGATACGTACCAGCGGATGCGGCAGGGTCAGGGCCGACAGCGACCAGCGCTGATCGGCCCGCGCGACGACGCGAGGATCGAGTCCGTCAGGGCCCCCGACCAGCAGGGCCACATCACGGCCCTCATGACGCCATTCGTCGGCACAAGAGGCTAGCTGCTCGGTGCTCCAGGCCTTTCCGGTCACATCGAGCGCGATGATACGCTCGCCCTCGCGCAACTTTTCCAGCATACGGCCACCCTCGTCCTGAATGGCCCTGGCGACGTCGGCATTCTTGCCCCGCTTGCCAGGAGCGATTTCGATTATTTCCAATGCGAAATCGCGCGGCAGGCGTTTACGGTACTCCTGGACACCCTGGTTGACCCAGGTCGGCATTCGCGTGCCGACCGCAAGCAGACGCAGCTTCACCCCCGAACCTCTTGTACCTCCTCCTCACGCCGCTCGCGCATATCGTCACTGGGCAGGTCGGCCCAGAGACGCTCAAGATCATAGAGGCGTCGCGCATCGGGCATCATCACATGCACCACGATATCCCCCAGATCCACCAAAACCCAATCGGATCCCTGATCTCCCTCGACCCCCAGCGGGCGAACTCCCGCCTCCTTGGCCTTTTCCACCACATTATCGGCTAGCGCCCCGATATGCCGAGACGAGGTTCCACTGGCCACCAACATGGTATCCGTGACGCTGGTCAATGCCGCCACGTCAAGCTCGGTGATGTCTTGTGCCTTGAGCTCCTCAAGGGCATCCACCACCAGGGATTTGAGCGATTCGATCTGCATAGCTCCTCGTGAGTGTAAGTAGAGTCCGGCATCGGTCCGATGCAAACGGGCATTCTAGCGTGCCATCGCGTCTGGCGTCAGCGTTTACCTATAAAGCTTACGTTCCACGATGTAGCGCTCCACCGCCTCGGGCAGCAGATAGCGTACGCTTGCGCCGCGCTGCAGGCGTTGCCGGATCTCGGTTGCGGAAATCGCCATGCGACTCGGCAGGCGTAGCCGCAACAGCCGTCCCGCGGGTTGGCACATAAGTGCCGAAACGCTATCGACCTCGCGCCCATCGATTAGTTCAGCGAGAGCCGGCGATAAATGTGCCGCATGGCCGGGACGCTCGATAACCACCATATTGGCCAGTTCGAAAAGCCGTTCAGGCTCATGCCAGCGGTGCAGTTGAAGGAAGGCGTCGTGCCCCAGCGCCATGACCAGACGGCAGTGTTCGCCCATCTCATCACGCAACAATGCCAGGGTATCCACGGAATAGGATGGCCCTTCACGGCGTATTTCCCGACCATCGGCAATCAGGCCCGGCGTATCGCCAATGCCCGCTTCGAGCATCGCCAAGCGCTCGTCCGAGGAACCCCCCGGCGCCTCCCGGTGAGGTGGGACATGGGCCGGCACCATGTGGACCCGATCAAGCGCCAGCGCCTCACCGAGTTCGACGGCACTGCGCAGATGCCCCAGGTGCACGGGATCAAAGGTACCGCCCAGCATGGCGATGCGTAGGGGGAGACGATCAGTTGCGGACATGGCCGTCGCCGAAGACCACATACTTGCGCGTCGTCAGCCCCTCCAGTCCTACCGGCCCACGCGCATGCAGCTTATCGGTGGACACCCCGATTTCCGCGCCCAGGCCGTATTCAAAACCATCGGCAAAGCGCGTCGATGCGTTGACCATTACCGAGCTGGAATCCACTTCGGCGAGAAAACGCCGCGCCAGGCTAATATTTTCCGTGACGATGGCATCGGTATGGTGGGAGCCGTGGCGTTCGATATGCGCCATGGCCGCGTCGATGCCGTCGACCACGCGAATCGCCAATACCGGCGCCAGATATTCGGTATCCCAATCCGCCTCGTTGGCGGCAGTGATGTCGGGCAGTATCTCGCGGGTCCGCGGACATCCACGCAGCTCCACGTCATGTGGCGCATAGGCAGCAGCCAACTTGGGCAGCAGCACGTGGGCTATGGCGGCATCGACAAGCAGGGTTTCCATGGTATTGCAGGTGCCGTAGCGATTCGTCTTGGCATTCACGGCGATAGCCAGCGCCTTGTCGAGATCCGCCGAGGCCTCCAGGTATACGTGACAGATACCGTCGAGATGCTTGATTACCGGCACGCGGGCCTCGCGCGAGATCCGCTCGATCAGCGACTTGCCACCGCGGGGGATGATCACGTCGACGAATTCGGGCATGGTGATCAATTGGCCTACCGCGGCGCGATCGGTGGTCGCCACGATCTGCACCGCGCCCGACGGCAATCCCGCATCGGCCAGCCCGGCCGCGATGCACTGGGCAATTGCTGCATTGCTCTCGCGGGCCTCCGAGCCACCGCGTAAAATGCAGGCATTACCGGATTTCAGGCACAGGCTTGCCGCTTCGACAGTCACGTTGGGACGCGATTCATAAACGATCCCGATCACCCCGAGCGGCACGCGCATCTGCCCGACCTGGATTCCACTGGGAAGAAAGCGCAACCCATCGATCTCTCCGACCGGGTCCGCCAACCCTGCCACTTGGTTCAGACCTTCTATCATGTTATCGATACGTGCCGGTGTCAGCGCCAGACGATCCAGCAGGGCAGCGTCGAGCTGTGCGGCACGGCCGCGGTCCAGGTCCGCGCCGTTGGCCTTTTCCAAGGCATCGCGCGACGCCTCGAGATGGTGGGCGATGGCGCGCAGCGCCGCGTTCTTGCGCCCGGTGTCGGCGCGGCGCATCTCGCTGCCGGCGCTGCGGGCGGCCATGCCCAGTTCGCGCATATACGCGACAACGTCACGGATCTCGGATGACGAATGTGAGAACATGCCGGAAGCAATCTCCTGAAAAAGGGGCACGCGACGGCGCCAACGCAAACGTTATAATGCCGGACATCGTCCAGGAACAGGATCAATAGTAAGGCACCATGGAGCGCAAGTACAAAACACGCCTACCCAATGCTCTGTTCCTCACCGCTGCCGGCTCACTGGCGGTTCTGGGGATCATGGAAGCGCCGGGGCCCACCTCGCTGATGTTGTGGGCCGGCACAGTGATTTTCGCATGCCTGGCATTGACCAAGCGCCCGCCGCACCACCTGCGCTACCTCACGCTCATCATCGCCCTGCTGGTGCTCGGCCTGTTATGGTTCGATCCGCAGCGCCATGGTATCTGGATCTGGGCCTGGCCTATCCTGCTGCTGTTTCCCCAACCCCCGCTGATACAACTAAGCGTCGCCGTACTCTCCGTTGTCGCCTGGTGGCGCATGTCCTACGTACTGTCTCTCGAACAGAGCATGATACTCACCCTGCTGCTAGCCTATCTGCTGCTATTGGGCCTGGCGAATGCTCGCGCTTTTCTGCGACTGCGGCATCACATCGATATACGCCCACGCGTTTCGCCCCGCATGCGCATGTGGTCGGCGGGACGCCTGAGTCATGACCTTGAAATCGAACTCGCGCGCAGTGAACGCGATGGCACGCATGGTGAGTTGCTATTGCTACGCGCACGCACGCCCAATCTGTTCAAACCCGAGCAGTTGGGACAAACGCTGGACTCCACCACCTATCCCTTTGAAAGCTGCTACTGGCTTAACGGTACGGTCTTTGCGGTGATACTGGTGGCCCGTGACAGCCATGCCGCCCAACTGCGGCGCGATGCCATCCTCGAACAGTTGCCCGGCGATATCGTGGCGAGGGTGTCACCTCTCGATGAATCGACTCCTCCGATTCTCCTGGCTCAGGAGCTCACCCAGCAACAGGAAGCTCTGCGGATCGACACGGAGGCGAGCCGATGACGCCACAACGTTTAGCCTCGACCTGGCTGGTCACACTGGTCTATGCCACCGCCGCGCCCCTGCTTCTGGTGTATGCCGGCTGGCATTATCTGCTGGGGCATTATTCACAGATCCTGCTCCCCAGCCTGCTCTCGCTAGTGGTTGCCGGTGCGGCGGCCCTACGCTTGACCCGCCATGACAAGCGCCACCTCTCCTCCTATCTGGTATTGATCAGTTGCTATCTGCTGGTGGCGTCCGAGCTTCCCCACATCGATAACCCCGGCACGCTATGGATTGGCTTACCGCCAGTGCTGACGCTGATTCTGCTCCCTCCAGGCCCCGCCATGCTGCTCAATGTGCTGCTGGCCCCGGTCTGGCTGACGCTGCCCGGCGACTCTCTGCCGTCAGGCGATGTCATCATGCACTATATCGTGCTGATCCTGACCGCCGTTCTGCCGCTATGGTGGCACTCCACTCAAACCCGCCTGTTGCATGCCACCGACCTTTACGATAGCGAGAGCGGAGCCCTCTCACGAGCCGCACTCAGCGAGCGTCTGCATGCCGAGATTTCGCGCGCCCAGACATTGCATCAACCGTTGAGCGTTATCGTCATCCATCTCCCTCAGGCGGACATGGCCCGCGAGCAGTTCGGCAATCAGTTGCGCAATACTCTGCTAAAGCGCTTCAGCCAGACGATTATCACCCATACGCGCTGCGGCGATATTCTCGGACGCTACCAGCCCAGCCTGTTCTGGTTGCTGCTGCCTAATACCACCGAGGCGAATGCCCGGATCTCCCAGGAACGGCTAGCCCAGGAGGCCACCAAAATATTGTTTCCCGAAACTGGCCCACTGGAACTCCATGCACGCGTTAGCCGCCTAGGTAAGGACGAAAGCCATTCCCATTTCGAACAACGCTTGTCGATAGCCGGGCTCAAGCTGATGGAGCCGCCTTCTTGAACTACACCGAGTGGCTGTATCAGCTGTCGCCCTCACCGTTGTTATTACTGCTGATCATCCTGCTGATTGCCTTGTGCGAATCGCTGGCCGTCATTGGTATCGTGGTGCCCGGTGTGGTGCTGATTACCGCCGCCGCCTCGCTGGCAGGGCATCAGCAAATCGCCCTCGGCCTGGTGCTGGCCAGTGGCTTTGTCGGCGCCGTCATCGGCGATGGCCTGAGTTTCTGGCTTGGACACTCACAACGCGAACGCGTCCCCTCGCTGTGGCCGTTCAATCGTCATCCCGAATGGCTCGAACGTAGCAAGGCATTCTTCAATCGCTATGGTAGCCTCTCGATTCTGATAGGGCGTTTCGTGGGTCCGGTGCGGCCGTTGATTCCACTGGTGGCCGGTATGCTGCGCATGCCGACCGGCAGATTCGTATGGGTCAATGCCTTGTCCGCGTTGGCCTGGGCGCCCGCCTATCTGCTGCCGGGTTACCTGCTGGGCCGGTCCTGGCAGCGTCTACTGGACATCCCTCCGGGAGCCGACCGCTGGCTGCTAATGCTCGCCGCGCTCACCGCCGTGCTGGGCGTGATCTTTTCCTGGCTGCGTTATCATCTGGGGCGCGAAGGCTGGCTTTATCGACACGCGGCCAGGCTTGCGCAAGGCGGCTCCTGGCGCCGAGGTCTCTGGAACGCGCTGAGCTCTCCCCGCCCACGGCAGGAATTTCCGCTGGCATCGCTGAGCCTGCTGGTCATCAGCCTGACGGCGCTATGCGCCTGGACGCTATGGGTCATGAGAACGGATGGCCCACTGCTGATGGATCTACAGATCCATTCGCTGATGCTGCTGTTCAAATTCGAGCTGTTGGCCAGCATCAGCCATGTCATGATGCTCAGTGGCGACGTGGTGGGAGTGATCGCCCTGACGCTCCCCTGGCTGTTATGGCTCTTGCGGGCGCACCATTTTGCCGCTTTTTTGCATCTGGTCTCGGCATTGGCGGGCGTTACCACAGCCAACATCGTGCTCAGACAACTAAGTGGAGGTGCCTCGCCGGACACCTCAGTGCATCTGACCGGCCCCTTGACCTATCCCGATGCGCTGACGTCCACCGTGGTGGTGGTTTATGGTTTGGCCGCCGCCTTCAGCGCTCAGGAGCTCCCGTCGTATCGTCGGGCCTACGCTTATTGGTGCGCTGTCGTTATCTGTCTGCTAATGGCCCTGTCGCGCCTGATAGCGGGCGAGGCCTGGCTGAGCGATGTGATCGGTGGCGCGCTGCTGGGGCTGACCGTCTGCGCGGTGGCGCGTGTCAGCTATCACCGCTTCGCTCACGCGCCGTTGACCTCGCCGCCATGGTTGACGCTAGGGCTCACGTCGCTGGGATTGCTGGCTGCCCGCATCCTGTGGCTGCCAGCCGTGTGACGAAATCGCCGTGCCCCGGCACTCAACCTACCCCAACGCCAGCCATACTCCCACGACAATCATCAGACTGCCGGCCACGCGGTTGAGCAAGCGCACATTGCCGCTGCGTCGCAACAGGCGGCTTGCCGTGCGCCCTCCGCCGGCATACAACAGCAGGCAGATCAGCTCGATGATCAGGATCATCCCCACCAGCACTATCAGCTGCGATGCCATGGGCAGCGAGGCATCGAGAAACGGCGGCAACAGCGCAATGAAGAACGCCCACCCCTTGGGATTGGCCACCGCCGTCACGAACCCTTGACTGATGAGCTGGCCACGCGAGACATTCGGCATCGCTCGGGATTCTAGGGGAATGGCCATACGTCCTTGAGAGCGCCACATCATCACGCCAAGGTAAATCAGGTAGGCACCTCCCAACCACTTGAAGGCCGCGAACAGCTGTGGATAGCGCAGCATGACCGTGGCCACGCCCACCACGGCGGATACCGCCACCAGCCCGACACCGACCAATTCGCCGGCCATCATCCACATCGCCCGGCGGATGCCGACCGTCATGCCCAGGGTCATCGACAATGTCATGCACATGCCCGGCGTCAGCGACACCATGAAGAAGGTCGGCACGAATACCGATAGCAGAGAGAGATTGATCATGGTGGAACTATTCCCGATACGCTTCGGAAAGGCCGGCCCGCCCGATTGGCAATGCCCGATTGGCGTCCGACAATATTAAAATTGTCTTATGATATCGCTTCGCCCCAACGCGGCACCAGGGCATGCGCGATATCCAACTGATTGAGAATACGCGCCACGATGAAATCGATCATATCTTCAAGGCTTGCCGGGCGATGATAAAAGCCGGGCGCCGCAGGCAGAATCACCGCGCCCATGCGGGTCAGGCTGAGCATATGCTCGAGATGTATCGCCGAAAACGGCGTCTCGCGCGGCACCAGGATCAGCTTGCGCCGCTCCTTCAGGGCGACATCGGCGGCCCGCTCGATCAGGTTGTTACTGGCGCCTGTCGCCACCGCGGAAAGCGTGCCCGTCGAACAGGGACAGATCACCATAGCGGAAGGCGCCCCCGACCCCGAGGCTACTGGTGCCATCCAGTCTTCGCGTCCGAAGCAGCGTATCTGCCCCTGCGCCGCTCCCGAACGCATCGTCAGGGCCTCGGCCAGGCGTACCGGTTGCGCGGGAAGGACGACGTCGGTTTCGGTGCTGATCACCATATGGGCGGCCTTGGAGATCATCACCAAGACCTGATGCCCCGCCCCCACCAGGCAGTCGATGAGACGCAGGCCATATTGCGCGCCGGAGGCGCCCGTCAGCGCGACGGTCACCGGTGACTTGAAGGTTTCCTCGTACCGGACCGGCTCAACCATGCCTGGCCTCCAATGCGGCGAGCAAGCGTTCGTGAATTCCGCCAAACCCACCATTGGACATGACCACAATTCGATCCAGCGGACGCGCCTGATCGGCGACCTCTTCTATCAGCGCATCGAGATCGGTCGCCACATGGGCGGGAACGGGACTGTTGGAGGCGACGTCTGCCAACGACCATTCGAGCCCCGGCGGCTGAAACCACCAAACGATATCGGCACTGGCCACGCTGGCGGGCAGGCGCAGTTGCATGGTACCCAGGCGCATGGTGTTGGAGCGCGGTTCGATCACGGCCAGCAAACGCCCCTTGCCAGTGGCGGCGCGCAAGCCTTGCAGCGTCGTTTCGATAGCGGTCGGATGATGGGCGAAGTCATCGATAAGCTGGATATTTGCCACTTCGCCACGCACCTCCTGACGCCGGCGCGGCGAGGCAAAGCGTGACAAGGCAGCGCAGCCCCTCGCCAGATCCACGCCGCAGGTAGCGGCAGCGGCAAGCGCCGCTACCGCGTTACGTGCATTATGGGCACCGGTCATCGACCAATCGACCACACCATCCTCACTGCCGTGAATGACCTGGAAACGGCTGGCATCGTCGCGTTCGAGCCGCAGCTGCCAGTCGCAGGCCCCCGACACGCCAAAACGCTCCACGGGCGTCCAGCACCCCATTTCGAGCACACGCTCCAATGCCGGCTCGTCCTGAGCCACGACCAGGCGCCCTGTAGAGGGCACGGTACGCACCAGATGATGAAACTGTCGCTCGATAGCGGCAAGGTCGGCAAAGATATCCGCGTGATCGAATTCGAGATTGTTGAGCACCGCCACGTCGGGCCGGTAATGCACGAACTTGGAGCGCTTGTCGAAAAAGGCCGTGTCGTACTCGTCGGCCTCGATCACGAAGGGAGCCTGCGGCGGCCCCAGGCGTGCCGATACCCCGAAATTGCGCGGCACCCCGCCGATCAGAAACCCCGGCGCTAGCCCTGCACTTTCCAGTAACCAGGCCAGCATACTGGCGGTGGTGGTCTTGCCGTGGGTTCCGGCGACGGCCAGGACATGCCGCCCGGGCAGTACGTGCTCGGCCAGCCACTGGGGCCCGGAGACGTAAGGCACTCGGGCATTCAGTACCGCCTCGACTTCGGGATTGCCGCGCGACAAGGCATTGCCAATGATCACCAGATCCGGGCGCGGTTCGAGATTGGCGGCAGCGAAGCCCTCGCTCAGGACGATTCCCGCTTCCTCGAGCTGAGTACTCATTGGCGGATAGACGTTGGCGTCCGAGCCGCTGACACGGTGGCCCAAGTCCTTCGCCAGTCGCGCGAGACTGCCCATGAATGTGCCGCAGATTCCCAGAATGTGGACGTGCATGACTGTCTCCTGCCGTGATGGCAGCGAGCCTAGCATGGCATCCCGATGGCGGCCAGAGAGGGCGAAACGAAACGATGCCATCGTGCACAGCGTGCCGCTTTTGGCTATGATGCTGAATTGTAAATTCCCGCGAGCCATTTTCATCAGGAGCACAGGAAGCCCCATGGCCCAGCATAATGCCTTCTATGCCCAATCCGGTGGCGTTACCGCCGTTATCAATGCCAGCGCTTGTGGCGTGATCGAGGCCTGCCGTCAGCACAGCGATCAGATCGGTAAAGTCTATGCCGGCAATTTCGGCATCATCGGCGCCCTGACCGAAGACCTGATCGATGTTTCTCAGGAGAGCGACGATGCGATTGCCGCGCTGCGTCATACTCCCGGGGGCGCCTTCGGCTCCTGCCGCTACAAGCTCAAGGATATCGATGCCCACCGCGTCCAGTACGAACGTCTGATCGAAGTCTTCAAGGCTCACGACATTCGCTACTTCTTCTATAACGGCGGGGGCGACAGTGCCGATACCTGCCTGAAGGTATCCCAGCTCTCCGAGAAGATGGGCTACCCGCTGACCGCCATTCACGTCCCCAAGACCGTCGATAACGACCTGCCGGTCACCGACAACTCGCCGGGCTTCGGTAGTGTCGCCAAGTACATCGCCACCTCCACCCGGGAAGCGGGACTCGATATCGCCTCGATGTGCGCCACCTCTACCAAAGTGTTCATTCTTGAGGTCATGGGGCGTCATGCCGGGTGGATCGCCGCCGCCGGTGCCCTGGCAGGCAACGGCGAAGGCGAACCGCCGCATCTGGTGATTTTCCCCGAGATCGATTTCGACCGCGAAGCCGTCATGGCGCGTGTCGAGGAGTCGGTTCAGAAGTATGGCTATTGCGTCATCGTGGTTTCCGAGGGTGCGCGCTACGCCGACGGTACCTTTCTCGCCGATACCGGTAACACCGACGCCTTCGGCCATCGTCAGTTGGGCGGTGTGGCCCCAGCGTTGGCGGGCATGGTCAAGGAAGACCTGGGCTACAAGTATCATTGGGCGGTCGCCGATTACCTGCAACGCGCCGCACGCCATATCGCCTCACGCACCGATGTAGAGCAGGCCTACGCCGTGGGACAGAAAGCCGTGGAGCTGGCTCTGGAAGGCAAGAATGCCATGATGCCGACCATCAAGCGGGTCAGCGAAACGCCCTACGAGTGGCGTATCGAGGCAGCGCCACTCTCGGAAATCGCTAACCAGGAGAAGTTCATGCCTCGCGACTTCATTCGCGAGGATGGCTTCGGCATCACCGAAGCGTGTCGCCGCTACCTGCAGCCATTGATTCAGGGCGAGGACTACCCGCCGTTCGAGAACGGCCTGCCCAAGGTCGCCACTCTCAAGAAGGTCAAGGTCCCGCGCAAGCTGTCGGAGTTTGCCATCGACGCCTAATCGCGACATCAGACAACGCCCCCGCCGGAGCGGATCCGACGGGGGCTTTTTCATGCATGAAATTCATTTCTATAGCGACTCAGACCTTTAATGTCATCCAGACGGTCTTCAGATCGCAATATTCATCCAGCGAATGGTGCGACTTGTCCCGGCCATTGCCCGATTGCTTGACCCCACCGAAGGGCACGGTCATGTCACCGCCAGCCCAGTTATTGACGAAGACCTGTCCGGAATGCAGCCGGCGCGAGACGCGCATGATGCGATCGATATCCTGGCTCCAGACACCCGCGGCGAGCCCGTAAGCGCTATCGTTGGCCAACGCGACGGCCTGCTCCTCACTATCGAAACCCAGCACGGCGAGTACCGGACCGAATATCTCGTCACGGGCGATGGCCATCTCCGGGGTGACCTCGTCGAAGATCGTGGGAGGGACGAAGTAGCCATTCACTCGATCCGTCAATGGTTGACCGCCGGCACATAGCTTGGCGCCCTCCTCCACCCCGCGACGAATGTAGTCCAGGACCCGGCGATACTGCGCTTCATCGACGATGGCGCCCATGTAACTGTCGGGATCCAGCGGGTCGCCGGGTTGCATGTTACGGGCATGGGCGAGCAGCTTGTCGAGAAAGGCGGGACGAATGCTGTTTTCCACCAGCAGGCGGGAGCCGGCGATACAGACCTCGCCCTGGTTATGGAAGATGGCATCGGCCGCGTGGCGCGCCACCGCTTCAAGATCGGCACAGTCCGCGAATACCAGATTGGGACTCTTGCCCCCGCACTCCAGATAAACCCGCTTGAGATTGGATTGCCCCGCGTACTGCATCAACTGCTTGCCCACCTGCGTGGAGCCGGTGAATGCCAGGCAATCGACATCCATCGACAAGGCCAGCGCCTTGCCGACGGTGTGACCGAACCCCGGCAGAACCTGGAACACCCCATCGGGAATTCCAGCTTGCTGTGCCAGATGCGCCAGGCGCAGCGCGGATAGCGGCGACTTCTCGGAGGGCTTGAGGATGACACTGTTTCCCGCCGCCAAGGCCGGCCCGATCTTCCATGCCGCCATCATCATGGGAAAGTTCCAGGGCACGATCGAGGCCACCACACCCAGCGGCTCACGCAGAATCAGTCCCAGGCTGCTTGAATCCGTGGGTGCCACCTCGCCATAGCTCTTATCGATCAGCTCGGCGTTATAGCGAATGCAATTGATCGCGCCGCTCAGATCGCCCAACGCGCTGCCGATCGGCTTGCCCATGTCCAGGCAATCCAGCAAGGCCAATTCGTCGCGATGCGCTTCCATTGCATCCGCCAGGCGCAGCATGACGTGCTTGCGGCGTGCCGGCGCCATCTGCGACCACTGACCCAGGGCAAAGGCCGCCCGCGCATGCGCAACGGCGGCATCGGCGTCCGCTCTGTCGCAACTGGCGATCTCCGCCAACAGCTCGCCGGTGGCCGGGTTGAGCGTCGCGAAGCGCTCCTTGCTCTCCGCCTCGACGAACCTGCCCCCGATAAAGGCCCGGCTCTCGAAGGACAGGGCCCGCGCATGGGCCTGCCAATCAGCATGACTCTTGTCAATCATTCGGCTCATGTAGAGTGTCCGGCGCAAGGTTGAGCCCGCTTGCCATCGGATAACACGACGGCCGCAGGCGGAGTGTGCTCATCGACATATTACGCTTTTCGCCGGATTGGTCACCGCCTTGCCGAGACGCATTCCGCTTGGCCTTGCGACACGGCTATGGTTTTGAGCGTTACGAGATGAGCGCATGCAAAACGTTTGACAACATTCGGGAGCCGCTAAAAGATGGGCCGTTTCCCCTTTCCCTCTGATAGGTAAGTCCCATGACGGCCAGCGATTATCATGCCGAGGCCAAGGCGTTTCTGGAGCGTCATCCCGAGATCGACAGCATCGATCTGCTGATCAGCGACCTGAATGGCGTCCTGCGCGGCAAACGCGTGCCACGTGACAACCTCATTCAGGTGCTGGAGGTCGGCATGCACCTGCCGGCTTCGCTGTTTGCACTCGACATCTGCGGCAATACGGTCGAAGAGACCGGACTGGGACTGGCCAGCGGAGACGGTGACCGAGCCTGTCGCCCCGTGGACGGCACGCTGGTCAGGGTGCCCTGGTCCAAGCGCGGCCACCAGGGCCAGATGCTGATGACCATGGAAGAACCCGATGGCCACCCCTTCGAGTGCGATCCGCGTCAGGTGCTGGCCCGCGTCCTGTCACGTTTTACCGCCCAAGGTTTGAAACCCGTGGTCTCGGTCGAGTTAGAGTTCTACCTGGTCGATCGCGAGCGTGACAGCTCAGGCCTACCCCAGCCGCCCCGCTCGCCAATGACCGGCGAACGTGCCAGTCAAAGCCAGCTCTACTCGGTGGCCGAGCTCGACGAGTACGCCGATTTTCTCGAAGAGGTCACCGAAGCTGCCCTGGCACAGGGCCTGCCGATCGATACCGCCTTGAAGGAGTGCGCGCCGGGCCAGTTCGAGATCAACCTGCTGCACCGCGACAACGCCCTGCGCGCCTGCGACGAGGCGGTGATGCTCAAGCGGTTGATCAAGGGCGTCGCCATCCACCACGGCTTCGAGGCCACCTTCATGGCCAAGCCCTACGGTGGCGAAGCGGGTAACGGGACCCATGTGCACATCAGCCTGCTCGATGACAATGGCCGCAACATTTTCACCACCCCCGACAATGCCCAACTGGGCAGTCCGCAGCTACAGCAAGCCATTGCCGGGCTGGTCGAGCTGATGCCCGCCTCGATGGCCATCTTCGCGCCCAACCTCAACTCCTACCGGCGCTTCCAGCCCGGCCTGTACGTGCCCATGGCTCCCACCTGGGGTTATGACAACCGCTCGGTGGCCATCCGTATCCCCTCGGGGCCGCCCGCCGCCAAGCGTATCGAGCATCGCGTGGCCGGCGCCGACGCCAATCCCTACCTGCTGGTCGCCGCCCTGCTCGCCGGTATCGAGCATGGCTTGTCGCGCCGACTCCCCCCTCCCGAAGCGATCCGCGGCAACGCCTATGACCAGGTGGAGCCCAGTCTGCCGATCAGCTGGCCGCAGGCACTCGACGCCTGGCTCGAAAGCGAACCGATGAGCGAACTCCTCGGCCCTACCTTTCATGCGGTCTACCATGCCAATCGCACCGCCGAATACGAACTGTCGCGTCAGGCCGTCAGCGCCCTGGAGTACCGCTGGTATCTGCGTCACGTGTGACCCACCGGTGGGGACAAGCAATTTCATCAAAATTCAGGAAGTATTGAGTCGTCTGCGCAGTCTTCCTTGTTCTATAGCTTAGCCCTTTAGCAAAAAGCCCACCGTTTTCGGTGGGCTCATGACGTCCTTCAGCTAGAGGCAACTATGCGTTCGTCGAGGCGTTTTGCCGAGCAGTAATTTGACGCAGGCAATTGATGATAGCTTTGTTTTCTTGCTGGCTGGATGCCTCATCGAGTGCTGCATTTAGGAAGTTTTCGTAATCGTTGCCTGCCTGAGCTTGTATCTGACGGCCACGCTTGGTGATGACAGTATAGACCCCACGCTTGTCGTTGGGACAAACGTCTCGAATCGTGTAGCCGTTGCGCTCCATTCGCTCGACCAGGCGCGTCACGGAGCTCTGGTTTAGACCGAGTCGGTTGGCCAATTCCTGCATGCGCAACTCAGAATCCGGGGCCGTTGAAAGCAACTGCAGAGCACGATACTCAGTAAGACCGAGCCCATGTTCATGTTGCAAGGCTTTGGCAACCTGACTCTCTACCGACTCGAAGATATTCCTCACCTGTTGCCATACTATAGTTTGAGAAGTCATACGGCTTCATCCTAAGCAGTCAGCGGTACAGCTAATTCATTAGCGCAAACAAATACTTGTATATGCATACAATAGACGATATCAGCCGCACCTGCTAGTGCTAATCCCCTAATACTCAAGCTCTTCCCCTTTCTTCCCCTTCCCAGCGTTGAACCGTTCGCAAGATCAGAAAGAAATTGACATTAAAAATTAATATTAATTGCATGTGCAGACATATTGACAGGCACATGCACTCCACCTAATCTGATATTGCTTGCACATGCAAGTACACCCTCATCATCAGCTTCCTCATGGACGGGTCGCCCGAATGAAACTGCCTCTACTGCTTACCTCGCTTGCGGACAGTGCTACCCATTACCCCAACGACATCGCTTTACTTACGGATGCGAACGCCTGGACCTATGGGCAACTGTGGTCTCGCGTCGGCCAGTATGGGTCGGTATTGGCTGGGCTCGCCTTATGCTGACCACCTCTGGCTCAACAGGCATCCCCAAGGTCGTCGAGCTCAGCGTCGAGGGAGTGAACGCCTTCTTTAGCTGGGGTGCCGAATATTTTCAGCTAGGCCGTGGCAGTCGCGTCCTCAGCTATGCCCCGCTCAACTTCGACCTGAGCCTACTCGAAATCTGGACGCCTCTCATGCAAGGCGCCACTAATATTGCTCGAAACTGGAAGGAACTTATGAAATATACAAACTTCTTCTTCGAAAGCACTACAGGAGGTTATTATGGAAACCGCCTATCAACCTGAACAGACACTTGGAAGAAGAGCGCGTATGGTGCTGCTCATTATTTCCTTTGCCCAATTCATTATAGCCTTAGACTACTCTATTGTTTATATAGCTCTACCCAATATAACAGATAGCCTCGGGCTGGGCGCTGCAGTCGCGCAATGGGTTGTGTCATCCTATGGCTTGTTGTTTGCCGGATTTCTTCTCTTAGGTGGCAGGCTGAGTGACCGGTATGGCGATGGCAGAATATTTCTTCTGTCCAGCATAGTATTCGGCTTGGCGTCGTTACTAGGCGGCCTCGCATACAATGCAGAACTGCTATTGCTTTCGCGTGGGTTGCAGGGGTTAAGCGCTGCGGCCATGCAACCAGCGATTATCTCGCTGATATCAAGCCATTTCAAGGAAGGCAAGGAGCGCTCCAGGGCGTTATCCATCTGGGGAGCTGTGGGCGCTTCGGGGCTAGTGATGGGCGTCGTGCTAGGGGGCATATTCACCGAGATTTCTTGGCGGATCATCTTCCTAATCAACGTTCCATTGGTTTTAATTTGCGTTATCGTCGGAAAAGCCAATATACAGATTAATAACTCTATGGAACGCAGAAGCATTCCTGTATTTTCCTCCTTGATCGGGACGACAACTGTACTGAGCTTGGTGCTTCTACTAACCTTATTTGCTAAAGGGCAGACGTCCAGCTTAAGCGTGCTTGGCATCCTCACCGCTGCTCTTGTTGCCCTCTTCTTCCTGATTGAAAAGTATTCCAGTCACCCCTTGATAGATCGCGATGTAAGGAATATTTCAAACTTACGTATTGGCTGTGCTGCGAGTGGATTATATATGGCTGGGGTGGGCACGGAGTTCTATGTGGTGACAGTTTTTCTCCAAGACCTACATGACATGTCCCCGCTAGCCTCGGCAATGATGTTTTTGCCGCTTTCGATATTCATCATTATCGGCAATATCGTTGCGGGAAAGCTCATCGGCAAACATAGCTCCAGTAGAATATTGTTTGGTGGCTTCGCCATTGCAGCAATCGGTTTACTTTTGATGGCACATACTATTAACCAAGGCGTGTGGCTCTATTATTTCATCGTTGGCCTCGTCGCGAGTGGCTTGGGGCATGGGATGATATATACCTCAAAGTTTGTTGTTGGCATTCGCGGTATTCCAGAGGATCGGAAAGGCGCTGCCAGCTCGCTAATGGTAACCAGTCAATATGCCAGCGGCGCTATCGCGTTAGCAATCTTGGTTATTGTGATCAACACAAGTGTAAGCATTAATGTCACTTCATATCAAATTGGTTTTCTCTTATTAGCTTGTTTTTGCATCGTTGGATGTATTGTTTCAACTTTTGATGAAAAATGGAGTGTCAAAGATGCTTAGCGCAACACACGACAATTGCTATTATGAAAAGTCAGCAGTTTCATTGCGCCTCCCTCGACTTGGAATTATTGTCGTCCATAACGACCCGACCCCAGAGATGGAGCTATGGAACTTGGCAAACAGCGGGGCTTCCATTCACACCGTGAGGTTCTATCTTCCCAGAGAAAAAGGCAAGATATTCACGGGCTCATCTTTCCAGACTATATTTGAAGAATGTGGTCTAAAACGCGCATTGCTAGATCTGCGAGATATTCGAGTTGACGCCATTTGCCTATGTTTCACAAGCGCCAGCATTTTTATGGGCTCCTCGTTCGATGATGACTTCATAAAATACGCTTCAGAGATTACGGGAGTAAAGCACATAAACACTTCTGTCCGAGCGATGTTAGAAGTTTTAGAGGCACGTGAGCTAACTTCTCCAGCCATGCTCGTCCCACCTTGGTATTCATCTGAAACTGTAAAAGCTTTTACTGAATTTCTCGCGGCTTATAATATTTCTGTTTCAAGCAAAATTAATTATAAAATGCCACAGTGCTGGTCCTCGTACCCGCAGCAAGATATTTTTGACGAAGGTGGAGCTTGGGAAATAACCCCGTTGTCAATTATTGAGCTCGTCAAAAGCCATGCCAAGGAAGGTACGAATTTTGACTCAATTTTAATGCCTGGCAGTGGGTTTCCCTCCTTATCTGTTACAAGAACCCTTGAGTCATCGTTAAACAGGCCATTTCTTTCTGCCAATGAGACAACCTGGAAATGGTTTATGAGGGCCAGTTCTCCTGAATAGGCGTGTTCCAATTAATCAAGAAAAACTCTGAAAACTTGATGAAAAGTAATCAACCACTCGGTCGGGTGAGTATCAGGCAAGGGTTAATTCCATTGCTAAAAATATGTATGCACAACTATGGATAATTGTATGAACCAACAAATCACTATCTACACCGATTACGTTTGCCCGTATTGCCTTTTGGCGGAGCACATCGTCGAAGAAGTGATCCAGGGGCAGGACATCGAGATCACATGGCGACCCTATGAGCTGCGGCCCGAGCCGGTACCGACCCTGCGCGTCGAGGACCCCTATTTGCCACAGGTCTGGAAGCAGTCGGTCTATCCGATGGCCGAGCGCTTGGGGGTGCCGATCAAGTTACCTGCTATTTCGCCGCAGCCACGCACTGACAAGGCCTTTGAGGTTTTCGCGATGGCCGACGAGCAGGGGCTGGGCCATGCGTTTTCGATGCGCGCTTTGAAAGCCTTCTTCCAGGAGGAGAAAGATATCGGTAACCCAGAGGTGCTAGCCGATCTGGGGGCCGAGGTGGGGCTCGAGCGGGAGTCCGTACTGAACGTACTGGCCAAGGGCACCTACCGGGAGCGTCACCGCGAGGCCCTGCGTCATGCCCGGGAGGACATGGCCATCACATCCGTACCCACCATTGTGGTTGGCAAGCAGGTTTTCCGTGGCCTGCCATCACAGGGAGAGCTGCGCCGGGCCATCGATCAGACCACGGCAGAGGCCGACCACGAGCAGCGCCTGCCTGATACCACGCTCGCAGGCAACGCACACTAGCCCCAGCCAACGGGGTCGCCAATCAATTTACTTCAGGAGTCATCATCATGATCAGCTGGATATATCTCGGCATCGCCGTTCTTTTTGAAATTGCCGTCGCCTTCTCTGCAGGAAACGCTCAGGGGTTCACCCGCCTGTGGTGGACGATCGCCACGCTTGTCAGCGGGGCCATTGCCACCTTCTTCCTCAGCCTCGCTCTTCTCGAGTTCGATGTCGGCGTGGGCTACTCAATTTGGACCTCCGTGGCCGGGGTCGGGATCGTCATCCTGGGTGCGATTTTCTTCCAGGAACGGCTCAACCTAAGAAAGCTTTCGGGTATCGCCATGGTCATTGGCGGTGTCATCGGGCTTCGACTGAGCGGCGCAGCGTAAGGACAAATCAAGCAGTGACCGCAATTGCGGTACCTATGAAATCTGCACTAAACCAAAGGAAATCGACATGACTAATGCCTCTTCAAACCAAGCCAGCAACGGGCGTGCATGGCTCGCGCTACTGCTCGCCGGCGCCTTCGAAATCGTTTATGCGTTGAGTGTCGCCGGTAGCGAAGCCTTTACCGTTCTGAGCTGGTCGATCTCGGCAATCGTCTTCTTCCTGCTCACGTTGTATGCGCTGAGCGTCGCCTTGAAGACAATCGACATCGGAATTGGCTATGCCGTATGGGCGGGCATCGGCGCGGTGGGTTCAGCCGTCTTCGGTAGTTTTCTGTTCGATCAATCGCTGACACTGACCCAGGCCTTCTGGCTCGCCTTCATCATCGCGGGTGTCATCTGGCTGAAACTGTCCAGTAGCGAGAAGCTACAAGCCGATAAATCAGGCCTCGTAGCGTCCTGAACGAGGCTCAAACGCGCTCGAAAGGACAAGCTGCCGTAAGCCACTTGTCCTTTCATCCACCCCGTCGGGAGACATTGATGTCCACTAGCCCAACTGATCGCTTCTCGCAGCTCATGGATGATGTTGTTGCCTCCTCCACTGAGCATGTCCGTAGTGGCGGCATACCCTTCACGGCCTTTGTCGTTGATGCTTCCGGAACGGTTCTGGGGCGTGGCGTAAACCGCGTTCTTGAACATCACGACCCGACCGCCCATGCGGAGGTCGAGGCAATCAGAGACGCGTGTCGTAACGTCGGCGCCCGCCAATTGCGTGGGAAGACGCTCCTGGCGTCGGGCGAGCCCTGTGCCATGTGCTACCTGAACGCACTCTTCGCCGGTATCGACGAGGTGATCTACGCGGTCGATCGGGACGGTGCCGCCGAAGCGGGCTTCGATTACCGAGGTTCGTACCAGATGCTGGCCCATTTCCCCGACCTGTGGCCGATGAAGGTACACAAGCACGCCACCACCCAGGCACTCGAGCCGTTCAACCTTTGGAGAAGAAAAAGGAGTTTCCTGTGAATGCCCCACTGAACCCGGCCCAGGCCGGTAACAATCCTGCCGTCTTGTTCCGCCCCGATGGATGGAACCGTTCGATTCGCATTGGCGCCGTGGTCCCGCATGCCGATGTTGGACCGGAAGCAGAGCTGCAGGCGATGGCCACCGATGACATCACTATCCATGGTAGCCGGCTATATTTCTCAGCCATGCGAGCTGGCGGTGAAATGGATGAAAAAATCCCTCATGCTCCAGTGGCCTCGTTTGCTGAGCTGCCCTATGTCGATGAAGCAGTAGAAAGCCTGGCCGCCTCGCCACTGGATGCTGTATGCCTGGCCTTCACCAGTTCAGCCTACAAGCACGGGCCCGACGGAGAACGTGCCCTTATCGAGCGGCTGCGCCCCCGGGCTCGCGACCTGCCTCTGGTCTCTACTTGCCTTTCTGCAGAGCGAGCGCTGGCCAAGCTGGGCGCCAAGAGGCTAGCGATCGTCAACCCGCCGTGGTTCGACGCCGACCTGGATGGACTCGGAGCGAGATACTTCGAAGCGGCAGGGTTCCAGGTGGTTCACCATGCCCCTTGTGGTCTACCGAGCGGTCAGAAGTACATCACGCCCGAGAGCCTGTACGACTGGATTGCCAGGGTCATGGCCGAGTCAGAAGCGGACTCTGTATTCGTCGGAGGCAATGGCCAACGCTCGGTGGGGATCATCGATGCCGTGGAAAAGACCTTGGGTGTCTCGATGATTACCGGCAACCAGGCCATTCTCTGGGATGCGCTGCGTTCTATAGGGGTAGATGCGCGTATCGAAGGCTATGGCAAGCTATTCGATTAAGTTCTGTCCTAACTCTACCAGCCTTTACCGCACCGTATCGGTGCGGTTTTTGTGCTGAGCTAAACTGACGACACGGCAGTCAGCGATGGGTAACCCTGTATATGACGAGTTACACGCCCAGGCCATCGCGCAGGCGGTAGTACCAGGCCCCGAGAGCGCTGAACGGCACCCGGAACAGCCGCCCGCCGGGAAACGGCAGATGCGGGATGTCGGCGAAGGCGTCGAAGCGCTCGTGCTGGCCGGACAACGCTTCGGCGATCAGCCGTCCCGCCAGATGTGTGGCGGTCACGCCGTGCCCTGAATAGCCCTGCACGTAGAACACGTTATGGTTGAGCCGTCCGAATTGCGGCAGACGATTGAGCGTGAGCAGGAAGTTGCCGCTCCAGGCATGCTCCAGCGCGACTCCCTTGAGCTGGGGAAAGGTTTTCTCCAGCTTGGGGCGAATCACGTTTTCGATGCTCGCCGGATCCTGGCCACCATAGTTCACGCCGCCGCCATAGATCAGCCGCCGATCCGCCGACAGGCGGAAGTAATCGAGCAGGTAATTGCTGTCCTCGACACAGCGGTCATGAGGCAGCAGCTCCCGGGCTACCGCCTCGTCCAGCGGTCGGGTGGCCACCACCTGGGTGCCACAGGGCATGGACTTGCCCTCCAGATGGGGTATCAGGCCACTCATGTAGGCGTTACCGGCCACCACTACATGGTCAGCCACCACCTCTCCCGCGGGCGTGCGCACCCGTGCCGGCTCACCGTGAATCAGCTCCACCACCGGCGACTGCTCGTGGATGACGCCGCCAAGTGACTCGAAGGCGGCCGCCTGGCCGAGCACCAGATTGAGCGGATGTACATGGCCGCCCGAGTGGTCGAGCAGCGCTCCCACGTAGCGCGTGGTACCGATCTCGCGGCGGTAGGCGCCGCCTTCCAGCAATTCGAGTCGGTCGTTGCCGTAGCGCTCCCATAAGGCCTTGTGTTCGATGAGCCCTCGCCACTGCCTAGCATTGCACGCCGCGAACAGGTTGCCGTCCTTGAGATCGCAGCCAATGGCGTAGCGCGCCACCCGCCCGCGAATGATGGCGTTGCCTTCGAAGGCCATATCGCCAAGAGCCCGCGCCGTATCTTCGCCATAGCGCGCCTCGATCACGTCCATGTCGCGGCTGTAGCTGTTGACGATCTGCCCGCCGTTGCGTCCCGATGCGCCAAAACCGACCCGGACGGCCTCCAGCACCACAACTTGGTAACCTTTCTCGGCCAGATGCAGCGCCGAAGAGATGCCGGAGAAACCGGCGCCGATCACACAGACATCGTAGCGCACCGTTTCTTGCAGGGCGGGACGTTCGGGGCTGGCATGGGCGGAGGCGGCGTAGTAGGAAGCGACGTGCTCCCGCGCGGGAGCAACCGAGACATGCGGCGTGGCGTGGGGAGACATAGCGCTTCCTGAAGCAATATGGTGGACGAATGGCCGTGCAAGGCGTCAGACCCTGAGCAGCAGATGCTCGCGTTCCCAAGAGCTGATAACACGAAAATAGGCGGTGTGCTCGGCACGCTTGACCGCCAGATAACTTCGCGTGAAGCGCTCGCCCAGCAGGTCGGCCAGCGGCGCACAGTGGCTCAAGGCGTCCAGCGCCGGCCCCATGTCCTCGGGCAGGGTATGCCCGGCAGACCAGGCGGACCCGATCATCGGCGGACGCGGCTCGAGCTGGCCCAGCATACCCAGGTAGCCGCAGGCCAGCGAGGCCGCCATGACCAGATAGGGATTGGCGTCGGCGCCGGCCAGGCGGTTCTCGACCCGTGTCGCCTCGGGATCTCCTACCGGTACGCGCAACCCCACCGTGCGATTGTCGAACCCCCATTCGGTATTGATCGGCGCCGAGCCGCTCGATTCGCTGCGCAGCAGGCGTCGGTAGGAGTTCACGTTGGGTGCGAAGAACGGCATCGCCGCCGGCAGGTAGTGCTGCAGTCCGCCGATGTACTGGTGAAACATCTTGCTCGGCCGCCCTTCTTCGCCGGCGAACAGGTTCCTGCCGGTCTCGACATCGATCAGGCTCTGATGCAGATGCATGGAACTGCCCGGCTCCGAGGCCATCGGCTTGGCCATGAAGGTGGCGTACATGCCGTGGCGCAGCGCCGTCTCGCGCAGCGTGCGCTTGAAGATCACTACCTGGTCGGCCAGCGCCAGCGGATCACCATGCTGGAAGTTGACCTCCATCTGGCCGGCCCCTTCCTCGTGAGTCAGGGTATCGATGTCCAGCTCCTGCGCCTCGCAGTAGTCGTACATGTCCTCGAACAGCGGGTCGAACTCGTTGACCGCATCGATGGAGAACGACTGGCGGCTGCTCTCCTGACGTCCGCTGCGCCCGATGGGGGGTTCGAGAGGGTAGTCCGGATCGGTGTTGGTCTTGACCAGATAGAATTCGAGTTCCGGTGCCATGATGGGCTTCCAGCCACGCGCGGCGTAGAGCGCCAGCACATGCTTGAGGACATGGCGCGGCGAGAGTTCCACCGGCTCGCCGGACATGTAGTAGCAGTCGTGGATGATCTGCGCCGTGGGGTCGTCGGCCCAGGGCACGAGAAACACCGAATCGGGATCCGGCACCAGTTCCATGTCGAGTTCGGCCGAGTTCCAGAAACGGATATCGTCGTCGTCGGGATAGCCTCCCGTCACCGTCTGGATGAAGATGGAATCCGGCAGCCGGGGGCGTCCGCCATTGAGGTACTTGCCTGCCGGCATGATCTTGCCCTTGAGAATGCCGGTCAGATCCGAGACCAGGCATTCCACCTCGGTAATGCCATGCTTGCTGAACCACGCGTTCAGGGTAGGGTCCTGCGGGTTGCTCATACGAATTCCTTAGCTGGCCTGCCGGGGATTGCAGTCCCCGGCCTCTCGACTCAATGCGACTGCACTTCCGTCCACAACGGCTGGAAGGTCTGCAGCTTCTCGCCTTCCAGGCTCGGCGTGAAGTGAAGATTCTGCAAATCTTCCTCGGCCGGCATTCACAGCAGGTCGCGCAGCCTGTAGAACTGGGTCGCCAGCACCAGCAGGGGGATACGCAGTCTCTCGCCGCCTGGAAACACTTGGTGGCGCATGGCCGCAAAGACATCGAACCGCTCGGCTTGGCCGGCAATCGACTCGGCCATCAATTGCCCGGCCAGACCCGCCAGGGACATGCCATGCCCCGAGTATCCCTGGGCATAGACGATATTGCTCCCCAGCCAGCCGAAATCCGGGGCCCGATTGCGCGTGATGGCAACATCACCACCCCAGCGATAATCGATGCGCACCCCCTCGAGTGCTGGAAACAGCCTCGCCATTTTCGCCTCCATACGGGCGCGCAATCCACGCGGCTCGCGTCCGCTGTAACTCACCTCGCCGCCATAAAGCAGGCGATGATCGGCGGAAAGACGGTAATAGTCGAGAACGAAGTTGGCATCGGAGACGGCATCGTTGCGGGGCAGAACCTGAGCGACCTGTGCATCGCTGAGCGGTTCGGTGGCGATGATATAGTTGGCCACCTTCATGATCCGCCCACTCATCTCCCTTACCAGCCCCTCGAGGTAGGCGTTGGTGGCGATCACCACGTAATCGGTCTTCACCCGGCCGTGGACCGTGACGACCGTGGCCGGCGTTTCTTGCTCGATGCGTATCGCAGGGCTGTGTTCATGGATCACCACCCCAGCCTGCTGCGCGGCCCGTGCCAGCCCCAGCGTGTAATTGAGTGGATGGAGATGGCCGCCCTCGCGATCGAAGAGTCCGCCCAGGTAGGCATCGGTGACCACATGTTCGCGCAGTGCCGGGGCGTCTAGCCAGGTCTCGCCTGAGTAGTCGTAGACTTCGGCCATGTAAGCTTGATGGCGCCGCATCGCCCTGACGTGACGAGGCTTGAGCGCCACGTGCAGATAGCCCCAGGCGAGATCGCAGGGAATGGCGTGGCGCTCGATCAATGCCTGGGTCAGGCGCACCGACTCCCGACTCAGCTCCCAGGTACGGCGTGCCATCTCGCGCCCCAGCGCCTTCTCGATCACCGGCATGTCGGTACCCAGCCCGGGAAGGATCTGCCCCCCGCTGCGCCCCGACGCACCATGGCCGATCTCGCCGGCTTCCAGCAGTACTACACGATATCCCCGCTCCGCCAGATGTAGCGCGGCCGAACATCCGGTTACGCCACCGCCCACCACGCAGACGTCTGCCCTGACCTCGCCTGTCAATGGCACACTCGGCGCGAGCTCGACAGCCACGCTGGCATTGTAATAGGAGGAAGGGCGGCGCAGGGCTGCAGCGATGTTCATGGACAGGTAGGGGCCCCGTAGTGGCACGACGTTGGCCAGCGAACAGCGCGGGCACGCTTGATGGGCTTTAGTTTGACATTAAAGCGTTACGCGGCGTCAAGTAGTGAAACGTCTCGGAATGAATTGTCCGCGGGTGCGCCTCATTCACCCAGGACGGACCGGATGAGGGAGATAGCCCCAGTAGACTCGGTGAGAATGACAGGCTCGATGAGAATCAGCCACGCCAGCTGCGACAACCTTGCGCTCAGTGATGGCAGAAATCATGTGTGGTGTCGGCGAGATGACCAGAGCGGCTACGTTTAGCGCTTCGCACATACCGGGCACTGCGGGTCGCGCCTGACCTTGAAGTGACGCCATTCGCCATGGAGCCCGTCGAAGGTGGACAGCCCCTGATGCGTGGTGCCAGCACCGGCAAGCAGCTTGACCGCTTCCAGGGCCTGGAAGGCACCCACGATGCCGACGAGAGGGGCGACAACCCCGTTCTCGGCGCAGCGCAGCTCTTCGTCATCGCCCTGCTCCCCATACAGGCAGGCGTAGCAGGGAGACGCCTCGTCACGCGGGTCGAATACCATCAATTGGCCGGAAAAACGGATCGCCGCCCCCGCCACCAGGGGGGTAGCGGTTTCCACGCAAGCCCGGTTGACGGCGAAGCGACTGGAGAAACGGTCGGTGCAGTCGAGCACCACATCCGCGCTTCGCACCGCATCCGACAACGCCTCACCGGACAGGCGGGCCGTCAGGGCGTGGACATTGCAATGGGGGTTGAGTGCACGGGCCGATTCCGCGGCGGAATCCGCCTTGTGCCGGCCAAGGTCCGCCTGTCCATGAGCGATCTGACGCTGCAGGTTGGACAGCTCAACCACGTCGTCATCGGCCAGCGTCAGCCGCCCGACACCGGCGGCGGCCAGATACAGCGCCGCGGGAGACCCCAGTCCTCCGGCACCCACAATCAACGCATGGGCACCCAGCAAGCGCTGCTGCCCTTCGATCTCGATCTGCTCGAGCATGATCTGGCGGCTATAGCGCAGCAGCGCCTCATCATTCATCGAAGGCATGGCATTATCCTATGAACGCTTGAGATTCACTTTTCGTCGAGTTGATGAACATCGGGCACGTAGAGCGAAAACTCTTCCTTGACCTCTTCCATGACCACGTAACTCTTCGACTCCTTGACCCCCGGTAGGGTCAAGACTACGTCACCCAGCAGTTGCCGGTAGGCCGACATTTCAGGAATGCGGCATTTCAGGATGTAGTCGAACTGCCCCGAGACCAGATGGCACTCCTGAATCTGGGGCAGCTTGGCTACGGCACGCCGGAACTCGTCGAATACGGCAGGTGATTGCGTCTCGAGGCTAATCTCGACGAACACCAGCAGGTTAGCCTTCAATGCGCGGGGATCGAGCACGGCCTTGTAGCCGCGAATGATACCGGCACGTTCCAGCCGTTTGACGCGCTCCAGGCAAGGAGTCGTCGACAGCCCCACCTGAGACGCCAGATCCACATAGGAGATACGCGCGTTGTCCTGCAGGCAACGCAGGATGTTGAGATCGATACGATCCAGAGAGCGTGTTTTGGCTTTCATTATAATTTTGTTCCGGGCCGATGAATAACAGAACAATAACCTACATAACCATGCCCTGGCGGCGCAATCAACTATAATTCACCGTAAGCTGACGGGTGCAGGTCAATGCTTAAGATTATCACGCTCGTCGCCTGCCGCTCCCGACGGTCAATGGCCCGTTCGATCTCGAAAATCACCCCAATACCAGCCAGACAAGCGATGATTACGCCTTGGCGTTTTCCGCAACACCAAGCTGCCCCAGACTCACCCGGTCATGCCCGGCCAAATCGGGTAGCGTTGTCACTGCACGATACCCCGCGGCCTGCAGCGCTTCACGAACCGCGGCCCCTTGGGACAGACCGTGCTCGAGCATCACCCAGCCGCCTGGCACGAGATAGCCACGCGCCGTGCGCACCAGAAAGAGCAGGTCCGCCAGCCCCGCCGCCTCGGCCACCAGTGCCGAGCGCGGCTCGAAACGCACATCACCCAGCCCCAGGTGGTGGTCGTCGTCCGCCAGATAAGGAGGATTGGAGACGATAAGGTCGAAGCACTGCCCAGCGACGGCGGAAAACCAGTCGCTCTGTGCGAAGCGAACATTGCCGAAGCCCAGTTGCTGAGCGTTATGCCTAGCAAGCTGCACCGCCTCCGCTACCCGGTCGACACCCAACACCTGCCACTGAGGTCGCTCGCTGGCAAAGGCCAAGGCAACAGCGCCGGTACCGGTACCCAAATCAAGCATCCGCCCCTGATGAGCGCGCGCGCTCATCAGTGCCGCCTCCACCAGACACTCGGTATCCGGACGCGGAATCAGCGTGGCCTCGCTGGTCGCCAGCGTCAGCCCCCAGAATTCACGCTGTCCGGTCAGGTAGGCCACCGGATGCCCCGCGGCACGGGCCGCCACCAGTGCCTCGAAACGCGCCCGCTCGAAACCCTGCAATGGCTGGTCGCCCCAGGTATACAGCCATGTCCGGTCGCGTGCGACGACATGCATCATCAGCACTTCGCCATCCAGGCGTGGGGTGGGCGAGCCCGCCAGCTGCAGACGGGCCGTGGCGAGCGTCAACAGCTGATCGATGCTCATCAGGCAAGCTGCAGGGCGGCAAGCTGCTCGGCCTGGTACTCATTGACCAGCGGTCCGATGATTTCGTCGAGCTCGCCGGTCATCACCTCATTGAGCTTGTAGAGCGTCAGGTTGATGCGGTGATCGGTGATGCGCCCCTGGGGAAAATTGTAGGTACGGATACGCTCGCTGCGATCTCCCGAGCCCACCAGCGAACGCCGGGTGTCAGCCTGCTGCTGACGCTGACTGTTGATGGCGTTCTGCTTGAGCCGTGCGGCCAGCAGCGACATCGCCTTGGCGCGGTTCTTGTGCTGGCTGCGCTCTTCCTGGCATTCGACCACCAGTCCGGTGGGCAGATGCGTGATGCGAATGGCCGAATCGGTGGTGTTGACGTGCTGGCCCCCGGCCCCGCTGGAGCGGAAGGTGTCGACCCGCAGGTCATTGGCATTGATATCGATGTCTTCCACCGCATCGGCTTCCGCCATCACGGCGACGGTGCAGGCAGAGGTATGCACGCGCCCCTGGGACTCGGTGGCGGGTACGCGCTGCACTCGGTGTGCTCCGGACTCGAACTTGAGCTTCGCATAGACGCCATCGCCACGAACCCGGGCGATGATTTCCTTGTAGCCGCCATGCTCGCCGTGGCTGGCACTGATGATCTCGAACTTCCAGCCCTGCTTTTCCCCATAGCGCGAATACATGCGGAACAGGTCGCCCGCGAACAACGCCGCCTCGTCACCGCCCGTGCCGGCGCGCACCTCGAGAAACACGTTGTGCTCGTCATCGGGGTCCTTGGGCACCAGCAATCGCTTGACCTGCTCTTCCAATTCGGCCTGACGCGCTCGCGCCGCCAACCACTCCTCCTCGGCCAGTTCACGCATTTCGACATCGCTGTCCTGGCGCATCTGCTCGGCGACCTCGATATCTTCCTCGGTTACCCGATACGCGCGCCAGGCATCGATCAACGGCTCCAGTTCGGCATATTCGCGTGAATAATCGCGGAACCGGGACTGATCCATGATCACTTCGGGCTCAGAGAGCAGCGCGGCAAGCTCCTCGAAGCGGTCATGGAAGGCCTCAAGCCGTTGGCGCAATGTCTCTTTCATGCAGGATCCTGTGTCGTCGCGGCCGGATCGATCAGCAGAGTGTCGGCCGCTTGAATAATATCGTGTCGCTCGGCACCGGAGGCGTCGCGCAGGCGTTGCGTGGGGCCGTGCACCAGCTTGTTGGTCAACTGACGGGTCAGACGCTTGAGCACCTTCTCAGGATCGTCGCCCCGAGCCAGCTGCGCCAACGCCTGAGCCTCCGCCGTAGCGCGCAACTCTTCGGCCTGCTCACGGTAACGGCGAATCAGGTCTCCGGCACCGCGCACGCGACGCTCATGCAGCCAATGTCCCACGCCGAGTTCGATCAGCGACTCGGCCTGTTGCGCCGCCACCTCGCGATGCCGGCGGTTCTCCTCGATGACCTCCTGTAGATCATCGACGCTGTACAGAAACACGTCGTCGAGCTCGCCGACCTGGGGTTCGATATCCCGGGGGACGGCGATATCGACCATGAACATCGGCCGGTGGCGACGCACCTTCAAGGCGCGCTCGACCATCCCTTTGCCCAGGATCGGCAGCGCACTCGCCGTGGAGGAAATGACGATATCGGCACGCTCCAGCGCGTGGGGAATGTCGGCAAGTTCGATCGCCTCGGCACCTAACTCTTGCGCCAGCCGCTCGGCCCGCTCACGAGTGCGGTTGGCCACGGTCAGACTGCGGATGCCGGCTTCTCCCAGATGCCTCGCCACGAGCTCGATGGTTTCGCCGGCCCCGATCAACAGCGCCCGCGCGCGGGAAAAATCATCGAAGATGCGGCTGGCCAGACTCACGGCGGCATAGGCAACCGACACCGGATTTTCGCCGATGCCGGTCTCGGTGCGCACTTGCTTGGCTACCGAGAAGGTGTGCTGGAACAGACGCTCAAGTTCGCCGCCCAGGCCCGCATGCGTGCGTGCCACCTGATAGGCATCCTTGAGCTGGCCGAGAATCTGCGGCTCGCCGAGCACCATCGAATCCAGCCCGGCGGCGACACGCATCAGATGCCGCGCGGCCTCGCCATCCAGATAGTGGTAAGCGCAGTGCATCAACTGTTCCACCGGCAGACGATGAAACCGGCTGAGCCAATCGAGGATATGGCGCTCACCCTGGTTGTCGGTGACGCAATACAGCTCGGTACGGTTGCAGGTCGACAGCACGGCCGCCTCTTGCACGTGAGGCAGGCTTTTCAATTGCGCCAGGGCACTCTCGAGCTGGGTCGGCGTAAAAGCGACCTGCTCGCGCACCTCGACGGCAGCTGTCTTGTGGTTGATTCCCAGGGCAAGAAGCGTCATGAAATCACGGTCATTAATGGGTCGCTTGTGAGCATCGGTCGGCGATATGAACCATGCAGGCGATGTGAGGACGGCCACGCCATTTTACCAGCCTGCACCGTCCTGCTGTCAGGGCCAATATCCTACCATAGTGCTGCGCGCCATGGCATGACACCCGTTCAAGCACTGTCACTTCGCCGCTGCGATCGTGCATGCGGTGCTTGCCCCTTGCCGCTAAGCCGGTATGCTGGAATCACTTGATTGGAGACGAGGGTGGGATGCGCTCACGCTTGATAACGACCGCCGCGGTAACGGCATGGCTCACGGGATGTCAGGGCATGTCCCCCTCGGCAACCGTCCCGCCGCAACAGGACCCGCTGGCCAATGCGCCGCCCATCACGCAGGGATTCGATGCGGCCGGTCTGCAGAGCGTAATGATCGCCGAAATGGCCGGCCAGCGTGGCGACTATCAACACGCCGCGCGCGGCTATCTGGACGCGACCCGGCGCTACGGCTCGCCCAAGCTCGCCGAACGCGCCGCGCTTGCTGCACGCTACGCCAATGATTCCGAACTGCTGGAACGTTCGGCACGCCGCTGGCTGGAACTCGATCCCGAGGCGGAACTGCCGGGACGGTTGCTGTCGAGCCTGGCCCTGCAGCGTGGCGACTGGATAGTGGCTTTGCAACAGCGCTTGGCCCAAGCCCAGCGAGGCCAGGAGGCGGAACTGACCGCGCTGGTCGAGCTGGCTATCGAAAATCAGGCCGATTCCGAGGCCCTGCTGGCCGAACTGCGCCCTTTCACACAAACTCATCCCCAGCACGCCGATGCCCAGTTGGCCACCGCACTGCTCGAAGCCGCCAGTGGCGCTCTGAGCAACGCCGACCGGCGCTTGGCTCGCCTAGCCGAAAGCCAACCCGACCTGCCGGAGCTGTGGCTGGCACGCGCCACCATCGCCATGCAAGCCAAGCAGTACCAACGCGCGCGTGACGCGGCCACCCACGGGCTCGAGCTGAGTCCCGATGACAACCGTTTCGTGCTGGCGCTGGCGCAAGCCCATCTCGCGCTGGGTCAGGTGGCGGAGGCCGAAGCGCAAAGCGAACGCATCATTGCCAGCCATGACGACAGTCCCATGCTGCGCATCGCACTGGCCCAGATGTTTCTGGAACGGCAGGCACCAGACGCGGCACGGCGCCTTCTGTTGCCGTTGCTCGATCAGGATGACACGCCCCCAGCCGCCTTTATTCTACTGGGCACCATTGCCGAGCAGGCAGGCGAAGTGGACAACGCCCTACTCTACTATCGCCAAGTGCCGCCTGGAGAGGGATTTATCGACGCGCGGGCGCGAGCTGCCCACATGCTGATCGAAGCGGATCGCGAACTGGATGCCCATGCCTTTCTGCACATCGAACGCCTGCGTCATCCGGATCAGCAAACCGAGTTGCTACGCCTCGAGATCGGACTATTCGACACACAGGGCGAAACGGCAGCCGCTGACGCCCTGCTGGATCGCGCCCTGCTTGAACAGCCCGACAATGCCGAGCTTCTGTTCATGCGCGCCATGCGGGCCTACGATCAGGGCGATCTGGACACCATGGAGCGGGACCTGCGCGCCATTCTCGAACAGGACCCCGCTAATAGCGTGGCCCTGAATGCGCTGGGCTATACCCTGGCCAATGAAACCGACCGCGACGAAGAGGCGCTGCCACTCATCGAAAAGGCCCATCGCCTGGACCCGGAGAGTGCCGCGATTCTCGACAGCCTAGGCTGGGTCCACTATCAACTCGGCGACCCCGAGCGGGCCCTGCCCTACCTGCAAGAGGCGTTCAACAAACAGCCCGATCAGGAAATCGCGGCGCACCTCGCGGCGGTACTCTGGCAACTGGGCCAGCAGGAAAAAGCGCGCGCCCTGGTCGCGGATACCCTGGCCCGTTTCGACGAGCATCCGGCCATCGACACCCTTCTTCTACAAGAGCCGAGCCTGGCTCCCACACCCTCTGAGATCCCGGGAACTCCCTGATGTCACGCTTGATCATTGGCGTTTTCACGCTTCTGCTACTGGCCGGTTGTGCCGGCCAACCTCCCAGCCCCGACGTTCCTCGCCAGTCAGGTGACTGGCAACGGCAACAGACACGCATTGAATCCCTGAACGCCTGGACATTGGCCGGCAAAGTCGGGCTGCGTACGCCCGAAGACCTCACCAGCGCCAATCTCGACTGGACCCAACAGCCCAACCATTACCGCATGCTGCTCAGCGGTCCTTTCGGCACCGGCCGCAGTGTACTCGAGGGCCGTCCTGGCCATGTCAGCCTGACCACCGGCGAAGGACGCTTCGAGGCCGACAGCCCCGAGGCCCTGCTGCACGAACAGCTGGGCTGGTCGCTGCCCGTTTCCTCGCTGGATTATTGGATACGCGGCCTGCCGGCCCCCGGCATGCCGCACACCATGAACTCCGACGCTCTCGGCTTTCCGGACCGCCTGCACCAGGCCGGCTGGGATATCGACTATCACACCTGGACCCAGGCCGACGGTCTGTGGCTTCCGCAACGCCTGGTAATGACCTACGACGACCTGCGCGTCACGCTGATGGTCAACGATTGGCAGCCCGACACTACCGCGACCAGCGCCGCCTCATGAGCTTGACCCTGCCGGCACCGGCCAAACTCAATCGCATGCTGCATATCACTGGGCAACGGCCCGATGGCTACCATGAACTGCAGACGCTGTTTCAGTTTCTCGATCATGGCGACACCCTGCATTTCTCGCCGCGCAGGGACAGCCGCATCGAACTGACACCGCCACTTGTCGGCGTTGCGGCGCAGGACAACCTGATCGTGCGAGCCGCCCACCTCCTGCAACAGGCCAGCGGATGTCGGCTCGGTGTCGATATCCGCCTCGACAAGCGGCTACCGATGGGGGGTGGACTGGGCGGCGGCAGCTCCAATGCCGCCACGACATTGCTGGCGCTGAATCGTCTATGGCAGCTGCGGCTCACGCCTACCGCTCTCGCCGAACTCGGCCTGAGCCTCGGCGCGGACGTGCCCGTTTTCGTGCATGGCCGCGCGGCATGGGCCGAAGGTATCGGCGAAAGGCTCACTCCTGTCGAACTCGACACCCCGTGGTTCATCGTTCTCCATCCCGGCGTCGCGGTTTCCACCCCATCGGTGTTCCGCCACGCTGAATTGACACGCGACACCCCGCCAATTAGTATGGCGCGCGCATTGCAGGGGGGATGCGAATGGCGCAACGACTGCGAGGTCGTGGCGCGGCGGCTTTACCCAGCTGTCGACCATGCCATTGAATGGCTTAGGCAATTCGGCCCGGCAATGCTGACCGGCACCGGTGCTTGCCTGTTCTGTCCCTTGACGAGTGAATCCGTCGCCGATAGAATCCTGCGCCGTGCTCGTGGTGACTGGCAGGCCTTCAAGGCCCGCGGCTGCAACACATCCCCTCTCCATAATGCTCTTGATGCCCTGGCGGATAGCGGATAAGTCTGTTGACCCCAGCAGGTATCAGAAAAAGAGCAGCGACGAGTTGGTCGCCTGGGCTCAATGAGCCGTGTTGACAGGGTGTTCGTTGCTGGGGTATAGCCAAGTGGTAAGGCAGCGGTTTCTGGTACCGCCATTCGGAGGTTCGAATCCTCCTACCCCAGCCAATCCCAGGCCATGACCGACGCCGTAACTGATCCACTCCCGAGATCCCACAAGACTCCAAAGGTGGCTGCGCGTGTCTAAATTGATGGTCTTCGCGGGGAATGCCAACCCCGAACTCGCCCGTAAGGTAGCCGAGTGTCTCGATAATCGACTCGGCCATGCTACGGTCGGTCAGTTCAGCGATGGGGAAATCGCCGTCGAGATCAACGAGAACGTTCGCGGCAAGGACGTTTTCATTCTGCAGTCCACGTGCGCCCCGACCAACGACAACCTGATGGAGCTGATCCTGATGGTGGATGCGTTGCGTCGTGCTTCTGCTACTCGAATCACCGCCGTGGTGCCCTATTTCGGCTACGCTCGCCAGGACCGCCGCGTGCGCTCCGCTCGCGTGCCGATCTCCGCCAAGGTGGTTGCCGACGTGATGGTCAAGGCCGGCGTCGACCGCGTCATGACCATGGATCTACACGCCGATCAGATTCAGGGCTTCTTCGATGTGCCGGTGGACAACGTCTACGGCTCGCCGATCCTGCTCGACGATATCGAACGCCAGAACTATGACGATCTGGTCGTGGTGTCTCCCGACGTGGGCGGCGTGGTACGGGCCCGAGCCATCGCCAAGCAGCTCAACGCCGATCTGGCCATCATCGACAAGCGTCGTCCCCAGGCCAATCAGGCTCAAGTCATGCATATCATCGGGGAAGTCGATAACCGGACCTGCGTCGTCGTCGATGACATGGTGGATACGGCAGGCACCTTGTGCAAGGCGGCTGAAGCGCTCAAGGGGCACGGCGCCCGCCGCGTGGTGGCCTATGCCACTCACCCGATCCTGTCCGGGCCCGCAGTCGACAATATTACTGGCTCGGAGCTTGACGAACTTGTGGTGACCGATACCATTCCGCTTTCAGAGCTGGCATGCCGCAGTGGCAAAATCCGCCAGCTCAGCGTGGCGGGGCTTATCGCCGAAGCGATACGTCGCGTCAGTAACGAAGAATCCGTCAGCGCGATGTTTCACTGACATCGCTCGGATACAAGGCTCCCGATATTTTCCGGGGGCATTCAGGAACGGCATCGTCTGGTCGCGGACGATGCCGCTTCCTTTAACAACCAAGAGGTTGAATCATGTCTGACTATAAACTTACCGCCAACGTTCGCCACGCGCTGGGGAAAGGTGCGAGCCGCCGCCTGCGTCGTGAGAACCAGCAGGTTGCCGCCATCATTTACGGTGGTGAAAAGACGCCGCAGCCGATCACTATCGACAAGGCCGCCTTCTACAAGGCGATCGAGGACGAAGCCTTCTTCTCCTCGCTGATCTCCATCGACGTCGAAGGCAGCACCGAGCAGGTCGTCATCCGCGATCTGCAGCGTCACCCGTACAAGGCGCTGGTCACTCACGCCGACTTCCTGCGTATCGATGCCACTCACGAGCTGTCCATGCATGTGCCGCTGCACGTGATCGGCGAAGACGCGTGCAAAGGCGTCAAGGACGAGGGTGGCGTACTGCACGTACTCGCCAATGATGTCGAGGTCAGCTGTCTGCCGTCCAACCTGCCCGAGTATATCGAAGTCGACGTCGCCGACTTGAGCATGGGCGAGACGCTGCACCTGTCCGACCTGAAACTGCCGCAAGGCGTCAGCCTCGTCGCGTTGACTCACGGCGAAGAGTATGACGCCGGTGTGGTCAGCGTGACCCACGCCACCGTCAGCGCCGCTAGCGAGGACGAGGAAGGCGCAGGTAGTGAAGAAGGACAGGCGGAATAATCCCGTCAGCTGATATCGGACAGGCGAACGCATGAGCCAAGTGAAAGCGATCATCGGACTGGGCAACCCCGGTCCGGAATACGATGACACCCGGCACAATGCGGGCGCCTGGCTGGTGGAAGCCATTGCGCGCGACAGCCATACGTCACTGCGCCCGGAAAAGAAATTCCTGGGTCATTATGCCAAGGTGAGTTATGGCGGGCAGGAACTTCACCTGCTCGTCCCGACCACCTTCATGAATCGCAGTGGCGCGGCTGTCGCCGCGCTTTGCCAGTTCTACAAGCTAACCTCGGACGAACTGCTCGTAGCCCACGATGAGCTGGATATCGCTCCGGGTACCGCTCGTTACAAGCAAGGCGGTGGCCATGGGGGACACAACGGGCTGCGCGATACTATCAGCGCACTGGGCAACGACAGATCCTTCCATCGTCTACGTATCGGCATCGGCCATCCCGGCGAAGCCCGCCAAGTCACGAATTACGTTCTCGGACGCCCCGGCAAAGCTGAACGTAGCGCTATCGACGCCGCCATCGACGAATGTCTGTTCACGCTTCCCGACGCCCTCGAGGGCAACTGGGCCAAGGCAATGAATCGTCTGCATACGTTCCAAGCCTGACTCAACCGATGATGACGCTCGTTCGCGATACGCAAGCACTTCGCGGCATCGATTACGGCAGTATCGTTCCCCGCGAACCGTCCTCGGCAACGCCTCCCCGCCAGCCGTTGTGGATCATCCACTAAAATCGCCATCAAAATCGCTGTCACGAGCCGTTTGCGTCCCTGCCCCGCGCAACAACCCTTTGGCTAGTGAAGGCACGCCTCATGACGTAGAATGCCGCCACTCCTCTTTCCAGTATTCTGCTTTTTCAGGGACCATATCATGGGTTTCAACTGCGGCATCGTCGGCCTGCCCAACGTCGGCAAATCCACTCTTTTCAATGCACTGACCAAGTCAGGCATCGACGCCGAAAATTTCCCGTTCTGTACCATCGAACCCAATACCGGGATCGTACCGATGCCCGATCCGCGCCTCGACAAACTGGCGGAGATCGTCAAGCCGGAGCGGGTGGTGCCCACCACCATGGAGTTTGTGGACATTGCCGGGCTGGTGGAGGGAGCTTCCAAGGGCGAAGGTCTCGGCAACAAGTTTCTCGCCAATATTCGCGAAACCGATGCCATCGCACATGTGGTGCGCTGCTTCGACAATGACAACGTCATTCACGTCGCCAACCAGGTCGACCCGCGCGCCGATATAGAAATCATCAACATGGAGTTGGCGCTGGCCGACCTCGACACCGTAGAACGTGCGATCCAACGCCTGGTGCGCGTGGTCAAAGGCGGCGACAAAGACGCCATCGCCACCAAGGCGGTGCTGGACCGTATCCAGCCGCACCTCGCCGAGGGGCTGCCACTGCGCAGTTTCGACCTTTCCGACGATGAGAAGCGTCAGGTCAAAAGCTTCGGTTTTCTGACGCTCAAGCCGACCATGTACATCGCCAACGTCAACGAGGATGGTTTCGAGAACAACGCCTACCTCGATGTCGTGCATGAAATCGCGGCCGAGGAGAACGCCATCGTCGTGCCCGTGTGCAACCAGTTGGAAGCCGAAATCGCCGAACTCGACGACGAAGAGCGCAGCATGTTCCTCGATGAGATGGGCATGGAAGAACCCGGCCTCGACCGGGTGATCCGAGCCGGCTACGCCCTGCTTGATCTGCAGACTTACTTCACCGCCGGGGTCAAGGAGGTCCGCGCCTGGACGGTCAAGGTCGGCGCTACCGCCCCCCAGGCCGCCGGCGTCATCCATACCGATTTCGAGAAGGGCTTTATCCGTGCCGAAGTCATTGGCTATGAGGACTTCGTGACGCTGGGCGGCGAGCAAGGTGCCAAGGATGCCGGCAAGTGGCGCCTGGAGGGTAAGGAGTACATCGTCAAGGATGGCGACGTGGTGCACTTCCGCTTCAATGTCTAAGCGACGCCAAGATCGGCCCACCGCGCTCAGATGGCGGACAAAGCTTGACGCATCATGTGCTTATGGGTAATATTCGCCCCCGTTGAAGGGCTACGTAGCTCAGTTGGTTAGAGCACATCACTCATAATGATGGGGTCCCCTGTTCGAGTCAGGGCGTAGCCACCACCGAATCGCCAATACCCGCCAAGGCTAGCCTTGGCGGGTATTTTGTGTTGGGTTCCCTTCTCCTCGTCGGCAGTCAGGCCCGCACCGATACGGGCCCGATCGTTTCAGCGGCTCATGCCAGCTCGGCGCGATTGACGAAAGCACTCAGCGCACGGATCAGATATTCGGCGTCGTGACTGCCGGCGGTTTCGCGGATCGAATGCATGGCCCACTGCGGCACGCCCACGTCCAGCGTCGGCACACCAAGCTCCGTCGCGGTAATCGGACCGATGGTACTCCCGCACCCCATGTCGGCACGAGTGACGAAAGTCTGTACCGGCACGTCCGCCTCACGGCAGATATCCCGAAACAGCGCCGCCGTGGCACTGTTGGTGGCGTAGCGCTGATTGGCGTTAACCTTGATTACCGGACCGGCGTTGATGGCGGGACCATGGTTGGCATCGTGCTTGTCGGCAAAATTGGGATGCAGGGCGTGAGCGTTATCGCAAGAGATCAATCGCGAGCGCTGAATCATCCGAATCCAGCCCTCTTCGTCCCCTTCACCCAGTTGCGCATGCGCCCGACGCAGTACATCGGCAAGAAACGGCCCCTGCGCGCCGACGGCACTGGCACTGCCGACTTCTTCATGGTCATTGGCGACGAAAACCGCGCCCTGCGATCCGTCACTCGCCAGCAGGGCTTCAATGCCAATAAAGCAGGAAAGCAAATTATCCAGCCGTGCGCTCGCGATCAACTCGCCCTCCACGCCGACGACGGCAGGCGGCTGAACGTCATAGAGCCCCAGCTCGAAATCCAGGATATCGGCAGCTTCCAGACCATGCTGCTCGAACAGCCAGCGCTTGAGCAGCCGCTCGATATCCGCAGCGTCACCGCCCTGCAGGAATACCGGGGCCATCTGGGTCTGGGCATTGATGGCACGCCCATTGTTGGCTTCGCGATCAAGGTGGATCGCCAGGCTCGGCACGATCGCCACCGGCCGCTCGACGTTGAGCAAGAGTCCCTGCAACTGGCCATCCGAGCGGCGCACCTGCACACGCCCGGCGAGCCCCAGATCCCGGTCGAACCAGGGCGCCAGCAACACGCCACCGTACAGCTCGACACTCAACTGCAGCCAGCCGCGTCCGGTAACCGCCGGATTGGGTTTCAAGCGCAGCCCGGGGCTGTCGGTGTGCGCGCCGATCATGCGCAGCGAAGAGAGCCCCGTCTCGGGCACCTGCATGGCGATCAGGGAGGAGTCGTTGCGTGTCACGTAGAACCTGTCGCCCGGCGATAGTGTCCAGGCTTGGGTTTCGTCGAGACGGCGATAACCGGCCTGTTCCAGACGGGCCGTCATATTGGCCACCGCGTGCCAAGGTGTCGGCGAGCCCTGCAGAAAAGAGAGTAAGCGTTCCACAACCGGAGCGTGTGACATGAAATTCCTCAGTGAAAGTGTCTGTGTCAGACGATACAGACTGCTACAATGCCAGTCCGGCTTGGGAATTCTCAAGGGATCCGGAGGTCTAGGGAACAGAGTATATATGAATCCTGGAGTGCTTCATTGATGAGTCTGCCTGTAGCCGTCTGGCGAGCGGCGATGCTTTCGCTTTTGGTCATGTTGAGCACCTCGACATTGGCCGGCCCCACCCCAAACGACGCCCAGAACCAAGCCGCCATAGAAGTCGCCGAATCGCTGCGCTACGGTCATTATGCCGACGTGAATTTCGATGACGAATGGTCGCAGCACGCCCTGACGCGCCTGCTTGATCTGCTCGATCCTCAGCGCGCCTACCTGTTGCAGCGCGATGTGGATGCCTTCAGCGATCTCCAGACATCGCTGGACGATGCCCTTTCCGATGGCGAACTGGATCGCGTCTACGCACTGTACAACCGCTATCAGGAACGCCTGGAAGCGCGTCTGGAGTGGCTGCTGGCGCGCATCGATGCGGGCCTCGATTATGATTATGACGGCAACGAGCGCATCGCCTTGGATCGTGAAGACGAGCCTTGGGTACAGACGGAAGCCGCGCTCGACGAGCTGTGGAATAAACGGCTCAAGAATGCCGCATTGACGGTGTCGATCAGCGATCCGGAAAATGACGACATCGCCGCCACGCTGCGCGAACGTTACGCCAATCAGCTCGCCCGGATCCGTCAGACCAATGCCGAGGATGTGCTGGTACTGTTCATGGCTGCCGTGACCGGGACTATCGATCCGCATACCGATTACTTCTCGCCGCAGCAGAGCGAATCCTTCGATATCCAGATGAAGCTGTCGCTGGAAGGCATCGGCGCTCTCCTCCAGAACGAAGGCGAATACGTCAAGGTATCCAGCCTGGTCCCCGGCGGGCCGGCCGACAAGAGTGGCGTGCTGCAGCCTGCTGATCGCATCGTCGCGGTCGGGCAGGGAGACGATGGCGAGATGACCAATGTCATCGGTATGCGCCTCGATGAAGTCGTCGAGCTGATTCGCGGTCCCAAGGGCTCTACGGTGCGTTTGGATATCGTTCCCGGCAAGGCCGTCGACGTCACCCGCTCGCATGTGGTGGAAATCGTACGCGATACCGTCAAGCTGGAGGATCAGGCAGCCAAGAGCGAAGTCATCACGCTGACCCGGGACGGTGGCGAACACAAGATCGGCGTGATCGATGTTCCCGCCTTCTATGTCGACTTCGATGCCTGGCAGGCCGGTGAGGAAGAGTATCGCAGCACGACCCGCGACGTGGCCAAGGAGATTGAGTCGCTCAAGGCGCAGAATGTCGAGGGTATCGTGCTCGACTTACGCAACAACGGTGGCGGGGCGCTACAGGAAGCCAATTCTCTAATTGGCCTGTTCATCGACCGCGGCCCCACCGTGCAGGTCCGCGATGCACAGGGCCGCATCAGCCTGTATGGCGATACCGACAGCGGTGCCCTCTATGAAGGCCCGTTGGCGGTGCTGGTCAATCGCCTCTCGGCCTCTGCCTCGGAGATCTTTGCCGGCGCCATTCAGGATTATGGGCGTGGCTTGGTGCTCGGTTCTCGTACCTTCGGCAAGGGCACGGTACAAACACTCAATGACCTGAGCCATGGCCAGATCAAGCTCACCCGGGCCAAATTTTACCGGGTTTCCGGCGAGAGTACCCAGCACCGTGGTGTCGAGCCCGACCTGCTGTTTCCGCAGTTGATCGATCCCGAGGAAATCGGCGAAAGCGCTCTCGATAACGCTCTGCCCTGGGATCAGGTACGCCCGGTACAGTATCGCCTGTATGGAGAGCCGTGGCGCTATCTCGAGACGCTGGAAAACCTGCATGAAAAACGCGCCTCCACGGATGCCGACTTCACCTACCTCAAGCGCCAGGCCGAACTCGGCAAGAGGCTACGTGAACAGCAGACCAGTGTCAGCCTTAACCGCGAGCAGCGTCAGCGAGAAATGGAGGCTCAGGAAGCCGAGCAGCTTGCCTTGGAGAATCAACGCCGAAAAGCGCTGGGACTCGAGCCCGTCGAGGATTGGACCGAAACCCGCGACGAGGAGGAAACACGGCCGGTAGATCGGGCCCAGATAGAAGAAAGCGCCGAAATCCTGCTCGATTATGCCCACCTGGTCAACCAAGCCTGACGCTCATCGCCCCGCCAATCGCGGGGCGATGTCGTTGTGCCGTGCCGACGTGAGGAGTCACGCTCCCTCGCGGTTCTCTGCGTTCCCAGCCAAGCGCCTACGGCGCGGGTTAATCGCGCTCGGCTTGTTCCTGCAATGCTCCTGCGTCTTGGCGGCCGCCCAGCCATCGCCATTGCCCGAGGCGTCGTGCCCTGACATATCCGTTTCTCAAGGGCGGCAAGCCGTGGCGAGGCTGAGCCAGCAGGTCGATCAGTGGGACGAAGCCTACTATCGCCAGGGACAACGCCTGGTCGATGACAGCGTCTACGATCAAGCCAAACGGCAGTTGCGCATGTGGCAACACTGCTTCCGGACAGCCCCCGCCACCCTGACGCCTACCGAACCGGAGGGCCCGCTCCGCCACCCCATTCCCCACACTGGCCTCAACAAGCTGCCCGGCCGCCAGGAAGTCGCCCAGTGGCTGGACCGGCAAGGCGACGCCCCGCTCTGGGCACAGCCCAAAGTGGATGGCGTTGCGGTATCCCTGGTGTACGATGCCGGCCAGTTGGCCGCCGCCATCAGTCGTGGCAACGGTGAACAGGGACAGGACTGGCTGGCCCAGGTGCGTCGCCTGCCAGCGATTCCTCAAGTCCTGCCCGCACCGGCGGCGGCGATATCACCGCACATTGTTCTGCAGGGCGAGCTGTATCAGCGCCGCCAAGGGCATGTACAGGCAGACAGCGGTAGCGACGGTGCCCGTAGCGCCGTGGCAGGCATGATGGCGCAGAACAGACTTGCCCCTCCGGATAGGGCAAGTATCGGCCTGTTCGTCTGGGAATGGCCAAACGGGCCCGCCGATATGTCGGCACGCCTCGAACAGCTCTCAGCCTGGGGATTCGACACGGTCCAACGCTACACCCAGCGCATCCGTAACATCGAGGATGTGGCCGAATGGCGTCAGCGCTGGTACCACGCCGCCCTGCCCTTCGTGACCGACGGGATCGTGATCAAGCGGGGCGACCGTCCACCGGGCGCGACCTGGGAACCGACGCCCCCCGAGTGGGCCATCGCCTGGAAATACCCGGCCCAGCGCGTCTCGAGTATTGTCGAGTCGGTGGAATTTTCTATCGGGCGGACCGGGCGGATCACCCCCGTCGTTCATGTCGTCCCGGTGCAGCTCGACGATCGGCAAGTCAGCCGCATCAGTCTGGGCTCGCTGGATCATTGGCACGCGCTTGATGTACGCCCCGGCGACCGGATCCTGATTCGCCTTGCCGGCCTGACCATTGCGCAGTTCGAGTCGATACTGCTGCCTGCCGAGCCGCGTCCTGAGGTTACTTCGCCCGATGCCAGCCGTTACGACGCCTTGAGCTGCATGGCTGACGCCCCGGCCTGCCATGAACAGTTCGAGGCCCGTCTGGACTGGCTAGGCAGCAGCGACGGTCTGGAACTTGCGGGCATCGGCCCGGAAAGTTGGCATCGACTGGTGGAAGGCGGACTCGTGAAAGGGCTGCTTGACTGGTTGAGCCTGGAAGAGGATCAGCTCATGGCATTGCCCGGCGTCGGCGCCAAACGCGCCCATGCCTGGAGAACGACCTTTCAGCAGGCCCGACAGCGCGACGAGCAGCACTGGTTGATCGCGCTGGGCATGCCGCCGTTACCCAAAGCCGTTCGCGAGGCTGCATTGCAGGACATCTCTCTGCATGATCTGCAGTCCCGCAGTCGCGTTGAGTGGCAGCAATACGCCGGAGTCGGCCCGACTCGCGCCGCCCAGCTCGTCGCCTTTTTCCATCACCCTCCGGTGGTGAAGCTGCTGGATACGCTGGTCACCGCTCACATTCTTGCGCGCTGAAACCTTCACTGCTCGGAGTCGCGCATGGTGTCTGGCTCCAGCGACATTACCCCGGGCGATTCCTGGCGCAACAGGTCCTGCTGCTCGATATCCCGGTAGAAGTAGTCGGCCAAGGTCAGCGTGATCATGAATGCCAGCCACATCATGCCGGCCAGCGCGAACACGCGCAGCAGATTGTCCGCCGAGCGCAGGCCCATGAAAAAAGTCACGATGAATCCGGCCATGACGAATGCACATAACAGGCTGAAGGCATGTCCCAGCGTGCCGGGAGCGAGCTTGGCCACTGCGACGCTGGCCGCCAGTACAACCAGATACCCTACCCAGGCGAAAACGGGAGCCTTGACGTCTTTCATATCGCCGCCCTCATCAGGATGAAGCGCGCAACAGGTATTGCGTCGTGAAGATGAACACCCAGACCACATCCACGAAGGCCCAGTAGAGCCCACTGATCTGGATCTGGCGTCCCAGCCTGGGCGGGTCGCGCCAGCGCAGCGCAAGGACGATCAGCACCAGCAATACCAGCATGCCCAAGGACATATGCACGGCATGCATCCCGGTCAGCACATAATAGAAGTCGAAGAATATCTGTGCCTGCTCGGGATGCGGGCCAGGATAGGTGAATTCCAACCCGAGGATCGGCATCAAGCCTTCGGTGTATTCGTGGTGCCATTCGTACCCCTTGATCGCCAGGAAGACCATCCCGATACCGATCGTGATGAGCAGGAAAGCCAGGGTCAGTCCCTTGCGCTCGGCGTTGGCCGCACGCTCGGCCAACGCCATGAACAGGCTGCTGGTCACCAGCAATGCCGTATTGAGCGTGCCCAGCATCAAATCCAGATGCCCGGCCGCTTCGGCGAACACGTCGGGATAGGCGTGGCGATACACCGCGAAGCTGGTGAAGATTCCACCGAACAGCATCAGCTCCGTGGCCAGAAAGATCCACATCCCCATCAGGTCCGCATGGCGCTGCTGCGTCAGGTCGTCGAACTGCTCTTCCGGCTCGGCCTTACTTGTTGTCGATGGTGTCGTAGTCATAAGGCGGTCCTGTTACCTGCTGCGGTTCAAGGAAATTGTGCTTCGGCGGCGGCGAATCCGTTCGCCATTCCAGCCCCGCGGCGCGCCAGGGATTGGGCGGCGCTCGCTCGCCCCAGCGCAGCGACCAGAGCAGGTAGACCAGCGGCAGCAGGTAACCGATAGCCAACACGCCGGCTCCCAGCGACGACATGACATGCAGGATCTGAAAATCCTCGGGATAGGTCTGGTAGCGCCGAGGCATACCGGCGTACCCCAGCAGGTACTGCGGAAAGAAAGTCAGGTTGAAGCCGATAAATAGCGCCAATGAGGCGACCTTGGCCCAAATCTCCGGATACATGCGTCCGGTCATCTTCGGCCACCAGAAGTGCAGCCCCCCAAGATACGCCGTGACCATGCTGCCCACCATGATGTAGTGAAAATGCGCGACGACGAAATAAGTGTCATGCACGTGCACGTCGACGGCTAGCGAGGCCAGGAAAATCCCCGTGAAACCACCAATGGTGAATAGCCCGACGAACGACAGCGCATAGATCATCGGCGACGAGAAGATCAGGCGTCCCTTGTACAGGGTCGCCGTCCAGTTGAAGGTCTTGATCGCCGAAGGCAAGGCGACGAAGAAGGAGAACAGGGAAAACATCAGTCCGGCATACAGGCTCTGTCCGGAAACGAACATATGATGCCCCCAGACGAGAAAGCCGAACACGGCGATGGCCAGGATCGAGATGGCCATGCCGTGGTAGCCGAACACGGTCTTGCGCGAAAAGCAGGTAATCAGCTCCGACACCACGCCCATGCCTGGCAGGATCATGATGTAAACCGCCGGGTGGGAATAGAACCAGAAAAGATGCTGGAAGAGGATCGGGTCGCCCCCCAGAAGAGGATCGAAAATACCGATGCCCAGCAGACGCTCCATGACCAACAGCAGTAGCGTCGCGGAGAGCACCGGTGTCGCCAACACCATGACCAGACTCGTGGCGTAGTTGGCCCATACGAACAGTGGCAGACGGAACCAGGTCAGTCCCGGCGCACGCATCTTGTGCGTGGTGACGATGAAGTTGATCCCCGTCAGAATCGACGAAAAGCCGACGACGAAAACGCCGGACAGGGCCGCGATGACCGCAGTGTCGGAAAACTGCGTCGAATAAGGCGTGTAGAAAGTCCAGCCAGTATCCACCCCGCTGGTGATTACCGCCGCGATCGTCAGGAGCCCACCGATACTGTAGATGTACCACGAGATCAGGTTGAGCTTGGGAAAGGCCAGATCCTTGGCTCCGACCATCAACGGCAGCAGGAAATTGCCCAGCGTATTGGGAATGGAAGGGATCAGGAAGAACCACACCATTACGATGCCATGAATCGTGAATAATTGATTGTAGGCATCGGAGCTGACCAGATCCCCCTCGGGCGTCATCAGTTCCAGGCGAATGAGCAGTGCCGCGAGCCCGCCCAGAAAGAAGAATGCGGTGATCGATATCGTATACAGCCAAGCCACTCGCTTGTGATCCGTGGTCAGCAGCCAGTCACGGACCCGCCAGCCGCTGGTCAGATAGCTCTCCTGCGCTACGTTGTCGGCGGTCTCGGCGCTCATTGGCTCCCTCCTCTGCTTGGCTCTACCGCCTCTTTCACCCAGTCGCCGGGTTCCAGTGATTTGATGTAGGCAATGATCTGCAAGATCTCATCCTCCGTGATTTGCCCCGCGAAGCTCGGCATGACCGGTTCGAACCCGGCAACGATGTGCTTGTCCGGCTGTAGAATCGAGTCGCGAATATAGGCTTCGTCGGCCATGATCACGCGACCGTCGTCCAGCGCGACGCTACGCCCGTAAATACCGGCCAACTTGGGGGCGCGCACGCTCGACTTGCCCATGTGGCAACCACTGCAGCCATGCGTCTCGAACAGTTGCTTGCCGGCGACGGCAAGACTCGCCCCGCTTCCCTGGCGCGTCAGCCAATCCTGATAATCGGCCTGCTCCATGACCACGACCTTGCCCAGCATCCGCGAATGGAAGCTGCCGCAGTACTCGGCACAGAACAGCCGGTATTCGCCCGTTTGGGTGGCCTTGAACCAGGCCTGCTTCTCGGCACCCGGTACCACGTCACGCTTGAGGCGAAACGCCGGCACGAAAAAGCTATGAATGACGTCCTGCGAGGTGACACGCAGCTCGATGACCTCATCGACCGGAACATGGAGCGAATTGATCTCCCGTGTGCCATCGGGGTGCTGAATCTTCCACATCCACTGTTTACCGACCACATCGATGGTCATGGCCGGTTCGGGCCCGCGGTAGGCATCCAGATAAAGGCTGCTCGCCCAGCCGAAGAACACCATGAACGCGGCCAGCATGGCTGCCAACACCGCGATTTCGACCCTGTTCTGGGTGCGCGTCGATGGCCGGTTAGAGCGATCCGCCTTGTGATTGCCGGCTCGGTAGCGAATGCCGAAGAAGGTGATCAGCCCTACCACCAACAACATGATGATGATGCTGGCGCCCACCAGGGCGAAGTAGAGATGATCGACCTGACCGGCGTAATCGGTGGCCTGCTCGGGAATCAGGTGCAGCCCTTTTTCCACCTCAGGAAGGTAGGATGCGACTTCGTCATTCATTCCCCGCCTCCTGTGTGTCACGGGTCTCGATACTGCGCTCAGGTGTTACCACGGCCTGGGCGGCCGAGACATTCACCTTGTCCGCGACAGCCGCATCGACGCCCTTGCTCACCGGTGGCTCCGCCAGACCGATACCGTCATCGGCAAGCGGCCCCCGCTCCGGCAGGCCACGCTCCACCAGCAATTGCATGGCCCGCGTGATCGGCATATGCACGCGCTCGGCCTCTCGATCGACCCAGCCAACGCTGGCCAATTGCGCGTTCATGCGTAAGGTCAACACTGCCAGATCCGCCTCGGGGGACACCTGCAGCCTGGGCGCCAGCGGCGCGCTGACCGGCTCGCCGGCGAAGGGATTGGGCGGACCGGGCAGTTCCTCCCACACCGTGGACATGAGCCCCCATAACGCCACCAGGACGAGCGGGACGAACACGGCCATGAACAGGATGAACAACACCGGGATGCGGGCCGGCACATCCCGCTGCTCGTGACCTGCGGTGGGGTTGTGCGCATCGTCACTCATGGTGCCTCCCCATCCGCTCCAAGGCCCGTCCCGTCAACCATAGAAATCCGCTCCCCACCGCTACCAGCGCGGCCGGGTCGATCCATGACTGGGCCATCCGCCACTTATCGAAGGCCGGCAGAATCATCCATTGCATTTGCAGTACATAGCCGACGAGGCAGATAACCGCGGCTATTCCGAGCCACCGCCCGCTCTGCTTGGCCGCCGTCGACAATAAGATCATGAAAGGCACCAACATGAAGAGCACGAAGGAGGCCCTGCCGATCCAGTGCCAGGCTCCCTGAGTACGGTGGATATACCAGCCTATCTCGTCGGGAATGTTACCCGACCAGATAATGATCAGCTGAGAGAAGCCCATGAAGGCCCAGCTCAACAGCATGGTCAGCCAGATGTTGGCGATATCCTTGCGCACGGACGAACGCACCGAGGGTGCCAAGATCAGCAGGCCAAAGGCGAGACTGCTCGCCGCCATGGCGCAGACCCGCTCCAGGCCGAAAACGTCGGAATAGAACTTGGGCTCCAGCGACATGTACCAGTCCACCGAGAAGAATGTCAGTGTCAGTACCCACAGGATCAGCCCCGGCGCCGCCACGGCCCTGGCCCGGCTTCCCCGCCACGCCAGCGACCACGCCAGCACCAGCCACACCACGACATAGAATCCCCAGCGCACCAGAAAAAAAGGCTCGTTGAGATAAAGCTGCTTGTGGCGCACCACCTCGGGCAGTTCTTCGACCGGGCGCGTCCAGGAGAACAACTCATCCACCCCGAACAACAGCGGCACCATGGCCAGCACGAAAAGCGGCATCGTCGCCGCCAAGGCACGCCAGACATGCTGACTTTCCCGCCCCCAGGCGCCACCGGTCAGGCCGAAAGTCATGAGCACGGCCACAGCCCCCAGCGGCAACGCCCCCCAGGTCAGCGTCGCCGCCAGCCAGCTGCGCAGGAAGGCCGTCCAATCGATCACGGCCCCGACCAGGCACACCAGCAACGCCACCAGGCCGACGATCCAGACGATGGGTTTCGTCATTGCACGCCCTCCCGTGTCGCCGATGTCCCGGCCTCGTGTACAGGCTGGCCTGGAGCAGGCTCAAGTGCATCGCGCTGTGCCGGGGTCAGATCCTCGAGCGGTGCATATTGCGAGAGCTGCAACGCCTGAATGTAGGCGGCGATGGCCCAGCGATCCTCCGGCGCCACCCGGTCGGCATAGGAATACATCACGCCATATCCCTCGCTGATCACGTCGTAAAAGTGGCGCAACGGCGCATTGCGCAGTCGGTCGCTATGAAACGATGGCGGTGCCGGAAAGCCGCGCTGCACGATCATGCCTTCACCGTAACCGACACGCCCATGACAGGGGGAACAGTAGATGTTGAAACGCTCCTGCCCGCGAGCGAGCAGCGCCTGCGTCAACGGCATCGGTAACTCCTCCGGCACCCTCAGATCGACCGCTTCATCGCGCGCCACGGCTCCCGGCACCGAATCGCGCGCCGCCTGGTTATTCGGCCACTGCGGCGCCGCCTCAAATGTCTCGTACTTGGGCTGATCATCCATCTCCTGCCCACATGCGGACAGCAGCAGCGCCAGCAGCAGCGCTACGCCACTGGAGGCCGGCTTGAAGCTCATGCCGGCACCTCCCATATCTGGGCAGCGTTCAGTTCGTGCAGGCGGGCCGGGGTTCTAGCACCGTCGAACCAGGCGTCGTCGGCTGCCACGATGAGAAAGTAAGCGTCATCGGTGGCACGATCGAACCCGGGAACATTGAAAGCGGGATAATAGGGACGAGGCAATCGGTTGCCAGCCAACATCGCCACCACACTGCCCACGACCGCCGAAAGCAGACCGATCACGAACGTCGGTATCAGAAAGGCGGGCCAGCTATGCAGGGGTTTGCCACCCACCACGAACGGATAGCTCAGCACACTGGCATACCATTGCATGAAGTAGATGCCCCCCGCTCCGATCACCGCCGTCGCCAATGCCACCACCGGCACCCAACGAGGCTTGAACGCCAGCGCTTCGGACAACCCCTCCACTGGGTAGGGAGTCAAGGGCTCCAGGTTGCGATACCCGTCCTGGCGCAACCCCTTGACGGCAGCCACTAGCGCCTCGGCACTCTCGAAACGCGCCATCAATCCATAGTCAGCCATCGTCGCCTCCCTTGTTGAGCTTGGCGATCAGCCCACGCATGTCATGTAGTGAGATCAGCGGCATGATGCGTACGAACAACAGCAGCAACAGCCAGAACACTCCCAGCGAGCCGATGAATACCGCCCAGTCCCATAGCGTTGGCCACGCCTCGCCCCAGGCCGAAGGCATATAGTCGGCATGCGTCGAGGTGAACACGATCTGAAAACGCTCGAGCCACATGCCGATATCGCTGGTGATCGCCAGGCATAGCATGGCGATCGGCGAGCGTCTCACGCGCCTGAACCACAGCAGCTGGACCAGCACTACGTTGCAGAAGATCATGCTCCACCAAGCCGGCGCGTAAGGCCCCGTCCAGCGGTCGATGTAGACGTAGCGGTAGAAATCCTCGCCCGAATACCAGGCGAAGAAGATTTCCTGGGTGTAGGCATAATCCACGACCAGCGCGAACACCAGCATCATGCGGCCCAGATAATCGAGGTGCGTGCGTGTCACCAGATCCTTGAGCCGGAACATGCTGCGCAGGATCACCGCCAGCAGCGCGACGGTCGAAAATCCCGAGAACAGGGCCCCCGCGACGAAGTAAGGCGGGAAGATGGTGAAGTGGTAGCCGGGAACGATGGATACTGCCAGATCCAGCGAGATGATGCCGGTCACCGCCACCACGATGGGGGCAGCTACAGAGGACAGGATCATGTTGGCCTTCTCGTAGCGCGCCCAGTGCGTCGCCGACCCGCGCCAGCCGATCGCCAGCACGCCGTAGAACCATTGCCCCAGCCAACTCTTGGCCCGATCACGTAAGGTCGCCAGGTCGGGCAGCAGGCTCACGTACATGAAGGTGGCCGTGAAGACCAGATAGGTAAAGATGGCGAAGAAATCCCATACCAGAGGGCTGCGCCACTGCGGCCACAGCTCCATGTGGTTGGGGTAAGGCAACAGGTAGTAGAAGAACCAGGGCCTGCCAAGGTGGATAATCGGATAAGCCCCTGCCAATACAACGGCGAACATGGCCATCGCTTCGGCAAAGCGGTTGATCGAGGCCCGCCAGGGCTGACGGGTGATGAGCAGCACCGCGGAGATCAGCGTGCCGGCATGGGCAATCCCGATCCACCAGATGGTATTGGTGATGGGAAAGCCCCAGGCCACCGGAATATTGATGCCGAATAACCCGACTCCCACCTCGAACACGTATAGCACGGCATAGAAGAACGAGACGGCGACGAGGCCACTGATGAAGATCCCCACCCACCATGAGCGCGGCGCCGACTTGCGCAGCACCAAGTCACTGATCCGTTCGGTGAGCCGGGCATGCGTCAGGTCGGGCGGCAGCAGTGGCTGCTCTTTAGGCTTGCTCATACCGTCCCTCCCTTGCCGCTTGTATCATGGGCCGGCGGCTCGAATATCCTGACGAGCTGAACGTCGTCGTCCCGATCGGCCGATGGCTGCGGTGTTTCCAACCCTTGCGTATCGGGCCCTTGCGCATCGGGATTGACGAGCGGATCGGATTGCGGCGCTTCGACTTGCGGGTTGGGATTGCCCACCCCCGCCAGGTACGACACGCGCGGCCGGGTATTGAGGTGTTCGAGCATGCCGTAGTTCAAGGTATGCTCTTTGAGTTCCTTGACATGGCTTTGCTCGTCGCTGATATCGCCGAAGATGATCGCCTGGGTTGGGCATGCCTGTTGACAGGCGGTTTGCAGAGCGCCGTCGGGAATCGGCAGATCCTCGACATCAGCGGTGATCCGGGCGCGATTGATGCGCTGCACGCAGAACGTGCACTTTTCCATGACACCGCGCGAACGCACCGTTACCTCTGGATTGTGTACCGGTGCGGGCTGGGCATAGGTCGCCTGTTGCCCCGTGTAGTCGAACCAGTTGAAGCGTCGCACCTTGTACGGACAGTTCTGCGAGCAGTAGCGCGTGCCGATGCAACGGTTGTAGATCATCTCGTTGAGTCCCGAGGCGGAGTGCTGTGTGGCCTCGACCGGACACACATACTCGCAAGGGGCATTCTCGCAATGCATGCATAGCACCGGCTGGAAAATCAGATGCGGGCTTTCCGGCGGGCCCTCGAAATAGCGATCGATGCGAATCCAGTGCATTTCCCGGCCACGCTTGACCTCCTCCGCTCCCACCACCGGAATGTTGTTCTCGGCCTGACAGGCCGTGACACAGGCATTGCAGCCGATGCAGGCGGTGAGATCGACGACCATGCCCCAGGCATGCTCGGCCTTGCGCTCGGCGGGCCAAGGCTCCGGGTAAAGCGACTCGTGCGGCGGCGGATGCTTGGCGAACTCGGGGTTGTTGCGATACTCCTCCAGGGTAGTGGCACGAATCAGATCGCGACCTTCGATAGCGTGGTGATTCTGCGTCGTGGCCAGGCTGACATGACGCCCGATCGCCTCCAGCCGAACCGGTGTCGCCCACGCATGCGTGCTGGCATAGAACGGATAGGCGTTGCCACCCACCCCATCGGCCACATGTCCGATACCCTCGCGACCATAGCCCAGTTGCAACGTCACGGCCTGATCGGGCATCCCCGGCAACGGATAGACCGGCACGTCGAGCTCATGACGGTCGGAACGAATGCGTACGACGTCGCCCTCCTTCAGGCCACGTTGATAGGCGAGTACAGGGCTGATCAGTAACGCGTTGTTCCAGGTCAACTTGGTCAGCGGCCGGGGCAATTCCTGTAACCAGCCGTTATTGGCATAACGGCCATCCCATATCGCCGGGTCGGGCTGCAATTGCAGCATTACGCTATCGTCATCGAGAGCGCTGGCTTGCGACGCTGGCACCAGACTTCCCGTCCAGCCGTCACGAGGCGTGACGCTGACCGGGGCGAAAGCGGAATCCGCCAGCAGGCCGTCATGCAGACAACCTCGCCAGAAAGTCTGGAAATCGCCGCCCGTGTACTGTGACTGCCAATACCCGATTAACAGTTCACGGGCATCCTCATCAGTGCCCTGTCGCAACGCCGCCAGCAGTTGCAAGCCGGTCTTGCCGCCATGCAGGGGCTGGATCAGCGGCTGCAAGAAGCTCGTCGTACCCTCGTAGGCTCGCGCATCCCCCCACGTCTCGAGCGGATGCGTGGCGGGAATGTGCCAGTGCGACATCCGCCCCGTCTCGTCGTAGACCTCACCCCAGTGCAGCCGCCAGGGCACCTGCTGATAGGCCTGGAAAAATTCGAGATCGCCCGGAGCCGTGTACACGGGGTTGGTTCCCATGACGATCAATGCCTCGACGTCGCCGGCATGCATGGCCTGGGTCAGCTCGTTCAACGGGCGCGCCGTATGGCTGGCATCGACCGGAGCGATGAACTCCAGCGTCTGACCATAGGCGCCAAGCGTCTGATTGATGGCATGGGCGATGGCGTGCACGGAGGCAGGTTGTTGATCGCCGGGAACCACGACGACCTCGCCGACATGCTGTCTCAGTTCCTCCACCAGAGGGGTCAGCCAGCTGTCCGGCACCACCGCCTGCGTGGGCGGTTCAACCTCGACTCCCAGCGCCGTGGCGAGCTGGCGCGCCAGGTTTTCCACTTGCAGATAGGACAGGCGATAGCGATGGTCGGCGACGCTGCCGGTAATGCTGGGTGTCGACTCGGCCACATACAGTCGGCTGAGAAATCCTTCGTTGTCACGCGGCCTGCGCTGCGCCATGAAATCGTGTGCATAGCGCAGAAACCCCGGCTGCGACTGCATGAAATCGGCATCCAACGAGACCACGACACGTGCCCGGGAAAACCGGTAGATCGGCTCCAATGCCTGGCCGAACAGCATTTCGCTACCGGCATAGACGGCGCTGCGGTCGATAGGCTCATGCACATGCCAACGTGCCTGCGGCCAGCGCACCAACAGCTCCTGCAAGTAAGCGTACTGGCTTGGCGAAGTCAGGCTACCGGTCAGGAAGCGCAATCCGCGGCCCTGGGTCGCGTCCCAGTCACGGCGCTTTTCCTGAAGTGCCATGAGGAAGCCGCCATAACCGGCGACCTCGCCACGGTTCATCACCGCCGCCGCGCGATCCGGATCGTAGAGCGATAGCACCGAGGCCTGAGAAAAGACGTCGCAGGCCCCCAGCGTCGCCGGGTGCTCGGGGTTGCCCTCAAGCTTGACCGGCCGCCCCTGGTGACTTTGCGCCAGCAGTCCATGTGCGTAGCCGCCGACCAGATGGGAAGTGGCGTAATAGCGCGGCACACCCGGCACCTGCCCTTCGGGCATGTTGACGTAGGGCACGATGAACTCACGCGGCTGACGGCTGCATGCCGTCAGACCGGCCAGTGCCATACTGGCCGCCATCAGCTTGAGGGCGCTGCGGCGATCCAGCGGTGCCTCCCAGACGGCGCCCAGACGCGGAAATTCCTGGGTCAGGAACTGCCCGAAGGCTTCGCTTTCGGCCAGTTCCTCAAGGCTACGCCAATACTGAGGTCCACGCGCCCGTGTCAGCCGTTCGCGAATCTCCTGCAGTTCGTTGTGGCTTATCGATGACATGTGACGCACTCGGTCAGGTTATCTTTGTGAATACCGTAGCGTTCCAGCAGTTCATGCCCCGCGATGCCGTCCTCGGCGGGGTCGTAGCCCATCGCCGTGATCTTGTCGGCGGGGCGCAGATTGGGTTCCGGATTGCGGTGACACGACAGACACCATTGCATGGTCAAGGGCTTGCGCTGTGTCGTGATGGGCATCTCGTCGACGCGACCATGGCACGACTCACACCCCACACCATTGTTGACGTGCACGCGGTGACTGAAATAGGCGAAATCGGGAAGGTCATGTACACGCACCCAGTGCAGCGGCTCCTCGCGCTTGAGGCTTTCGCGCACCGGCGCCAGCATTTCGGCGTTGGTCCATAATTGCGAATGGCAGGACATGCAGGTGTATGTGGGAGGCAGCCCCGCGAAGTCGGACTGGGTGACGCTGGTGTGACAATACTGACAATCGATGCCTAGCCCACCGACGTGGTGGTCGTGGCTGAAGGGAACCGGCTGTTCCGGCGTCGAGTTGACACCGGTATCGTGCGCCGAGCTGCCAAGAGTGATCGCGACGATGACCAGCGCCACCAGTCCCAGGATGCCGCCCCATAGCGTGACACTGACCAGAGAATTCGCCCGGCGGGGAAAAATTTGCGGCATTCGGCCTCTCCTTGACCTTGTTCTTTTTTTATCTCCTCACGGCACTAATATCGCCCTCACGGAACTCACTATAGGAAAAGAATGTCCAAGCGTGCCAATCCTGTATGTCGATTTAGGTTAATTTAGCGACCCCCGGTAATGCCGGGTGCAATTCCCACGGCCCTCCCGCGTACTTGCGTCTTCGCCCTGCCGCGGCACCTCCCGCCTGACATCGATAGGCCGCATCCGTGGCGATATCCGCTACCCTGATCGGTGGATACACGATATCGATGGAATGCCATGTCCCTACGCCTGGCCGTACCCCGTGAGCAGCCAATGCCCTCCGATGCCGAGCGCGTCCCAACCGCCACAGCGCACGAGGGAGTCTTTACGATAGACGGCATGTGGTGCAGCAGCTGCGCCTTCGCCATCGAGCATTTCCTGAAGCGTCAGACCGGCGTCGAACAGGTCAGCGTCAATTTCGTTTCGGGTACCGCCTTCCTGCAGTGGGACCCTACTCAGACCGACTTCGAGACCCTGAGCGCCCGGGTCGCCAAGCTCGGCTATGCCCTGTCCCGCGAGTCCAATACAACCGCCAGCCGCACCCGGCTCGCCCAGGAAAGGCGCGCTCTGATCGTGCGTCTTGTCGTCAGCGTGGCGTTTGGCATGTGGACGGTCATGGCCTCGGCACTGCTGTACTTCAATTATGGATTGGGCGCGCAGGTAGATTGGGTGATCGCAATGGTCGCGACCACGCTCTCCCTACCGGTGGTGGGATATGCCGGGCGACCCTTCTATCGCGCCGCATGGCGTACGCTGCGGGCCGGCCGGCCGGGCATGGACGTGCTGGTCAGTCTAGGGGTATTCAGTGCCATGCTATTTTCCTTGTGGCACCTCTGGCGGGGCTCGGCGGATGTGTATGTCGATACCGCCGTCATGCTGATTACGTTGCTGCTGGTGGGACGCCTGGTGGAGATGTTCAGCCGCCAGGATGGGCTCGAGGCGTTATCGGCATTGGACAGTCTCACGCCGCAAACCGCGCAGGTTTGGCAGGCGGAAGAATGGCGTCAACTGCCGATCGCCGAGGTCCGCGTGGGGGAAAAAGTGGCGGTGGGTGAACACGAGACCATCCCCTTCGACGGCATGCTGATCGAGACCCAGGCCCTGGTCGACCGGGCCGCACTGACCGGAGAGAACACCCCCATCACCTTGACCCGCGGCGACCGTCTCGAGGCAGGCTGCCGCAATGCCGGTCCCGCCCTGACGTTGATCGTCGAGGCGGCACTGGGCAAGCGCTATATCGATACCCTGCGCTACAAGATGCTCGAGTTACATGCCCGCAAGGGAGAATTCCAGAAGATTTCCGATGTTTTCGCGCGTTGGTTGCCTTCGCTGGCATTGTGTCTGGCCCTGGCCACCTTCGCGCTGACCTTGATGCGTGGCGTGGGTATCGAAGCGGCCTTTGCCTGGGCGCTGTCGGTACTGGTCGTCGCCTGCCCTTGCGCCGTGGGTCTGGCGATTCCGGTCGTGACACAGGCCGCCGGCGCCTGCGGCCTGCGGCGTGGCATCGTGTTCAAGGATCTGGTGGCCTTCGAGACGTTGGCCAAGGCGCGCAGCATTGCCTTCGATAAAACGGGGACATTGACCGCCGGAAATCTCGGCATCGGCGAGATTCGCACGGCGCCGGGGGTTGATGCCCGACACCTGCTGCAGCTTGCCGCCCAGGCCGAAAAGGGCATCATGCATCCCGTCGCCCAGACGCTGCGGCGCCATGCCACCGATCAAGGCCTGTCGCTCGCTGACGAGGTCGAGACGATCCATTACCCTGGGTTCGGGGTCGAGATGCGTCTCTCAGCGGATGAATGCCTCCGTGTCGGCGCACCGACATGGCTGGCCGAACACGGCGTGGTCCTGCCCGATATCGCGGATATGACGGGCAAGCGGGTCGCCGTGGCCCGTAATACGCAATGGCTGGGCATCCTGGCGCTGGACGAAAGGCTGACAGAGAATACTCAAGCCACCGTTGGCCAGTTTCGGCGGGCGTCCTTCACCCTGGCATTATTGAGCGGGGATCAGCATGACAATGTGCATGCTGTCGGGCACCGAGCCGGATTCCGCGACAGGGAACTGTTCGCTGCACTGACGCCCGAGGCCAAGGCGCGTCTGATCGACGCCCTGCCCAGGCCGTCTATCTTCGTCGGCGATGGTATCAACGATACGCTGGCGCTGGCGTCCGCCACTACCGGAATCAGTGTCGCCGGCGCGACCCAGCAGGCACGTGATATCGCCGCGGTGTCGCTACTCACGCCGGGCATCGCCCAGGTCTGGGAGGCGCACGACCTGGCAAAGCGTGCCTACCGGCTAATGCGTCAGAACCTGGGATTTTCCATCGTCTACAATCTGTTGGCGCTCAGCCTGGCAGTGTGGATGCCGATCCCACCGGTGATTGCAGTCACCGCCATGACCATCAGCTCGCTCAGCGTGCTGGCGAACGCCGCGCGCCTCTATCTTCCCGACGCCTCGAAGTAGCCCGGCTTGGCGCCGGCGCGCACAAGGCCTTGCCCCCTATCATTGCACCCTGCTGAATTAGCATCAGAATAGATTTCCTATAACTCAAAAGCGATTCTCCATCACATGCAAGCCATATCGGCCGTCATCCGCTCAACGCGGCCCAACTTCCTTCTTCTCGCCCCCCTGTGCGGGTTACTAGGCATCGCCGTCGCCTCGCACCAGAAGGATTTGGCACCGGGTCATGTCCTGCTGGTGCTGCTGGGGGCCGTATGCGCACATGCCGCCGTCAACTTACTCAACGAATATGAGGACTTCCGCTCAGGGCTCGACCTGGAGACACGGCGCACGCCCTTCTCGGGCGGTAGCGGCTCGCTGCCCGCGTTTCCCTTGGCGGCGCCTGGCGTCGGGATTACCGGGCTGTTCATGCTTGGCGTCACCACCCTGATCGGGAGTTATTTTCTATGGCTGCGCGGTCCCGGTCTGCTGGCGATCGGGTTGGCCGGCTTGCTGCTCGTGGTGACCTATACCCGTTGGATTACCCGTTCGCCACTGCTGTGCCTGCTCGCGCCAGGCCTGGGATTCGGTCCGATCATGGTGTTGGGGACCACGCTCGCGCTGGGGGGGAATATCGATGCCACGGCGACACTCGCCTCAGCGGTTGCCTTACTGCTGGTCAGTGAATTGCTGCTGGTCAACCAGTTTCCCGACATCGAGGCTGATCGACGTGTCGGGCGTCGCCATCTGCCCATCGTGCTGGGCATCCCGGCCTGTGCGCGCATCGCCCCGGGACTGCTGATCGGCGCTTACCTGGGCGTGGCGGCGGCAAGCATCACCGGCATCTTTCCGCTGGCAGCGCTTATCGCCCTGCTTCCTCTGCCGGCGGCCCTGCGGGTCGCCTGGCAATTGCTGCACGTCGGGCAGGCCCCGCACCGTCTGCTACCGGCCTTGGGCCTGAATGTCGCCACACTATTGAGCAGTCTGGCGCTGCTCGACCTCGCACTGTTCATGGCCTGAAGGTTGTCGACGGCGATGAGCCCGGCTGCTTAGCACAGTGACTTACAGGTCGCGCATCAGCAGGGCGTATTCGGCCCGGGCCGGGTCGATGACGGCTCCCGGCACACGCAGCCGCACCACATGCCCCGAGCCGGCTGCTACGTCGATCCGCTCGCCGCGCGAGCTTTCAAGCGACTCAAGGACGAAGCGACGGTTGCCGCCCGGCAGCATCAGCTCCAGCGTCTCGCCCACGGCGAAGCGGTTCTTGACGTCGATCTCCAGCCAGCCGCGGTCCGCATCGTAGCCGAGCGCCTCACCGACGAACTGCTGGTGCACCCCGATGGAATGGCCGCGCTCGTAGTTCTGGTACTCGTCATGCACGTGGCGGCGATAGAAGCCCTCCGTGTAGCCCCGGTTGGCCAGGTTATCGAGCTCGTCCATGAGACGCATGTCGAAGGGGCGCCCCGCCACGGCATCATCGATGGCGCGCCGGTAAACTTGGGCCGTGCGCGCCACGTAATAGGGCGACTTGGTGCGACCCTCGATCTTCAGCGAGGCCACGCCCATTTCGGCAAGTCGCGTCACGTGTTGCACGGCGCGCAGATCCTTGGAGTTCATGATGTAGGTGCCGTGTTCGTCCTCGTGGACCGCCATGTAATCGCCGGGACGCGATCCCTCCTCGATCAGCGCCGAACGTTCCTCCTGCCCTGCCGCTTCGCCTGCCACGGCTCTCCCCGCATCAGCCCCCACATCGACCGGCATCAGGTCCCCGGTCTCGTCGGTGGTCGAGGCAATGGTGTTGTACTGCCAGCGGCAGGCATTGGTGCAAGTGCCCTGGTTGGGGTCGCGATGGTTGAAATAACCCGACAGCAGGCAACGCCCCGAGTAGGCGATGCACAGGGCACCGTGAACGAACGTCTCGAGCTCCAGATCCGGACACTCGCGGCGGATCTCGGCGATCTCCTCCAGCGACAGCTCCCGGGACAGGATGATGCGACGAATCCCCTGGCGCTGCCAGAAACGCGCGGCGGCATGGTTGACCACGTTGGCCTGCACCGACAGATGGATCGTCTGCTCCGGCCAGCGCTCGCGGACCATCATGATCAACCCCGGATCCGACATGATCAGCGCATCCGGCCCCGCCTCGACGACCGGCGCCATATCGTGCAGATAGGTCTTGAGCTTGCTGTTGTGGGGAACGATGTTCGAAGCCACGTAGAACGCCTTGCCGCGTTCGTGGGCGTAAGCGATGCCGCGATGCAGGTTATCGAGGCTGAAATCATTGTTGCGTACCCGCAGCGAATAGCGCGGTTGCCCGGCATAGACGGCATCCGCCCCATAGGCAAAAGCATAGCGCATGTTCTTGAATGTTCCGGCGGGGGACAGCAGTTCGGGGGCCTGCGGCATGGCGGGTTCCTCATGATAGTGACGAGCAGCGGCATGATGCCTTTGGTCCTTTTCCACGCCCAGCTCGGGAAGCTCAAAAACGGTACGGCCATGATCCGCATCAAGGGGAAACCGAAAATAGTCGACTAGCATGGTCGGTCTTTCAGTCAGGAGGCAGCCCATGGAACTCGTCTGTCCGGCGGGCAACCTGCCCGCCCTGAAACGCGCCGTGGACGAAGGAGCCGATGCCGTCTACTTCGGCTTCCAGAACGCCACCAATGCCCGCCAGTTCGCCGGACTCAACTTCAGCGGCAAGCGTGCCCGGGAAGGCGTGACCTACGCCCATTCGCGAGGCAGTCGGGTATTCTGCGCCATCAATACCTATCCCCAGCCGGATGGCTGGGAACAGTGGACGCGCGCAGTGGATCAGGCCGCGGAGCTCGGTGTCGACGCGCTGATTCTGGCCGACATGGGACTGCTCGATTACGCCGCCCGCCGCCACCCCGACCTGCCACGGCACCTGTCGGTGCAGGGCTCGGCCACCAGTCATGAGGCGCTGCGCTTCTATCACGAGCATTTCGGTATCGTGCGTGCCGTACTGCCGCGCGTGCTGTCGCTCACCCAGGTACGCGATCTGGCCCGCCAGAGCCCGGTGGAGCTGGAGGTCTTCGCGTTCGGCAGCTTGTGCATCATGGCCGAGGGACGCTGTTACCTCTCTTCCTACCTGACCGGTGAATCGCCCAACACGCGCGGCGTGTGCTCGCCGGCCGCCCACGTACGCTGGGAGGAGACTCCCGAGGGCCTGGAATCGCGCCTGGGCGGCGTTCTGATCGATCGCTATGCCGCGGACGAACGTGCCGGCTATCCCACGCTATGCAAGGGGCGCTTCGAGGTGGATGGCGAGACCTACCATGCCATCGAGGAACCCACCAGCCTCAATACTCTGGACCTGCTTCCCGAACTCAGGGCACTGGGCATCAGCGCGGTAAAGATCGAAGGCCGCCAGCGCAGTCCTGCCTATGTGGCCAGGGTGGCCGGCATCTGGCGCCAGGCGCTGGACAGCCTCGAACGCGACCCGGAAGGCTTCCGCCCCGCCCCAGCCTGGATGACGGGACTCGGAGAGCTTTCCGAAGGCACCACCACGACATTGGGTGCCTACGAACGTCGCTGGAAATGACCCGATACGACAGAGCAGGAGGCAACATGCAACTTTCCCTGGGCCCGGTGCTGTTCTACTGGACGCGTGAACGTCTCGCCGATTTCTACTGCGACGTCGCCAGCTGGCCGGTCGATATCGTCTATCTGGGCGAGACGGTCTGCTCCCGGCGACGCGACATGAAGCTCGACGACTGGCTGGATATCGGCCGCAGGCTGAGCCAGAGCGGCAAGCAAGTGGTGCTGTCGTCGCAGACCCTGATCGAATCCGAGGCGGACCTGCGCAGCTTGCGCAGATTGTGCGCCAACGGCGAGTTTCTGGTCGAGGCCAACGATCAGAGCGCACTGCAACTGCTGTCCCGGGCGGGACTGCCATTCGTCGGCGGCGCATCGCTCAATCTTTACAACCCGGCCACGCTTGCCGTGCTGGCCGCTGCCGGCCTGCAACGCTGGCAGGCGCCGGTGGAAATGTCCCGACAGGCTCTGGCCGCCCTGCTCGAGAGCTGTCAGGAGCGCGAACTGGCGCTGCCCTGCGAAGTGTTCGCCTACGGGCATTTGCCTCTGGCCTGGTCGGCACGCTGTTTCACTGCCCGGCGCCACGACAAGCCCAAGGATCGCTGCCAGTTCGTCTGCCAGCAATACCCTCAGGGTCTGCCGCTACGCTCCCAGGAATCCTGCGAGGTCTTCACGCTGAACGGTATCCAGACCCTTTCGGGGGCCTGCCAGGACCTGCGTCACGACATCCCCGCCATGCGTGAAATGGGCGTGGCCGTGGTACGCCTGAGCCCCACTGCCCTGGACATGACTGATGTGGTAATGGCATTCGACTGCGCCCGCCGGGGAGAGCCGCTGCCCCGCGACCCGCTGGCCCTGGTGGACGCCGAGGTCTGCAATGGCTACTGGCACGGCCGTCCCGGCATGGCCCTGACCCAGCCACCGGCATGACCGTCGCAGCGGACCGGTGGTTTCGCTATGCTATATAGCCGCCGGTCCGCTGCGTCAGCGCAAGGCGCTTCGCCCAAAGCGAGCACTCGCGTCTGTCGTACCGCCTGTGCTCGCAGGTCCGGTCGTGCCTATCGAGACTCGCGGCGGGAGCGCGCCTCGAGACGATAGAGCCACTCTCCCAGTTGCGCGGGAATCACGCCCTCTTCGCGGCTATCGAGGAGGTTCTTGACCATCAGTCCCAGTTCGGTATCGCCTTCGATCACCAGGCGGCGCTGAAAGAACAGGCTGTCCGGGTCCTCCTTACGCGTGGCCAGGCACAGGAATTCGCGCCAGCCACCGCGGATGACCGCCTCCCCTTTGGAATCGAGCACCGTCAGGCGGCGTTCCTGCATGCCCAGCGTCAGAGACATGTCCAGGTCCTCGAGGCACAGCGCAATGCACCGCCCCTCCAGTGCGTCGAACTCGCCCTCCGCCAAGGGCTCGGCAAAGACGCGGTTGAGCAGTGGCTCGACCAACTGTCGCTTGAACGTTGCCGGCAGAAGCGAGTCGAGCGTGCCGAGCAGGCGAGCGGGAGCCGGTAGGCGAGGCAAGGTAGCAGGGAACATGAAGCAACTCCTGGTGGAGGGGGCATGAGCGGAATGCCTGTCATGCTAGATCGAGCTCCCGGACCGATACCTGATACGCATCAAGCCAGACCGCATTGGAATCGCCGATGCCATGCCTTGTTGCAATGTTTGTCGCGACAGGCATGATGGTTGCTCCGTTCCTGTCAATGTCCGAAGGTCGTCGCCCGCGCATGAAACCCACATCCCGCCCCGCCTCACACCGCGGGCCGTTGATAGAAGCCGAGAGCCACGTGGAAGGGTTTCGCAAGGCGCGCGACGCACGCCGTACCGAGCTGATCGAGGATTATGTCGAGCTCATCGCCGACCTGATCGGCGATACGGGCGAAGCCCGACAGACCGATATCGCACGCCGCCTGGGAGTCGCGCAGCCCACCGTTGCCAAGATGCTCAAGCGCTTGGCCGAAGAGGGCCTGATCATCAAGCGACCGTACCGTGGCGCACTCCTGACCGAAGAAGGCGAACAACTGGCCGTGGTGAGCCGGCAGCGCCATCAGATCGTCGAAGCCTGCCTGCGCAAGTTAGGGGTGGATGCCGAAACCGCGCGTATCGACGCCGAGGGCATCGAACATCATGTCAGTGGCGAAACCCTCGCCGCCTTCCAGCGCTATCTGGAAAAAAGCTAGCCTCCTCGTCCTGTTTGCCCTCAGTAGCTTGATATGGTTCGGCGATACCGTTTCATTGCTTCATTCCCCCGGCCTCGGGCTTCAATTGACTTGTGACGGGCTTTTGCCGAAGGTATAAGCGAGAGTATAGCTAATGCTATACAATGCAGCGTTGCGATGACGCCAGGGGAGATAGCGGCATGAAACGTAGCTTGATATGGTTGAGCGCACTGGCGTCACTGGCATATGGGCCGCATGCCGCATACGCCCAGGCATCTCCCATGAACGCGGTCGTGACGATCGGCATGCTCGGCGATGCCGTCGAACACGTTGGTGGCGAATGCGTAGAGGTCACGACCGTGATGGGGCCGGGCGTCGATCCCCACCTCTATCAAGCCAGCGCCAAGGATGTGAGAACCTTTCAGCAGGCCGACATCATTCTCTATTCTGGCTATTCTCTGGAAGGCCAGCTTGGCGATGTACTCGAGCGGTTCTCCCATATCAGGCCGACGCTCGCCGTAGCGCCTGCCTCGATCGACAGCGAAAGCCTCATTACCGTTCAGGATGACTACGGCATAGACCCGCACCTGTGGATGGACGTTGGTCTGTGGTCACGGATCATTCCTACCCTTGCCGATACGCTAAGCGAGCAGCGCCCCGCCTGCGCAACGCTTATCCGGGCCAATGCCGCGCAGTACGACGCTCAGTTGCAGGCACTGCATGCCTGGGTCAAACAGAGTATCGCCACGATTCCCGACGCACACCGTATCCTGGTAACGGCACACGATGCCTTCAGTTACTACGGTCGGGCCTACGCTATCGAAGTGGTGGGCATCCAAGGTATCAGTACCCAGACCGAAACCGGCGTCGCCGATATCCGTGAGATAACTCGTACCGTCGTCGAGCGACAAGTCCCGGCCGTTTTCGTCGAGAGCACGATCAACCCGCGCACCGTTCAGGCCGTGATCGATGCCGCCCGAGATCAGGGGCATGACGTCTCGATTGGCGGGCAGCTCTATTCCGATGCCATGGGCGAGGCGGGGACGGCCGATGGCACCTATATCGGCATGATCTACGCCAATACGCACCATATCGTCGAGGCGCTTGGTGGCGATGTGCCGGCCCTACCCGACGAGCTGAACGCCTGGGCCGAGCAATGGACTCTTGAGTCACCGTAGCGGAGCATCAGCCCAGTAGGGAAAGCCTGCGGCTTCACAACACCAAGGACAGGAACGTCTGCGTCATGACTACGCCGCTTCACGAGCCGAATCTCGCCCTGCATGTCGAAGACCTGACCGTGAGCTATCACAGCAAGCCGGTGCTATGGGATATCGACTTCGATGTTCCCCCCGGCGTGATGGCCGCCATCGTCGGTCCCAACGGCGCCGGCAAGAGCACGCTGATCAAGAGCATCCTGGGACTGGTACCGTCCGTGGCGGGTCACGTCACACTCTTCGGACGGCCCTACCGCCGCCAGCGTCGGCGTGTGGGTTATGTGCCTCAGCGCTCAAGTGTCGACTGGGACTTTCCCACCACCGCCCTGGATGTGGTCACCATGGGGCTCTATGGCCATCTGGGCTGGCTGCGGCGACCCGGACGCCGCGAGCGGCACGCAGCGTTGCAGGCACTCGAGATGATGGGAATGCAGGATTTCGCCCAGCGCCAGATCAGCCAGCTTTCCGGTGGGCAGCAGCAGCGCGTATTTCTGGCCCGGGCACTGGTACAACAGGCCGAGGTCTACTTTCTCGACGAACCCATGGCCGGCGTCGATGCCACCACCGAACGTGCCATCGTCGACATCCTGCGCAGCCTGCGCGATGCCGGCAAGACGGTCATCGTCGTGCATCACGACTTGCAGACAGTGCGCAGTTATTTCGATTGGCTGCTGATTCTCAACGTCAGGGTCATTGCTCAAGGCACGGTGCGCGACGTGTATACCGCCGCCAATCTACGTAAGGCCTATGGCGGCCAGATCGCCCTGCTCGAGGAATCCACCTTGCGATCTCATGACGACACTGCCGAGATGAGCGACAAGCCATGATCAGTATCGGTGAGCTGCTCGGGGATTACACGCTCCAGAACGTCGTCATCGGTGCGGCGATGCTGGGCATGATCAGTGGCGTGCTTGGCAGCTTCGCAGTGCTGCGCAAGCAGAGTCTGCTCGGCGATACCCTGTCGCATGCCGCCCTGCCCGGCGTCTGCCTGGGGTTCATCGTCTCCGGCACGCGGCACATGGGCAGCATCCTGATCGGCGCGCTACTCACCGGCGCGCTGGCCGCATTGTTGATGCTGCTGCTGACCCGTAACAGCCGTCTCAAGACCGATGCCGGCCTGGGCATTACCCTGAGCACCTTCTTTGCGCTCGGCGTGGTACTGCTGACCTATATCCAAGGCATGAACAATGCTGCCCAGGGCGGGCTCGACTCCTTCCTGTTCGGCCAGGCGGCAGCCACGCTGCGCAGCGATCTGTGGATCATGGGGGGCATCACCACCGCCGCCCTGATGCTGGTGGCGCTATTGTGGAAGGAATTCAAGCTGGTCTCCTTCGATCCCGAATTCGCCGTTTCGCTCGGCCTACCGGTGGTATGGCTGGAAGTGCTGCTGACAGTGATGATTGCCCTCGCCGTGGTGGTCGGCCTGCAGATGGTCGGTGTCGTTCTGATGGCGGCGATGATCATCGCTCCGGCGGTGGCCGCCCGGCAATGGACCCGGCGTCTCGAGAGCATGGTGACGCTCGCGGCGATCATCGGGATCACATCGGGAGTTTGCGGGGCGCTACTGAGTGCCCTGGCACGTGGACTCGCGACGGGGCCACTGATCATTCTCAGCGTTTCCAGCGTGGTCGTCTTCTCGCTTCTCTTTGCGCCGGGGCGTGGTTTCGTGTGGGAAACCGCGCGGCTATGGCGCGGCCGGCGACGCCTGCAGTATCAGCAGGTGCTGACCACGCTTTATCAGCTTGCCGTCCACCACGGCGACCCCGCCTATCGTTCCGAACAAGGGATGGTTGACACCTATCATGGCGTGGCCACGCAGACGGCACTGACCAAGCTCGAGCGCCGCGGCTTCATCGAATTGCGCTCCCCCTCCCCGGACGAACCGAGCAGCGGAGCCCATTGGGCATTGACGCCGGCAGGCATCAACGAGGCCGAACGAATCCTCAACTCGCTGGGCAGGGAGGACGCCTGATGCTAAGCGCAGTGTTGGATAATGTGCCGTTGATGATCATGCTGGTGGGTATGTTGGTGGGTACCGCCTCGACACTCGTGGGGACGTTCCTGGTGCTGCGCGGTACCAGCATGCTGTCGGATGCCATCGGTCATTCGATCGTGTTCGGCATCGTAATCGTCTGGTTGCTGACCCATCAGCAAAGCGGTCCGATTCAGATCATCGGCGCCGCATTGACCGGTATCCTCACCGTGTTTCTCACCGAACTGCTGGTCAGCACACAGCGGGTCAAGAAGGATGCTGCCATCGGTTTGGTCTTTCCGGTGCTCTTCTCGCTCGGCGTGCTGTTGATCAATCTCTATGCCCGCGATGTACATATCGATACGCATACCGTACTGCTCGGCGAGATCGGCTTCGTATGGCTCGATACCGTAACGCTCGGCGACTACCGCATCCCCCAGTCGCTGCTGTCGATGGGCGCCATGACGCTAATCAACGCGCTCTTTGTCGGGCTGTTCTACAAGGAACTCAAGATCGCCACCTTCGACACCGCGCTGGCCAAGGCGCTGGGATTCGCGCCTGGCATTCTGTTCTATGTCCTGCTGCTGCTTACCAGCGGGACGGCCGTGGCGGCGTTCGATGCCGTGGGTGCCGTGCTCTTCGTCGCCTTCGTCATTGTCCCGCCCTCCACGGGCTATCTGCTCACGGACCGATTATGGTTGATGTTTGTCTACGGAATCGCGGTCTCGATCGCCTCGAGTGTCAGTGGCTACTTTCTGGCGGTGGCCTGGAACGTGTCCATTGGAGGAATGATGGCGGTGATGACCGGTGTCTTTCTGATGCTTGCCTTCCTGGCCGGCCCTCGCTATGGACTGATTGCCCAGAGCCTGCGCCGCCAGGGACAGCGGCGTGTCAACGAGAGCCGCACATTGGCGGTACATCTATACAACCATGAAGGCGAGCCCAACCAGGGCGTGGAAAACGTCACGCAGGCACTGCGCGATCATCTGCACTGGGACGATGCCCGGGCCCGCCGGGTCGTACTGCGCAGCCTCGACCAACGGCTCATCGTGCGTGACGGGGATCTGCTGTGCCTTACGCCCAGCGGACGCGCCATGGCACAGGAAATTCTGGAACCCGCCAAGGCGGGGCTATCCCCTCAGCGACGAGCCCATTACGGCTAAGCCTTGCTCAAGCCCCGCTATCTAGCCATCGTCAGGCAGAACGCACCAGGCGTTGCGGAACCTCCTGGGCGGCGTGGTCTTCCTGCGCTTGCGCCTCTTCCTTGGCCAGGCGCGCCTTGCGTGTCTTGCCGGCGCGTGAGGGAGGCTGACAGATGCCGCAGACGAAGCTCGACGTCGGGCTATGGGCATGGGCGACGAGATGGCCCTTGCAGCTCTTGCAGGCGGACAGCTGCAACAGGTCGCTTTCGAAGAAGCGCACCAGGGTCCAGGCGCGGGTCAGTCCGAGAACCGGCTCGGCGTCGTCCAGCGACACCTGCTCCAGATAGAGCCGGAACGCCTTGACGAAGGCTTCCATGCGCTCGCAGCCGAGCTCTTCGTTGAGGCTGCGGTAGATGTTGTAGAACAGCGAGGAGTGAATGTTCGGCAGCCAGGTCATGTACCAGTCGGTGGAGAATGGCAGCATGCCCTTGGGCGGCGACATGCCGCGCACTTCCTTGTAGAGCTTGATGAGACGGCCACGGCTCAGGTCGGTCTCGGTTTCCAGCACTTGCAGGCGGGCGCCGAGCTCGATCAGCTCGATGGCCAGTTGGACCTGCATCATTTCACTGACAAGGCTCTTCTCGGTCATGACATCAGGCTCCTTTCTTCGCCGCTGTCATCGGTACGACACGGTCGGCCGCCATGAGCAGAGCGGCATGGGTCTGTCCGAGGCCCTGTTCACGGGGATTGTTGACCAGTTGCTGCAGCTGGGCGGCATCGTCGAAACACAACCGGCACAACAGCTGGTTGGTGCGTGACAGCTGGCTCAGCTGCTTGACGGAGAGCGAGGACAGCAGGTCGGCCATCGATTCGCCGATTTTCAGGCGGAACATGGCGGTGGCCCGATCCTCACTCAGCAGCCGTTGCACCAGCAGCAGGTAGGAAAGGTTGATGTCGCGGATGTCATCCAGAAGGCTGTCGATTTGCATTGTCATTCCCGAGAGTATCGTTATAAGGGTCAAGGCCCGATGCTGCCTTGGCCAGACACCACATTGGCTGTGAAGTCATTATGGGATGCATTCTGAGACATTTTTGTGAAAAATCTAGCCTTTTTTAACCATCCATTTACATCAAGCTTACGCAAATCAATGAAGAAAACCACATTTCTTGTCTAAATAATTGAATTAAAAGTGAGTTTTTTTGAGGTCGCAAGGCCTGCACAGACTCGACTTTTTTGTAACTGAACAATGTTCGATAATCTCTCACGCATAAAATGGTTAAAATTTGTAACAAGCGCTTGGCGTGCCCGTATTGAACCTCCCGCCAGAGACGCTCGCCGAGTGGGCGCGAGAATCGATATAGCGCCCATGCCCCGGTGGACGCGACATACCCTTTCTCGGGCCCCAGACAGCTGTAAATCAAGCATTGAGCAGGCTGGGCGCGCGACGAAACTCCCCATCATGAATCTGATGGGGAGTTACCACTCAGCACGATAGGGAGAATAACGCCGGATAAGGTATGTTCAGGCGCCTTCGCTATGCGGACGCCTTCAGGTTAGATACTTTGCTCTATCGCTGTTTACCCGCGCTCGGGATGTGAAAGCGCCTGACTCGTCTCGAGTATCGAATGTTCCCTTGCCCGCAAACGGGGCGTCGGCCGCCGCGGGAGTCCTCGCTCATGTGCCGTGAGCGTGAAAGCCGCAACCAGGCTTGAAAGACGCTCGGATTGCTCCTGAAGCTGACTGGCGGCCGTGCTGGATTCCTCCACCAGTGCCGCGTTCTGCTGAGTCATGCGGTCGAGTTCGGCAACCGCCTGGTTGACCTGACCGATACCCTAGCTCTGCTCCCGAGTCGCGGCGCTGATCTCGCCCAGTACATCGGCCACCCGTGCCACGCTGGCGACGAGCGCATTCATGGGCATGCCGGCGTCGCATACCCGTCCAGCTCCCGCCCGAGTCTTCTCCGACGATGCATCGACCAGTGCCTTGATCTGACGTGCGGCGGCCGAACGGATAGCCAATTGCCTGTTATCGGCCCCGAACGAGGGAAGCTTTAAGACATGAGCAAGACCGCAGTATATGCGTAGGCGTCATACGCCTTGCGCCAACGAGGTCGGCAATGTTCGGCTACTCTGACCAGTGCTAACCGCACTTGAGCCAGTGGACGAATGTCCGTTTGCCAGCGCGATTGAGACACGTTGCCAGCCGTCCAGGCGTCGTCCATCCTGACCGACATGGTTGACGCGTGATGGTGACGATCAGCAGATACAGGGCGCCTTATCGGAACGGCCCCATTCCCATAGCAGGAGGAAACGAATGCCGTCCTGGACATCCGACGCGGTCTTCTACCACATCTATCCCCTGGGGCAGTGTGGCGCGCCGCGTACCAACGATTTTTCGTCCATCCCCGAGCCTCGCCTCGCCCAACTCAACGACTGGATCGAGCATCTGCAGTATCTCGGCATCAATGCCGTCTATCTCGGTCCGGTATTCGAATCCACCGCACATGGCTACGACACCGCCGATTACACTCGTGTCGATCGCCGTCTGGGCACCAATCAGACCTTGGCCGAGCTGGTCGCCGCCTTCCACCAACAGGGTATCCGCGTGCTGCTCGATGGCGTTTTCCACCATGTCGGACGCCATTTCGGCCCCTTTCGCGACCTGCAGCATCACCTGCAAGCCTCCCCTTACCGGGATTGGTTCGCCGGCATCGATTTTAATCGTGAAAGCCCCAATGGCGATGCCTTCGCGTACGATGGCTGGCACGGTCACTACGACCTGGTAAAGCTCAACCTGCATAATCCCGAGGTCCGCGAGCATCTGTTCGGCGCGGTGGCGAACTGGATTCGCGAGTTCGATATCGATGGCCTGCGACTCGATGTCGCCGAGAATATCGATGACGATTTCCTGCGCACCTTGGCCGATTTCTGCCGTAAGCAGCGTCAGGACTTCCTGCTTATCGGCGAAACCATACACGGCGATTATCGCCGCTGGGCCAACGCCGACACTCTCGACTCCACCACTAACTACGAGTGTTACAAGGGCCTGTGGTCGAGCCTTAACGACCGCAATTTCTTCGAAATCGCCTACTCGCTGAACCGTGAATTCGGTCCCGAGGGGATCTATCGCCACCTGCCCTTGTACAACTTCGTCGATAATCACGATGTCGACCGCATCGCCAGCACGCTGCACCAGCCGGAGCATCTCTATCCGCTATATCTGTTACTGTTCAGCATCCCCGGCATGCCTTCGATTTATGCCGGCAGTGAATGGGGCATACAGGGCGAACGGCGTGCCGGAGATGATTCTGCGCTACGGCCCGCGATGCCCAGCCCCGAGATCAGGCACAACGCGCCGCATCCGGAGCTTGCCGACTACATTGCACGCTTGGCGCATATCCGCCATGCCAGCCCTGCCCTGCGCCATGGCGATTATCGTCAGGCCGCAGTGCATCACGAGCAGTTGGGCTTCATACGCCAAGTCGAAGAGGAATGCGTGCTGGTCGCCGTCAATGCGACAGCGCAACCGGCAGCGCTGACTCTCGACGCCCCGGTCGCCGATGGCAGTGTCTTTATCGACCTGCTGGAGCCGCAGCGACGCTTCGAAGCTCATGGTGGCCAAGTGCATATCGAGACGCTACCCGCCTATGGCGGGCGCATTCTCAGCTTGAGAGCGTGATTGCCCGTCCTGTCCCAGCCGTTTTTAAGCCCATGCGGGCAGGTGGATGATCGCATCGGCTGGCGCACGCCTCAGAGGGCATAATTGCTCAGCTCACGCGCAATCAGCAGGCGCTGGATCTCGCTGGTGCCTTCATAGATCTGGGTGATGCGTGCATCGCGGTAATAACGCTCCACCGGGTAGTCCTCCAGAAAGCCATAGCCCCCATGAATCTGGATCGCCTTGGAGCAGACCCACTCGGCGGCTTCCGAGGCGAACAGCTTGGCCTGAGAAGCTTGTGATAGACAGGGCTGGCCGGCACTGCGCAGACGCGCGGCATGCAGGATCAGCAGCCGTGCAGCGTTCAACCGCGTGTGCATGTCGGCGAGCATGTTGGCGACGCTTTGATGCTCGCTGATCGGCTTGCCGAACTGGACCCGCTCACGGGCGTACCCCAGCGCAGCCTCGAAGGCGGCACGCCCGATTCCCACCGCCTGGGCGGCGATACCGATGCGCCCGCTCTCGAGATTGGACAGGGCGATGGCCAGCCCCTTGCCGCGCTCGCCGAGCAGATTGGCTTCGGGAACCGCGCAGTCATCGAGGACGATCGCACAGGTATCGGAGGCGCGAATGCCCATCTTGTGCTCGCTACGCTCGACGACGAAGCCGGGCGTGTCGGTGGGCACCAGAAACGCCGACAGCCCCTTCTTGCCCAGTTCGGGGTCGGTCACCGCGAAGACGATGGCCAGCCTGGCACGCTTGCCGTTGGTCACGAACTGCTTGGCGCCGCTGAGCACCCACTGGCCGTCGCGCAGTTCGGCGCGGGTGCGCAGGTTATGGGCTTCGGAGCCGGCCTGCGGCTCGGTCAGACAAAAACAGCCGATGATTTCACCGCTAGCCAGAGAGGTCAGCCAGGCATCCTGCTGTGCCTGGTTACCATAGCGCAGGATCGGCCCGCAGCCGACCGAATTGTGCACGCTCATCAGCGTCCCGGTGGCCCCGTCTCCGGCAGAAATTTCCTCCACCGCCAGGGCGTAGGCGACATAATCGACCCCGGCACCGCCCCACTGCTCCGGCACCACCATGCCGAGCAGGCCCAATTCGCCCATCTGCGCCACCACGGCATCATCGATCCAGCCGGCCTTCTCCCATTCCTGCGAGTGCGGCGCGAGTTCGCGCCGGGCAAAATCACGGGCCATGTCGCGGACCATGCGCTGCTCTTCGCTCAGTTCAATATCGTGCATACGCCACCTCCATGCCGTCGGCGACAACGAGTCAATTCTGCGAACGGTACTGCGTGATGATCGCGGAGAAGTCGAGCCCGCCGTTGCCCTGGGCACTGAAACTCTGATAGAGCTGCTGGGCCAGAGCGCCGAGCATGATCGGCTGACGTACCTGCCGGGCAGCCTCGCTGGCCAGGCCCAGATCCTTCAACATCAGGTCGGTGCCGAAGCCGCCGCTGTAGCCGCGAGAGGCGGGAACATTCTCCAACACGCCGGGAAAGGGGTTGTAGGTGTCCGAGCTCCAACAGCGCCCGCTCGACGAGTTGATCACCCCGGCCAGCACGTCGGCATCCATGCCCAGCGCCACCCCCAGCGACATGGCTTCGGCGACACCGATCATGGAGATACCCAGCAGCATGTTGTTGGCCACCTTGGCGACCTGCCCGTTGCCCGCCGCCCCGCAGTGCACGATGTTCTTGCCCATCGCGGCGAGTATCGGCTCCGCGCGAGCGAAATCTTCGGCCTCGCCGCCGACCATGAAGGTCAATGTCCCGGCCGCGGCCCCGCCGGTGCCCCCCGAGACCGGCGCATCGAGCATCGGGTTGCCCTGCCGACTGGCGGCCTCGGCCACCTCGCGAGAGGACATGGGATCGATGGTGGAAGAATCGATCAACAGCACGCCGGGCGCCACATGCGCGAGCAGGCCCTCCTCGCCGTGATAGACGCTTTTGACCTGAGGTGCGGCGGGCAGCATGGTGATGATCAGCTCCACGTCGCGCCTGGCCAGCGCCGCCACGGAGTCGGCCGCCGTGGCGCCCGCCTCGGCAAGGCCCGCCACCGCCTGGGCGTTGAGGTCGAAGACGGTGAGCCGATGGCCGGCCTCGAGCAGGTTGTGCGCCATGGGCGCGCCCATATTGCCGAGGCCGAGAAATCCGATATGCATGACATCCTCCTGTTGTTCTTGTCGTGTTTGCCTGTCTGACGTGACGCGTCAGGAGCCACGCCGTCTCAGCGATCCTTGAAATCGGGTTTGCGCTTGTCGACGAAGGCGGCCATGCCCTCCTTCTGATCCTGCGTAGCGAAGGTCGAGTGGAACAGACGCCGCTCGAAGCGTACCCCCTCGGCGAGCGTGGTCTCGAAGGCCCGGTTGACGGCCTCCTTGGCCATCATCGTGATCGGTGTCGAGAGCTGGCTGATCCGCTCGGCCGTCGCGAGCGCTTCTTCACGCAGGTTTTCGGCCGGTACCACGCGACTGACCAGACCGCAGCGCTCGGCTTCCTCGGCGTCCATCATGCGCCCGGTGAGCACCATGTCCATGGCCTTGGACTTGCCGATGAAGCGCGCCAGACGCTGGGTGCCACCCGCGCCGGGAATGGTGCCGATGGTGATCTCCGGCTGGCCGAACTTCGCCGTCTCGGCGCAGATGATGAAGTCGCACATCATCGCCAGCTCGCAGCCGCCGCCCAGGGCGTAGCCGCCCACCGCGGCGATCACCGGCTTGCGGAAGCTCGAGAGGCGCTCCCACGTCGCGGTGATGAAATCGGCCTGGTAGACATCCATGTACGACCAGTCCTTCATCGCCTTGATATCGGCGCCGGCGGCGAAGGCCTTGTCACTGCCGGTGAGCACCGCCGCGCTGACGCCGTCGTCGGCCTCGAGTTCGTCGAGCAGCGTCGACAGTTCCGCCGTCAGTTCGGGCGACAGCGCATTCAATGCCTGGGGCCGGTCAAGGATGATCAGCGCGACCTTGCCGTGCCGTTCAAGCTGCAGATTCCGATAGTTCATGATGGCCTCGCTTATTTCAGCGTGATAGTCGTGTTGACGGCACCGCCGACCTCCTCCTCGTCGAACCAGCGCGAGGTCACCGTCTTGGTCTGGGTGTAGAACTGCACGACCTGCTTGCCGTAGGGACCCAGATCGCCCAGCTTGGAGGCCCGCGAGCCGGTAAAGGAGAACATCGGCACCGGCACGGGAATCGGCACGTTGATCCCCACCTGCCCCACGTCGATCTCTTCCTGGAAATGCCGTGCGGCGGCACCGGAGCGAGTAAAGATGGCGGTACCGTTGCCATTGGGGTTGGCGTTGATCAGCTCGATGGCGTCATCCAAACTCGCGGCGTGCATCACACAGAGCACCGGCCCGAAAATTTCTTCCCGGTAGATCGACATTTCCGGCGTCACCCCCGAGAAGATCGTCGGCCCGACGAAGTTGCCCTTCTCGTAGCCCGCAACGTTCGGACTGCGCCCGTCGAGCAGTAGCTCCGCGCCCTCCTGCTCGCCGCGCTCGATCAGGCGAGTGACGCGCTCGAGCGCGGCGCAGGAGATCAGCGGGCCGACATCGGTGCCGGCCTCGTGCCCGGCATTGACCTTGAGGGTTCTGGCCTTAGCGACGAGTTCCGGCAGCCAGTCGTTGGCCTCGCCCACCAGCACCGCGACGGACACCGCCATGCAGCGCTGCCCCGCCGCGCCGAATACCGCACCGGCCAGGTTGTTGAGTGTCTGCTCGCGATTGGCATCGGGCATGACGATGGCATGGTTCTTGGCTCCCATCATGCACTGCACGCGCTTGCCCGCCTGGGAGGCACGCTGATAGACATGCGTGCCCACGCGGGTGGAGCCGACGAACGACACGGCCTTGATGTCCTGATGGTCGCAGATGGCGTTGACCACCTCCTCGCCGCCATGTAGCACGTTGAGCACGCCCGCCGGAATGCCGGCCTCCATCGCCAGCTCGACCAGACGCATGGTGACCATGGGGTCCTGTTCGGAGGGCTTGAGCACGAAGGTATTGCCGGTGGCGATGGCCATGGGAAACATCCACAGCGGGATCATCGCCGGGAAATTGAACGGGGTAATTCCGGCACAGACGCCCAACGGCTGCTGCAGAGTATAGGTGTCGACACCGCCGGCAACGTTGTTGGCCAGCTCGCCAAGCTGCAGGTTGCCGATGCCGGCGGCATGTTCCACCACCTCGAGGCCGCGGAAGACATCGCCTTCGGCATCCGGCAGCGTCTTGCCCTGTTCGGCGCTCAGAATCGCCGCCAGCTCCTGCATGTGTTCGCGAATCAGGTGCTGATACTTGAGAAATATCCGCGCGCGTGCGCCGATCGGCGTCTTGCGCCAGGTCTTGAAGGCCCGTTTGGCACCCGCTACCGCAGCGGCGACCTCCTCGGAAGTGGCAAAAGGCACACGTGCCAGGACTTGTTGATTGGCGGGATTGATCACATCGCGCCACTCACGGGTCTTGGATTCGGTGAAGTCACCGTCGATCAGCAGCTTGACGGTGGGAATGGAAGCATCGTGTTGCGCTGGCATAGTGAGTCGCTCGTATTGAAACTGTTGTTGTGAGCCGGATAACCCAAGCGATACCGAGGGTATTAACGATACTAGGTGCGATCTTGCGGAATACAACAGGACGAACTGCAGATACACTCTGCATTTTTGCACAGGCAGGCCATGCAAAAACCTCTGGACTGGGACAATCTGCGCTACTTCCTCGAGCTGGCACGGGCCGGCAAGCTGACCGTGGCGGCACGCCGCCTGGGGGTCGATCATACGACGGTGGCCCGCCGGGTACAGGCGCTGGAGAAGGCGCTCGGCATGCCGCTGTTCATCCGTGCCGCCGCGGGTTATCGCCTCAGCGAGAATGGCCGCAACCTGCTGCCTCGGGCCGAGGCCATGGAAAGTGCCTGCCTGTCCATCGAGCAGTATGCGCCGGGCGGCCGCGACAATCTTTCGGGGCTGGTCAGGATCGGTGCCACCGAGGGCTACGGCATCGCAATGCTGGCGCCCCACCTGGCCGAACTCACGGCGCGCCATCCCGATCTCAGTGTCGATCTGCTGGCTGTCCCGCGCATGGTTCAGCTTTCCCGGCACGAGGCGGATATCGTCATCACCCTGGAGCGGCCCGAACGGGGACCCTTTATCATTACCAAACTGACCGATTACGTCCTCAGGCTTTATGCCTCCGAAGCGTATCTGCGCCAGCACCCGCCGATCCTGACACGCGATGACCTGCGCCAGCACACCTTTATCAGCTATATCGATGACCTGCTCTACAGCAAGGAACTCCGCTATCTCGCGGAGCTCGGTCGTCCTCGACACGTTGCCTTGCGCAGTACCAGCATCCTGGCCCAGCAGCACGCTTGCGCCACCGGTGCCGGTATCGCCATCCTGCCGGCCTTTTCCGCAGGTGCACAACCTGCGCTACGCCAGGTACTCGGGGGCCAGGTAGAATTCGTTCGCACCTTCTGGATGCTGATGCCGACGGAGCTCAGGGAAGTGGCACGCATGCGAGCGGCCTGGGATCATCTGCGCGACATGGCGCAGGCTACGCAGGCCGCCATGATGGGCCGCACGCGTCCCGACGCTGAACGCACCGGACACTGCGATTGGTGATAACGTCTCATTAACCTGCCGACAGCATCCAGCGTGCCGCCTTTTCGGCAATCATTAGCGTCGGCGAGTTGGTGTTGCCGCTGGTGATGGTCGGCATGATGCTGGCATCCACCACGCGCAGCCCCACGACCCCGCGCACCCGCAGTTGCGGATCCACTACCGCCGTCGGATCATCCTCGCGTCCCATCTTCGCCGTTCCCACCGGGTGAAAAATGGTCGTGCCGATGTCCCCCGCGAGTCGCCAGAGGTCCTCGTCGGTCTGGAACTGCACGCCCGGCTTGACCTCTTCCGGGGCATATCTGGCGAAGGCCGGCTGCTCGGCGATACGACGGGTCAGGCGCAGCGAGTCCGCTGCCACCTTGCGATCTTCATCAGTACTCAGATAGCACGGCGAAATGGCCGGCGCCGCGCCGGGCTCGGCACTCTTGATGCGCACGTGACCGCGACTGGTGGGGTTGAGGTTGCATACGCTGGCGGTGATGGCGGGCCAGGTATGCAGCGGCTGGCCAAAGGCCTCCAGACTCAGCGGTTGGACATGGTATTGGACGTTGGGGTGCTCGTACTCCGGTGAGCTGCGCGTGAACGCGCCGAGCTGGGAAGGCGCCATGCTCATCGGCCCGGTGCGCCTGAGCAGGTATTCCAGGCCGATGCCCATCTTGCCCCACAGGGTCGAAGCCATGGCATTGAGCGTCTTGGCACGGGTAACCCGATAGACCGAGCGGATCTGCAAGTGATCCTGCAGGTTCTCGCCCACCCCCGGCAGTACCCGTACCGGAGCGATCTCGTGGCGTCTGAGCAGAGCTTCCGGGCCGATGCCGGAGAGCTGCAGCAACTGCGGCGAGCCGATGGCGCCGGCACATAACGCCACCTCCCGATGGGCCGCGACCTTGAGCATGCGACCGTCGCGCTTGAGCTCGACCCCGCAGCAGTGCGGCGTGCCTTGCGCATCCGGCTCGAACAGCAGCCGGTGAACCTGACTGGCGTGCCACAGCGTGAGGTTATCGCGCGCCTTGAGGACCGGGCGCAGGAATGCCTTGGCAGTATTCCAGCGCCAGCCGTTGCGCTGATTGACATCGAAGTAGGCCACACCTTCGTTGTTGCCGCGGTTGAAATCTTCGGTCGCCGGAATGCCCGCTTGCTGGGCGGCCTGAGCGAAATCGTCCAGTACTTGCCACTTCAACCGCTGGCGCTCTACCCGCCACTCGCCGCCGTGGCCATGAAAATCCCGGCAGGGCGCCGAGGTTTGCGGGTCGTCCAGACGATAATAATCCTCGTGGCGTTTGAAGTCCTCCAGACACCTCTCCCAGCGCCAGTCGTCTTCACCGGTTACGCGGGCCCAGTGATCGTAGTCACGCGCCTGGCCACGCATGTAAATCATCCCGTTGATGCTTGAGCAACCGCCCAGCACCTTGCCACGCGGATAGATCAGGGAACGGCCATTGAGGCCTTCATCCGGCTCGGTCTTGAACAGCCAGTCGGTTCGCGGGTTATTGATACAGTAGAGATAGCCCACCGGCACGTGAATCCAGTGGTAGTTGTCCTGCCCGCCCGCCTCGATCAGCAGCACACGCTTGGTAGGGTCGGCGCTCAGGCGATTGGCGAGCAGGCACCCGGCGGTACCCGCGCCCACGATGATGTAGTCGAAATGGTGCTGGCTCATGTCATGCCTCCTCTCGCCGCTGCTATTTGGCGGTGGGCATGACGAATTCGGCACCGGCCTCGATGCTGTTCGACCAACGCTGCATGATCGACTTCTGCTTGGTGTAGAAGCGCACGCCCTCTTCGCCATAGGCATGCATGTCGCCGAACAGCGAGCGCTTCCAGCCGCCGAAGCCGTGCCACGCCATGGGCACCGGGATAGGTACATTGATACCGACCATTCCCACCTGGATGCGCCGACCAAATTCGCGCGCCACGTGACCGCTTTCGGTGAAACAGCTCACGCCATTGCCGAATTCGTGAGCGTTGATGAGCTCGATGGCGGAAGCGATGTCCGGCACTCGGACACACACCAGTACCGGCCCGAAGATTTCTTCGCGATAGATGGCCATCTCCGGCTCGACATGATCGAACAGCGACCCGCCCATCCAGAAGCCCTCACCGCAGCCATCGCCGGTCGCCGTGGCATCGAACTCGCGGCCGTCGACGATCAGTTCGGCGCCCTCGGCCACCCCTTTCTCGATATAGCCGAGAATGCGTTCATGTGCCGCCCGAGTGACGATCGGCCCCATTTCGGCGTCAGCCTGCATGCCATTCTTGATCTTGAGATCACGGGCCCGCTCGGCCAGGCGCGGCACCAGCTTGTCACCGGCCTCGCCTACTAGTACCGCCACGCTGACCGCCATGCAGCGCTCGCCGGCAGAACCGTAGGCCGCCCCGATCAACGCATCGACGGCCTTGTCGAGATCGGCGTCCGGCATCACCACCATGTGGTTCTTGGCGCCACCGAGCGCCTGTACCCGCTTGCCGTGGCGTGCCCCCTGCTCGTAGATATGATTGGCAATCGGCGTGGAGCCGACGAAGCTCAGCGCCTGCACCTCGGGATGCTCGATCAGCGCCTCGACCGCCTCCTTGTCTCCCTGGACAACATTGAACACACCTTGCGGCAACCCGGCCTGCTTGAGCAGATCGGCAATTAACAGCGACGGGCTGGGATCGAGCGGGCTCGGCTTGAGAATGAAGGTATTGCCCGCGGCAATGGCCACCGGGAACATCCACATCGGCACCATGACCGGGAAGTTGAATGGCGTGATGCCGGCCACCACACCCAGCGGCTGACGCATCGTCCAGTTATCGATGCCGGTACTGACCTGCTCGGTGTAGTCACCCTTGAGCAGTTGTGGAATACCGCAGGCGAACTCGACGATGTCGATGCCACGCGCCACCTCGCCCATCGCATCGCTTAACACCTTGCCATGCTCCGCGGTAATGGCACGGGCCAACTCTTCCTTGCGCGCGTTGAGCAGCTCCAGGAAGCGGAACATCACCCGCGCGCGCCGGATCGGCGGCGTATCCGCCCAAGCGGGAAACGCCGCCGTGGCGGCAGCAACCGCAGCATCGACATCGGCTCGTGAGGCCAGCGCCACCTGCCCGGTTGTCTTTCCCGTGGCCGGGTTGGTGACGTCCTGGCGGCGCGTGCTGTCACCTGCCGTCATATGGTCATTGATATAATGGTCGATAGAAGAGATCGTCATGGCATGCTTACCTGTCTCGTTGTAATCAGCGAAGCTGGTGGTATTTATCAAGGCTATCGAGACTTGAAAGAGGCAAGCAATTGAGAAATTCAAAACCTGGATATAAGCAAGGCTTATATACTGTAACGCTCATTGCGCGCTCGACAGGAGATCGGCATGCGTGATCTTCGCGCCCTGCACGCCTTCGTCAGTGTGGCCCGTGAAGGCAGCGTGTCCCGCGCCGCCGAAACGCTCCATCTGACCCAGCCTGCGGTCAGCCTCAAGCTCAAGCAGTTCCAGGAGCAGGTCGGACGCACCTTGTTCACACGCCACCCGCAAGGTCTGACCCTGACACCGGATGGCCACGCCCTGCTCTCCGCAGCCGAAAAGGCACTGGCCGCCGTCGACGCTTTCGATCTCGCTGCCCGCACTCTGCATGCCACTGTGCGTGGCAAACTTCGCATCGGCACCATTGTCGATCCCGAATTCATCCGGCTCGGCGCTTTCCTGCAACGACTGATGGAGCGCGCGCCTCAGATCGAGACCGAGCTGCATCACGGCATGAGCGGCACCGTGCTGGAGCGCCTGCAGCGCCGCGAGCTGGATATCGGCTTTTTCCTCGAAGTCCCGGGGCCGTGGGGACAGCATGAGGCACTCGAGATAGACCACTTCGAACTGACCTGCTTCGATTACCTGGTTATTGCTCCTTCCGGCTGGGAGCGCCAGCTTGTGCGCACCGACTGGCCTCACCTAGCGGAGCTACCATGGATCGTGACGCCGACCACCTCGGTACACCACCGCCTGGTCGAGAGCGTACTCGCCCCACAAGGTTTGACGCGCCACCGTGTCGCCCAGGTAGATCAGGAAATGTCCATGCTCGATCTGGTTCGCGCAGGGGTCGGGTTGAGCCTGGCGCGAGATGCCGTTGCCATACAGGAGCGTCAGGAACGCGGACTGACCGTTGTCCCCAACGTACGGCTACCCTGCGCACTCAGCGTTATCTGGCGACGCGAACAACGTGAGGATCCGGTGGTCGATACAGCCTTGCAGGCGCTGGGAAAGGCTTGGGGAATTGCCATTGGTTGATTACACATCTGATACGTCAAGCCGCACTGACTTAGTGGCTGACCAGTACGATACCCGCCAGAATCACAACGCCACCCACCATGAAGTTGGCCATCAGCGGCTCGTTCAACAGCACGGCGCCGAAATCACACCGAATACCGGCAATATCCGAGCTGTGAATCCAATAGCGGCGTAACAGCGCAAACCATAGCAACAGCGTGCCGAACGAGACTACCAGTGGAGTTTCAGACTGATGCCTGAAGGATGCGCCTTGACTATCGCCCTTGCGGAACCATTCTGGCTGGGCACCGCAGACCTCAGCCTCCAGCTTATCGCCCTCCACCCCAAAGCTTGAATATGCGCATCGAATCGGTTAACTCGCTCTCGTCGGCCTGGGCCTTGGCGTGTATTGGCGAACGCGTGTCGGCACGGCCCAGATGAGTGAGCCCGGTACCGCTGACCCGCAGTGCCCCGGTTCGGGATGGGGCAGCGGTGGACACAGACGCGTCTCATCGATCAGCACGATATAGCCAAGGCGAGTTTTGGTGAGGACAGCCTCGACGACCTCGGCCAAGGGGCGCGCCTCGGCGATGGCCTGCTGAGCCAGGCCATAGTATCGCCACCGGCCAGACGGGCCTGCTCGGGGCTTTCCACTACTGCTGCCCGCAGGCTACCTTCGTGCTCACATTAGACCAGTCGCATAACACTTTTCTGTATCAGTAAGTGGAAGCCGGCAATGGCGCTTTGGGTTAGGAATCAAGGTTCGCCAAAATCTGGAAAACCATCCGCTCGCCACGTAATAGGCTTGATGAAAGTATGACGATTGGGATCCCAAAGCGGATCTCCCTGGATCTCCCTATAGGTCCGGGCATGGTAAACCAACAGGTCAGTATTACCGTCCTCAGACACTGTAAAACTGTTGTGGCCAGGCCCGTAAACACCCTTATCGTAATTGCTACGGAATACGGGAGAAGGATGCTTCGACCAGTTAGAAGGGTTTAAAAGATCAGCATCCTCATCGGCATGCAAAAGGCCGACGCAGTAGTTCTCGTCCGTCGCACTTGCCGAATAACTGAGCCACACCCGGCCCTTCCGGGCAATGAGTGCAGGCCCTTCATTGACCTTGAAACCGCGATTCTCCCAGTCATGTTCAGGTACACTCAGACGCACCGGCTTCCCTGAAATCCTTGTTGGATCCTCCATGGCGGCGATGTAGAGATTGGAGTTTCCGGGAACGTCAGGGTCCTTTTGGGCCCACACATAATAGAGCGTGCCGTGATGTTCGAAAGTCGTGGCATCCAAGCAGAAGCTGTCAATGCCGGTTTCTATCTGCACAGGCTCGCCCCAGTGACCCTCTAGTGGGTTTTCCGACGACGTACTGATGCAATACATGCGGTGCTGGAATAACCCATCCTTTATTTCTCTTGTAGGGGCCGCAGCAAAGTAGACATACCATGTGCCTTGGTGGAAATGGATTTCGGGTGCCCAGATCAGTTCGCCTAGGGGGCCTGTGTCGGGTTTACGCCAAGCAGTAATTGCTTCGGCGTCTGCCAAGCCTTCGATTGTACTTGCTCTTCGCAGTTCAATACGATCATAAGCGGGCACAGAGGCTGTGAAGTAATAGCAACCATCATCGTGTTTATGAATAAAAGGATCGGCACGCTGCTCGATCAAGAGCTTCGATAGTGACATATTAGTACTCCATCGCTTTGGTCGTGGTTATTTCTGGAAGTTCCATCCCGTTGCGGGCCATGTTCTCGTAATACTCGCTAGTGATTCGATACTTGAACATGAAGAGGCCCATTAACGTATGAAACAACCCCGGGATAATAGTCAACATTAATGCGATGCCTGTGAGAGTAAAACTGCTCTGCTCGACATCAGGTTCATAATTGAAGTAAGTTAACAATATTCCGACCAAGAAGCCCGCAGCTCCCATGCCAGCCTTCTGGCAAAAAGAAATTCCTCCGAACGCTAGTCCTGAAACCCGCTTTCCTGTCTTGGCTTCACCATAGTCCACTGATTCTGCAATTGCGGACCAGAATATCGGAGCATGAAGATCCACGACAAACGAGATCAGGAAGTAAAATATAAAGGCAAGGACGATGTCCCCCGGCTTAACGACGAAGAGCATGGCAAGGCTCAATACACCGACGGCGACCTGGCTCCAGCGAAATAATTGAATCTTGCAATAGTGTTTGGTGATCCAGGTAGAAACGACCATGGCGAGAATGGCGGCGCTTACGCCAACCGTCAGGAACGCAGACAGCATGGTTGCCCCTGCATCCAGATAATATTTGGCATAGTAGGCGGCTACGGAGCTGCGAATGACATAGCCAAGAGTACCGGTAAAACAGACAGCGCAAAGAACCTGCCACTGGTCGTTTCTCCACAGCATGCGCAGTTGTTCACTCAAAGGCTTCTTTTCTATTACATGCTCGACACGCTCCGTAGTGGTGAAGAAGCAGAATAAAAATAAAAGTGTCGCTATAGCGCCCATTAACCCCATAGCTGCTTGATACCCTACTGCAAGGTTATCGCCGCCCCAGTATTCGGCCAGCTTCGGCACAATGATAGTCACGAGAAAAGCTGCAATCTTGGCAAAGAAAAGCCGGTATCCATTAGCGGAAAGCCTTTCCTTGGGATCAGGGGTTAGCACCCCGATTAAGGAAATATAGGGGATCGTTACGGCAGTGAACATAAGCGTGACGAAAATATAGGTTGAATATGCCCATACCAGCTTGGCATTATAGTCCCAGTCTGGTGTGGTAAAGAGCAGCAATACTGATATTCCAAAAGGAACAGAGAAAAAAAGGAAATAAGGACGGTAACGTCCCCAGCGGGTGCGATGTTTATCGGTAATGATGCCCATCAGTGGATCGGTAACTGCATCAACTAATCGAGCTACAAGAAACAATATTCCCATATGGCTCGGCTTGAGACCATACACGTCAGTATAGAAATAAGAAATAATCAGAAACATAGAGGAGATGACGACGTTGATTGCCATGTCCCCACTACCGAAGCCTACCTTTTCAAGGTAGGTCAGCCTTGAAGTCTTCATGGAAGTACTACCCTGTATAGGAAATAGAGGTGTACAGGCATGCCCCAAGGTGACATGCCCGTACGCACTGCTTTACCACCAAGCCTCCATCTGCAGCCCGAAGGTCAGCCCATCATTATCATCAATCTCAATAGCATCAGTTGTGTCATCTGCGGCGAGTGACGCGCCGATATAACGTGAGCTTTCTCCGGTTGAGGAATAGTTAGGATTGGCCTGAAGAGCATCGCCGTCCCACTTGGCATAGGTAGCGAAAAGACGGATGGTTGGGCGGGCCATAGCGCCACGGCCGGCAGACCACTGCTGTGCGATTGTGAGCTTGCCGAGATGATGATCGCTATAGCCAGCGACATCGGAATCTTCGGGATCGATATAGTCGTAACCTAGCTCTAGTGCTGTGCTCATGATGTCGCTCCAATAATAGGAGGGACGGATACCTGCAGAAATCCAGGTACGGCCGGAATTGTCATCGAAGCTCTGCTTTTCGTAGACGGCGGCATAAAGCATGTCGATCTTGTCCGGAACAAGCCATACCTGACCATGGTCTAGAATGCGCCACATATGACCGCTGGAAATGCCATCACTGAAATCGCCCACACCGAAACGGCCATTGCCGTTACCTTGATTGATTATGCCGTCGGTGGCGTATTGAATGGCAGCCTTGTTGAAGCCACCAAACCAACCCTCTTGTTTATGCTGAAGCGTCACCATATGACCTTTGTCGGCGTCGTCATAATCGATACCGCGATCATCTAGGTAATCGTCCTGAGCTTCGGTAAGCGTGGCGCGACCGTAGTCATAACCGATCACGAGCGTACCACCAGGGTTGGTCGGCACATCGGACCAGCGTATATCCACTGTATCGTTCGATGTCCGGTTCTGGGCGTCTGGATAGTCCTCATCAAGATTATTACTGTTGCGTAGCCAGGCTACGCTCAGTTTACCAATCCCCAAGTCGATATCCTCGATCCCTGCACCAGGTCCTGAAACATCCCAGTAGAAGAAATCGTTAATCACAATGTCATGGCGACGGTAGAAACGTTTACCAGCCCACAGCGTGGCGCCTGGTAGGCCATTGATGACGTTGGTTGCCTGCACATTTAACTGCCGCAGTGCAATGTCGCTATCGTCTCCAGACGTACCTTCATAATCATCGGACTGATCAGAAGAATAACCGATCATGGTATTGACAAAAAAAGTCTTATCGTCCTGCTCGTAAAGATTGGCGCCAAGTGCAATTTCCGCATAGGTTTCGCATTCATTTCCCAGACGGTACTTGGAAGGGGCGCCATTAGCTTTGAAGCAGGCCTGATCACCACCACCGGCGGTGCTACCAATGCCGGAACGCCCATAGCCGGAAAATTCAAACTCAGGCAGCTCGGGAGCGGCAAAAGTAAATGTTGAGGCGAAACAACCGGCGCCAAGTAGCGCAAAGCTGGCAAACGAACATAAAGTCTTCGGAGTTTGACTCATGCCATAATCCTTATTTTTGTATAAACAGCGGCAGTGAATTGGCCATTTCGATCAACGATGGCCGTTGTAACTGTGACTTGGCACATTCCGTTTGAGATTTAGAGCTGCCAAGCTACAGTTATGTCTCAATGCGAATGTCGGGGCACCTCGGCGCCGCGGCAGCCGACCAGGAAGTCGAAATCGCAGCCCTCGTCGGCCTGCAGCACCCGCTCGATATACAGCTG
>NZ_JBTRHR010000009.1:0-128736 GCF_054602495.1 Halomonas sp. WWR20
TCCGGCACGACGGTGATGCGCTCGCCGTCGTTGAAGCTGACTTCCAGCGTTTCGATGTCGTCGTCCAGCCCGCTGACCTGGAACGTGGCGGTCTCGGCTTCATCACCCTCGAGGACGGTGTCGAGCGCGGCCAGCGCCAGATTGTTATCGGTATCCGCCGAGTCGTCGGACGCCTCGGCGGCGAAGATCTCGAGCTGATCGATGTTGGGGCCAGTACCCGCAATGGCTTGGAAAGTTACCGTGTTGGTTCCTGCGACGAGATCGGCCGGGATATCGACGAGCTGCCATGTGTTCCAGGCAGCTTCGCCTGTGGCGCCCGCCGGCGGGCTGAAGGCAAACGTGCCCACACTCGTTTGATTGACAAGTGCCTCGAGCGGTCGATCCGCTGAGCCGCCGTTGGCATAGCGAACCTGAAGGATAGCCGCGCCGGCTTGCGCTTCGGTAAGCTCGAACGTGAAGGTAATGAAGTCGTCATTGGTCGAGCCAAAATCGGCATATCCCCCCATGACGCCGTCGCTGTCATTAGTGTTGCCATCGAGACCATAGGCCCCGGGCCGTAGACCGCTGCTTTCCGGGTTGCTCTCGTTGCGGATCTCGATGTCAGCATCGGCGATGGTGACCGAGGTGCCGTCGTCGGGCGTGTTGTCTTCCGCCTGGAGGGTCAGAATGGAAGTGAGGCCGTCTTGCTCACCATCCCCATCACCGGGCTCGTTATCCTGAGGCACCTGCAATATCTCCAACTGGTCGATGTTGGGGCCGGTGCCCGATGTCGCCTGGAACGTCACCGTGTTGACGCCAGCGACCAGATCGGCAGGAATGTCGATCAGTTGCCAAGTGCTCCAGGCGGCGTCTCCCGTGACTCCGGCCGGTGGGTTGAAGGCGAACGTGCCTGCGCTTTCCTGATTGATCACCGCTTCGAGCGGGCGGCTTGTTGCCCCGCCATTGGCGTAGCGGACCTGAAGAACGGACTCGCCGGCCTGGGCTTCGGTCAGCTCGAACGTGAAGGTAATGAAATCGTCGTTGGTCGAGCCGAAATCGGCGTACCCGCCCATGACACCGTCACTGTTGTTGGTATTGCCGTCGAGACCATAGGCCCCGGGCCGCAGACCGCTGCTTTCCGGATTGCTCTCGTTGCGGATCTCGATGTCGGCATCGGCGATGGCCACCGAGGTGCCGTCGTCGGGCGTGTTGTCTTCCGCCTGAATCGTCAGGATTGAGACGCGGCCATCTTCATCTCCTCCCGTCGGGTCAGTGATAACACCGCCAGGTGCCGGGTCGAGGCGAATCAACTGGCTTTGCCCGTTGTTGCGATTGAGCGTCAGCAGATAGAGCTGACCGGTAGCGGGATTCTCTATGATGTCCAGCGAGTCCACGTAGCGAATGACATTGCCATTGATATCGCGTAGTACATCGTCGCCAATGATATTGCCGTCTTCGTCCAGCGTGATCGAGCGTATGTCGTCCCCGCCTGAATACTCGGTAAAGAGCAGGTTGTGTTGCAGGCTCGAGCCGAAAACGTCACTGGTATATTCCGTCGCTCCGTTGGGAGAACGGTTCTCCCCGAGCGAGTAGGCATCTTCTATACGGTAATTGGGGTCCGGCTCCTGGCCGACGGGGTAGTCATCGACCTGATTGACATCCTCTGCGCTGGTCGGGTTGCCGCCATTCATGACGTATTGATCATGCAGCGGATTGGGGTGACCGTAATATCCGCCTTCTTCCACTGTAAAGAGATAGTCGTCCTGCTTGGAGACGTTATCCTGGCTTTCATCCACTAACGTCGAGGGGTCATCCGGCACACTGCCCCCGGCTGCCGAACCATTGGTGGGCACGTAGAGTTGGCCATTGGAATGCCAGACGAGATCGTAACCATTGCGTATGCCGGTGGCGAAAATCTTGAGCACCGCATCGTCGGCGTAGGGGTTGTAAAACTGCTCCAGTATGTCGCCATCATCGCTTTGCACCGTAGCGGTGCCGTTCTCGGCGAAAACCAGATATTCTCCATCCTCCATGGGAATGGGGCCGTTCTTGAGATCGTTATCGTCATCGGCGTAGCGTCGCCCGTTGTCCGGGAGCGGCTCTGTTGTGACGTCGAAGCCACCCTCGGGAGGGGTACGTGTAGGATCGATCTCCAGGACGGCGGCATTGAGAAGGCGTTCAGGCCGGCTTCCCCAGGCGCTGTCCGGCTCGCCCATGGCGGAATCCGATCCTTGTATGACATAGAGAAGATGCGTCGGGACATCAGGATTGTTGACGGCGTCATACTCGGGATTGACTCGAAACTCGAGGCTGTTGGTCACGTGATCAGCCACGGAACGGGGCAGTCCGGTAATATAGGGTTCAGCCGTGGCGGCGAACTCAGGGCCATCACCGAGCGTGATCTTGGTGATACGGCCGCTGAAATCGGGCACGCTTTCGCTGCGTCCGGAGAGGGGGATGGGATAGTTATCCGTTACCCATAATGTATTGGGGTCATTGGGATCGAATGTCAGGCCGATGATGCCACGTGGCCCATCCGCGTCCTGGAAATAATCGAGCGTCAAGGTCTGCTCACCGGAGAGGCTCCCGGTGTCTGGGTCCACATCGTATCGCTTGATCTCCCCCGCCATGGTGGCGATATAGAGTTTCGATCCATCGGGCGACAGCTCGACGGATGTGAAGCCGTAGGCATCGTCCGCTGATCCGTCCAGTTCGACATTCTTGGTGAATGCCACTTCGCGGGCAACGCTTTCGGGAGCGTCGCCGGTCACGAAAGTGGTGGTGAATGTCTGAAATTCGCGGGTCGGGGCGTCGGGGTTGTCGTTATCGCCGCGATCCTGGAAACCTTCGATCTTTATCGTGTAACTGGTGAATTCCTTGAGACCGTCTTTCGGTGAGATGGTCAGGGAGTCGAAGCCGCCGGTGGTATTGATGTTGAAGGCCACTTCTTTACCCGTCACGGTTTCAAAAAGGCGCACGGATCCGTCCTGCAGGCTCTCCAGCAATGTGCCGCCACGTCCGTCAACGACCGAGACTCCAATGAAGATATCCGAGTCGGGGCCTACCCCCGTCGGCATGGAACCATTGTCAGGATCAAGATCGATTGCAATCTCATTGGCACCGACCCCGGAGACGGCGCGCGGATCGGTGAAATAGGCATAATCCTCGGGGGCACTACGCTCATCATCAGGCGTCAGATCGGGCAATCCCCTGATTTCGAGATACTGAATTTCAGTGTTGCTGCTACCGGCCCCTATCGAGTCGAGGGTCAGTCGGCCATCGGTGACCTCGACAATGCGTGTCACGAGATTGGAACGGAAGCCCTCGGTATCGTCGGCAGGGTTGCTGTCAGCGGGAAAATCGTCTGGCCGGAACGGAGTGAAGGGGGCATTGAACAGTTCGCCTTCGGCATTGACGACATAGTGGCTGTCATAAGCGCCAGAGGTATCACCGATCGAGAGGGTCACCTCATAGAAGCCGTTTTCCAGTTCCATCTCCCAGCCGGCATTTTCCGCATAGCTCGGCAGGGCGAAATGAGCGTAGGTGCCCTGCAGCGGGTCCAGGCCTTCGATATCATCGGTGCGATCGTTGACGGCGAGATCCGCCTGGTCCTTTAATGCTAGCGGTGTCGTGCCGTTAGCCGTGCCATCGGCGATGGAATCTTCGCTAACCCAGCCGTACTGATAGGCTTTGCCGTCGACAGTGACGGACTGCTGCCCGAAGGCCAAGCCTTCATCGGCAATATAACCTTCGGGGGTGACGAAATTCGGGTTGTAGGCTGCAGAATCAATCGCCGGCTGGAAGTTGATCTTCACCTCGAAGCGGTTGGCCGGCTCGACTCCCGGGTCGGCTTCCTCGCTCTCGATGGTCACGCTCGTGGTAGTGGTTGCCTCATTGCCGGCTTCGTCGGTCACATAGAGGGTGGCGGTATGGTTGCCTTGCCCGTACCCGGTGAGATCAAGGGTAAAATCGCCCCGGGTATCGGGTGTCACGTCGAGGCGTGTTTCGCCATCATCGAAGCTGACCGCGATGGTCTTGATATCAGCATCCAGGCCGGAGATGTGAAACGGGACTGCGGCGATTTCGGTGGTATCGATCGTGGCATCGAGCACGTCGAGCCCGAGGTCCCCGTTCTTGTCTGCCGTAGTGTCTTCTGCCGAAGAAATAGGCAGTATTTCCAGCTGATCGATGTTGGCGCCGCTGTTCTCGAACGAGGTCAGCGTGATGATGTTCTCCTGTCCCCCGGCCAGAGTGACGCGCTGGGTCAGGGTGTCCCAGGTGGTCGCGCTACCGGTCGCTGAGAAATCCAGCGTGACGGTTTCGCCACCATTGATATTCAGCAGCAGTGGCCGGGTACCGGTGGTGAGCGCATAACGGAAGGCCAGGTCGAATTCGCCGGTCTGATCGGAGCCAACTGTCCAGGTGATGGTCTCGCCGCGGTCGACACCATTGCCATAGTCGACGTAACCCTCACCCTCATAGCCCGCCTGGCTATCGTTTACGCGAATGTAGTTTGAAGTTGTCGATTCGGTGCCGGTCGCGAGTGCCGCGTCTTCCGCCTGATAGATGCCGACAGGCGACGTATAGGAGGAGTCGTCTGGCTCTGTATCGAGTGTAAAGGCCGTTGCCGCAGTCGCCTGGTTTCCTGCATTATCCGTGACGAAGAGAGTCGCCGTGACATCCCCGTCGGCAAGGCTTGAAAGATCGATGGCAAACCGGTCCTCGGTATTGAGACTGATTGCCCGGCGAGCACCGTCATTGAAGCTGATTTCGACGGTTTCGATGTCGTCGTCCAGCCCCGTTACTTGGAAGGGGACCGCCTGGGCTTCCTCACCCTCAATCGTGCTGTCGAGTGCGATGAGAGCCAGGTTATTGTCTTCATCCGCAGAACCATCGGCCTCTGCGACGGCCAGCACCTCGAGCTGATCGATATTGGCGCCGCTGTTCTCGAACGAGGTCAGCGTAATGACATTCTCCTGTCCCCCGGCCAGAGCGACGCGCTGGGTCAGGGTGCCCCAGGTGGTCGCGCTGCCGGTTGCAGCGAAATCGAGAGTAATGGGCTCTTCGCCATTGACGGATAGCAGAAGTGGGCGGGTGCCGGTAGTCAGCGCATAACGGAAGGCCAGATCGAATTCGCCGGTCTGATCGGAGCCAATCGTCCAGGTAATGGTTTCGCCGCCATCGATACCGTTGCCGTAGTCGACGAACCCGTCGCCCTCATAACCGGCCTGGTTATTGTTTACCTGGATATGGTTCGAGTCCGTCGACTCGGCACCGGCAGTAAGTTCGGCATCTTCCGCCTGATAAACGCCGACGGGCGTGGTGAAGGCGGAGTCGTCGTCCGGCTCTGCGACGGCGAGCACTTCGAGCTGGTCGATGTTGGCGCCGCTATTCTCGAATGAGGTCAGCGTAATGACATTCTCCTCACTCTCGCTCAAGGTGACACGCTGGACCAGGGTTCCCCAGGTACTGGCACTGCCCGTCGCAGTAAAGTCGAGAGGGATGGGATCACCGCCATTGACAGCCAGCAGCAATGGGCGGCTGCCCGTAGACAGGGCATAGCGGAAAGCCAGGTCAAATTCACCTGTCTGGTCGGACCCGAGGGTCCAGGTAATGGTTTCGCCGCCATCGATACCGTTGCCATAGTCGACGAATCCGTCGCCCTCATAACCGGCCTGGTTATTGTTTATCTGGATATGGTTCGAGTCCGTCGACTCGGCACCGGCAGTAAGTTCGGCATCTTCTGCTTGGTAGATGCCTACAGGTGAATTAGCCATGCCATGACCCCTTGCTTTCATCTGGTTGTTAATTAGCCGTTGCTCTAGGCAAGTTCGGTCTAATGTGATGTCTCGTTGTTCACGCTCGGCCGGGGGGATGAGCCCCCCTGTTAACAGTGAGCGCTATTTGAGTAATGATTTTTGTACAAAAAGCTACTCAAAAGACTTTGCTTTTTGAGTGACTTTCGCAGGTGCGCGTAAATGAAAGGTAATGATTTTATTGGCTATTTTTTATTAGTCTGTTGTCTTGGTTCGTGGCGGAAGCTGGCAAGTTACGTAATTTCTGTTTTCTGATGTTTTTTCAGGTAACTCTCGAAGCCTGCTGTTTGAATTAATTTTGTTTATGTATACCAACTCATAAATGTTATTTCAGTATGGTTTATACGATTTATTTAGATTAAATGGCGCGGTTGTTTTTTGGGGGAGAGAGCGTGCGGTGTAAGTATTAAAGTACAGAGTTCATAATTAAAAAGTATTAGCGATAAATAAAAACGCCAGGCCTTTAGGGCCTGGCGTCGAAGAGCTTTATGTTTGTGGTTATAGAATGAGATCCTCAGCCTGAAGCGTCGTACCCACCACGGTAATCGCCATATCGGTAATCCCGTCTCCATTGACGTCGGCCCGCAAGGTATCTTCGACAACACGAATTTCCCCGCCCTTGCCGGTGAAGCCTGCCTCACCCAGCCAGGTGAATGCTTGGTTTGCTTCAATGCCAAGGTTGGCATCAATGCCTGAAAGGTCGATCTTGTCGCCTTGCGGACGGCTGAAGTCCAGAATCACGTCGGGCTCGAGCGGGCTGGACTCGAAGGTCGATAGATAGATGAAGGTATCGGCGCCGGCGCCTCCCGTAAGGGAGTTGCTGCCCAGCCCTGCATATATGCTGTCAGCCTCGGCGGTGCCGATCAGAATGTCGTGATCATTCGCGCCGATCGCTCCGCTCTTGATCATCTCGAAACCGGCCTCGATCTCCCCGTCGATAGAGGTCATGACGGGCAGCGGTTGGTGCTCTTCGTAGACCTTGTAGGAAAATCTCCAAGTCTCGCCCGGTTCGAGTATCGTTCCGCTGTTGCTGGCCGACACCGAGAAACCTCCATCGATCTGCTCATACTCGCCGTTCCAGAGCGTGTCGATGGCTCCCGGCAGCGCGAAGTCGAGAGTCGGGTGACTAATGGTCACGTCCGAGATGTTTTCGACGAAGACTTCCGTGACGTAGCCCGATGACCAGGAACTGGTGACATTGCTGGTGACCGAGAGCATGTCGGATAGTTGCGGAGCCTGGTTGAACGCATCGAGCAGACTGAGATCGGCATCTTCGCCTGCGATCAGGGCAGTGGTATCCACCGTGATCTCGGTACCGTTCAGGTTCAGCGTGTCGGGCAGGTAGGTTTCCGCACCTGAAGCCTTGAACCCCAATCTCATGGTCTGGCCGGGTTTCAGGTCTACAGGATTGTCGTCGACAATGGTGTAGACGTCGTCGGTGTGATTCAGCAGCGTAGCGCCGTACCACTTGATGATCTCGGCCTGTGGCAGGTTGAAGTGAATAGTCTGCTCCGTGAGCACCTGATCCGAATTGTTGGTGATCTCCAAGGCAAGGGAGTAGCCCGAAGAGGAGCGACCCAGGACTTCGACGACGGCCGATGCCGAAATCGCGGCGCCAGGCTCGATCGCGGGGCTTTCCACGCCGACGGCGGGTTGCAGGATGATCGAGGTGACCGGCTCATCCGCAGGCATCGGCGGCTCGGGCTCACTTGCGTCAACGTCCTGATCGGGAGCGCTGACAGTGGCATCCTCGTTCAGGCTTGCCTCGGGCGCCGGGGTAATCGGTTCGTCGCCCAGGGTCACGTCTCCGCTGGCGAGGTCCAGGATCTTGCCGTCGGCAAAGATCACTCGTTCCATATCAATCAGCGTGTCGTTGTCGCCGCTGCCCTTCAGATAGACGCTGCCATCATTGAGATAGCCGATGGAGAAGGCGTCGAGCGCCTTTTCCATCAATGCCGTATCGAAACCCGCACCGCCCTGAAGAATGTCCTTACCGGTGCCGCCACGCAGGATATCGTCACCGCGGCCGCCGAGCAGTGTATCGTTGCCGCCAGCGCCGTCGAGATAGACGCCATCATCGGAGCCTTGCACCGTGTCGTCACGGCGTGAGCCGATGACATAAGCGAACGTAATCTGATTGGCGCCGGCCTCGGTGATAGCGCCGAAGCTTTCACCGCCATTGTTGTACCAGAGGGTGGTGGACATGCCATCGGCAGCAGCATCGCGGAGGGATTGTTCGACATGCACGATATTGCCGTGGTCCTGGCCGCCATGGAAATTGATGTCGCGATCAGTCGAGGTGACGTGAACGTCATTGCCCACCGAAGAGCGCCAGGAGGCGAACAGCACGCTGTGACGCATGCCGGAATCTTCCAGATGCGTCAGGGTGCCGTCATACATTTCGCGCAGTTCATAGGCATAACCGTTGCCGCCGGAGCCTTTGTTGAAGGCGCCATGCGCCTGTAGGGCGTCACCCTCGAAGTCCAGGGACAGGGCGATCTCGAAGGCCACCGATGGGCCATTGATCACCTGCACGTCGGAGATCACGCCATCGACCGTACCGTTGAACTCCACGGCATGATAATCGCTCAGCTTGGAAAGCTGGTTGCTGAAATCGGCGTTGTCGGGGGTGCCTAGTTCGAATTTGACCGAGAAGCCCTGCAGCGTGACATTATCGAGTGCGTCCATGCGCTGAATCTTGGCTTCACCGGCGTCGAAATCGAAGTGCACACCCCGGTCGAGCGTGACGGTCTCGCCGTCAACCGCGATCACCTTGGCCATGCTGGTGCGCAATGGCGCGTTGTCCTTCTGCCAGGATGTGTCGCCGATGGCCTCGAAATACTCCTGATCGTTGTCCTGCCAGAGACGTACCGTATCGCCGACACTCAGGCCGTGATTGTCGTCAAGATTCAGAACATTGCCGCCCTCAGAGACATCGCTTTCCAGCTGCCCGGCATATGCCGTTTGGGTTCCCTCGACGTAGATGCCATGTGCATCGTCATTATCGAGTGCCTTGTCGGTAAAGGTAATAGTGGTACGGTCCGACCCGGCGCCGACCAAGGCCACGTCCGAGCGCGTGATAGTGATTGAATCGTCAAAGAGGTAATTGCCGGCGGTCAGCTGAACGGTTGTGCCTGCTGGCACCTTGCTCAACAGTGTCTCGAGTTCAGCGGCGCTAATGCCGGGCCCGACCTGCACGGTGCCCGTGTTGCCGTCGGCACCGGTAAGTTCAATCTCAGCGAACACGCTTTCCGCGGATTCGGCCTCGGAAGAGGCGGAGTCGACTTCGTCTGCGGATGAGGTGGGGGCATCATCAGCCGTCAGGCCTGCGTCGTTATCCGCAAAGGCCAATTCGGCAGGTATATCGTTGACCGTAAAGCCGGTAGGCAGGTCACCGCTTTCACTTAGCACCTTGAACTTGAAGCGAACGGTCTCACCCGGCGCAATGTCATTGCTGTCATCATCATCCATGATGGTGTAAGCATTGGCGCTATGTTGGGTAACCTGGCCGTTCCAAACATCGGTAATTTCACCGGAAAGCTCGAAGCCCGCCCTGAAATCATTAATGGATTGAGTTCCGGAATTCGTGATGAACACTTCCAGCACATAGCCACCATCCCACTCGCTGGTAACGGCGTAATCGACCAAGGTTTTCATTCGAAATCTCTAATATGTTCAGCGATAGCGCAACACTGGGGTTGCCACGAAGCGAACAATCCTTGGTCATGTCTCGTGTAGAGGAACGCAGGCGCAAGACGGCGCAACGCTCATTGCTGTCGCGGATAAGTAACCGAATCCCGGGTAAAACTTCCTAGCCTGACCTGGTGGGTTCGGAACGGTGACGGCAACAGTATTGCAGTAATGTTTTTTAGCGTAACGAAAAGAAGGCGGGCTTTTTTAGCGCAGTTTTTAAGTTAGCAATCACCTAGATTAATAGGCTTATAATTTACATATTGGTTTCTAACCTAAGTTTATAAAGCGGATTTATCGAGTGTGTCATGAGGAGGCGTCGTCTGGCTGGCTGTCGAGGCGGGAATCAAACGCTGCACTGATCTGGTCGGCAAAGCGGCGTGCTGAGGGCAGGCCGCCAAAGCTCCATACCGGTTTAAGATGAATCACGTTGCGCTGACGTACGCTGGGAAGGTTCTGCCATAAGCCATTTTCTGCCAGTCGGCCTTCGATACCGACTGGGAGAGGATCGACAACGACCATTTGTGCCGGCCTGATATCGGCCAGTTGCTCCAGGCCGACCAATGCGAACCCCCAGGCATTGGTCGTTCCCTGCCAGGCATTGGACAATCCCAGTCGTTGCAGTACCGCTTGGTAGAGGCTGTGATCGCCGAATACCCGCACATGTCGGGCATCCATGAACTGGACGATGAGTAGTGGAGGGATTCCTGCCGGCAGCTGCGCTGCCGCTTGGCCGATATGTGATTCGACTTCGGCAATCAGCGTCTCGGCGGCGGCCTGCCGGTCGACCAGGCGTGCGACTGCGCGAGTCGCCGCTAATGCCTGTGTCCAGATATCGCCTTCGGCCAGATAGAGGCCGATGGTGCTTACGGGCGCGATGCGCGACAGGCGCGGAGCCAGAGCGGCGAACATCGGCGAGATCAGGATGTGTTTGGGAGCCAGTTGGGCGAGTAGTTCGAGGTTGGGCTGGGCGCGCAGGCCAATATCCACCACGTTCTCCGGCAGGGTCGGCTCACCCACCCAATCCCGGTAGGCCATTGTCTGTGCAACGCCCAAAGGCGTGACGTCCAGCGCCAGCAGCGTTTCGGCCAGCGTCCAGTCCAAGGTCACGACCGGCACGCTGTGCCGGCCACGTTGTGCATCGCTGGCGAAGGAGGGCAGTGACGGAGCCATGCATACCAGGCAGGCCATGACGGCGATAGCGGCCATGCGCCGCAGCGAGGGCCGCGCCAGCCTACGGTTGGCACAAGGATACGTCACGCAACCTCCCCGTCAGTGAAGGATCGCGATGGGATGTTCGCCGCCGGGGTGCGGCATGACACGCATGGGAATGCCATAAATGGCTTCCAGGGTGACATCGCGCATCATGTCTGCAGGCGAGCCTTCGGCGAGCAGACGGCCGCTGTGCAGGGCCACGAGGTGGTCGCAGTAACGCGCCGCCATGTTGACGTCATGCAGCACGATGATCACGCCGAGTCCCAGCTCGCGGCATAGTTTGCGCACCAGCTCCAGAACTTCTACCTGATGCGCTACATCCAGCGCCGCCAGCGGCTCGTCGAGTAACAGGAAGCGACTGCCCTGCGCCAACAGCATGGCTAGCCATACCCGCTGGCGCTCGCCGCCGGAAAGCGTATCCACGAAACGGTTGGCGAAGGCCTGAGTATGGGTCAGCGCGATGGCGCGCTCGATCTGGACGTGGTCTTCACGGGTCAGGCGTCCCAGCAGGCCGTGCCAGGGGTAACGGCCGAAGGCGACCAACTCGCGTCCCGTCAGGTTTTCCGCGCTGGGCAGATGTTGCGGAAGGTAGGCCACCTGACGGGCAAATTCACGTGTGCCCCACGTGGCGAGAGGGCGTCCATCGAGACAGACTTCACCTTGAGTGGCGGGCTGCTGCTGGGCGAGCAGCTTGAGCAGGGTCGACTTGCCCGAGCCGTTGTGTCCGATCAAGCCATAGACGCGTCCTTCCAGAAAGGAAGCGTTGATCGGCTGCAGCAGCTTCTTGCCATTGATTTCAAAGCTGGCGGCATTGACTTCGAACATGCGGTAACCCCACCGGGAAGGCCGTACAGGCCGCAATCTTAATCAAAATAAGAACAATTATCAAAAAAAAGGATGGTCTTCGCCACATCGAGACCGCTTGCTACAGGCGACGCAGGCCCCACATGAAATAGGCGCCGCCGAGCAGCGAGGCGACCAGGCCCGCCGGCACTTCCTGGGGAAACAGCAGCTGTCGGCCGAGCCAGTCGGAGAGCACCATCAGCAGGGCGCCCATCAGCACTGCGCCCAGCAGGTGCAGCCGGGCCCGGGAGAACCCTAATAGACGCGCCATGTGCGGTGCCAGCAGGCCGACGAAACTCAGCGGCCCCACCACCAGCGTGGCACAGGCGGTCAGCAGGGCGACCAGGCCCAGCAGCGCCAACCGCGAACGGGTCACGTCGACGCCCAAGGCTCGGGCTGTCGGGGCGCCCAGCGGCAGCAGGTCCAGCCAGCGCGCAAGAGGCAGCGCTGCCATAGCCATCACCAGTGCCAGGCCGATGACGACAATCGCAGTGTTCATGTCGACGTAATACGTCGAGCCGGACATCCAGGCAATGATCTGCTGGCCGCGCGGGTCGCCACCGGCGAGCACGAAGCTGCGAACGGCATCGAACAGGGCGGTGATCGCCACCCCGGTCAGCAGCAGCCGCTCGGGCAGGTAACCACTGGGGCGGTTGATCGCTATCAAAAGACCCAGGGTCACCAGAGCCGACAGCGTGCCGACGCCGATCAGGGCCAACTGACTGGCCGCCGGCAGCAGCAGGATTGCGCCGATCATGCCGATGGCAGTGCCGCCACTGATGCCCAGTACTTCGGGACTGGCCATGGGATTGGAAGTAATGCGCTGAATCAGCGTGCCGGCCAGAGCCAGCATGATCCCGGCACCCGCCGCGGCGAGCATGCGCGGCAAACGCCATTCGAGAGTGCCCCAGTCGCCGGAGGCGACCAGCCACTGCCAGCCGCCGGCATTCTGGCCAACCAGCAGCGCGATTGCTGCCGACATCAGCAGAGCGACGCCGAGTGCAATGAGCAGGCGGTGCGGCGCATCATGCCGGCGCGCGAGACTCATGGCGACATTACCCGGAGGGGCGCTGCCCAGCCTGAGGCGCGGAATCAGCCAGAGCAACAGCGGGGCGCCGAGCGCGGCGGTCGTGGCCCCGGTGGGAATCATGGTCGGCAACGCACCGGAAAAACGCTGCAAGGCCAGATCGGTACATGCCAGCAGCAAGGCGCCCAGCAGCGTCCCCCACACCAGCCGCTGCCCCAGCCGGCGTGCGCCCAGCAGACGTACGATGGCAGGCGCCGCAAGGCCGATAAAACCGATCACCCCGGCTACGCTGACCACACAAGCGGTGATGAATACCGCCAAGGCGAGGCTGGCCAGACGCAGGTGCTTGAGGGAGACGCCAAGACTGCGCGCGTTGACATCGTCGAGCTCGAGTACCGCCAATGGCTTGAGCATGGCTGTTGCCAGCAACAGGCCCACCAGCAGGCGTGGCCAGAGAAACGCGACCCCTTCCCAATTGTTCTGTGATAGCGAGCCGGCGCCCCAGATCAGCAGTCCCTTGAGCTCTTCCTGGTGGAAGAGCAGCAGCGCCATACTCAGCGCACCGAAATACAGATTGACCACCAACCCCGCCAATACCACCACCACCGGTGCCAAGGCGCGTCGCCAGGCCAGTAGGAAAACCAGTCCCATGGCCAAGCCGCCGCCTGCAATGGCGACCCACTCGCGGCCGAGGCTCAGCAGTTCCGGGGCCAACAGCGTGGCTGCCAACAGGCCCAGGTTGGCGCCACTGGCGACGCCCAGCGTGGTCGGGGCGGCCAGAGGGTTGCGCAGTACCTGCTGCATCAGGACGCCGGCCAGCGCCAGGCCGCCGCCGGAAAGCAGCGCCACGCACAGACGCGGCCACCAACTGAAATGCACCACTACCTGGGCGATGTCGCTGCGTACGGGAGCGAACAGCGCGGTGAACGCGGTGGCAATGTCGAGTTGCGTCTTCAGTGTCAGCCAGGCCAGCCCCAGAGTGAGCAAGCCCAGTACGAGACAGACCCGTCCCGGTGTCAGCCGGCGGGTAGCGTCAATCATGGTGGCTTCCTTGTACGAGTCGGATGTCCATGCCAGGTGAGGTTGGGTGGCGAATGGCGTGTGCAGCTTGTTCTTGACTCGTTTCCCGACCTGAGAACAGGCAAACCCTGCAGACAACCGCCCCACGATAAAAAATGATCGGGCGCAATCGTAATCCATGCACAGGCGTTATCAAAATGACGTGTCGGTCAGGCGGTCCCGGCAATGCTGCAGGGCCAGCTGAATGTAGCGTCCCGCCATACGCTCGGAAACGTCCAGCCGCTGCCCGATCTCGCGTTGGGTGAGCCCGTCGAGGCGATGCCACAGCAGTGCCTGACGTTGGCGAGCGGGGAGTTGAATCAAGGCGTGCTGCAGGCTTGCCCAGCGTTGCGCGTGGCTGGTGGCCGCCTCGGGACAGCAAGCAGAGCTCTCCAGCAGCAGCTCGGGCGCATCCAGGGCCAGAGTAAGCGGCTGCGCCTTATATTGGCGCTGATAATCGATCAACAGGTTGCGTGTGACACGAAACAGGTAGGCGCGCGGATTTTGCAGTGGCGTTCGCTCAGCCCTGCGGCGCAGCTTCAGGTAGACCTCATGACACAAGTCGGCGGCGAGGTCGGGGCAGTCCAATTGACGCGACAAGTAGCCGGTCAGCTCACGTGAATACTGATGGAAGAAGTGATCGAGCGATTGGACTGTCATGTCGAATCATCAGCCATGAGCGAATCAGGATGGCCATCATGAACAAAATGATAACCATTATCAATCGTGATTGAGGAACGGCCTGATCGATACGACATCTGCCGGCGGCTTCCCTGCCTGCCGGCGAGGGTGATCAGAAGGCGTAGCTCAGCGTGGCGGTAACGTTGCGCTCTTCACCGAAGTAGCAGTAATTGAGGTCGTAGCAAGAAGCGACATACTCCTTGTCGAGCAGGTTGGAGACGTTGAGGCGTGCACTGACGCCGCGATAGCCGAGCTGGCTCAGATCGTAACGGAGCATGGCGTCGACCAGAGTGTAGTCCGGCACCTTCTCGGTGTTTTCCTCATCGGCATAGATATCGGCGTAATAGCGTACTCCGAGACCGGCCTGCAGACCGGTGAGTGCACCACGGCTAACCGCATAATCACCCCATAGCGACAGCTGGTGGCGCGGGATCTGATTGGCGGTATTGCCTTCGTTACCCGCTTCGGTCTCTTGGTAGGTTACGTCGGTGTAGCTGTACCCGGCCTGTAGACGGAAGTTGTCGGTGAGCTGAGTATGGGCTTCGAGTTCGAGGCCCTGGGATTCGATCTCGCCCACGGCACGGTAGAAGCTCTCGTTAGGGTTCTTGCTCGAGACGTTTTCCTGAGTGATATGAAACAGCGAGATCGTGTACTGGTCGCGGCTACCGGGAGGCTGGTACTTCAGACCGGTCTCGATCTGCTTGCCCTTGGTGGGCTCGAGCAGGTCACCGTTCTCATCGGTGGTGGCGTTGGGGGTGAACGAGGTCGAGTAGCTGACATAAGGCGCGACGCCGTTGTCGAACAGGTAGAGCAGCCCGGCGCGGCCACTGAACTGGGTATCGTCGAGTTCGCTGGCGATGCCGCTGTCGCGGTCGGTGTTCTTGATGTCGACCCAGTCGTGGCGTCCGCCCAGGGTCAGTCGCCAGTCGCCAATGGCCATCTGGTCCTGAAGATACACACCGGTCTGACGGAGTTCGCGCTTGCGGCGTGTGGCGGGGTACATTTGCGTGGGCTCGGCACCATACTGGGGATCGAAGGCGTCGATCAGCGGAAAGGCGCCCGATGGCCAGTCGACGTCATTCTCACGCTGCTGATAATCGGCCCCCAGCAGCACGGTATGTTCGATGAAGCCGCTCGTCAGGTTGGCTTCGAGCTGGTTGTCCAGCGTCCAGGCCTCAAGCGACTCGTTGCCCCCGGAGTAGTAGCGGTAGAGTTCGGTGTCGGAAGCCCAGCCATAGGCATAGACCTGATTCATCTCGACATCGGCGTTCAGGTAGCGCAGCTTCTGACGCCCGCTCCAGCTGTCGTTGAAACGATGCTCGACGTCATAGCCGACCATGCGCTGGGTGCGTTCGAACTTTTCGTAGTCCTCCTCGCCCTCGAAGAAGGTATTGGAGACCTTGCGGCCGGCGTGATCGTCGACGGTGCCCTCGTAGGGCAGCCCGGAGTGATAGCCGCCTTCCGGCTCCTTTTGCAGATAGGCCAGGAAGGTCACGCTGGTAGCATCGGTTAAATCCCATGTGATCGATGGAGCGAGGGTATAGCGCTCCTCTTCGACCGGGCCGAACTGGGTATCGGCGGCGCTGGCCAGGCCCACCAGGCGGTAGGCGACGCGGCGCTCGTCATCGAGCGGGCCGGTGAGATCGAAGGCCGCACTACGCTGGGCGTTGTTGCCCAGCGTAAAGCGGATCTCGCCGCCATCCTCGAATTCGGGGCGCTTGCTATTCAGGGCCACGAGTCCGCCCGGCGAGGCACGACCGTAGAGGACAGAGGTGGGTCCCTTGACTACCTCGATGCTTTCCAGGAAGTAGGGGTCGATGATCATCGAGCTGAAGGAGCCACTGTCACCCATCAGCTTGAGGCCGTCGAGGAAGGTATTATTGATGCTGCCGTCGGAAAAACCACGCAGTACCAGATAATCGTAGCGGTTGGAGGCCCCGATCTGGTGGGTGAACACCCCTGGGGTATAATTGGCGGCACGTTGTACGCTCTGCGCGCCTTTCTCTTCGATATCTTCGCGGCTGATGACGGAAATGGCCTGCGGGATCTCGATAAACGGTGTCTCGGTCTTGGTGGCGGCTTGGCCGGTCACGGTCAGAGGCGTCAGGGTCGTGGTGCTTGCTTGTACAGAACGGTCTTGTACAGAACGGTTGCTGTCCTGGGCCCAGGCGGGATTCAGCGAAAGGCTGACATAAACGATCATGCCAACAGCAGGGTAATGGATCGGTCGGCTCATCTCGTAAGGCTCCCTATTGAATGTAAATCGTTTTTATTTACAGCGGCGCTGGGAAGGAAGACGAGCCGGGAAGGAATTTCTGAACCGCAGGGGTGAAAATTTTTTCGCGCCTATTCTCGCAATGCAAAGAGACATCATGGCCGATCAGCCCCCCTCAAGTAACGCAGGCGCTTCTCTCGATGTCGTGGCGGACAAGCGGGCGCAGCTCAAGGCACTGTTCCCCGGCGTATTCACCGAGACGCACAATGCGCAGGGCGAAACGGTCGAGTGCCTGGACTTCGACAAGCTGAAGGCCGAGCTCGGCGCCTTCACCGAGGCGTTCGAGGCCCGCCGCGAGCGTTACGGGTTGGAGTGGCCGGGCAAGAAGGACGCACTCAAGCTCGTCCAGGCGCCCAGTCACGCCACACTCATACCCCGGCGCGAGGCGTCGGTCGCCTTCGATGACTCCCGCAATCTGTTCATCGAGGGCGACAATCTGGAAGTGCTGAAGCTGCTGCAGAAGCCCTACCACGCCAAGGTGAAGCTGATCCATATCGACCCGCCGTACAATACGGATGGCGACTTCATCTATGCCGACAGTTACGCCGAGCCGCTGGCGGCTTATCTTGCCGCCACCGGGCAGGCAGATGCCCAAGGCCGGCAATACAGCAGCGTGAGCGAGCAGGACGGCAGATATCACAGCCGCTGGCTCAACATGATCTATCCGCGGCTTTATCTGGCCCGCAACTTGCTGACCGACGATGGGGTGATCCTGATCCACATCGACGAGCACGAGGCGGACAACCTGCGCCTGGTGCTGAACGAGCTATTCGGAGCCGAAAACGATCTTGGCGAAATCATCTGGGACAAACGCAATCCCAAGGGCGATTCGACGCGGATCGCCAGCCAGCACGAAAAACTTCTGGTCTACGCCAAGGACCGCTCGGCCTTGCGGGAGAGCCGCCCGCTCAAGCGGCCCAAGGCGAATGCCGAACGCATGATCGCCAAAGCGGCCCGGTTGGTGGGGAAAGTCGGTTCGATCGTTCCCCCGACGGACCTGGAGGCGGTGGTCAAAAAATACGCATTGGAGTGCAACACGGCGGATTTCGCGCGTACGTATACGCTCGACGATGCGCGCCGCGAGTATCGGGAGTGGCTTGCCAGGCAGGAGGTGGCTGGCGGCGAGGCGGCGTATCAATATCTCGACGACCAAGGCGAGGTCTACCGTACGGTGTCCATGGCCTGGCCGAACAAGAGGACTCCGCCGCCGGAGTACTTCAAGGCGCTGATTCATCCCGCTACGCAACGGCCCTGTCCCGTCCCCGCGCGCGGCTGGCGCAACTCTCCGGCGCGGATGGCGGAGCTGCTCGCCGCCGACCTGATCGTCTTTGGCGCGGACGAGACCAAACAGCCGGAACGCAAGTATTATCTCAAGGACAACATGCAGGAGAACGTGCCGTCGATGCTGCCTTTCGGCGGCAGCGACGACGCTTTGCTCAAGATGCTCAGCATTCCGTTCGACAATCCCAAGCCGGTCGCGCTGGTGAAATCCACCATCGAGTATTTCACTGCTGGCGAAGGCCTGGTCCTGGATTTCTTTGCCGGTTCCGCGAGCGTGGGACATGCATGCCTCGAGCTGCAGCAGCAAGGCCAGCGCGTCGATTTTATTCTCGTGCAGTTGCCCGAGCGGCTCGATGCCTCACGGGCGGAACAGCAGGCGGGCGTGCGCTTTTGCCAGGCACAGGGGCTCACGGAGAACATTGCTGAGATCGCCAAGGAGCGCCTGCGTCGGGTCATTGCCCGGAATCCGCATCAAGGCGGTTCAGTATCGGGATTTCGCACCTATACTCTTGCGGCGTCCCACTTTCGGCGCTGGCAATCGCTGGATGCCGGGGTGTCGTCGCAAACCTTGATCGCACAGCTCGAGCGGCATGTCGATCATGTCGATCCCGAGGCCACCGCCGAAGCTCTGCTTTGCGAGATTCTGCTCAAGGCCGGCATTGTCCCCACCGAAGCGGTTGAAGTATGCGAAATGGCCGGCTTGCCCGTCTACTCCGTCGCTCAGGGGGCGTGGTTGATTTGTCTGGCCCGGCGCATCACCCCGGCGCTGATCGCGGCGGTATCGCAGGCGGCGCCAAAACAGTTCATCTGTCTGGATGCCGCGTTCGAGGGCCACGATGCGCTCAAGGCGGACGCCACCCAGACATTTGCCGCGCGTGACGGGGCGAACCGAACCATTTTCCGCACGGTCTAGGGAGTCGCCGCGTGCAGTTGAAATTCGATGCCGGGCTGGACTATCAGCATGAGGCGATCAACGCGGTCATCGATCTCTTCGAAGGCATGCACCAGACGCCGAATGTCGCCTATACCGAGTTCGGTATCGCCAATCCGCCGTTGCTGGCCCCGGATGCGCTGCTGACCAATCTGCAGCACGTACAGGCGCGTCACGGCCTGGCCAGGTCCCACGTGCTTCAAGAGGCAGATGCCAGCTATGACTTTCCCAACTTCTCGGTGGAAATGGAGACGGGGACGGGCAAGACATATGTCTATTTGCGCACCCTTTTCGAACTCAACCGGCGCTATGGCTTAAGCAAGTTCATCATCGTGGTGCCTTCGGTGGCGATCCGCGAAGGCGTCTTGCACTCCCTGCGACTCATGCGCACGCATTTCAAAGCCCTATATGAAAACGTCGCGTTTGACGATTTCACCTATCAGTCGAACGATCTGAGCCGGGTCCGGCGATTCGTCATCAGCAACACCCTGCAGATCATGGTGATCAATCTCCAGTCCTTTCAGAAGGACACGGACAAGGCGGGCAACGTGATCCATCGCGAGCAGGATCACATGTCCGGTCACAAGCCGATCGAGTGGGTGCAGGGCACCTGCCCGGTGGTGATTATCGACGAGCCGCAAAGTGTCGATACCACGGCCAAGTCGCAACGGGCGATTGCCGGCCTGAAACCGCTGTTTTGCCTGCGCTATTCAGCCACCCATGCTCACCCCTACCACCGGCTTTACCGGCTGGGCCCGTGCAGGGCTTATGATCTGGGGTTGGTCAAACAAATCGAGGTGGTGGACGCCAGCGCTGCCTACGATTTCAATCGTGCCATGGTGCGGCTGGACTGGGTGGGCTATGCGGGACGTGACAAGAAGCCCCAGGCCAATGTCACGCTTTTTGAAGCGACTCCCGGTGGCTCGCGGGCCAAGCAGGTGAGGCTCACCCAAGGCACCGATCTGGCACGCCAAACGAACCGGGCAGACTATCAGGGGTTCCAGGCCGTCAATATCAGTGCCGAGCCCGGCAATGAGCATGTCGAGTTCCTCAATGGTGAGGTCGTCGCACTGCACCGGGAAACCGGCGGCATGTTCGAGGCGCAGATGAAGAGCCAGTTGCGTGAAACCCTCGAGTGCCATTTCGCCAAGGAGAAAGCGCTCAGGTCCCGGGGCATCAAGGTGTTGTCGCTGTTCTTTATCGACCAGGTCAGCCACTATCGGAGCTATGACGAGGACGGCAACCCGCAACAGGGCAAGTTGGCTGAGTGGTTCGAAGAGCTCTACGCGGAAATCGGCGCCAAACCTGCCTATCGGGATGTCATTCCGCATTCGGCGCGGGAAGTCCATGGCGGCTATTTCTCCATCGATCGGCGTAAGGGCAGGCCGGTAGCGCTGCTGGACACCAATGGCCGCTCGGCGAAGGATGACGACACTTATCGGCTGATCATGCAGGACAAGGAGCGGCTGCTGTCGCTTGATGAACCGCTGCGTTTCATCTTCAGTCATTCCGCGCTACGCGAGGGGTGGGACAATCCCAATGTCTTCCAGATCTGCACCTTGAGAGAGGCGGGCACCGAGCGTGAGCGTCGCCAGACGATCGGCCGCGGGTTGCGTCTGCCCGTCAATCAGGCCGGGGAGCGTATTCGCGACGCTCAGATCAACCGCCTGACGATCATCGCCAACGAGACCTTTCGAGAATTCGCGAGCGGTTTGCAGGCCGACATCGAACAGGCGATCGACCCCAGCGGGAATTTCACGTTTGGTCACGTTCCGCCGCTCGCCTTCACCGTGTTACTCAACGCTGCCGGCACCGACTACCTTACCCAGGCGCAGTCGCGCAGGCTCTGGACGCATCTGCATGTACGGAGTGTGCTTGATCCGTCCGGCCGGCTTCAGGACTTTTCCCCCGATACGCTCGGCTCTACGCTGGCCTTGCCCGAAGAGTTTGCAGGGTTGGATGACGTCATCGTCGAGCGCATCCGCTATTTTCAGCCGCGGCAATTCGTCAAGGATGCCCGCCAGCGCAAAAGGCTTCGCTATCACAAGCGTGTCGAATTCAACCCGCATTTTAAGGCGCTATGGCAGCGTATCGGCCAAAAAACGCGTTATACGGTCGAATTCAGTACCGCAGAGCTCATCTGTCGCGCGCACCAGGAAATCGCGGCAATGGCAGCGATTCAGCCGATCAGGATCGATGTCAGGCGGCGGACGATGAGCCTTACCGAATCGGGGGCGGCGGGGGGGAAGGTGACCCACCATCATGCCTACCGGGTCGACAATCAACAGCCGCTGCCCGACATTCTAGCCTTCCTGCAGCGCGAAACCGCGCTGACGCGTGCCACTCTGGTACAGATTCTCAAGGCGTCCGGGCGGCTAGGGGAGTTCATGACCAATCCCCAAGGGTTCATGGCCGAAGTCGCCAAGCGTATCAATCGTGCCCTGCACGAAGCCATTGTCGAGGGTATCCAATATGCGCCGCTGGCCGGAGAGCGTTACGACATGCGCATGTTCGAAGAGAACGATAGGGAGGAATATTCCGACCGCTTATATCAGGTACAGCACCAGCAGGACCGCAGCCCTTACGATTACGTCGCCTGTGGCTCCGAGACAGAGCGAACCATCGCTGCGGCGTTGGATGCGGACGAGCGCGTAACGTTTTTCTGCACACTGCCACCCTGGTTCAAGGTTCCTACCCCGCTGGGTGACTACAGCCCCGGCTGGGCGGTAGTCGTGGAAAGCAGCGCAGGAGAGGGCGGTCCGCTCTATCTCGTCGCAGATATCCACGAGCGCGACAAGCGCCGCGAATCGGAGAATCGCAAGGCGGACTGTGCCAAGGTGCACTTCGACGCCCTGGGCGTCACCTTCAAGGTGGCGACGAGCCTTCACGAGCTTACCGCCGAATGACGCTCCGGCGTCATGGCAGATAAAGTGGCTACGTTAAAATAGGGTTGACGGCAGCCGGTAAATGGCGCAGAATGCACACTGTTGGTTAGCAAGTCGCATATTGTCAGTTGTAATCGAATCATTCGGTAGCCTGGTTATATTCCCCTTGTTTTACCCACTTCATCTCGGGAAATACCCCGGCAATGTTTAAAACGCTTCGTGCGTAAGGATATCGAAAATGGCAACTGGCACAGTTAAGTGGTTCAACGACACTAAAGGTTTTGGCTTCATTTCTCCGTCTGACGGCGGTGACGACCTGTTCGCCCACTTCTCCGAAATTCAAGCTGACGGCTTCAAATCTCTGCAGGACGGTCAACAGGTTTCCTTTGACGTCACTCAGGGCAAGAAAGGCCTTCAGGCTGCAAACATCAAGCCCGCCTAATTTTCTGAATTAGTCACGTGCTTCTCGAACCGTAAGGTTTGAGTACCAAGGCCCGCTTATGCGGGCCTTGGTGTTTTTGTGTGTCTGCTTTCTGCTTTCTGGCCAGATTCTACCTTAAAAGGTCTGGACTCCCTCATGTGGCGTTAAAAAATCAGCTCGCGCGCAAGTCCGATCAAAGCGCTCGTAACATCGGTGCGGACTCAGTCCGTTTCCTACAGGTGCTTGCCTTAGCTGCGCGCCCCGGCCAAGCATCGTTCGGCGATTTTTAGGCAGCGCTTAAAACAGCAGAAAACGCCTTTAACACCCTCATGACTCGCGTAAAAATTTTACGTTACTTTTACGTGCGCACGCATAAAGCGACATCGATTTTTTACGCCTCCTGGCTCTAGCCTTGGTTTACCCATCAAGGAGTCAAGGCTATGCAAGTTTTCTTACTCGTAATTTCTTCCGTTGTCGCGGCCTATCTGCTTGCGGCCTTGTTGTGGCCTGAGCGGTTCTAGGAGACGTGCCATGAACGAGGTCATACTCTGCTATGCGCTGATCATCGGGCTGGCGCTTCCCCTGGGCCTGTATATGGCCCATTCCCTGGATGACGGAAGAAAGGCGCCGCTGGATGGGCTCTTTCGTCCCATCGAATCGGTGCTCTATCGCCTATCGGGTATCGATGCCCATCGCACGATGGCGTGGCAGGCCTATGCCTGGGCCGTCGCCAAGCTGCATGTGCTGCTGATCCTGCTGGCCTGGAGCGTGTTCATGGCTCAGGGCCAGCTGCCGCTCAACCCGGATGGCATCGCCGGAATGCCCTGGGATACGGCGCTGCATACGGCTGTCTCCTTTGCCACCAACACCAACCAACAGCATTACTCCGGCCAGGCCCAGCTCTCCTATCTGAGCCAGACCTTGGCCATCGTGACCCTGCAGTTCATCACGCCAGCGACGGGGTTGGCGGTACTGCTGGCCATCGCTCGCGTACTGCTCAAGAAGTCTGTATCTGCACGGTCCGGCGATTCAGCAGCGCAGGCCGTCGGAGTAGGCAACTACTATCGTGACCTGGTACGTACCCTGCTGCGTGTCATGTTGCCGGTCGCCACCATCGTGGCCCTGCTGCTGGCCTGGCAGGGGGTGCCGAGCACCTATCAGGGCGCCCGGACCGTGCAGCCGCTGGACGACACGGTCACCGCCATCCAGGAAGTCCCGCTTGGTCCGGTTGCCTCGATGGTCGCCATCAAGCAGCTCGGCACCAACGGCGGCGGCTGGTACGGCCCCAACTCGAGCGTACCGCTGGAGAATCCCACGCCGCTGTCCAACGTCATCGAGACCGTGTCCCTGCTGCTGTTCCCTGTCGCGCTACTCATCGCCATCGGCGTCATGACGGGACGACGCCGCCTGATGATGGGCATCGGGGCCGTCATGCTGACGTTCTCGCTGGCCTCAACAACGGCAATGATCGTCTTGGAGAAGATGCCGAACGCGGCCTTCGAGGGCCTGGCCGTAGCCGACAGCCCCAACATGGAAGGCAAGGAAGTGCGCTTCGGTCCCGAGATGTCGGCGCTGTGGGCCAGTTGGACGACCCAGACCTCCAATGGCTCGGTCAATGCCATGCACGATAGCTTCAACCCGCTGGGTGGACTGGTGACGCTGATGGACATGTTCGTCAACGTCACCTTCGGCGGCATCGGCGTCGGCCTGATCGGCTATCTGCTCTACCTGATGCTGGCCGCCTTTATCGGTTCGCTGATGATCGGTCGAGCGCCGGAATTATTGGGCAAGCCGTTGGAGACTCGAGAGATACGCTGGATCTCGCTGGCGATCCTCGCCCAGCCATTGATCATCCTGGGGCTGACGGCACTGACCGTGGCCTTCCCGAGCCTGGCCAGCACCTCCAACCCGGCATTTCATGGCTTGTCCCAGGTGCTCTACGAATACACCTCGGCCTTTGCCAACAACGGCTCCGGCTTCGAGGGGCTGGGCGACGACACGCCATGGTGGAACCTGACCTGCGTCGTGGCGCTGCTGGTCGGGCGCTTCCTGCCCATGCTCGCCCCGCTGGCGGTCGCCGCCTGGCTGGCCGGCAAGCGCACAGCGCCCACCGGGCGTGGCAGCCTGGCCATGGACAGTGGCGCCTTCGTCGGTCTCACCGCAGGCGTCATCATCATCATCAATCTGTTGGGCTTCCTGCCGGTGCTGGTGCTCGGCCCGGTCGCCGAACAGCTGACACTCGGTTTCTGAGGAGAAACGGCAATCATGTCCACCTCAACCCAAACGCACCGCTCGCCACAAAAAGAGGCGGCACGGCGGCCGGCCTGGAACCGCCTGATCAGGGACGCTTTCCTTCGCCTGGGGCCGCGCTCGATCGCGCGCAATCCGGTGATGGCCGTGGTCGCTGTGGGCACTCTGGTCTGCGCTCTGTATACGGTACTGACGGCAGCCAAGGGAGAAAACGTCGCCTTTGTGCTGGCGGTCACCCTGGTCCTACTGGCAACGGTGCTGTTCGCCAACGGTGCGGAGGCGCTGGCGGAATCGCGGGGCAAGGCCCATGCCGGCAGCCTGCGCGCTACGCGTGGCCAGCTCAGGGCACGCAAACTGTCAAAGGACGGTAGCGAAGCGATGGTCGCCGCCGATACGCTGCGCCGCGGCGATCGAGTCAAGGTTGTGGCTGGCGAACTGATCCCCGCCGACGGCGAGATCGTCGAAGGGGCCGGCTCGATCAACGAATCCGCGGTGACCGGCGAGTCCGCCCCCGTGCTGCGTGAAGCGGGGACCGACAACAGTGGCGTCAGTGCCGGCACCAAGCTACTGTCCGACGAACTGGTCATCGAAGTCAGCGTTGACCCGGGCGAGTCGCTGCTGGATCGAATGATCGCCCTGGTCGAAGGCGCCAGTCGCCAGAAGACGCCCAGCGAACTGGCGCTGTCGGTACTGCTGGCCACCCTGACCCTGATGTTTCTGATCGTCGTGGTGACCCTGGTGCCCATGGCGGAATTCGTCGGCATCACGCCGTCGCCGGTCATGCTGGTGGCACTGCTGGTGTGCCTGATCCCGACCACCATCGGTGGCCTGTTGCCAGCCATCGGTATCGCCGGCATGGAGCGGGCGATGCGCGCCAATCTGATCGCCAAGTCCGGCAAGGCGGTCGAGATCGCCGGCAGCATCGATACCTTGCTGCTCGACAAGACGGGGACCATCACCCTTGGCGATCGTCGCGCCACTGTGTTCGCGCCTTGCGACAAGGTCGCCATCGGTCGGTTGCGCGACGTGGCCTACCAGTGTTCGCTGGACGACCCGACCCCGGAGGGGCGCTCCATCGTGTCACTCGCCAGGGACCAGGGAGCGGGGTCACCCCTGAACGATCGTGCCGAGTTCATTGCCTTCTCGGCCTCGACCCGGCTGTCCGGCATCAACCTTTCCGACGGTGCGCAACTGCGCAAGGGCGCCCCCAATGCCATCGCGACATTCGTTCAGGCGCATGGCGGCAGTGTGCCGGTAGCCTATCAGCGGTTGATCGAGCAGATCGCCCGCGAGGGCGCCACGCCGCTGGCGGTTGCCGATGGCGGCCGGCTACTCGGGGTGATCGCCCTGTCGGACGTCATCAAGCCGGGCATCGCCGAGCGTTTCGCCCAACTGCGCGAGATGGGTGTCAAGACGCTGATGATCACCGGTGACAACCCGATCACGGCGGCGGCGATCGCGGCGGAAGCCGGCGTCGACGACTACGTGGCCGAGGCCACTCCTGAGCGCAAGCTGGAGATCATTCGCGAGGAGCAGGCATCCGGGCGCCTGGTGGCGATGATGGGCGATGGCACCAACGATGCCCCGGCACTGGCCCAGGCCGATCTGGGGCTGGCGATGAACTCGGGCACCCAGGCGGCGCGCGAGGCCGGCAACATGGTGGATCTCGACTCCGATCCGGGCAAGCTGCTGGCCGCCGTGGAGATCGGCAAGCAGCTGCTCATCACCCGCGGTGCGCTGACCACCTTCTCGCTGGCCAACGACGTCGCCAAGTATTTCGTCATCCTGCCGGCGATCTTCGCGGCAAGCATTCCCGCCCTGAAGGCCCTGGATGTCCTCGAGCTGCACTCACCCGAGTCCGCCGTGCTGGCGGCGGTGGTCTTCAATGCCCTGGTCATTCCCGCGCTGATTCCGTTCGCACTGCGCGGCGTGCGCTTCAAGGCGGCCTCGGCAACCGAATTGCTGCGGCGCAACCTGCTGATCTACGGCCTCGGCGGGCTGCTGCTGCCTTTCCCTGCCATCAAGCTGCTCGACATGATAATTGCCAGTCTATTCTAGGAGCCAAGCCATGACCGCTTCAATGATGACACGTACTTCACTTTTGGCCTCGCTGCGCCTGATGATCGTACTGGCTGCGCTGTTGGGTCTGCTCTATCCCTTCGTCGTTACCACGCTGAGTGGAGTATTCTTTCCCCATCAGGCGACCGGCAGTTTACTGTACGATCACCAGGGTAACGTGGTGGGGTCTGCGCTGGTGGGCCAGCCCTTTCTGGGGCTGCAGTATTTCCATGGCCGGCCCTCGGCGGCCGACTATTCCCCCAGCGGTGTGGCCGGCTCCAATCTGGCGCCGAGCAATCCCGAGTTACGCGAGCGTGCCCTGGACGAGGCTCATATGCTGCAGGAGCGCGACGGGCTATCGCCAGGCACGATCCCCGTCGATCTGCTGGCCGCCTCGGGCTCGGGCATCGATCCGCACATCTCGCCGGCGGCGGCCCAGGCCCAGGCGCCACGGGTCAGCCGCGAACGCGGCCTGACGACGGCGGAGGTCGAGCGTGCCATCCAGGCGGCGACCGAGTATAAGGGCTTGCTGGGCGACCCTGCCGTCAACGTCCTGCGGCTCAACCTGGTCCTGAATGAGTGGGCCCTGGATGAATCGGCCTTGGATGAACGGAGCCCGACCAACCAGTGACAAGAATGCCATGAACGGAGTGGGGAGCCACGAGAATTCGCGTCCCGATCCGGACGCCCTGCTGAAGACCGCGCGCCGAGAGGCGCGCGGTCGTTTGCGTATTTTCCTCGGTGCCGCGCCCGGCGTCGGCAAGACCTATGCCATGCTGCTTACCGCCCGGGATCGCATCGTCGAGGGCGAGGAGATCGTGATCGGCGTGATCGAGTCCCACGGCCGGGAGGAGACCGAGCGTCTGTGCGACGGCATCGAGCGCATCCCGCTGGTCGAGCGTGAGCACCGTGGGCGAACCTTCCGGGAATTCGATCTCGATGCCACCTTGGTACGCAAGCCGCCCATCGTGCTGGTCGATGAGCTGGCGCATCGCAACATTCCCGGCGGTCGTCACCCGCGCCGCTACCAGGATATCGAGGAACTGCTCGACGCCGGGATCGACGTCTGGACCACGCTTAACGTTCAGCATATCGAGAGCCTGAACGATGTCGTGGCACGCATCACCGGCATTCGCATGCGCGAAACCGTTCCCGATTCGCTAATCTCGCGGGCGGGGGACATCACCCTGATCGACCTGCCCCCGGGCGAGCTGATCCAGCGTCTGAAGCAGGGCAAGGTCTATATTCCGGAGCAGGCCCGGGCGGCACTGGACGGCTTCTTCAGCGTGGCCAACCTGACGGCGCTGCGTGAGCTGGCCATGCAGACCATGGCCGAGCGCGTGGACAGCGACGTGCGAGACTCCATGGGAGAGCGGGGAGTCGTGGGTCCATGGCCGGTGCGGCCCAAGGTCCTCGTTGCCTTGAGCGGTCGCCCCGAGGATGCCAGCCTGATCCGCGCCGCCCATCGCATGGCCGAGCGGCGCAACGCCACTTGGCGAGCCGTGCATATCGACACGGGCAACTTGTCCCGGACGGCGCGTCTTGAAATCGAAAGGAGTGGCCAACTCGTTGAGCGGCTCGGGGGTGATGTGGTTGTTCTGCCCGGGCAAAGCCGCGTTATGGAGCTGCTCGACTATGCCCGGCACAACAACATCACGACGCTCATGATTGGCCGAGCCGTGAATATCCCCTGGCGCTTCTGGCACCGTTCCTTGGGCAAGCAACTGCTCAGGCAGGCGCGGGAGTTCGATCTGGTGATCGTCGCCGAGACCGAACGCAGCAAGCGTTACCGGTTGCTGAACAAGCCTTGGCGCCCCGTTGCGCAGCGGGAATGGTGGCTTCCTCTCGTCCTCCTGCCTGGGACCCTGGGGGTTTCGCTGCTGATTGATCGAGCGCTGGATCTGGCCAACCTGTCCCTGGTTTTCCTGACGGGCGTACTGATCACGGCAGCCTACAGCGGAACGCGTGCCGCCATGTTCAGCGCCGTGCTGAGCTTCCTGGTCTATAACTTCTTCTTCACCGAGCCGCGCTACACCCTGGCAATGGTCCATCGGGACCAGTTGCTAACGGTGTTCTTCTTCTTCGTCGTGGCGATGATCGGCGGGCAACTGGCGGGGCGGGCTCGCCGGCAACTGATCGCTTTGCGCGCCAGCCGGGACCAGACTCAACGGCTGTTGCAATTTTCCCGCTCCCTGGCAGTGGCAGCCGACCACGCCAGTGTTCGCGCCACCGGCGTCACCACGCTGGCAGATTGGCTGCAGGTTCCGGCAGTCTATCTGGAGCGTATGACAGGGGATGACGTCCTGCAGATCACTGAATCTCACCCGGGGACGGTCGAACTGGACAACACCGCCAAGCAGGCGGCTGCCTGGTCCTATCATCATCAGCGTCCCAGCGGCCATGGCTCACAGACGCTGGCGACCCAGCGCTGGCGATTCATCCCGTTGATCGAGAAGGAGGCCATTTTAGGGGTGGTCGGATTGGCGTTGGGTGATCGAGAAGCCTCGCTGGAACATGACCAGGAAATGCTGATCGACACCCTGATCAATCAGCTAAGCATGGCCCTGGCCCGTACGCGTCTGGTCAACGATCTGGGGGCTGCACGGTTGGCCGAAGAGAACGAGCGGTTGCGTTCAGCCCTGTTATCCTCGGTCTCGCATGACCTGCGCACCCCGCTGGCATCGATCATCGGCGCCGCCAGTTCGTTACGCGATTTGGATGCCCAGCTCTCCGGTGCAGACAAACGCGAATTGCTCGATAGCGTGTTGGGCGAAAGCGAGCGCCTCAACCGCTACATTCAGAACCTGCTGGATATGACGCGGCTTGGCCATGGCACGTTGAAGATCGAGCGTGACTGGGTGACCTTGGCCGACCTGATCAATGCCGCACTCAAAAGACTGGAGACGGCGCTGAACGGCATCAGAATCGAGCGCGAGTGGCCATCGGACCTTCCGCTCCTTTATGTTCATCCGGCACTGATCGAACAGGCCCTGGTCAACATCATCGAGAATGCGATCCGCTTCTCGCCGCCCGGGGGACGCATCACGATCCAGGGAGAGCGCCAGGGCGGTGATTTCGTCATTTGTATCGACGATGAAGGCCCCGGCATTCCGGAAGCGCTGCGCGAGCAAGTTTTCGACATGTTCTTTACCGGCGGTGAAGGCGACCGAGGCAAGCATGGCAGTGGCCTGGGACTGGCCATCTGTCGGGGCATGATCGGCGCGCATGGGGGCTCGATCAACGCCGAGCAGAACCCCGCGGGACGTGGCACGCGTATCGTCATTCGTCTGCCATTGTTCGATTCGCCGGTTACCGACTACGAGGCCCAGAATGAGCACTGATCGACAGCGTATCCTGGTCATCGATGATGAGATGCAGATTCGGCGCTTTCTGCGTATCAGTCTGGGATCCCAGGGTTACGAGGTGATCGAAGCGGAGAGCGGGGGAGACGGGTTGATCAAGGCCATCGGTGAACATCCGGACCTGGTGCTGCTGGATCTGGGACTTCCCGATATCGATGGCCAGGAAGTTCTCCAGGCAATCCGTGGGCAGAGTGATATCCCGATCATGGTCGTCTCTGTCAGAGCATCCGAAGGGGAAAAGGTAGCCTGTCTCGACGCCGGGGCCAATGATTATGTGACCAAGCCTTTCGGTATTCAGGAGCTGCTTGCCCGTGTCAGAGCTACCCTGAGGCAACGCGTCCCGCCCGGAGAGCCGTCAGCTACCAAGCGTATTCAAGCGGGTGAGTTGGTGATCGATCTGGATGGACGCCGCATCACGCTGGCCGGGGTGCCTGTAAAGCTGACTCCCAAGGAGTACGCGGTGCTTTCCATGCTAGCTCAACATCCCGGACGAGTGATCACCCAGACTCAATTGCTCAAGGAAGTCTGGGGACCAGTACATCAGCAGGACACACATTACCTGAGGATCGTCATCAGCAAGCTGCGCTACAAGTTGGGTGACGATCCTGCGTTGCCAGAACTGATACAGACTGAAGCAGGGGTAGGATATCGTCTGCTCATTGATGAAGAATGAGCCAACATGAGCTCCCCATCAGAGTCAGGTGGTCAGTAGAACGCCAAGGGTCGAGTTGATGCAGACGAGAGCTGCTGGCCATTCTGCTCGACGGCCTCCCGATCGGTGTTGGCTGTCATATCATTATCGCGATGCCGACATCATTACAGACACTGGTCAATCCTTGCGCCGCTCTGAATGTAGCTCGAACCCCTTGACAATCACATACGCCACCAAGGCGACGATGAATACCACCAGGTACATCCAGGCAATGCTCTGCAGGGTCTCGATAACGGTACGGTACACCTCCAGAGTCCAGCGCTCCGGTGTCAGCACCAGCACTTCCGCATCCTTATGCGGGGCGCTGATGTATCGCTCGAGATCGTAGATTCGCACCCCGCCGGAGACGCCCACAACGAAGCCGGCAAAGGTGATATAGCGGTGCCAGGCACCACTGATCTCATCCTGCACGATGCGCTTGAGGATATTGCCAACCGGTCTGTTGAAGAGCATGACCACGATCGTTGAGACAACGGCTGCGATGCAAAGGGTCGCAAGCAGGAGAGTGAAGAACATCGGTACCTCACAAGAGTGGCGAAGGAGTGTTTTATCAGGGCATCGAAATGGAGAGACCTGTAGTGGTCAACTAATCCCGGACAGTGATTTAAGTTTTTCTTCAGCTAACGCAGGCGGGATCCCTACATTAAACGTATGGGGCCGCTGGCGATTTTAATAACCCATCAGGTACTCCCCGATGTCCTTCCCTGGCAGCGCAGATGCTCGGGTAGCCCAAGACCGGTATCCATTCACTCTTCAAGCTCCGGAACAGCCTCTCCATAGGCGCATTATCCCAACAGTTTCCCTGCCGGCTCATGCTCTGCCTCATGCGGTAGCGCCATAACCGTTGGCGAAACAGGCGACTGGCGTATTGGCTACCTTGATCCGTGTGAAATAGCACTCCAGGCGGCCTACCTCGTAGCTCATAGGCATGGTCCAGTGCATTGGCTACCAACTCGGCATTGGGTCGTGCCGATAATGCCCAACCGACGACCCTACGAGTGTATAGATCAAGGACTACCGCTAGATAACTCCAGCATTGCCCGGCCCAGACATAGGTAATATCGCCGCACCAGACCTGATTGGGCCGACTGACCATGAATTTACGATCTAGATGGTTCGGAATATCTGGACGCTCGACGGTGGCCTGCTTGTAAGCGTGGGGGCCTGGTTGCTTACAGACCAACCCTAGCTCTTGCATGAGGCGGCGAACCTTGAAGCGCCCAATGGCAGTACCTTCGCCATTGAGCATGGCGGTAACCATGCGACTACCCGCCGAGCTGCGGCTCTTGATGAATAACCGGTTCACGGCAGCTCTGAGCGTCAAACGCTCGACATCGATGCATGAACGCTTGCGACGGTGTTCATAGTAGCTGGAACGAGATACGCCAAACGCCTCACAGACCATTTCTACCGACTCCTGCTCACTCAACTGGTCTATCAGGGCGTACGATTCAGTTCGTCCGACATCAAGAGAGCAGTAGCTTTTTTAATATTGCTTTTTCCCGCTCCAGACGATGGACCTGGGCTTCCAGTTCCTGTATCCGCTGTTGTTCCGGCGTCAGTGCCTTGGACTTGGGCGTGACACCATCACGCTCCTCCACGAGCTGCCTTACCCATCGTCGCAGCGCGCTTTCCACAACGCCGAGCGAACGGCTGGCTTCGGTGATGGAATATCCCTCATCCAGTACCAGACAAGCAGCCTCCTGCTTGAACTCCGGTGTGAAAGATCGTCGTTTTCTGGTCATCAGACACCTCGCTAGGGGTGGCAAGCGTACCACCTACATAGGTGTCCGGTTTTATTGAACCACTACATCCGCGCTCGTGTTAGGTGCGAGTAGAAGATGATAGTTAATGGCCTAAAGGCCGAGTATGTAATACCCTGATCATACCTATTGGCAGAGACAAAGCGCTAGGCACTGCCAGACAGGGCCCACAAACAGAATGCTTATCTGTGATAAAGCGTATATCCATTGCCTTACCAATCACAAGCTAACCGATAGGGTCAGGCCAATAGCCGACACATGGCGTAGCAGGCTTAACGGTTATCGATCGACCAGTACGGCATCCAATTCTACTGGCACCTCATCGCCGATCTGCTCGTAGCCCAGCATCAGCAAAATAGAGCGTACAGTCTGATTCTGCATCAACACCTGGCCATCCAGAGCAATACGTTCAACATTGCGCACTCGAATGCTGTCCGGCGATTCGCGTGTAAGACTGACCTTCAGCATCTCCTGCTCATTCATGCCTTCGGTTTGAGCACTTAACATCAATGACTCTATTCTCGTCCCGCCTACAGCCAAGTCATTGAGATGCTCGGGAGGAATTTGAGTCACTACCGTTACCAGCGGCATATCAGCCAATCCCGACATCCATGAGGGCAAATTGCCCAGTTGATCGATGATATCCGTCTGGCGTAGCGTAATCGGCAAGCGCAATGTGCCATCTGCGCTTACTCGGCCCTGCATCTGACGCAGATAGTGCTCATGCGGCACCGGCCCGCTGGGCGTGATTTCAATCACCGTCGCCTTGACCTGCGATTGCTCCGGCGCCAGTCGCCATACCGCCTGTGCAGGTGCCGTTAGAACAGCGGAGAGCGCTATCGCCGCCCCCGCACGATAAAGATGTCTGAATGCGATACGCATACTCGTCCCTCCCTGGGAATATCCAAAAACGCACCCTAGCCTCCAAGGGCAGCTTTCGCTATCATACGACTCCCATCTTATAGGGCCTATAGCTCAGTTGGTTAGAGCAGGGGACTCATAATCCCTTGGTCGCTGGTTCGAGTCCAGCTGGGCCCACCATTAAAATCAAGCATTTAGCGATTCCTGCTGGTGAGTCCCATGTTCCAAGGGTACAGTTTCGGTACAGTGCCGATCCTTCAGCCCCCTGGAGATTTTCATGGCCACCATCGTCAAGACCCCCTCTGGTAGCTGGAAAGCCGTCATCCGCAAGACTGGCTGGCCCACCACCGCCAAGACCTTTCGTACCAAACGTGACGCCCAGGACTGGAGCCGCCGCACCGAAGATGAAATGGTGCGTGGTGTCTATATCCAGCGCAGTGCCTCCGAACGCATGACACTTGAAGCGGCGCTCAAGCGTTACCTGGCCGATGTCACCCCTACTAAGAAGCCCAGCACCCAGAAGAGCGAACGTCACAAAGCCAACACGCTGACCGAACACCTAGGCAAGTACTCCCTCGCGGCTCTGACGCCGGAACTGATCGCCAACTACCGCGATACTCGTCTCAATAGCATCGGGCATCGTGGTCAGCCTATCAGCGCCAATACCGTGCGCCTGGAGCTTGCATTGCTTGGCCACCTCTACACCGTGGCCATCCAGGAATGGGGCCTGGGACTGACCTACAACCCCGTCCAGAACATCCGCAAGCCCAGCCCTGGAGAAGGGCGCGACCGTCGCCTGAATCCCGACGAGGAGAAGCGCCTGTTCGCCGTGCTGAGACAGCACAGCAACCCCATGCTGGCCTGGGTCGCCAGAATCGCCCTGGAGACGGGCATGCGCTCCTCGGAGATCCTGACCCTCACCCGATCACAGGTTGACGTGAAACGCCGCGTGGTGCGCCTCACCGACACCAAGAACAACGAAGCCCGCCTAGTGCCGCTGACCCAGGCCGCCACCGAGGTGTTCAAGCAAGCGCTGAACAACCCGGTGCGCCCGCTCGACTGTGACCTGGTGTTCTTCGGTGAGCCGGGCAGGGATGGCAAACGTGGCCCCTATGTCTACACCAAGCTTTGGAATCAGGCGAAGAAGAAGGCCGGGCTCGATGACTTCCGCTTTCATGATCTACGCCATGAAGCTGTCAGCCGGCTGGTAGAGGCAGGACTATCCGACCAGGAGGTTGCCGCGATTAGTGGCCACAAGTCCATGCAGATGTTGCGGCGATATACTCACCTGAGGGCGGAAGACCTAGTGGCAAAGCTTGATCGTATGTCAACTTAATAAGTTACGATATTGTAGTATTATCGTTTGATAAATATAGGTTTTGAAAAAAACGGGGGTAAAGGTGTTTGAGTCTTTTTATTCGTTAAGTTTTGGTTCTCCAGTGGCGTTCGTTTTGATGCTGTTGGCAACTATGTTGTTGGTTTTTTATTTTCATAGAAGAGCGGGGTCTTCTTATGGGTTTATAAATAGGGTGTATGCGTTAGTGATGGGAGGTGGGGAGTTTTACAATGAGGATATAGGGAGCTTTTGGAAAGAGCGAAGAGATATAGAGAGATTTAATGCCCTTTTTAATGTAGGGGCTAGATCTATTGAAGAGATAGTTGGATTTAAAGTTTGGGTTGAAAAGTTTGGCATCGATGTGCGCTTGTTGACCAACTTGAGGAGAAGGATTGATCTGGAGAGAATGAAGGTGGTTAAGGTGAAGTGGTGGGAGGCACCGTTTTTTGTTTCTATATTGCTATTTTTTACGATTGTTTTTATGTTTTTTTTATCAATAGCTTCTTCCAGCTCGGCTCTTTTGAAGTTTAAGGGAGATGACCAATGGCTATGGCTGGGCCATGAAAAAGCTTATAGTACCCGTCTGCACAATTTGGTCAGTGATGAGGAATGGGTCATCACGAAGAAAGAATGTGAGCGCACTGAGGGTGATTACGAAGTCTTAATGTCCGAGTCAGGGCTTAACGAGAAAATTGTGGAGATTATATGTAACTCTTTTTTTGATGAGGAAGAGTCTTTGGAGGTTGGTAATATAATAAGGGAGCAGAAATCTATTTATGTGCCAGTGGCGTTTTCTTTTTTGTTTATGCTGATTCCGTTTTTTGAGTTGTTGATCATTTCAAGAGTGATTACTGCTCGGCGTCATGTGCTGCATAAATATTTATATCATAAAAACACATGATGTTTTGGATGGCTATGAAAGCCGCTTTCAAGCGTTTATGTTTCTGCTTTGTTTTTTGTTTGGTTGAGCATCGCTTAGGTGATGTGTAGCTGCATAAAATAATAAGAATAATAATATTATTATTATTCTTATTATTGCCCCGTTTCGGTTGGTTTAGCCTCATATTTGTGATATTTGTTAAATTCTGTTAACTCTATAAGTGTCTGAAATTTAATGCTCTTTGTGCGTGTCATTTCTTCAAAATAATAGATATTGATAATCAATGCATGGTGCATCGATTGCTGTGAAAGAAGCGCGCGCTTGAGCTTTCTCTTTGCTTCGTTAGCATTGATTACGTCGATGTATGATTGATGAGGTGCTAGCCATGAAAGTCGAAGATTATCTTGTTGAAAGGTTCGGTCTACTGATGAGTATATCAGACCTAGCGGACCTCCTTGGCCGTTCGCCCGATGGCGTGCGGGTTTCTCTTTATTCAGATACTGAGGTCTCTCGAAAGCTGAAGCCGACGATGGTGAAGGTGGGGCGCCGTGTCTATTTTCGGACGCTCCAAGTAAAAGACGCCCTGAATTTGGAGCCTTCTGAATATGGCGCGTGTTAACCCATCGGTAGTGCAGGAGATTCTGGGGAGGGTGATTGCCTATTACACCGCATTCACACTTCTACCTGGTGTTTCGGTTCCTGGTGCAGTTTTTCTCAGTCAAGCATTTTACTGGAGTCGTAACTCAAAGAAGAAAGCACGTAATGGATGGTTCTATAAAAATCAGCGAGGCGAAGATAGCTGGGAGTCAGAAACTGGATTAACACCGAAACAGCAGGCCAATGCTAGAAAATCGCTAGTGGAAATTGGCGTTCTTGAGGAAGAGAGGAGAGACGTTCCTGCAAAGATTTGGTATCGAGTGAACTGTGAGCGCCTGCTTGAGCTCTTGACGGACCAACTCGACGAAGGCTCTTCTGGAAGTGGTTGTAATTCCCAGTTTTTCCCTTTGGTAGATTCTACTATCCCTTCTGGCCAATCTGGTGGTCAGGATGGTCAAACCTTGATTCGACCAAAGGGCAAATCTATTACAGAGAATACAACACAGAGTACATCAAGAAATAAAAGCGGGGCGGCCAAGGTCGAGAGTCATTCTGGGCCTGAATCAAAATTAACGCTGGCCGAGATGGCTGAGTTGCTGGGCCAGCAAAGAGCAGACCTCATAGCCAGAAACTACGGCAGCGACAAAGTTGGAGCTCCTGCAGTAGAAGAAATGCGCAGAACCCTTCGCACGTAGGATTCAAACGGCGCGGAACGGGGGTGATGGCCCCGGCCGCGCCTAACCACGACTGCCTGCATAGGAGGCATACATGGCTAACAGACAGGGTATCACACCCGCCTTCGCCGACAGTGGCCTGTCACGGCTGTACCGATCACACGCGGTCGAACAGCACGCCATCCAGAGTGAGATTCGAACTCTGATGATCATTGCCGGTTACGCTTGCGATTTTCTCACCGAAGGGTTGGAAGTCCTTCCCGAAGACTTCTTCACCTGCATCGAGGAGATGAAAGAGGTGATGGAGTCCATCGACCTGAAAAGTCTGGATTTTGAACAACGGCCGCTCACTCTCCAGAGGACAAAACGGCGTCTGGAGGCCAAGGCGACCCGCCAGAATCGTCAAAAGGAGGTCTGATCATGAGCATCACAATTTCGTGCGCACGAAAAATCGCTGGTGTCGCTCTCGCGACCACCATCGGTCTATCGCAGCCAGCCATGGCGGGCGGGATTCCCGTTGTCGACGTGTCGAGCCTGACCCAGCAGATTTTGCAGGTCCAGCACATGCTTAACCAAATCGAGCAACTGAAAAGCCAGCTCGAGACGGCCAATAGGCAACTGGACAGCATGAGTGGTTCCCGTGGCATGGCTGGCGTTATCGACTCGGTCTATGACACTGCCGTGGATGTCGATCCTAATCAGGTGCTGAACAGTGCCGGTATCAGGGGCGCGAACGAACACGGTCTATCCGGCGATGTGGCGGACCTGTACGACAGCGGCAACCAGAACACGGCGACCTGGCTTGGCCGGTCCCAAAAATCCTTAGAGCAGGCCCAGGAGCGTTTTAGCGAGCTGACGGGCCTGGTGGCCGAGGTCAACAACAGCCCCGACCAGAAAGACGTTCTGGACCTTCAGGCCCGTATCGGCGCCGAGCAAGTCATGCTGCAAAACGAGATGGCCAAGCTGTCCATGCTCCGTTCGCAGGCCGAGGCTAGCCAAGCCATGCACAACCAGCGCGTTCAGCAGATGCGCGTTGCTTCATCAGGGGAACCGTTCGAACTTGATTGGTAAGGAGGCCTTATGGATGTCAGGAAAATTTCGTGCGCACGAAATATTGCCATTATGGCTCTGATCAGCGTTGCGCTGACTGGGTGTTTTGATGATACCCCGGATACTGGCCCGGTTCAGACCGTGGACTGGTTCAAAGCACATGACGATAAGCGCAAGGTGACTCTGGAGACGTGCGGCAACAACCCTGGCGAACTCCAGGAGACGCCGAATTGCATCAATGCACTCCAGGCAGAACGGACGCTGTCCAGCGGTGAGCCCTTCGAGCTTGACCTGTCTAGCTTAAAGAGCAAGGAGGAGTCATGAACCTATTTGAAGGCATGTTCGCGGTCGTTGACCAGGCACTGGACCAGTACGTCACCAACACGGCTACCGACCTCATCGCTTACATCACTCCAATGTTCACCAGCATGTTGATCGTCTGGATTGCCATCTGGGGCTATTTGATGATGTTTGGCAAGGTCAGTGAGCCCTTGCAGGAGGGCGTTTTTCGCATCCTTCGCATTGGCTTCATCATGACGCTGGGGCTGACGGTCGGTACCTATATGGGCGTCGTGGTGGACGTGCTGGCTCACGGCCCGGAAAAGGTAGCAGCAGTCATCACAGGGTCCGATGGAGGTGCCGCGGCCATTTTGGATAGCCTGTTCTCCCGCGTTCTCGCCGTAGCTGATCAGGCTTGGGATAAAGCGGGGGTCATGAGTGGTGATTTCGGCATGTATCTGGTGGCAATTCTGATCATGGTGTTTGGTGGAGGTGTTGCCATCGTAGTGGCGTTTCTATTGCTGGCCAGCAAAGTGGCAACGACGGTGCTACTGGCGATTGGCCCGCTCTTCATCATTGGTCTGTTGTTTAACACCACCCAACGCTTTTTCGAGAGCTGGCTGGGCATGGTGATCAATTTCGGCATGCTGTTGGTTTTAGGATCAGCTATTGGACGTATGGTTATCGATGTTAGCGAAGCGTTCATGGACATCGTGGAGTCTTCGGCAAGCAGCATGGCCAGTATGACCACCAGCGCCTATCTGATTGCTTTTTTTGCCCTTGGCATCCTGGTGCTGAAGCAGGTGCCAGCCATAGCTTCTGCATTAGGTGGTGGCGTGGCATTAGCAACTCAGGGGGCTCTCAGCTCCACCATGAGTGCCATGCGACCCTCCGCGATCCGGCGTCAGTATCGTGGTGTACAGCGTGATGCACGTCTGGCAGGTAACGCTGCTACAGCGCCTTACCAGGGTGCCAAAAAGGCCTACCACGCCTATCAGAGGCGCTTCGGCGCTGGCAATACGATTACTGGAGGGTAAGCCATGGATGCCAAGACTAAGTGGCTAGACACTTGGCGCGCTCGCTGGGTGGGTATGAAGCGAGCCGGAGAGCTGGGGCTGTCGGGCTTAATGCTTGCTGTAGGTGTGGTGCTGTTCGTGGCGTTACTCCCTGAGCTGCCTGGCATGGTCTGGGGTGCACTGACAGGTGACCGAGAAGCTACCCGTACGCTTTTCATATGCGCGGCTGGAATCGCTGTGTGCGTACTCCAGTGGCGATGGCGCACGGCGCTTTACCCTCAGCTTCAGCGTGATACATCAAAGGAGAAGACACTATGAGCTACTGCCGTTTGACTCCCCAAGAGATAGAAGACTTGCGTGCCGAGATGCGTGCTGCCGGCCAGTGGATGAAGGATGAGATGGCCAGACGTCGGCGTGAGCGTGGCGAGGATATTGAGGCTAAGAGAGGTGCCTCCCCAATTACTAATGGCGAAGCATCCACAAAAGATGCAAGCCCACACACAGGTGTCCCAGGCTCCTCCCCTATTACTAATGGCGCAGCCTCTGGCTCAGCCCAAGGCGACGAACAGGTTTGAGACAGGTCCGTGCGTATTACTAATGATGAAGCCTAGCGCGAGTTTCTAGGACCGTTATCTTCGTCTGAGATGGCAGCCATTTTTCGTGCGTACGAAAAGAATGGATGGGTTTAGAGCTAGGGCAGGATTCGCGGGCTGGTACCACAACGTACCAAGGTTCAATGGCCGCCCAGCCAACTGCAAATTTTCGTACGTACGAAATTCATGCATGGTTTGCAGCTAGGGCAGGATTCGCAAAGTGCTGGCAATTGCCGGCAGCCACCTGAATTTAGTACCAGCCTCAATATCGACATCTGACAGAGAATGAGGTCTGGCAGCGTCTGCACAATCTAGGAGCATGAGCATGCTGCGTTACAGCTTCAAGATCGAGCCTTGCCCACCTGAGGAAGGCTATGGCTGGGTACTTCGCTACTTTAAAGATGACTGGGGGATTCCAGGCTACGAGATCTTCGCCTCTCCTTCAGAAGACGCATGGATTATTCAGCAAGAGTTCGAGAATGCTCAGTTCTCAGGTGGGCTATGGGTAGAAGAGATGGCTTCGGAAGGGATGGTTATCGCAGGGGCCAAGCCCGAAAGCGAGCCGGACCCTAATCAGCTGAGTCTGGGGCTTGAATGGCAGTCGTCAGACAGCCAAGCGCTACTTGCTTGGTTTTAGCGCTGAAATGCTTCTGCTACTTATCCTGTGAGTCATCAACGGAAATGCTCAAAGCCCTTCGGTGTGCATGCAATTTACGGTAGTGTATGCAGAGTTACTCTTGTAAGGGCACGTCCAATGGCAATGCTGACAGTTCGCAACTTACCCGACGAGATCCATCGCGCGTTGCGTACCCGAGCGGCTTCGCACGGCCATAGCATGGAAGCCGAAGTGCGCGAGATCCTGGAAGGCGCTGTAGCCCCAGAAGGCCGGGTAAAGCTGGGTTCCATACTGGCCGACATCGGTCGCCAGGCCAAGCTGACCGATGATGAGCTCGCCGCCTTCGGGCAAGTTCGCGACAAGACCCCGGCGCGCCCGATGGACTTCGAATGATCCTGCTCGACACCAACGTCATCTCGGAGCCACTGCGCCAGGAGCCAGAGCCCCGCGTTATCGAGTGGATCGACGCCCAGGCCTTGGAAACTCTCTACCTCTCCGCTATCACAGTGGCGGAGCTACGCTCTGGCATCGCCCTGCTCCCGGCAGGGAATCGCCGGACGAGGTTGCAGGAGAATCTGGAGAAGCGGGCGCTTCCCCTGTTTGCCGGGCGCGTCCTTCCATTTGATCTTCCCTGTACGCAAGCCTATGCCGGGCTGATGGTGAAGGCACGAGAAACACATACCGCGCTCACTGTCGCCGATGGCTACATCGCAGCGATTGCCCTAGCCAGCGGCCTTGCCGTGGCAACGAGAGCTCCCGAACGCTTCGAAGCAATAGGCGTGGCGGTAATCAACCCGTGGAAGATAAAAGCCGCATAACACCAAGTAAATTGGACGGCGAATTTTTTAGCGGTAAAAACGCAGCACTCGCCAGAAGGCGAACAGGACAAATGACACACCATGAACGCAGTAGAAATCGAAGCCGCAATATCAGATCTGGCACAACAGCCCTTTGACCCGGCTGAGTTCCCTTATGCCTTCCTGGAAGCCTTCGGCAATAAATCTACCACCATCAAACGGCTGCGCTCGGGTGCATCCAACAAGTCCGACCTTGGCGGTGTGTTGCAGACCAATAATATCCACATCGCTGTGGCGGATACCGGAGCCGTTACGCACACCCTGGAGGCCCTCAAGGCCAGCCCAGCGACCACCCGTGCCAAGGCTCGCTATATCCTGGCAACCGATGGCGTGGTTTTCGAGGCTGAAGATCTGGAAACTGGTGAGACGGTGGCCTGCACGTACGAGGCTTTCCCTGACCATTTCGGCTTCTTCCTACCGCTGGCGGGCATCACCACAGTCAAGCAGGTGCGCGACAGCTCCTTTGACATTCGCGCTACTAGCCGCCTGAACCGGCTGTATGTGGAGCTGCTGAAGGACAATCCTGACTGGGGCACGGAAGAACAGCGCCATGAAATGAATCACTTCATGGCACGTCTGATTTTTTGCTTCTTTGCGGAAGATACCGACATTTTCGCTGGCAGTGGGCTGTTTACTAACACCGTGGCTCAGATGAGCGCCAGAGATTCCGCCAATACCCATGAAGTGATCAGCGAAATCTTCCGCGCAATGAACACTAAACAGACTGAACGCGCGGTGGCAGGTGTTCCCCGCTGGGCAGATGATGGCTTCCCCTATGTAAATGGCGGATTATTTTCGGGCAACGTGGAGGTGCCGCGCTTCAGCAAGATTGCGCGCTCATACCTGTTGCATATCGGTAGCCTGGACTGGACCCAGATCAACCCCGATATTTTCGGCTCCATGATCCAAGCAGTCGCGGACGACGAAGAGCGCGGCGCGCTGGGCATGCATTACACGAGCGTGCCTAACATCCTGAAGGTGCTGAATCCTCTATTCTTGGACGATCTGCGCGAGAGATTGGAAGACGCTGGCGGCAATCCCCGCAAGTTACTCAATCTACGTAACCGTATGGCCAAAATCCGAGTGTTCGACCCAGCCTGTGGGTCGGGCAATTTTCTAGTCATCGCCTACAAGCAGATGCGCGAGATCGAGAACACCATCAACGAGCGCCGCAACGAGCACGGCCGCAAGAGCGATATTCCGCTGACCAACTTTCGCGGCATCGAACTGCGGGATTTCTCCGCCGAGATTGCCCGCCTGGCGTTGATTATTGCCGAGTACCAGTGCGACTTGCAGTACCGGGGACAGAAAGAAGCATTGCAGGATTTTTTGCCGCTGGACTCGCAGAACTGGATTACCTGTGACAATGCCCTAAGTGTAGATTGGGTTGATCTCTGGCCACCTGCCGGAACGGAAGTAAAGCATCGGGGTAGTGATCTGGTCGATCAGATGCAAGACGCCAGTCAGGCTGAAATTGAGTTCGAGAATGAAGGTGGGGAAACCTATATCTGTGGAAATCCACCCTACCTAGGTTCGACCTGGCAATCCAAGGAACAAAAGAGCGACCTGAAACGCATCTTTGAAGGGCGTGCCAAGAACTGGAAGTCGCTCGACTATGTGGCGGGCTGGTTTATGAAAGCCGCCGACTATGGACTGCATGCGCCGACTGTATCTGCTTTCGTATCCACCAACTCCATCTGCCAGGGGCAGCAAGTGCCTATCCTGTGGCCACTGATCTTTGAAATGGGGTACAAGATTGCTTTTGCTCATACCAGTTTCAAATGGGCCAATTTGGCCAGCCATAACGCTGGTGTGACGGTCGCGATTGTCGCGATTAGTAATCATCCGAACCTGATACGGAAATTATTCTCGATTTCAAAGGCTGGCGAGACGGTGGAGAAGCAAACCAGCAATATCAATCCCTACTTAGTAGCAGCCCCAAATGTAATTGTCACCAAGGCTTCTAAAACCTTAGGGCCGATTTCTGAAATGAGTTTCGGAAATAAGCCTGTTGACGGAGGTTACCTTCTTCTTAGCTCTTCAGAGGTTGGAGAGCTTGGGTTAACGGCTGACCAACGCTCGCGATTTATTCGAAGAATTTATGGGTCTGTAGAATTTATTCGTGGGCTTGAGCGTTATTGCTTATGGATTGAAGATAAAAATTTGGAAGAGGCTCTTTCCATTACGAGTATTCGCCAACGCATTGAAGGCGTCCGCACCGTTCGACTTGCAAGTCGGGACAAAAGTGCGAACGACATGGCGGCTCGCTCTCACCAAATGAGAGAGATGCGGATCGGTAAGCTTTGGACATTAACTGTAGCACGAACATCATCTGAGTCCCGTCCATTCCTTCCATGTGGTGTGATTGATCACCATTCCACCGTTACAAGTGAAGTATTTTCTTTATACGATGCACCGCTATGGAACATGGCTCTGATCGCATCCCGTCTGCATTTGGTTTGGATTGCTACAGTCTGCGGAAAAATGAAAACTGATTTTCGCTATTCCAATACAATGGGGTGGAACACTTTCCCAGTCCCAACCCTGACCGAAAAAAACAAAGCCGACTTGACCCGTTGCGCCGAAAACATCCTGTTGGCACGAGAAGCCCATTTCCCGGCTACTATTGCCGACCTCTACGACCCTGAAATAATGCCAGCCAACCTGCGTGAGGCCCACGAACAAAACGATGAGGTGCTAGAGCGCATCTATATCGGTCGTCGTTTCAAAAATGATACCGAGCGCTTGGAGAAGCTGTTTGAACTGTATACCAAAATAACAGCTTCCTCGCCTTCAAAGAGCAAGGCAAAACGGGAGGTATCATGATGGGCAACTACGCGCTGTTTCAAATGTGGGAGCCTTTCCGTCAGTCGCTGGTTGCCGGGCATCACTTTTACGTGAACCAAGCCAGGATACGGCTTCTCTCGCAATTTGATGACATTGAAACGGAAGCAGATAAGGCCTCCGATGAGTGGCTGGAGAGAAATAGCCATTGCTTTGACCCTGACAGGCACGACGAAGGAGACTTCTACGAGTCTGCACGTGATGCTGGCATTGAATTCTACCAGCTTCTCAGCGATATGCGGGACAGAACCCGTCTGAGCGTTGCTGCCGGGATGTACCACGAATGGGATAAACGTTTTCGTAAATGGCTGACGGATGAAATACGCCATTGGCATTCCGGCGATATTGTTTCAAACAAAGTGTGGACCGTGGACTTTGGCAAGCTGACCGATCTTCTGGAAGGCCTTGGTTGGCAAGTTCGTAGTCAAGATTATTTTTCCAAGCTTGATGCTTGCCGCTTGGTGGTCAATGTCTATAAGCATGGCAAGGGGAACTCGCTGAATGATTTGAAGAAAAGTTACCCAGAGCACCTTTCTCGCCCATCCAGCCACATCGATGGTGCCTTTTCAGACTTGGATTATTTGGATCACACTCACCTATCTGTGAGTGATGATCAGCTACAAGCTTTTTCAGACGCGATTGTAGCCTTCTGGAAAGATGTACCTGAAAATATTTTGAACCATAAGGATATTGAAGTACCTAGTTGGTTTGAAAGAGCCATGTCGGATGACCGGAAGGCTGTAAGTTGTCAGCAAGGAGGCTCCAATCCATGAGCGAGCTGGTCCTATACACTTCCGATGACGGCCGGACCCAGCTGCACCTTCGGGTGGAAGGGGAGAGCATCTGGCTAAGCCAGATGGAGATTGCCGAGCTGTTCCAGACCACCAAGCAGAACGTTTCTCTGCACGCCAGAAACATATTTGAAGACAACGAGCTGGCCCTAGAGGCAACCGTCAAGGAATCCTTGACGGTTCAGTCTGAGGGCAACCGTCAGGTCAGGCGGAGGATCAGTTACTACAACCTCGACCTGATCTTGGCCATTGGTTATCGGGTCCGCTCGCCTCGGGGAGTGCAGTTCCGCCACTGGGCCAGCACCCACCTCAAGGAGTTCCTGCTAAAAGGCTTCGTAATGGATGTCGAACGCCTGAAGAACCCCGGCGGCTGGGACTACTTCGACGAATTGCTGGAGCGCATCCGGGACATACGAGCCTCGGAAAAACGCTTTACCAGAAGGTCCGCGATCTTTTTGCCCTCAGCTCCGACTACCAGGCCCGCGAGCGTGAGACCGTCCAGTTCTTTGCCGAAGTGCAGAACAAGCTGCTCCATGCCACCACCGGACACACTGCCGCTGAGCTGATCCTGAAGCGCTCAGACCCCACCAACCCAACATGGCGTTGACCAACTGGAGCGGTTCGCGGGTACGCAAGCACGACGTCATCGTTGTCAAGAGCTACCTGACAGCAGACGAGATCGACACGCTCAACCGACTGGTGGTGATCTTCCTGGAACAGGCGGAGCTTCGGGTGAAGAAACAGAAGGATCTGACCCTGGACTTCCGGCGTAACAATGTCGACAAGATGCTGGCCTTCAACGACCAGCCCATTCTCGAAGGTGCAGGGTCGGTTAGTCGTGAGAATATGGAGAATGTCGCCCGTGAACGTTATGAAGTTTTCGACCAGCAGCGGCGTATTGCGGAAGCCAAGGCAGCCGATGCCGCTGACCTGAAGGAAATCGAACAACTGGAACAAGACCTCAAACACAAGGGCAAGAAGCCCAGACAGGTGTCGCGCTATGACAAAGATCGTACCCTCTGTTTCCGTCTCGTATGCCAGCAATGGCAGCTCCACCAAATCCAATGCGTTGGGCATGCGCCCCATGCAGGAGCGCGCTTACGAGCGGCGCGGTGAGCAATACCTGCTGATCAAGTCGCCACCGGCTTCCGGTAAAAGCCGGGCCTTGATGTTTATTGCGCTGGACAAACTCCACAACCAAGGACTCAAGCAGGCCATTATCGTGGTGCCAGAGAAGTCCATAGGTTCCAGCTTCAACGATGAACCGCTCAGTGATTTCGGCTTCTGGGCAGACTGGCACGTGGAGCCGAAATGGAACCTGTGTAATGCACCTGGCTCCGATAATGGCGGTAAGGTCAAATCGCTGGGCGTTTTTCTGACCAGTGACGACAAGGTACTGGTCTGCACCCATGCCACCTTCCGTTTTGCCGTCGATCAGCTTGGCGTTACCGCCTTCGAAGACCGACTGATTGCAGTGGATGAGTTTCACCACGTCTCGGCCAACCCCGACAACAAACTAGGTGCCCACCTGGGGGAGTTCATTGCCCGCGACAAAGTGCATATCGTGGCCATGACCGGCTCTTATTTCCGAGGGGATGCCGAGGCAGTGCTGGCCCCCCAGGACGAGTCGCGCTTCGATACCGTCACTTACACCTACTACGAGCAGCTCAACGGTTACGAGTACCTAAAGCAGCTCGATATTGGCTATTACTTCTATTCAGGCTCCTACGCTGACGACATACTCAAGGTTCTCGATCCAGCCGAGAAAACCATCGTACATATCCCCAGCGTCAATTCCCGAGAGAGCACCAAGGACAAGGTTCGCGAAGTTGAGCACATCATCGAAGAGTTAGGTGAGTGGCAGGGAACTGATCCGGTAACGGGGTTCCAGTTGGTTAAAAGGCCAGACGGCCGGTTGCTGAAAATTGCCGATTTGGTGGACGACGATCCAACCAAGCGTGATCGGGTATCTACGGCACTGAAAGACGCAACCCAGAAGAATAATCGCGACCATGTAGATGTCATCATTGCACTAGGCATGGCGAAGGAAGGTTTTGACTGGATCTGGTGCGAGCATGCGCTGACGGTAGGCTATCGCAACAGCCTCACAGAAATCGTGCAGATAATCGGACGCGCCACTCGGGATGCCCCAGGCAAAACACGGGCACGCTTCACCAACCTGATTGCAGAACCTGATGCTGCTGAGCAGGCCGTGACGGAAGCTATCAACGACACCCTGAAAGCCATTGCCGCCAGTCTGTTGATGGAGCAAGTGTTGGCCCCGCGCTTCGAGTTCACGCCCAAGAACCCCACTAGTGGCCCGCAAGAAGGCTTCGACTACGGTGAAGAGGGCTATGACCCCGACAAATGTAACGTGGGTGTCAACGAAGAAACTGGAAAGTACCAAATAGAAATCAATGGGTTGGCCCAACCGAAAAGTGAAGAGGCCAATCGTATTTGCCAGGAAGACCTGAATGAGGTCATTGCCAGCTTTGTGCAAGACAAAAACGCCATTGAGCGTGGTCTATTCGATGAGGAGCTGGTACCCGAAGAGCTCACGCAGGTACATTTGGGCAAGATCATCAAGGATCGTTATCCCAACCTCGATGAGGAAGATCAAGAGAGCGTTCGTCAACATGCCATCGCAGCCCTGAACCTGACCCAGCAGGCCAAGCAGCTGCTTGCGGGTGACGAGACCATTGATGTGGGCAGTAATGAACCCAAACCGAATACGGCGCTGATAGCTGGTGTGCGCAAGTTTGCCATGGACGTGCGGGAGCTTGATATTGATCTGATTGATCGCATCAACCCCTTCAGCGAGGCCTACGCGATCCTGGCCAAGACCATGAGCGAAGACAGCCTGAAACAGGTGGCGGCAGTTATCTCCGGCAAACGTACTAGTCTGACGCCAGAAGAGGCTAAGGAGCTTGCTGTGAGGGCTTTCAAATTCAAAAGGGAGCGCGGTCGGCTGCCTTCTATCAGCTCACAGGACGCTTGGGAACAACGCATGGCTGAGGGTGCTGCCGCTTTCGTGCGCTTTAAGGATGAGGGCCGTTATGACTGATCTGGACGAATTGCGCGCCGAACTGGACGGGTTCGCCCAGCCGGAGAAGAAGAAAGGCCACTCTGCACGCGAAGAGCGCATCATCGCTGGTTTCGAAGAGATCCAGCGCTTTGTCGACCAGCATGGCCGCATCCCACAGCACGGTGAAGACAAGGACATTTTCGAACGGCTCTATGCCGTGCGTTTAGGCCGCATACGTGCGCTTGAGGAATGCCGAACCCTGGTGACACCACTTGATCATCAGGGTTTACTCGATGGCGACTACGCTATCGAAGCGAAATCCGTAGAGACTATGGACGATGACGCCTTGATTGCTGAGCTGGCCGGAGCCGCTGGGGCGCCCGAGCTTACCGAACTGAGGCATGTCCGTTCCAGCGCGGAGAAACGAGCCGCGGAAGAGGTTGCCCACAGAGAGAGGTGCGAGGACTTTGAGACCTTCAAACCGCTGTTTGAACAAGTAGATAGTGAACTGAAGTCCGGGCTGCGAACCACTCGACCATTCGCCAAGAATGCCACTATTGAGGTGAGTCAATGGTTCATTCTGGATGGACAGACTGCCTATGTGGCTGACGAGGGGGAAGAGTTTGATTCACCCCAAGGCAAGAAGGATGCACGTTTGCGGGTGATTTTCTCCAACGGGACGGAAAATAACCTGCTGCGTCTATCGCTGGTTAGGGCGCTCTACAAGGATGAAGCAAGCCGCCGTATCACCGAACCAGATGCCGGGCCGCTATTCAGCGAGACCTGGGAAGAGGGCGACATAGAAAGCGGTACCATCTATGTGCTGCGCAGCCTGTCCGAACACCCATTCGTTGCCGAACACCGCGAGCTGATTCACAAGATCGGCGTCACGGGAGGCAAGGTGGAAACCCGCATCGCCAACGCAGCACACGATGCCACCTACCTGCTGGCCGATGTCGAAGTGGTCGCCACCTACAAGCTGGCCGGCATCAACCGCCGTAAGCTGGAAGCCCTATTCCATCGCATCTTTGCTCCGGCGCAACTTGAGCTGACCATCCAAGACCGCTTTGGTCATCCGGTGAAGCCGAGAGAGTGGTTTCTAGTGCCGTTTCATGTGATCGATGAGGCGGTACAGCGAATTCGGGATGGGTCGATTACCGGAACGAGATACGATCCAGCAGCTGCTATGTTGATTTCAGAATAAGGTGTGCGCTAATAAACGGTACACTGGGACTCTGCTGGAGAGGTAGTAACAAGATGAAAAGGGACCGTAATGCAGAGGCTCTTCTATATACGGAACGCGGTCAAGAGTGGCTGGCCCAGTTCGGAGCGGTGGATCAGGAGGCAGCCCGGAAAATCGTTACGAGCCTGACGCTTGTTTCTCACTCCGAGTTCGAAAGAGTCATCCAAAAAGGCCTTGAAAGCACGTCAGCAGACTACGAGCACCCTTTAGGTTTCTTCGCAGTTCGCGAAGTAGACCCGAGGGAATCGTATTTCGAACGGTTCACAGACCCGGATAGCGGAAAAATAAGTGCGCTGGTTTCTGGAACGGATCACGGCAGCGAGGCACGGGCCGCCGCGATCATCCGGAATTACTGCAAGACCGATTCGGAGCATTTGCTCAATCATCCCAGTCTGGATCAAATGAGGCAAAGTCGATGCCGAACCGTGGTGCTGGTCGATGATTTTATCGGTTCGGGAAAGAGAACAGCAGAATTCCTGAGCTCACTCTGGGTTGATACGACTTTTATATCGTGGATATCGCTTCATTACATCAATATTGTAGTTGTGGCTTACTCAGGTACGGATGGGGGAATCAAGCGAGTTGGTCGACACAAGACAAAGCCGGATCTTGTTATAGAACGGGACTGCCCTAGCTTCAAGAATATGCCTTGGGGACAATCTTTGCGAGATTCCGTCATGGATGTTTGCAAGCGGTATGCGCGTCGAACCTGCGCAAACCGCTACTGGGGTGGTTTTGGTAAAGAGTTGGCTACTCTGGTTTTTGAGCACAGCTGTCCGAACAACGTGCCGGCTATTCTATGGGCGCCGCCAACTACGAAGAAACCGTGGAAGCCGTTGTTTCCAAACCGAGTGATCATGGCCGGTGAGAAGTCTGTGTTCCCTCCCGAGATAGGTCGTGGTGATTCGCTCGTCACGCTACTTGATGTCGGCCAAAAACGGCTGGCCTCGAGTGGACAGCTCGTACGGCGTGGTATAAATGGTGAATTGATCCTTCTGATGCTTGCGCTCATTGCTAAGGGGCAGAGACGGCAGAGTGCTTTAAGCTTTGCAACGGGATTAAACCGTAAGGCCTGTGCACAGATCATACAGCGATGCGTCAAGTGGGGGTTCCTGACACCGTCTTTACGTTTGACGGAAAGGGGTAGGGCTGAGCTAGCCGCTGCGAAAGAGCAAGGAAAAGTATATTCGGGTGTCCTTGAAAGGGGGGACGCAAATTATTATCCTCAGCAGCTGAGGAGATCCTCACGTGGCTAGTGTTAGCAGGCAACAGAGTTGCCGCAGACGTCCTAGTGACGACTGTTGGGGCGTGGAGTACCATAGCCCTGTGGAAAAGCCTACGCATGACAGGAGATTGCGCACGCTGACTTCTGCCGTCGTGGGCCTCGGGTCGCCAGCGTGCGCAGTCGCCGTGCCGGCGCTATCGGAGTAGTCTACGTGTGGTCTCCTCATCATTATAGAGCTGTTGCGAAGCAAAAGGGTCTAAGCGACGAAACCGTTCAGGCTGCGATAGAGCAGATTGAAGTTGTCGAGGAAGGCGAGCTAGGCCTGCCCGCCATTCTCTCTCTGAATCATCTGGCCACTCGTTCGAGGGTCTCCTACCTGTATCTGCGCAATGTCGTTGCGCGTTATGAGAAAAACACCTACCGGAAATTCTCGATCAACAAGCGATCCGGTGGTCGTCGCTTCATTCATGCACCGGAAGCGCCACTCGCTCATGTCCAGAAATGGATTAATACATATATTCTGCGTCATGTTCCTGTGCACAAAGCTAGTTTTGCCTTCTCACCCGGAGCATCAATATACAAGTGCGCTGCAAGGCACTGTGGCGCGCGCTGGCTTATCAAGATGGATATTACTGGCTTCTTCGAGTCGGTTTCTGAAATCCAGGTTTTTCGGTGTTTCAAAGCTCTGGGCTACCAGCCCCTCATCGCATTTGAGCTTGCCCGCATCGTGACAGTTGGGCCCCTTGGTCAGAGTCCGCGCCATCGTGATCCGGTATGGAAGATTAGAGAACACAACACCTCTATACCTGACTATTCGGCACGTGCTTTGGGATACCTCCCGCAGGGGGCCCCTACAAGCCCAATGCTTTCTAATATTGTCATGAAGTCCCTTGATGAGAAAATCGCTTGTGCAGCCAGAAAGGCGGGCCTGGTCTATACTCGTTACAGCGATGATTTGACGTTTTCAACAATGGATAAAGACTTTAGTCGTTTAGCCGCATCTGAATTTGTACATACTGTGAATAGTTTGCTTTCGGCTTCTGGTTTTCGTCCTCAGCATAGAAAGACCAAGGTTGTACCACCAGGGAGTCGGAAGGTTGTTCTTGGTCTCAATGTTGAGGGAGAAGAACCGAAACTCCGTAGAGAGTTCAAGGATAATCTTCGCATGCACCTTTATTATCTGAAGAAGAATGGTCCTGCTGAGCATGTGAAGGAGCGTGATTTCGAGACCATCTGGGGAATGAAGTCCCATGTCAGAGGTCTTATTGATTATGCTAAGATGGTTGAGCCTAACTATGCCATTGGCATGTTAAAGAAATTTAATAATGTTCCTTGGCCCTACTGATTGCTTTGATCGATGTTCGGGGGCGTACCTCGATTTCTTATGATTCTACAAGCAGATGAGTGGCGGCCTGGAATGCCTCAGCGGTACACCAGCGGTACACACACCAGCTTCGTGTGCTATCCTCAAATTTCGCTAAGCTACTGATTCCAAAGAACTGTACCTTTCGCTCGATTACGGTTGCTTTTCCTTTTTTGTCAGTAACTTATTGTTTTAAAAGCGAACTCATAACCCCTTGGTCGCTGGTTCGAGTCCAGCTGGGCCCACCATTAAATCAATATGTTGTAATAATTTTCTTTGCTAACAGTGCGCTCAGGCTAGAGCCGGACTCTTGATGTCCTGGGTTTGTTTGACGAAGTTGTCGAGTGGATAGAGACCTGCCACGGACGTGAGTTCCACTGCGGTTACATCACGCCGCTTGGGATCGCAACAAGAGTGACGAGGCAATCTATGCTGTGTAAGACGCGCATATGGTGCCCCCACTTTCAAGCGAGAAAGTGCCACACCTGCCTGGATAACAAGCCCCGAGTGACTAATGCAGACCTATGTCATCATCGACTTTGAGACGACGGGGCTGTCACCCAATTTCGACCGAGTCATCGAGGTGGGCGTGGTCCTGGTGCGAAACCACGAGATCGTCGAAACTGTAGTGAGTTGATGGATCCTGGGTTCGCCATCCCGTTGCACATCACGAGCTTGACGAATGTCTCAACGTCGATGGTTTGCGGCAAGCCCAAGCCTGAGAAAATCATACTCCATATGCGCGAGATCATCGGATCTTATCCTTGTGTTGCTCACAATGTCTCGTTTGGCCGAGGCTTTTTCGCAGCAGAAATGCGTCGGGCGGAAATCTCGTCAACCTGAGTTTGTGTGCTCCATGCTCCTCGCTCGACGTCTGGTACAGGAGTGTGCCAGCCATAAGCTGGAATGTTGGTCAAGTACTTGAGTCCCGCGACGCCTGCGGGTATGCACCGAGCGTTAGCGGACTTGCCTGATGAGGATGGAACTCTAGATGCGCCTTATGGAGCGCGTTGAGTCGCAACTGCCGGGATATGTGCCCGATTCAGACTTCTTCGCGAAACTCAGCCGGACGCCGAAAGCGAATGTTGATGCCTTCTTGAGTCGTGCTGCGGCGCAGATCTGCAACTAACCGCAACTGACGTCAGCGCAGCGCGGCTGTGGGATGGGGCGAAAGATGTGCCCTGCTTGGAACGCATGAAGGTGAGGCGGGATTTAAAGCGTTTTAGAAATTCTAAGAGTCGGCATAGAGAGAGTTTCATGCAAGTTGTGTCTTCGGCGATGTGCTGCTCAAGTAAGTCAAGGATTACCTTGGAAAAATGAAGGGGAGGCCCACCTCAGCGAGGCTGCTTGAACTGGATGGATGCGTCTGATCATGGCTGGGAGGCTTCATCGGCATGGTGGCTGGCTGAGCCGCTACTGGCTGGCGATGCACAGTCTTATCCTGATGGGCTCTTTCGAGGTTACCTCGGTGCTGTTATACGCTGCGTCCAGTGATGAATAGCGGTCTTACCGCTTGGAGAGGGGAGGGGGAAGCAGAATCATAGAAACGACAAGGCCCGCTTTCGCGGGCCTTGATGCTCGATACCTTGCGGCTCGAGAACTCGTGCTAATCTTCGATTAGGCGAGTTTGATATTTGCAGCCTGGAGGCCTTTCTTGCCCTGAGTGACGTCAAAAGAAACCTTTTGACCGTCCTGCAGAGACTTGAAGCCTTCAGCTTGAATTTCGGAGAAGTGGGCGAACAGGTCGTCACCGCCGTCATCAGGAGAGATGAAGCCGAAACCTTTAGTATCGTTGAACCACTTAACTGTGCCAGTTGCCATTTCGATATCCTTACACGCAAATATGCGCTTTATCAATTGCCGGGTGTTACCCGAGATGCAGTGGGTAAAACAAGGGAGATATACACCAGGCTACCGAATGATTCGATTACAACTGACGATATTCAACTTGCTAACCAACTGACGTCAGTATCCACGTTTGCATGGCACGCGTCAATGCCATGTTTGAAATTAATTATGTCGTCGGCCATCAAGCTGATCAGCCCGTTGCCACTGTCCGCAGTCGCTGACGGGGTACGGTCGCGTTTTTCCCTAGGGCTGAGCGAAGCTGGGCAAGCTGTTGATCGGCATGCCGGGCTTCTTGCGTGGCGAGAAGGGCGCGTTGCAATGCCGCTTGGCACTCCCGTTCCAGCTCCGCGATGCGCGCTTCACGGGCATTGATCTGAGCCGCTGCCTCATTGACATGGATGGTGTAAGACACCTCTCCATAGCAATTGCTGAGCCCGTACGCCTCGCGCAATTCCCCGGCTGTGACTTTAGGCATAAACCTCTCCTCGCAAATAGTAAGGCTACGCATCCGCTCATACTTTATTGTTACTGAACTGTTAATAAATGCTAACAGTGTGACGCCAAATGTTTCAATGAATTTCTTCGCTTGGAGGAGGTCGTGGATATTAGCTATTAGTCGTGCATGCAGGAACGCTGCAGCATTAGTGGCATACCGTCATCGCAGGGCATATGAGGTAGGTGAAGATTCACTTATGCGTAATGGAAACGGTGCGTTGAACGGGGCGAGGACATACCCTGAGCGACTTGGCCGTAGCTTTCTTATGCGTTAAAAGGCATATAATAATTCCCATAAATAACTTTATGGAATATAGATGCTTGGCCACAATGCGCTCTGCGTTTCTTCAAGGATGGCTGGATCATGCCTTTTGATGCCTGGCTAACGTTAGTCGTTGTAACCGCCGTTTTCCTGTTGATGGCTTTTTCCCGGTTGGGGCCCGACATTATCTTGCTGGGCGGTGTCATCGTGTTGCTTAGCTGTGGCGTGATCGATGCCGACCAGGCGCTGCAGGGGTTTTCCAATAGCGGCCTCTTCACGGTGGCCTTCATGTATGTCCTGGTGGCCAGTATTCGCGAGACCGGCGGTATCGACCTCATCATCCGGTATGTGCTGGGGCGTCCACGCAGCGAAGGCCTCGCTCAGGTACGCCTGTTGCTGCCGGTATCCACCATGAGCGCCTTTCTCAACAACACGCCTGTTGTCGCCACATACTTGCCGGCCGTGCTGAGCTGGAGCCGACGTATGGGGTTGCCGGCACATCGTTTCCTGCTGCCGCTGAGCTATGCCTCGATACTCGGAGGCATGTGCTCGTTGCTGGGGACCAGCACCAACCTGGTCGTCAATGGCCTGTTGATCGAGCGCTACCCGGAACAGGCCCTGGGACTTTTCGATATCGCTTGGGTCGGCATACCTGTCGCCATAGTGGGTTTGGCTTATCTGATATTGGTGGGGCGGCATTTACTGCCCAAGCGTCGCTCGGCATCGGAAATGTTCGAGAACCCGCGGGAGTACACCATCGAGATGGAGGTGGACGCGAACGGCCCACTGGTCGATAAAACCGTTGAAGCTGCGGGGCTGCGCCATCTGGAAGGTCTGTTCCTGGTCGAGATCGAGCGCGCGGGCAATGTGGTGAGCGTGGTCGGCCCCGGTGAAAAGCTCAAGGCCAGCGACCGGCTGGTGTTTGCCGGTACCACCGAGGCGGCGGTGGAATTGCAACAGATCCGAGGGTTGATCCCCACCGCGCAGGATGAGTCGAGCCTGAGAAAAGATTTTGCCGAACGCCGTCTGGTGGAGGCGGTGGTCTCCGATCAGTGCCAGTTCATCGGCCAGCGTATCCGTGAAGGCCATTTCCGCACGCAGTACGGGGCCTCGGTGCTGGCGGTATGTCGCGGCGGGGAGCGCGTCAATGGCAATCTGGGCCAGGTGCGTCTGCAGCCTGCCGATGTGCTGCTGATGGAGGTGCGGCCAGCCTTCGTCGAGCGTCACCGCCAGTCACGCGACTTCCTGCTGGTCAGCCAGCTTAATGGCCAGGCGAGGCCCAACCACGAAAAGGCTTGGCTGGCCTGGAGCCTGTTAGCGGGTACCGTGGCCCTGGCCACTTTTGGTGTATTGAGCATTCTCAATGCGGCAATGCTCGGTGCCGCGCTGGCGGTGGTGAGTGGCTGCTGCTCTATCGGCGCCGCCAAGCGCGGCCTGGACACGCAAGTTCTCTTGACCATTGCAGCGTCTTTCGGGCTGGGAGCCGCTCTGGAGAGTTCGGGGGCCGCGGCGGTCATTGCCGGACACACCCTGACGCTGGCGGGGGGCAATCCTTATTTGTTATTAATTGGCGCTTACATCCTGGTGGCGCTGCTGACCGAGCTCGTCACCAACAATGCCGCGGCCGTGATTGCCTTTCCTATCGTGGTGTCCAGCGCCGAGCATCTGGGGGTGAACATCATGCCATTTATCGTGGCGGTGATGTTTGCGGCCTCGGCCAGCTTCCTGACGCCGATCGGTTATCAGACCAACCTGATGGTATATGGCCCAGGCGGCTATCATTTCAGCGACTATCTTCGCGTTGGGGGGCTGCTCAACCTGCTGACGGGCGCCGTGGCCCTGACCTTGATTCCGCTGATCTGGCCCTTCTAACCCCTGGAGCCGATGCGGGCTGCTGACAATCTTTTATACAGGAGCCAGGTAACATGCTGCGTGCCGCAATCAAGCCTCTCCTGGCAGGCTGGCTGACCGGTTCTTCGTTCGTCGCCGGCGCGCAGCATTCGCTGGCGGATACGCCGGAAGAACATGGACACGCTGAGCGAATTTCCACATCCTTGGCGGCTCGGTCCGCGACCCACTCACCTCATCAGGAGCCCCATATGGCCTCATCCGAACCCCTCGTCATCGAGTCTTCACGTCAGCCAGCCGATGCCAGCGTGATACTGCTGCACGGCCTCGGTGCCGATGGCCATGATTTCGAGCCGCTGGTGCCTGCGTTGGAACTGCCTGCCTCGCTGGCGATTCGCTTTGTCCTGCCTCATGCGCCGCAATTGGCCGTTACCGTCAATGGCGGCATGGTCATGTCGGCCTGGTATGACATTCTGGAAATGAACCTGGGGCGGCGAGTCGACGAGGAGCAGCTCAAGGCCTCGGCGGACCGGGTGCATGACCTGATCGATGCCGAAATCGCACGGGGCATCGCCAGTCGTAGAATTATCGTGGCGGGGTTCTCTCAGGGCGGTGCCGTGGCCTATCAGGCTGCGTTAACCTACCCTCAGCCGTTAGGCGGCTTGCTGGCCATGTCCACCTACTTCCCCACGGCCGACAGCATCGAGCCGCATGAGGCCAACCGGGACCTTCCCATCGAGGTCTATCATGGTACGCAGGATCCGATCGTGCCCGAGTCGTTGGGCCGCGCAGGCGCCGAGCGGGCGAGAGAGATGGGCCATTCCGTCGAATATCATACCTATCCCATGCAGCACACGCTGAGCATCGAACAGGTAGGCGATATCCGCCGCTGGCTGACGCAGCAATTGTCGGATGCTTCGTAATGGCGTTATTGACTCTGGCATTCGACAGCCGCATCGGTATCTTCGCAAGCCAGATATAGCCGGTTGCGCCCTTGTGTCTTGGCGCAATAGAGCGCCTTGTCGGCACGCTTGAGAGCGTCGGCAAGACTCTCGCCTTCCGCGACCCTGGCAAGCCCCGCGCTGAATGTCAGGCCGGCATGTGGCGTGTCGGCTTGTTGCAATCGCTGGCGCAACTGCCGATCGAGCCGGATGGCGAGATCGGACTCTCCCTGAATCACCCCGAGGAATTCCTCTCCCCCGCAACGTCCGGCCCGGCCCCGGCAGTCGCCAGCGATTTCTTCGAGAAACATGGCGAAGGCGCACAGCACTTGATCACCATACGGATGACCATGACGGTCATTGATCGACTTGAAGTGATCGAGATCGCAGATCAACACACAACAGGGGGCGTTTTGGCGAATCAGATCATGGGCGTATTGATGAATGGCGCGATGGTTGAACAGGCCGGTCAGGCTATCGCGGGCAGCCAGTCGTTCCAACTGACGTGCATAGGTTTCGGCACGCACCTGCTCCTGGCGGATGCGCAGGGTATGACCCAACATGATCTGCCCCAGCAAGGCGGCGGATAGCAGATAGCAGAAAACCTGATCGAACAGGCGTGAGAGCGGCGTTGTATAGCCCAGGATCCACTGCGGTCTGAGCTGTTCGCAGATCAACAGTAGTGGTGGAATAATCACCAATCCAACTACGATGCTCCAGCGATGACGTTCGATATCGCGGGTCAGTATCAGGGCATAGACCAACGACACCAGATAAAACATGATGGCGGGGCCTCGAGAGCCGGCGTTGTATAACCAGTTCAACGGCAGGATGACGAATGCCAGCAGTTGAATGAAAATGACCGCCATGCGCCGGTAATCGCCCTGCCAGCGCGAGCGGTACCATAAGACCGCCACGCCAGCCGCGAGGACTAGCAACATCAGGTTATATCGGGGCTGGGTAATGCTCAGCAGTTCATTGAAGAGGGCCGAAAGCAGCAGAAAGACAGCGCTTAGTATCAGAAAGGCATGATGCATGCGGTGAGACGGTTCGGTGTCCTCACCGACCATCCAGGTACAGCAACGTCGCCAAAAATGGGAGTCCATCTTGGTATCCTGTTCGAGTCGCCGGTGGGTACTGCCTTTTTGTTGTTATCGCAAGCGTACCACTTCTGGCCAGGTTCATTGATAGCCTTTTGCCTGTAGCCGAAACAGCTGCGCGTAGCATCCATTCTGGGCCAGCAACGACGCATGCGTGCCGCGCTCAATGATGGTGCCATGTTGCATGACAATGACTTGATCGGCCATGCGCACCGTGGAGAAACGGTGCGAGATAAGAATCGTCATCCTGGCATGGGCGTGCTGGCGAAACTGCTCGAACACCTGCGCTTCGGCGGCAGCGTCCATCGCGGCGGTGGGTTCATCCAGTACCAGAATATCGGCGTCGCGTCGCATGTAGGCGCGGGCCAGGGCGACTTTCTGCCACTGTCCGCCGGAAAGCTCCTGGCCATCCTTGAACCAGCGCCCCAGCTGGGTGCGATAGCCGTTGCCGAGACGTTCGATGAAGACATCCGCCATGCCGTGGCGAGCAGCGTCACGCCAGCGGGCTTCCTCCTCGAGCGCGCTGACATCGCCCACCCCGACGTTCTCGCCCGCCAGCAACTGGTAGCGCACGAAGTCCTGAAAGATCACCCCGATGCGCTGACGTAGTGCCGGCATGGCCCATTCCTGAAGATCGCTGCCATCCAGCAGGATACGGCCCTCGCTGGGTGTGTAGAGACGGGTCAGGAGCTTGATCAAGGTGGTCTTGCCCGAGCCGTTCTCGCCCACGAGTGCCAGGCTTTGACCGGGAAGCAGGTGCAGATCGATATGACGAATGACGGGCGTCGTCGCGCCGGGATAGCGGAAACTGACGTTCTCGAAACGGATACCGTCGTCGGGACAAACGCCACGCTGCAAGTGGCCGCGCTCAGGCGCGACCGGCTGCTCCAGATATTCGTAGAGGTTGGAAAGATACAGGTTGTCCTCGTACATGCCGCTGATCGCGGTGAGGCTGGCGCTGACCGCCGACTGGCCCTGTTTGAACACGACAAGGTACATGGTCATCTGCCCCAGCGTCAGGCGGCCCAGCACGGTATCGATGACCGCCCAGACATAGGCCGCATAGAAGGCCAGGGTGCCGAGCAGGCCCAGCAGGAAACCCCAGCTATCGCGCCGGATCGTCAGGCGCCGGTCCTCGCCGTAGAGCTGGTCGAAGATGGTGCGATAACGCTGCAGCAGTACCGGGCCCAGCCCGAACAGCTTGATCTCCTTGATGCTGTCCTCGCGGGCCAGCAAGGTTTCCAGGTAGGTCTGCATGCGGGTATGCGGTGAGCGACGGCGAAACAGACGAAAGGCATCGCCGGAAAACTTGGCCTCGGCGAAGAATACCGGCAGGGCGCCCACGAGGAGTAATAACAGTGCCCAAGGCGAAAACTGTATCAGCAGCACTGCGAAGCTGGAGAGAGAGATGCCGTTCTGGATCAGCCCGAAGGTTTTATTGACCAGGGCCAGCGGGCGGGTCGAGGCTTCGCGGCGGGCGCGGGTCAGCTTGTCGTAGAATTCCGAGTCCTCGAACTGCGCAAGCGACAACGTCTGGGCCTTTTCCAGGATCATGACGTTGACGCGCTGTCCCAGCAGGGCGCGCAGCAGCGACTGCTGCGCCGAAAGGGCGCGCTGGGCGAGGGCGATGGTGGCGATGACGCCGGCTTCCATGGCCACGTAGCGTAGAATCGGCCCCAGCGGCGCCTGCCCGGTTTCCTCGTGGGCCGCCGCGCCGGCGACGACTGCATCGACGATCAACTGCCCGAGCCAGGCGGCTATGGCGGGCAGGATGCCTGCAACCAGTGTGCACAGCGCCAGGCCCAGCGTCAGCGGCCGTGAGGTACTCCACACCAGGCCCAGAGCACGGCGGCTGTAACGGAAGACGGCGAAAAAGCGCGCTGCCGGACGTGATGAAGACGATGAAGCAGGATGACGTGACAAGAGACCTTCCCGTAGCCAGAATCGAGCCAGACACACCAGTGTAAGCGATGGCCCAGCGAGGATGCTTTATGCACAGCATGGATTCACTGTCTGACGCCGCGCCGGATGCGCGCTTATCGAGCCCGGCGGCCCAGCGCAACCGCGAACCGATTCTCGCCGTGCTGCGCGAGGTACTGCCCGCCGAGGGCAGGGTGCTCGAAATCGCCAGCGGCACCGGCGAGCATATCGTGCACTTCGCCCGCCATCTCGCTGAATTGCGCTGGCAGCCCAGCGATCCCAGTCCGGAGGCCCGGCGCTCCATCGAAGCCTGGAGACAGGCGACAAATCTCGACAATCTCGATGCGCCGTTGGCGTTAGACGTGACTCAGCGGCCTTGGCCTGCAGATTCTCTGGCAGAGCCTTTGCAAGCCATCGTGTGTCTGAACATGATTCATATCGCTCCCTGGGAAGCGACCCAAGCACTGCTGGTCGAGGCGGGTCGGCGGCTATCCGCGCAAGGAGTGCTATTTCTGTATGGGCCGTTCAAGCGACAAGGCACACACAGTGCCCCCAGCAATGCGGCCTTTGATGCCGACTTGCGCCAGCGCAATCCGGCCTGGGGGGTGCGCGACCTGGATGATGTCACGATCCTGGCGCAACAGGCCGGGCTATACCTGGAGCGTATCGTCGAGATGCCCGCCAACAATCTCAGCGTGGTTCTGCGCCGCGAGCTTGATTAATCCAGGCTTACCCCAAAGACTGTAAACAACAGGGAACTGTTGGGTTTCGATTCTTATAGGAGACGCCAGATGTCCGATTTTTCAGAAGAGTTCCGCCTGCCGACCGGTTGTCCCAACTGCGGCAATCACCGCATGCGGGTCTCCGAGGCGCGTGATCCCGAAGACAAGGTGTTTTGTGCTTCCTGCAATACGTTCGTGTGTCTCTACAAGGAGGCGAAGGAGCGCATGGACGACGACCCCAAGAGCGAGGCAGAAGAACTCATGGAACGGGTAATGAACAAAAAAACCTGAGTCTCGGCTCATGCTGCAGGGCTCTCTCTTGATGCCATGCATTGCGAACTGCCACGGCCTGCATGCGCAGGCCGTGATCGTTAGGAGTAGCCGCATCAAGGAGGTGGCGATCAGAGCAGCTCTTCCGCAGCCAGGGCCAGTCGCGAGCGTTCGACACTCTTCATGGTGATATGGCCGGCATGCGGCCAGTCGCGAAAGCGCTCCACGGCGGCGGCCATGCCGCAGGTGTTGGCGGTCAGATAAGGGGTATCGATCTGGCCGACGTTGCCCAGACAGACGATCTTGGTGTTGCGTCCCGCGCGGGTGATCAGTGATTTTAGCTGCTTGGGCGTGAAGTTCTGTGCCTCGTCGATAATCAGGAACGTGTCGTTCAGGGTGCGCCCGCGCATGAAGGTCGGTGAACGGATCTGCACCCGCGAGCCGATCAGCTGGCGGGTGGCGCCCTCGTTCCAGCTCGAGGTGCCGTCCTTCTCGTCGCGCAGCAGATTGTCCATGTTGTCGTGGAAGGCTCCCATCCACGGCGACATCTTCTCCTCCTCGGTGCCGGGCAGAAAGCCGATGTCCTCGCCCATGGGAATCGGCGCACGGGTAAACACGATACGCTCGAACAGTTTGGCATCCAGCGTCTGTTGGAACGCCGCCGCCAGGGTCATGAAGGTCTTGCCGGTCCCCGCACTGCCGGCGATGGTCACCAGGTCGATCGCCGGGTCCATGAGAAGATTGAGTGCAAAATTCTGCCGACTGTCGTGGGCATGCACGCCCCATACACCGGCGTGGTGGCGATAGTTGACGAGCAATTGCAGCGTCGCTCGCCGAGGCGCGACCTCGCGCACGATGGCTTCGAAGTCGGCGCCGTTTTCGCTGTCGGAGACCAGCATGCCAACATGCCAGTCCTCGGGCATGGCACCGCTGAGATGATAGAGAATCTGGCCTTCGCTACGCTTGACGCGGACTTCCGCGTTCAGCGACTCCCATAATCCGGCGCCGTCCCTGCCGGCACCGGCGTAGACCTTGGCACCTTCGATCATGGCATCGGAGTCGCCGAAGGCGCGATCGTTGAGATAATCCTCCACCGCTACCTTGAGGGCGGCGGCCTTGACACGCAGGTTGATGTCCTTGGTGACCAGAATCACCGAGGCATCGGGGCGTTCGGCGCGCAGGCGGCAGGTCTCGGCGAGGATACGGTTGTCGGGCGTATCCACCAAGGGGTCGAGAGGCTTGAGGTCCTGATAGCAGAGAAAGTGCAGGCGGCCGGTGGGGCCGGTGCTGCCGGGTAAAGCAATACCGCGCTGGATTTCCTCGGGTGTGACGTGCGCCGTGAGGTCGGAGAGCGTGCGGCTGACCTGGCGTGCGGTTCGAGCGATTTCGCGAATACCGTTCTTATGCTTGTCGAGCTCTTCAAGAACGGTCATGGGAATGACGACGTCGTGTTCTTCAAAGTGGTAAAGAGCGGCGGGATCGTGAATCAGGACGTTGGTATCCAGCACGTAGAGCCGGATTGCTTTCTTATCGATTCGCACCATCGGCGGAAGCACTCCTTAGGGTTGACAGCATCATCGACCCTGACAGAAAGGTGTGACGTGAAGATGGCACCATGCGCGGCGAAGCCGCCCCTGTCAGTGTCGCTTCCTAGCGAAGGGTTGACGTGTCGGGCAGCCTCCTGTCTCGGTTGGGTTCCTTAAAGATGTACCGAATGTGCCAAAAGCGCCACCGACAATAACGGCTGCGTTAAAACGGCTACGTCGCGATAAACGCTACCGCTTCAATCGGGAGCGGTGAACTCGGAGACTTCAGGGGCGATCAGGCCACCGTCCGGAGTGGGGACGCCGCGGCGAATCGCCGCCGAGAAGTCGGTTTTCGAGCGCTTCTCTAACGCGTCTTGGCCAGGGGGCTTGTCGCGATCCGCCGCCATCGCGCGCGGATTGATGTAACCCCGTGCCTGCAACTCCTCGAAGGGCCGTGAGGTGTCCAGTCCGTCCTGGTCATGGATATAATGGGGCAAGTAGCCAGAGAGGATCAGGCGGATATCGGTGGGCAACCCCGGAACGATGCGCTTGACCATGTCGAAGACCAGCGTCGTGCAATTGGTGAAAAGCGTGTTATAGAAGCGCGGCTGATCGTGCAGCGTATGGGCTTCTTCGAGGTAGGAGAGAAACAGCTCGCGTGCCGCTTCCTCGGGCAGGCCCACGCGATAGAGATAGACATCCTCGCCGCGGACGTTGCTACGCACACGCACGATGTCGCGCTCGTCAGCTGCAATCAGGCTGACCTCGAACTGTTTGAAGAAGCCGCCGAGGGTGGAAAAGGTTTCGTCCCGTTCGCGGCGAATCTCGACGGAGAAGGCCAACTGGCGGCCATCGGCGAACCCGAAACTGACCAGCGTATGGGCGATCGCCGGGCCCATCCAGTAGGACACCAGTAGATCGGTCGAGCGCAATTGCGAGAGATCGTACTCGCGGGTCTCCCAGCGCGGCGTGAATGTCTCGGGCGTGTGCCATTCGAAGTTGCGCACGTTGTGCAGCGTGACACGATCGCCATTGACCTCGGCCGAAAGCATACGTGCCACCTCGGGCGCCCACGGTCGGTCATTGGCCGGGCGCAACGAGGCCCACCATACACACAGCACGCTGAAGGCGAGCAGATAGCCACCGACGGCATGCCAGCGGTATGCGCGCAGCTCGGGCACCAGCAGCACGGCGATGCCCGCGCAGGCCAGCAGGTTCCACCCGGCAATGACAATGACTTTCGCCCACGCGGGGAGCGGCAGCTGGAACCACATCGCCAGGCTGCCCCACAGCGCGATCAGCAGTAACGCCAGCGCTAGCAGCATGCGCCCGAGGACGTGAAGAATGCGGTATGGCCAAGTGTCCTGCGGCATAAACCTGCGTTCCGTGATGGCGCTGATGGACAAGCGTCAGCTGATACTTCCTCTGCTCTTACATGGATCAAAGTAATGCCGTCAGGACCAGCACCAACCCCAGTAGCGAAACGCCCCACACCAGCGAGCGGATCACCGGAATGCCCAAGGCGTAGAGCGGTACGTAGACCACCCGGGCACCGAAATAGAGCCAGGCTCCCCAAAGCGTGAGTGCGCCTTCCCGCCCGGCGACGTGGGCGATGAGTACCGCACCGATGAACAGCGGCAGCGTCTCGAACAGATTCTTCTGCGCGCGTGACAGTCGGCCGGTGACCTTGCCCATCGGCGGGCCGGCCTCGTCGCGCGGGCCGGTATTATAGGCGATACCGGTTTCCCGGTTGCGAAACATCGCCGGCAGCAATATCTGCACGATGGCCAGCGCCAGAGTCCAGCCGAGCAGAGCCAGTTCGGTAGTCATGTTCTCTCCTGATGTGATAAATAAATGAGACATACTCAGCGTCAGCGTAGCCGCCGAGACGAATCACTATCCCGGCGCCTCGCGTGGACCAAACGACAAGAACGGGGGTCTCCCATGACGGATCAGCAGCGTCACTCCGGCGGTTGTCTCTGCGGCGCGGTACGCTTCACGGTAGCACACGGCGGTGAAGTCGACGTTTGCCACTGTTCGATGTGCCAAAGACTGATGGGCGGGCCAATGTTGGGTGTGCACTGCGTAGACGCGCCGGTATTCGAGGATCGTTCGGCCTTGGGCATCTACCGTTCCTCCGCGATTGCCGAACGCGGCTTCTGCCAGCGCTGCGGCAGTCAACTCTTTTACCATCAGCTGGAAAAGGATAGCTACGCCTTCACCGCCGGCAGCTTCGACGATAAAAGCATGATGGTCCTGATCGAACAGATATTCATGGCCGCCAAGCCGGGCTTCTATACGCTGGCCAACGAGACGCGCCAGTACTGCAACGACAACACTCCCGACGAGGCCTGACGGCTAGAGCGTGCGCACCGGCGTACCGCTCAGGAAGGCCTCGATATCCTCGACCGCTTCTTCGAAGTAGGTGCGGTAGTTGACGTCGGCGACGTAGCCGAGGTGTGGCGTGGCCAGCACGTTGGGCAACTGGCGCAGCGGGTGGTCGAGCGGCAACGGTTCGGTGTCGAAGACATCGAGCCCGGCGCCGGCGATGCGCTCGCGCTCAAGCGCCGCGATCAGCGCTTCTTGATCGACGATGGCGGCGCGCGAAGTATTGATCAACAGCGCCTGCGGTTTCATCAAGTCCAGCTCGCGGGCACCGATCAGGCCGCGGGTGCGCTCGCTGAGCACCAGATGAATCGAAACGATGTCGCTGGCCTCGAGCAGCGCCTCTTTGGAGGCGGCCAGCTCGACGCCAAGCTCATCACAGCGCTCGCGGGTCAGATGCTCGCTCCAGGCGCTGACCTCCATGTCGAAGGCCTGAGCGATGCGCGCCATTTTGCTGCCGATCTTTCCCAGTCCGAGCAGGCCCAGACGTTTGCCGGCAAGCCCAATCCCCACCGTACTTTGCCACGGCCCGCCTGAGCGCAGCGCGTTGTTCTCGATAAGCAGATGACGTGCCAAACCAAGGATCAGCGCCCAGCTGAGTTCGGTCGGCGGTTCGGAGCGGCCGCCGGTGCCGCAGACGATGACGCCGTGCGTCTTGGCGGCAGCGATGTCGATGGCGGCGTTGCGCATTCCGCTGGTGATCAACAGTTTGAGCCGCGGCAGGCGTTCGAGCAGCGCGGCGGGGAAGGGCGTGCGCTCGCGCATCGCGACGACGATATCGAATTCGGCAAGCGACTCGGCGAGAGTATCCCGATTGGCGATAGGCTCATGAAATACGACGGTCTCGACCTGAGGAGACAGCGACGACCAGTCGGCCAAGGTGAGGGCGACGTGCTGGTAATCGTCGAGAATGGCGCAGCGTAGAGTCATGGTCTGTCCTTGTCCGGGCGTGTAGCACGGTTATAGCAGACAATGCGGCGCCCGGGAGCCTGGCCTTGGGCGCAGCGGCATAGACCCCGGCCAGTAGAGGGGCCGGGTCCGTTGTTGCTTACACCAGGACGCCACCGGCAGCCAATGCACGAAGATTATTCCGTATCGCTTGAGCGATAACTGTCGACCACTCGCCGATACTGACTCGGCGACGCACCGATGTGCTGGCGGAAGAAGCGTGTGAAATGGCCCTGTTCGGAGAAGCCGAGATTCTCCGCGAGTTGGCCGAGCGTACCGGTGCGTTCACGCTCCAGCCAGACAAAGGCTCGACGCATCCGCGCATCATTGAGCACCAGCGTTGGCGTCATGCCGGTATCCTGACGGAACAGGGTGAAGAAATGCGCCCGAGACAATCCGGCAGTCAGTGCAGCGTTGGCAATGCAATCAGGGTCGTCGAGGTGGTTCTGCAGGTAATCGCAGGCGCGGCGGATACGTGCGTCGCGAAAGCCTTGACGGACCTGAATGCCAAGGCGGCGCAGTTGCTTCCACTGCGAGTAGCCCTCGATCAGCTCGATGAGGAAATCGAACAGCAGGAATTCGATATGCTCGCGTGGCACCAGCCCGACGCTGCAGGCCTCGGCGATCAGCCGGTCAGCCATTGATCGGTTCTTGCTGCTGAACTCGATGCTGGGCTGGGCGAAGAACCCCGGATGGGCGCTCAGGGCCAACGACTGCTGGGCCTCGGCCAGCCATGCCGGCTCGATGTAGAGCGCGAGGATCTGCGTTTGTTCGGCGCCGGGTTGGTAGTCGTAATAGTGCGGTTGCCAGGCGTTGACCAGCACCGCATTGCGGTCGGTCAGCGGCACCTGGCGGCCATTGACATTGAAGAAGGTGTCGGCACCGGAGGCCTTCACCAGCACATGACACTCATGATGCGAATGGGTGACCAACGAGCGGTCCATGTCGAGGAGGGCGACCCGGCCGAACTTGCCGTGAAAGACGCGTTGTGCAGTGGACATCGCTAGCTCCTTACGGGGCGGTCGGGAGAGAAAAGGCGGGCGCCGTGCGCTCGTCGAGGTCGGCTCTCGACTTCCAGCACCGTGCATGGCCAGACGGTGTGGCCATTGAGGACCCACTGCAAGGCGGAGTCCATTACCTGAAGGTCGAGTGGGCGCATGTTAGAATTTTTCATGACGAGCATGATCGCCGAAAGCACCGCGCAAAATCGGTTAACCTTCTCGCTCTCAGCCAGTAGGGCCCGTATTCGATGACGCACCGACATTTCCTCGAGACCGCCAGCGCCAGGCTCGAATATCAGCTTCTGCGACCCTTGGACTCGGCCGGCCCCACGCTCGTCTTGTTGCACGAGGGGCTCGGCAGCCTCGAGCTGTGGAAGGATTTCCCGGCGCAACTGGGCGAAGCCTGCGGCTTGCCGGTGCTGGCCTACAGCCGTCAAGGCTACGGCCGCTCCAGCCCGGTGGCGCTGCCTCGACCGCTCGATTACCTCAGCGTGGCCGGCCCGGACGAACTCGAGCGTGTGCTCGACGGTTTGGCGCTCGAGCAGGTGGTGCTGATCGGCCACAGCGATGGCGCTTCCATCGCACTCGCCTATGCCGCCCGCCAGGACCCGCGCGTGCAGGGCGTGGTGGTGCTGGCGCCGCACGTGGATGTCGAGCCGGCCAGCATCGAGGGCGTGCGACGCACGGTCAAGGCCTACGCCTGCGGCAACCTGCGCAAACGCCTGCACGCCTACCACGGCGACAACCTCGACGGTGCTTTCCGTGGCTGGAGCGAAACCTGGCTGGATCCGGCCTTCGCCACCTGGAACTTGCACCGGACCCTGCCGCAGATCCATGTACCGCTGCTGGCGATCCAGGGGCGTGACGATGAGTTCGCCACCCCGGCGCAACTGCAGACCATCGCTCGTGAGGTCCGCGGCCCCTGTCGGACAGTGTTGCTCGATCATTGCCGGCACTTCCCGCAGGATCAGGCGCGTACGCGCGTGCTGGGGCTGATCGGCGCGTTCCTGGCGAAGCTGCCCCGCTGATGGATGCTTCGGCAGTTGGTGGAGGGCGGCGGGTGCGGACATGAGGGGTCAGCGCTCGGTGGTCGTCGCCTCGACCTCGTCGAGAGTGGGCAGGTTTTCTGGCACCTCGCGCCAACGCTTGACCACGCCGAGTTCGATGTCGAATAGGTCGAGTACTCGGCCGAGAGTGTGATCGACCATATCCGCCAGCGAGGCCGGCTTGGCGTAGAACGCCGGCACCGGCGGAGCGATGATAGCGCCGAGCTCGGCCAGCTCGGTCATGGTGCGCAGATGGTTCCGGTGCAGCGGCGTCTCGCGCACCATCAGCACCAGGCGCCGGTGCTCCTTGAGCACCACGTCGGCGGCGCGGGTCAGCAGAGTCGAGGTCACGCCGCTGGCAATCTCCGACATTGAGCGTATCGAGCAGGGCGCGACGAGCATGCCCATGGTCTTGAACGAACCGCTGGCGATGGCCGCGCCGATGTCCTGGTTGGAGTAGCACACGGTGGCCAGCGGCTTGAGCTGCGACCAGGAAAGCCCGGTCTCGTGGGACAGCGTGATCAGCGCCGATTTCGAGACAATCAGGTGTGTCTCGATCGGCGTGTCGCGCAACAACTCCAGCAGACGAACGCCATAGATAGCGCCCGATGCGCCGGAAATGCCGATGACGAGCCGCTGTGGGCGTGAACTAGCTGAGTTCATGGTCTACATCCTGAGTGGCGCCTTCCTTGAAGAAATGGATGGCATTGAGCGCGGTGCCGAGCGTCTTGCTGATGATATCGATGAATAGCATGGCGGCCGGGGTAAGCGGCCGCCGGCTGTCATGCACGCATATCATTCGCCGGGTAATGCCGGGCGATGCCAGCGGATAGGCGCGTATGGCACCCTCTTCTAGGCCGCGCTGCAGTACGGTTGCCGGCAACACGCTGATCCAGTCGCTGCGTCGCAGAAAGCTCTCGATCACCGTCAGGTCGTCGAGTTCCATGTGCGGGGATAGCTCGATGCCCTGGGCCGCCAGCGCCTGGTCTATCACGATGCGCAGTCCGTGACGACGAGACGGAAGGACGAGCTTGAGTTGGCCAAGCGCCGTGAGCGGTACCGGCAGCGGATTGCGCAGCCGCGTGGTGGCACCGGTGGCGACCAGCAACTCTTCATTGAGGATGTCGGTACGGTGCAGATGTTCCTGCTGGAAGCTCTGATTGATCACCGCGAAGTCCAGCGCGCCGGAGAGGACTCGGTCGATCAGGTCCTGACTATAGCCATAGCTGATCTGCAGTTCGACGTCCGGGTGGTGCTCGACGAAGTAGGCTAGTGTGCTGGCCAGCGCCTGGTTGGCCGCCGAGGCGATCAGTCCGGCGTTGATCCGCCCGCCGATCTTGCCGCTGCGGTCGATCAGCGTCTGCCGCGCTTCCAGCAGCCCGCCGAGGATCGGCATGAACAGGCGATAGGCCTGTATGCCGGCCTCGGTCGGGGTCATTCCCTTGGGGGTGCGTTCGAACAGCGGCTGGCCGAGCTCCTCTTCTAGCTTGGCGATCTGCATCGAAAGGGCCGGCTGAACGATGTTCAGCCGCTGCGCCGCCTTGGTTACCGACCCCTCCTCGTACAGACAGGTAAAGTACTTCAGCTGGCGCAGTTCCATATCTCAACCTCGTCCATGTCGGTCTATAGGCACGCGACATTCTGATAGACGTGCTTGAGCTCTGTAAAATCCAGCAATGCGTCGTAGCCATGCAGGCGTCCCAGGCCGCTCTTGCGGTAGCCGCCGGTTTCCGCTTCGGCGAACAGCTTGTTGTGGTCGTTGATCCACACCGTGCCGTTGCGCAGCGCCCGGGCCAGGCGCATGGCGCGGGCGCCGTCGCGTGTCCAGACGCTGGCTGACAGGCCGAACTCGGTATGGTTGGCGCGGCGCACGGCCTCGGCATCGTCCTCGAAGGTTTCCAGTACCAACAGCGGGCCAAAGATTTCCTCCTGACAGAAGAATGCGCCGCTGTCCTGGTGGGCGATCAACGTTGGCGAGAGGAAGGCACCGCTCTTGAGCGTATCACCTGGGCGGCCACCCGCCAGCAGCACCTCGTCGCAGCTGTCCATCGATTCACGGATACGTTGCTCGACCCGATCGCGGGACTTCTGGTCGATCAGCGGACCCATCTGGGTCGCGGCTTCCAGCCCGTGGCCGAGGCGGATCTCCGCCAGCGCGGTGGCCAGCGCCTTCTTCATCTCCGCCGCGCGGCTGGCATGCACCAGCACGCGCCGGGCAGCGGTGCACTGCTGCCCGGAGATGATGGTCGCTGCGGCCGCAAGCTTCGGCGCTACCTCGGCCACGTCGACGTCGTCCAGCACCAGGCAGCAGGACTTGCCGCCGAGCTCCAGTGACAGCTTCTTCATGGTCGGTGCGGCGTCGCGCATGATCTGCGTGCCGGTGGCGGTGGAGCCGGTGAAGCTGAGCACGTCGACCTTCGGCGTGGCGACCAGATAGGCGGCGCCGGCATGGCCAGTCTCGGCGAACAGGTTGACCACGCCGGGCGCCAGTGTCGGCAGCTCCAGCAACGGCGTGAGGAAGGCGGCGTTGAACAGTGCGGTCTGCGGCGCCGGCTTGACCACGCAGGTGCAGCCGGCCGCCAACGCCGGGGCCAGCGCGCGCACCAGCAGCACGGCCGGAGCGTTCCATGGAATGATCAGCCCGGCCACGCCGGCCGGTTCGCGCAGCATTGTCGAGAACTCGCCGGGGGCGACTTCCAGCACGTGGCCCGGGGTGTGCCGCGCGAGCCCGGCATAATAGAGAATTTCCGAGATGGCGCCGCCGATCTCGCCGCGCGACTGCGCCAGCGCCTTGCCGTTCTCGCGGGTGAGCAAAACGGCCAGCTCTTCCTGGCGGTCCTTCAGCGACGCGGCCCAGTCCAGCATCACCTGCTGGCGCAGACGCGGATTCTGTGACCACTGCGGGTCCTCGAATGCCCGAGCGGCGGCGTCGACTGCGGCTCGGGCCTGCTCCTCCCCCCCCTCGGCGAAGCGTCCGATATGTTCGCCATTGGCGGGATCGAGGCTGTCGGCCCACTGGCCGTTATCGCACCATTGACCGTCAATGAAGTGTCGTGCCTGCTGCATTTTGTATCTCCTGTCCGGCGAAGCTGCTTGTGGTTGTTTTAGCCGCTGGAAAGGGCGCTGCGCCCTTTACCGGTCGTGACCCGTTCGGGTGGCGTCCCGAAACGGTACCTGGTGAACTGTCGTCCGGGGAATCGCCCTTGCGGTTGAATATCCAGAGAAGGCAGGGCGCCGTCGTGCGCCGCTATCGGTCAGCAGTTGTTCGGCTGGCCGAACAACTGCTGCCAGTCGGCACCCGCCGCCTGGCTGACCGCAGCGAGGTCCACCTCGGCCTCGCCCGGGACACGGATTCGCTTGAAGCGCATCGGCGGTGCCGTCAGCGACACGGTGGCGTCGAAGCCCATCTTCGAGCCGATGCCGTCACGGGTGGAAGGATCGAGCTTGGAGCCCTGGGATTCATGGACCAACACCAGGTCGCGATCGGCCTGGAAGCGTGTCGCCACCGCCCATTCGACCTCGGTGGGGTCGTGGATATCGACGTCGGTGTCGACCACTACCACGTGCTTGATGTCGTAGTGGCCGCCGAGCGCGCCGAGAATCACGTTCTTCGCCTCGCCCTCCGAGCGCTTTTCGATCTGCACGTAGAGGTGATAGCGGCACACGCCGCCGCGCGCCAGATGCACGTCGCGTACCGAGGGGAAGCTGCGCCGCAGGTGCGCGAGCATGGTCGCCTCGCGCGGGATGCCGCCGAGGAGCAAATGCTCGAGGCCGCCACCCACGATGGTGTGGAACATCGGCGCCTGGCGATGAGTGATGGCGTCCACCTCGATGACGTGGCGCTCGGCGCGCTCGCCGTAGTACTGCGGGAATTCGCCAAACGGTCCTTCTTCCTCCCGGGCGTTGGCCAGCAATCGTCCTTCGATGACAATCTCCGCTTCGGCCGGAACGCGGATGCGGTTGGTCACGCATTTCGCCACCGGCAGCGGGCGACCGTGCAGCGCGCCGGCGATCTCCAGTTCGTCATGATCGATCGGCACGATGGCCTGTGACGCCATCAGTGTCAGCGGATCACAGCCGACCACCACGGCGATCTCGAGGTCTTCGTTGTTGTGCTCGGTCTCCTGAAAATAGGCCAGGGTGTGGCGCGGCAACAGCAGGGCACCAAGGCGGTTGGAGCTGCTGACCTGCAGGCGGTGAATGGATACGTTCTGTATCCCGGTGCGCGGATTGCGGGTGATCAGCAGGCCCGCCGTGATATAGGCGCCACTGTCGTGTTCGTTGTGCGTGGGGATCGGCAGTTGGCCGAGCAGGTCGACTTCGCGGTGGATCACTTGCTGACAGCTGGGCTCGGTGATTTCCCGCCAGGGCAATGGCTCGAGGCTGGCATGTTCGAAGCGGGCGAGTACCTGGCTGGGTTCGACGCCCATCGCTTCGGCCATCCATTGACGGTCCGACAGCAGGCCGGAAATGACCGGAATCGCATGCCCGCCGGGCTTCAGAAACAGCGAAGCACTGTGACCGTCCAGGCGGTTGGCGATGCCCGCGACGCCAAAGCGCAGATCGGTACCCGGGCGAATGATGCTCAGCCGCTGGGTGCGCTGCAGATGATCCAGCCAGCCGCGCAGGCTGGCGCCAAGTGGCAGAGTGGCCAGGGCGGAATCGACCGAAGGGGAAGGCATAGGCGTCATGGCAAATTATCTCGCGATTATTGTTTTGGCCATGCTAGGGCCGTGGCGAAAGTCTGCCTATTAAGCTTTTTTGATGCGCGCCATCAGTACCGGCGATGTCTCGCGTTATTCAGCCTGCCTGTTCCGAACAAGACAGTGACGCCCCTCGATTTCGGCAGCTTCCGTCACCGTCCATAACGTTCCGTGATCTTCTGCATCATTATTCCCTAATGGCTGAGGAGAGAGGCCTTGCGCTAGCTTCTTGATCAGCAAGCAGTGCGCCGGACCCGGAGGAGACGAGCGTCGCCGGGACGGCAACAAGGATAATAAGAAGAACTGTCTGTTCGATAACTGCAATTCGATAACTACAAAAAGGTAAATCATGAAGAAAACAACAAGATGGCTATGCACGCTAGGTTTCGCTGTTGCGCTCCTGTTCAGTACCGGCGCGATGGCCAAGGATCTACGCCTGGGCCTGATCGTCCCGGGCACTCATGCCTGGTCGCAAGCCGCGCAGGCCATGGGGGAGGAGCTCAAGGAACGCTCGGGCGGCAAATACAACGTGGTGATTTTCCCCGCCGGCCAGCTCGGCAGCGAGGCGCGCATGTTGCAGCAGTTACAAACCGGCGCGCTCGACATGGCCTTCATGACTGCCGCCGAGGTGGCCAACCGGGTGCCGGATTTCGGCGCCTTGTTCGCTCCCTATCTCGTGCGTGACGTGGTCCAGGCTGGCCAACTGCTCCATGGCGAGACCGCCCAGGCGATGCTTGCCCAACTGCCGGCCAAGGCCGGTGTTGTCGGGCTCGGTTATGGCGTGGCGGGCATGCGGCTGATGCTCAATGCCTTCCCGACCGATACGGTCGATGCCATTAACGGTCGTAAGATCCGCATTACCCCCTTTCCGCCGGTGCAGGACTTCTATCGTCTGCTCGGCGCCGCCTCGACACCGATGCCGGTCACCGACGTGTACGACGCGCTTGCCAACGGGCAGGTCGACGGTGTGGATGCCGACCTCGAGCTGGTCTGGAAACTGCGCCTCTACGAACGCGCCAAGACCGTGCTGCAGAGCAATCACATGATGTTCCCGGTGATCGGCCTGATGTCCGGCAGGGTCTGGGCGCAGATGAGCGAAGAAGACCGTACGTTGATTCGCGAGCTGACCCGCAAGCACCTCGACACGCTGACGGCACACTACGAGCAATCCGAAGCCGAAACCCAGGCGAGTATCGAGCAGGCCGGTGTGAAGGTCATCCCCGTGGGACCCGAATTCTTCGGTGACAAACTACAGCAGTGGGAAGAGATCTGGCTGAAGAAGGCCCCGGTCCTGGCTGACCTGCGCCAGGAAGCGGTCAACCTGAAACCCTGAAATCGGGCCCGACGGGCGTGACGCGCCGCCGGGACATCCGCATGAGTTTCCTTCGGAGAGAGCTCTATGATCCGAGCGCTGAGTCACCTGATCGGCCGCGGCGAACGGGCTGCGCTGCGCGCGCTGGTACTGGTCCTGCCCTTGATGGTTCTGGTTAACGTCGCCGGCCGGGCACTGAAAGCGCCAATCTTCTGGCTCGACGAACTGGCTGTGCTGACCATGGTCTGGCTGGCGATGCTGGGCCTGTCGGTCACGCTGCAGACCCGTGAGGCGGTCGCCGTCACGCTGCTTACCGATGCGGTGCCCGACGCCGCGCGTAAGCTACTCCGGTGTAGTGCCGATCTGGTAGTGCTCGGTTTTGCCGTGACGCTGTTGGTGCTCTGCTATCTATGGTTCGACCCATTGACGCTGTGGCGCAGCGGTTTCGACTTCGATGCCTTTGCCGCCCGATCCTTCAACTTCATCTACCAGGAACCGACCGCAACGCTCGGTGTTGCCAAGTTCTGGTTCTGGCTGATTCTGCCGCTGGTGGCCTTCACCAGCAGCATCCATGCACTGGCCAATCTGCTCGACAGCCTGCGTGCGCCGCACTCGGCGCCGGGGGTCGGGCTCGCGGCCGGCCCGAGGGAGTAGCTCAATGGTCATCGGACTCTTTGCGGTACTGTTGTTCATCGGTGTGCCGATCGCGCTGGTGCTGGCGGTCAGCGCCATGGTCTACATCCAGGCGAGTGGTAATAGCGTGCTGTTCCTCTCCTACCCGCAGCAGTTCTTCGGCGGGCTGGACAACTATGGACTGCTCGCCATTCCGCTGTTCATGCTGGTCGGCGAACTGATGAACGAGGGCGGTATCACCCGGCGCCTGGTCGCCTTCGCCTCGGTGTTTCTTGGCTCGATCCGCGGCGGCCTGGCCTATATCAACATCCTCGCCAACATGATGATGGCCTCGATCGTTGGCTCGGCCAACGCCCAGGTGGCGGTGATGGCGCAAGTGATGGTGCCGGAAATGCACCAGAAGGGTTACGACCGCAACTTTGCCGCTGCCACCACGGCAGCCGGCGCGCTATTGGCGCCAGTGATTCCGCCATCGATGCTGTTCGTGATATTTGGCGTTCTCGCGCAGATTTCCATCGGTGACCTGTTCATCGCCGGCATCATTCCGGGGTTGCTCATGGCTGGCGGCTTTATCCTGGTCATTGCGCTGCTCGGCTTTTTCTACCACTACCCGCCGAACGAACGCCTGACCCGTGCGCAGATGCTGCACAACGTTGTCGGCAGCCTGCCATCGCTCAGCGTGCCGGTGATAATGATCGGCAGCATCATCGGCGGCATCGCCACGCCGACCGAGGCGGCAGCGGTGGGTGCGGCCATGGCCGTACTGGTCGGGCGCTTCGCCCATGGTGAGATGAAGCTCGATCGCATGGGTGACATGCTGCTGCGAGTGGGTATCAACAGCGGGGTGGTGCTGGCGTTGGTCGCCGCGGCGGCAGTGTTCGGCTGGGTCATCGTCTACGAGCAGATTCCGCAGCAGCTCGGCGTCATCATGCAGGGCATGACCTCCGATCCCTTCATCTACATGCTGTTGCTGACCGCGTTGTTGCTGGTAGTGGGCATGGTTCTCGACGGCATCGCTGCACTGATCCTGCTGGTACCAATCGTGCTGCCGGTGGCTGAGTCGGTCTACGGTATCAACGCTTACCACTTGGGTGTGGTCATGTGCATCAACCTGACGCTTGGCCTGCTGACCCCACCGGTCGGCGCCGCCCTCTATGTCGCCTCTCGCGTCACCGGTTGCCGGCCGGGCGAGATCATGCGGCCTCTGCTGCCGTTCCTGCTGGTCACCCTGCTGGTAATAATCCTGACCTCCTGGCAGCCGGGGCTGGTGACCGTGTTCATTTCCTGACCTGTTCAAGGTCGCAAACGCCTACTCCCGGTTGACATGGCCGGGTTCGACTGGAGAACTCTATGAATCGGATGACAGACAAGGTGGTGATCATCACCGGCGCGGCCCAGGGCATCGGTGCCATCTACGCCCGGGCGCTGGCGGCCGAAGGGGCACGCATTGTTATCGCCGACGTGCTCGACGGCTCGGGGCTGGTCGCCGAGCTGGAGGGTATGGGGGGTGAGGCCATCGCGCTTGAGACCGATGTGTCCGACGAGGCGTCCGTGGCCGCGATGGCTGCCGCGGCGATGGAGCGCTTCGGGCAGGTCGACGTACTGGTAAACAACGCGGCGATCTACGCTTCGCTGAAGATGAAGGGGTTCGAGGAGATCGACCTTGGTGAGTGGGACAAGGTGATGGCTGTCAACGTGCGTGGTCCCTTCATCTGCGCCCGGGCGGTGGTGCCATACATGAAGGAGAGAGGTTATGGACGGATCATCAATATCTCGTCCGGCACGCCATTCAAGGGTACGCCGAATCTGCTGCACTATGTCACGTCGAAGGGCGCCATCCTCGCGCTGACCCGGGCGTTGGCGCGTGAGTTAGGCGATTACGGCATTGCGGTGAATACCCTGGCACCGGGGCTGGTGCTGAGCGAAGGCGTCGTGGCCAATGTCGAGATGCGCGAGCGTCTGACTGCGCCGGTGATCGCCAGCCGAGCGATCAAGCGTGATCAGATGCCGGACGATCTGATCGGTCCGCTGCTGTTCCTCGCTTCCGACGACAGCGCCTTCATGACCGGCGAGACCGTGGTGGTCGATGGTGGCTCGGTGATGCACTGAGCGATACGGCCCGGCATTCCGGTGAAGCGTGCTCCAACAAGAGGGCCCCAGAGGGGCCCCTGGCTGGCGTGCCGGACGCTCTGTTCTTTGTATTGCTGGTGGAAGGTCCGCCCTCGGGGCGGTGGGGAGGGGACGCATCAGGGTTTGAGAATTGCCGGGTCCATCACCAGTTCGACGAGGAATGGGCGATCGGCCGCCAGCGCCTGTTCGAACGTTTCGGCGAATTGTTCCGTATGCTCCACTCGTGCGGCACCGGCACCATAGGCGCGGGCCAGGGCAACCATGTCGGGGTTGACCAGGTCGGTACCGTAGCGACGGCCGGGATAATGCTTGTCCTGATGCATGCGGATCGAGCCGTAGGAACCATTGTTCACCACGATGACAATGACGTTGGCACCGTACTGCATCGCGGTGGCCAGTTCCTGGCAGGTCATCTGGAAGCAGCCATCACCGGCGAAGCACACGGCCGGCCGTTGTGGGTTGGCCAGCTTGGCAGCAATCGCCGCCGGCAGGCCGTAGCCCATCGAGCCAGATGTCGGTGCCAACTGGCTGCCCCAGCCGCGGAAGGGGTAGAAGCGGTGCACCCAGAGCGTATAGTTGCCGGCGCCGTTGCTGATCACGGCATCAGCCGGTAATCGATCGCCGAGCCAGGCGACGATCTCGCCGAGCTGCAGCGAGCCTGGCAGATTGGTCGGCTTTTGCCAGGCTTCGCGGGTTTCGCGCACTTGCGTCAGCCAGGCTTGGCGCTCGGCAGCAGTCTCAACCGGCTCGAGGCCGGCGGCCGTCTCGGCGAAGCCCTCCACTGAGGCGCAGATGGCCAGCTCCGGTACACGCACACGACCGGGCTCCTGCGGATCGGGGTGTATGTGGATTAACGACTGGCGAGGTTTCGGCACATCCACCAGCTCGTAGTGCCGCGTGGTGATGTCGCCCAGGCGGGTGCCGATCGCGATCAGCAGGTCGGCTTCTTCGATTAGCCTGGCGAGGCCTGGGTTCATGCCCAGACCGGCATCGCCGGCGTAGTTCGGGTGGCTGTTGTCGAAGCGGTCCTGACGGCGAAAAGCCGTGGCCACCGGCAGGGCATGCGCTTCGGCGAAGACCTGCAGTTGCGCGCGGCATTCGGCATTCCAGCCGGACCCGCCGAAGATCGCCAACGGGCGTTGCGCCTTGTCCAGCATCCGCTGCAGCTGTGTCATCGCTTGCGGTGCCGGATAGCCTTGGTTGATCGGCGCCGGGCTGAGCGCGACCGGTTCAAGTCGCTCGTACAGCAGGTCTTCGGGCAGTCCGAGCACCACCGGGCCCTGACGGCCCGAGCGGGCGGTGGAGAAGGCGCGGGAGAGATATTCCGGCAGGCGCGCGGCGTCCTGGATATCGGTTGCCCACTTGGCCACCGAACCGAACAGCGCAGCGACGTCGACCTCCTGCCAGGCTTCGCGCTGCTGAAAACCGCGCGGCACCTGACCGACGAATACCAGCAGAGGCGTTGAGTCCTGCGCCGCCACGTGCAGCCCGGCCAGCGCATTGGCACTGCCCGGTCCGCGGGTGACGAAACAGACGCCCGGACGCCCGGTAGTTTTGGCATAAGCCTCGGCCATCATCGACGCTCCGCCCTCCTGCCGGCAGACGACCAGGGCGATGTCGGGGGCGTCGTGCAACGCGTCGAGCACGGGCAGGAAACTTTCGCCGGGGACGGTGAACACGCGGTCCACACCGTTACGCCGGAGCAGCTCGACGATGGCCTGGCCGCCGTCGAGCCTGTTGTCCTCTGTCATGGAGTCCTCACTGAATCGGCTGGGCGAAGGCTGCGCGGGCGGGGCCCGCGCAGCGTCGGGTTCACTTGAGCAGTCCGGTTTCTTCGTAATACTGGCGCGCCCCCGGATGCAGGGGAGTCGCAAGGTTGGCCGGCTTCGCCGAGCCTTCCGCAGTCCAGCCCTTCATCGAGCCGAAGGCGCTTTTGAGTGCGTCCTGACCTTCCATGACGGCCTTGGTTATTGCGTAGGCATCATCGTCGGACATCGTCTCGGTGGCATACAGGGAAGTGCTGAAACCGACCCCTTCGACCGCTTGATCCTGATCTTCGAACATGTTGGCCGGCATGGTGGCGTGAACGAAACCGAACTTTTCCAGGTACACGATGGCGTCTTCGCTCAGGCTGAGAAAGCGCTGTCCGGGCGTGATCGACAGCTGGGCGGTGTTCGGGTGCCCGGCGGTGGTGATACCGATGATCATGTCCAGTTGCTTGTCACCGAACTGGTCCTGCAGGATGCTCAGGTTCGACTTGCTGATACTGCCACCGAAGGACTCGATGTCTTCGTACGACAGGCCATTGGCTTCGAGGATCAGCCTGGCGATATACTCGTTCAGGCTGCCCTGCGGGCCGGTGCCGATGCGCACCGGCAACTTCTGCTCCTTGATATCGGCGATCGATTGGATCTGGCTGTCGGTCTGCACGGTGATGCGCTGGTAGTACTGGTCGAGTCCGCCGACCAGCCCGCGGATATTCTCTGCCTTGCGCTGGAACGGGCCGAACGGCTGTTGCGCCCAAGCAACCACCGGCGGAAAGATCAGGCCGATGTCGGCACGTCGGGCGGCCAGCAACTTGGTGTTGGCGATCGCCATGGGCGTACCCTGGATATCCACCGTGGAGCCCTCGGGGAGGCGCTGGAGCATTTCGCCGCGCAAGGCGCCGGCATAGGCGTACCAGGTGGTGCCGGTCGGCCCGGCGACGAATTTGACGTTCACCGGTTCGGCCGCTATTGCGTTGCCGCCCAGACCCATGGCGCTCAGCAGGAAAACTGCAGCGTACCTTTTCAGAATCGTTCTCATCTTGTTGTTCTCCTTGGTTGAATTATGCAGGGCCGGTGGCGCTAGGCCCTGGTCCTTCCCAGCACGCATTCGCTCTGGGTGTTGCGCGCCTTGCGGCTCTGCCAGACCCAGACCCCGCAGAGCACCACCAGCCCTGCCAGCGAGGCCTTGAGCACGGGCGCGATCAGCAATGCAGCCGCAATCAGCAGCAGTGCCGATTCGAGCAGCGAGTTGCGTGCGCGAAGATAGCCCGCAACGCACCCGGCCAGGGCGTAGCAGCCGATCACCGCGGTGGCTACCGCCGGAACGATGGCCTGCCAGTCGCCTTGCAGCAGCAGCGCCGGGCTGAAGACGAAGGCGAAGGCCACCAGGAAACCGGCCAGGCTGTAGCGGAACGCTACCCAGCCGGTCCGCCAGACGTTGGCCTTGGCGATGCCGCCAGCGACGAAGGCGGCCAACGCCACAGGCGGCGTAACCATCGACAGGGCGGCGAAATAGAGCACGAAGAAATGCGAGGACAGCGCCGGAATACCGAGCTTGTCGAGTGCCGGAATGGCCAGGATGGCGCCCATGATGTAAGCCGCGGTGGTCGGCATGCCCATGCCCATCACGATGACCATGAACATCACCAGCAGCAACGCCGGGATCAGCATGCCGCCGGACAGCGCAGTGACGAAGCTGCCGAAGGTCAGGCCGAGGTTGGTCATCGAGGCGATGCCGACCACGATGCCGGCACCGGCGCAAGGGATGGCCACGGCGATTGCGCCGCGCGCGCCGGAATCCAGCGCCTGAAACGAGTCGTCAACGACCGAGCCGGCAGCCTTCAATATCCCACGAGCGCCGTGCCGGGAGAAACCCTCCCAGGCGCGCGTGGCCAGGCCGAGAAACAGCGTCAGCCAGATTGCCTGGAGCGTCGCCGAACTCAGCGCGCGGCCGGCCATGATCTGGTAGACCAGCAGGAACACCGGAATCAGCAGATACAGCCGCTTGAGCACGCTGTTCCAGTTCGTGCCCAGCTCGTCTCGCTTGAGGCCGGCCAGGCCCTTGCGCCGGGCCAGCAGGTCGACGACGAAATACAGCGCGACGTAGAACAGCAGTGCCGGAATCAACGCGGCAATCGCCACCTCGGCGTAGGGGATGCCCATGAACTGGGCGATCAGAAAGGCTGCTGCGCCCATGACCGGCGGCATCAGCTGACCGCCGGTGGAGGAGGTTGCCTCGACGGCCGCAGCCTGCTCGGCGCTCATGCCTGACTTCTTCATCGCCGGAATGGTGAACATGCCCATGACCGCAGCGTTTGCCGTTGCGCTACCGCTCACCGAGCCGAACAGCGTCGAGGAGACGATCGAGACCTTGGCCATGCCGCCACGGAATCGGCCGACCAGCAGCACGGAGAGGTCCATGAACAGTTGGCCGCCGCCGAACAGCTGGAGAAAGGCGCCGAATAACAGGAAGTAGAAGACCTGACCGTAGGAAACGATACTGGGAATGCCGAATACGCCTTCGTTCTGCAGCACCTGCACGTCGAGGAAGGTTTCCAGGAACAACCGGCTCGGTTCGCCGTCGTGACCGATGATGCTCAGCATCGGTATGTCACGCAGCTGCGGGCCAATGAATTGATAGATCAGGAAAGCCAGGATGACCACGGTCAAGCCCATCCCGAGGGCGCGGCGTACCGCTTCGATCACCAGCAAGAGGGTGGCGACGCCCACTACCAGATCGATCGTGCGCAGCGGGTCGACCATGGCGATGCGCATCGTCAGTGCTTCCGCGTTGAGCAGGTAGAATAGGGCAATGGCGACGGCCACGGCGGCCAGCAGATAGTCCGAGGCGCGCGCCACGCTGAAGTGGCCGAGGTCCTGCTTGCGCAGCGGATGGGTGATGAACGTCAGCACGAGGCCGAACATGATGTGGATCGGCACCGCGACGATCAGGTCCAGTGGCGTGCCGTAGACCATGTAGATCTGGAACGCCGACCAGCCGAGCGCAACGACGGAGGCGGGGTTGAGGAATCTTTTCATGGGGTCTGTCCTGGCGTATGACGGTCCGAGGCTGGAGTATGGTCACCGCGCGGCAGGCGCATGCCGAACGCGGTGGCCGTCAACCTTCGGTGTGCCGGGATCGCCGCATCATGGGCGTGCGGGCAGGCGGGGCTTGGACCCGGCGGGGCGAGGATGGCGAGACGGGCCGGCGACCCGGGAGTCTGGCAGAGGAGCATGGCGGTTCACCGTTGTTTTGTTCTTATCTTTTGTCTGCTCGACCGACGCGGGACATCGGTGGCAGTTTCATCTTGCCGTCTGCCGGATGGCCTGGCCATTAACGATTTTTGATACAGGCCATCAGGCACAGCTCTAGCGCGTTGCGGACATACTACCGGCGCCGTTCAGTGGCGGGTTTCTCCGAGTAGCCCCGACACCGCGACGCCGAACAGTAGCGCCCAGAACGGCGAGCTGATTCCCAGCAGCGAGAACTGGCTCATGGCGACCGCCAGGGCCACGAAGGCGCCGATCTGGCAGGCGCCGCCCTTCTGGAAGGCCTGCTGCAAGGCACCGAGCAGCACGCCAATCATGGCCAGCCCGGCAATCACCACGATCAGCGCCTTGGGGAGGGCCAGGATGAATGGCACCGCGAGCCCGGCGAACAATCCGAACAGGCCGAACAGCACGCCGGTGACGATCGCCGCGCCGTAACGCAGGCGTGGATCCTCGCCGGCCTGCTCGGAGGAGCAGATGGCGGTCATCGGTCCGGCGATATTGGCGTTGTGCCCGCCGAGCAGGCCGGCCAACATGCCGCCGATGCCGCTGATCACGGTCATCGCATTGACCGGCGGGCGGTATCCTTCGGCCATCAGCACACCGGTGGCCTGGGCGTTCTCCGCACCGATCACCAGTGCGGTGAGCGGAATGGTGATGGCCAGGAATGCGTCGAGCGAGAAGGTCGGCGCGGTGAAGGCCGGCATCACCCAGGCGATATTCACATCGGCCGGTTGCAGCTGCCCGAGAGCGAACGCCAGCACCAACCCGACCACCCCGGCGACCAATACCGGCGGCACCGCACGGGTGACGCGTGTGATGAGGAAGAAGCTCAGTGCGGCGACGCCGGCGATCAGCGGCGCGCTGACGATGGCGTCGATCGCGCCGGTGGCGAAACGGATCAGCGCTCCGGCGATCATCGCCATCACGATGGGCATCGGCAGCCAGCGCATCAGCCGGCCGATCAATCCGGTGATGCCCAGCACGAAGACCAGCAGGCCGCTCAAGATGAAAGCCCCCACCGCGTCGCTGAACGGAATGACGGTGAGCGACGCGGCAAGAATCGCCGCGCCGGGGATGGTGTAGGCACCGCAGATCGGCTGTCGGTAGCGCAGCGCCAGGAACAGGCTGATCAGCCCGCCAAGAACGTAGATCGCGAACAGCCAGGCGACCGTCTGGGCATTGCTCAGATGTCCGGCTTCGGCGGCGTTGATGACTACCAGGGCCGGCCCGGTGCAGCCGAACAGTGCGGCCACCACGCCGGCGCTGATGGATCGGGAGTTGAGGGCCCTGCGCAGCGAGGGTTCGTCGGCGGCAGGAGGAATACCGACTGCTGGATGAGACAAGTTCTGGGACATGGCAGTGCCTTCGCTTGTTGTTGTTTACGTCTGGCCGTTTGCCGACTGCCGGCCCGAGCGGGCCGGCAGTCGTGCAGGTCGGCGATTATTCGCCGTGGAACTCATTCCCCACGGAAGTTTGCCGGCCGCTTGCCGTGGAATGCCTCGACGCCTTCCTTGAAGTCGGCCGAGCTGCGCAGTCGGCTGTAACAGTGGCCTTCCATCTCGATGGCAACCTTCAGCGGCGCATCCTCGTTGTCGTTGATCAGCTTCTTCGCCGTGCGCTGGGCCAGCGGCGAGAAGCGGCGCAGTTCGTCGACCAGAGCGTCGACGGTGCTTTCCAGCTCGGCATCCGGTACACATTCGGTAATGAAGCCCCAGTCATGGGCCTGCTGGCCGGTGACCCGCTTGGCGCGCATGACCATATGCTTGGTGCGGGCGATGCCGATCATCTTCTGCAGGCGCGCCGAGCCGCCGGAACCCGGAATCTGTCCCAGGTTCTGTTCGGGCAGTGCGTAGCGCGTGGTCTCGGAGGCGATGCGGAAGTCGCAGGCCAGCGACAGCTCGAAGCCGACGCCGAAGGTGTAGCCGCGGTTGGCGGCGATCACCGGCTTGGTGCAACGCTCGGGCGCCGCGACGTTCCAGGCCAGTTTGGAGACGTGCTCCGGCGAGGCCTCGAGGAAGCCCTTGATGTCGCCGCCGCTGGAGAAGTGCTCGCCCTGGGCGCGGAGCACGATGACGCGGACGCCGGAATGCGCGTCGAGCGCTTCGAACACTTGGCGCAGCGCTTCACGCTGGCTCATGGCGATGACATTGTATGGCGGACGGTCGAGAATGATGTCGGCGCGCTCTCGGGTGGTGTCGACCTCGACGGTGAAGCCGTCGAACTCGTTGGCGAGAAGCTGCTCGGGCGTGGTGGTATCCATGGTCTTTCCTCTTGTCGAAAGGGTCAGTTGGCGGCCTTGAGTTCGCCGTACTGGGTCACCAGTACACGGCGCAAGATCTTGCCGACAGGGGATTTGGGAATCTGCTCGATGAATTCGTAGCGGCGCGGCCGTTTGAAGCGGGCCAGGCCGGAGCTGACACAATGGGCGTCGAGTTCTTCTTCGCTGACCGGGTAACGCAACTTGATGAAGGCGGCGACCAGCTTGCCCCACTGTTCGTCGGGCAGACCGATGACCGCGACTTCTTCGACTGCAGGGTGCAGCGACAGGGCGTTCTCGATCTCCGCCGGGCTGACGTTCTCGCCGCCGGTAATGATCAGGTCGTCGACCCGGCCGGTGACGAACAGATCACCCTCCTCATCGAAGTAGCCGGTATCGCCGGTGAAGTACCAGCCATCGTGCAGCGATTTGGCGTCGGCGTCGGGGCGCTTCCAGTAGCCCTCGAAAGCTTCGTCGCTGGCCAGGTCGGCAATGATCTGGCCCTCCTCGTTGGGCTTGACGATCTGCGATGACGAATAGGCGTCGAGACTGACCACGCGGATCCGCTGATTCAGCGCGCAGCGTCCGGACGAGCCGGGCTTGCGACTGGCGTTCTGGTCGATGGTGAAAGTGTATATCTCCGAGCTGCCGTAGTGGTTGACGAACAGCTCGGGTCGGAAGGCCGCCTCGACCCGGCGCATCAGGCCATCGCTCATCGGCGCGCCGGCGAAACCGATCTTGCGCACGCTGGCGACCCGTTCGGGGCTGAATGCCGGATGCTCGATGAGCATGTGGTAAAGGGTCGGGACCAGATAGAGGTTACTGATTTTCTCGCGCTCGATGGCATCGAGGGTGGCCTCGACGTCGAACTTCGGCACGCAGACGAAGTGGCCGTCGATCAACGCCATCGACAGCAGCGAGCGCACGCCCATGGTGTGGTACAGCGGCATCACGCCGAGGGTGCATTCGTCGTGGCCGTAGAGGTTCTGTGCCACGTGGGCGACTGCCGCCGCGCGCTCGACGCGGTGTCGGCGCGGCACGCCTTTCGGCCGGCTGGTGGTGCCGGAGGTATAGAGCATCAACGACCAGTCCTCGGCGCCGGCGCGCAGAAGGGTTTGCGCCGGCGCCTCGGCGCACAGCTGCTCGAAGCTCAGCGCACCATCGGCGGCGGCGGATTCGCCGACGCCGATGCAGGGAATCCGCAATGCGCCGCAGGCCTGCACCGCTTCGGCGGCCGAGTCGTCGTGGATCAGCGCGCGGGCGTCCGCATCCGCCAGGCACCACGCAAGGTCCTCTGAAGTGCATCGCCAGTTCAGCGGGGTCATGACGATGCCGCCGAACTGGCAGGCCCAGTGCAGGGTCGCCATCTGCCAGCGATTCTGCATCACCGCGATCAGATGGTCGCCCTTGCGCAGGCCGAGACGTTCGAGCCCGTGCGTAGCGCGCTGGATATCGTCGAACCAGGCCTCGTAGGTCCTCTTCAGTTCGCCATCACTGATCGCCACCGCCTCCGGGCGGCGTTCCACCGCAGCGAGAAAGCTGCGTCCCAAATCAAACATGAGTGTTCTCCAAGGCTTGTTGTTGTTGTGGGGTTTGACGTTGCCGCGCCACTTCGAGCACCGCCTGGACGATGCCGGTGTAGCCGGTGCAACGGCACAGGTGGCCGGACAGCATGTCACGCACCTGGCCCTCGTCCGGCTCGGGCACGCGTTCGAGGAATTCCACGCAGGACATCAGGATGCCGCTGGTGCAGAAGCCGCATTGCAGCGCGTGATGGCGGCTGAAAGCCTGCTGCAGGTCGTTCATCGTGTCATCGCAGGCCAGCGACTCGACGGTGTCGATGCGTCGTTCGTGGGCCTGTACCGCCAGCATCAGGCAGGAGCGTGAGGCGACACCGTCGACCAGTACCGTGCAGGCGCCGCAGACCCCATGCTCGCAGCCGACATGCACGCCGGTGACACCGAGCTCGTGACGCAGGAAGTCGCACAGCTGCATGCGCGGTTCGGCATGCCCCTGGCGGGTACGTCCGTTGAGCTGTAGACGGATGGGAAAGCGTTGATCAGCGGGTACGTGCATGGGCCTGTTCCTCGATGAGTTGCCGGCCGAGCTCGCGCACCAGATGACGCCGGTACGCCGCGCTGGCGTGTACGTCGTCCTGCGCGCCGAGTGACCAGGCGAAAGCGTTGAGTGCGTTGGCCAGCCCGTCGTCGTGTGGCAGGCGGCGCAGTACTGGACGGTCGGAGACGCCGCCGATGCCGAGTTCGACGCCCTCCTCGCGAATGCAGGCGGCCAGCGCCACCAGGGCGAAGTCGCCATGACGCATGGCCACTTCGCGAAAGCGGTAGCGCACGGTCGGATCGGCCAGCGGGAAGTGCACCTCGCTGACCAGCTCGTCCGGGCGCCGCGCAGTGGTCAGCACGCCTTGGAAGAACTCCGCGGCCGGCACCTCGCGGCGCTTGCCCTTGAGCGATTCGAGCACGACGTGGCCGCCGAGGGTCACCAGGCACAGCGGGATCTCGGCGCTGGGGTCGGCGTGCGCCACCGAGCCGCACACGGTGCCGCGGTTGCGTGTCTGGAAATGTCCGATCCAGGGCAGCGCGCGGGCCAGCAGCGGCACCTCGTCGGCGAGGCCGGCGCGGTCCATCAGCTCGACCTGACGCACGGCGGCACCGACCACCAGCCGGTCACGCTTGGCCGCGAGGCCACGCAGGTCCTCGGCGTGGTTGATGTCGATGAGCACTCGCGGCTGCGTCAGGCGCATGTTGAGCACCGCCATCAGCGACTGACCGCCGGCGATGATCCGCGCCTGCTCGCCGTGCTCGGCGAGGATTTCCAGCGCCTCGCGCTTGCTGGCGACGCGGACGTAATCGAATGCGGCCGGTTTCATTGTGCGCCTCCCTTGCCGAACAGGCCGAGCAGGCGCTGCCACCGCCCGGTGCGTACCGGCGCGCCGCTCAAGCGCTGCGCCAGGCGAGTGAAGATCTGCCCGATGATCACCTTCGAGGCACTCTGCAGCATGCGCCCGCCGACCGCGGCGATCTTGCCGCTGACCGCGGCGTCGTAGACGTACTCGAGGCGGGTGTGACCATTGTCCAGCTCGACGAAGCGTACGCGGGCGCTGCCGGTGGCCGAGCCCATCGGACTGTTGCCGGAGCCGGACAGCTTCAGTGAATGTGGCGGGTCGAGGTCGGTCAGACCGACCTGGGCGGCGAAGCGCGCACGGATCATGCCGACGCCCACGGTGACGTCGGCGCGATAGTGGTTCTCGCTTTCCAGTTCCAGCGCGTGGCATCCGGGGATGATCGCCTTCAGCGTTTGCGGATCGAGCAGGGCGTCGTACACCTGCTGCGGCGAGGCGGGGATTTCCACCGAATCCTCGGCCTGCAGGCTGGAGCCGCCGGCCACCCTTGGTGCGTCGAGCACCATGCCCTCGGGCGCCGGCGGCTCGTCGATGCCGATCATGGTGCGCACCCGCGAAGGCGTCAGCGGCAGGCGGATATCCGAGCGGCCGAGCGCATCGGCCACGGCGTTGGCGATGCACACCGGAGTGCTCATGTTGTTGCCTTCGCCGACGCCCTTGGCGCCCAGCGGGGTGAACGGGGAGGGCGTTTCCATGTGCAGGATCACCGGCTCAACCGCTTCCGGCGCGGTCGGCACCAGGTAATCGGCGAAGGTGCCGGACAGGAAGCTGCCATCGTTGGCGTAGGCGAACTCTTCCATCAGCGCCACGCCCAGCCCCTGGGTGAAGCCGCCGCGGATCTGTCCGTCGACCAGCATCGGATTGAGGATGCGCCCGGCGTCGTGGCAGGTGACGTAGCGGTCGATGTGCACCTCGCCGGTGACCCGGTCGATCTCCACGGCGCAAATATCGAAGATGAAGCCGTAGCACAGCGAGCTGTTGATGCAGTCCTCTTCGCTCGGTGCGGTCAGCTGCGGCGGGCTCCAGAAGGCGGTCTCACGCAACCCGCCGGCTTCGCCTTCGGGCAGCAGGCCAGGCGACCAGTGGGTCGTGCCTGCAATGCGGTGGAATGGCTGGCTCGGTCCGTCCTCGACGAACACCTTGCCGCTGGCGAAGCGTACGTCGGCGGCCGGCACGTTCCACATGGCTGCGGCGATATCGGCCATGCGCTCGCGAATACGCATCGCGGCGTTGTAGACGGACCCGGCGACGGCGCCGGCGAATCGGCTGGAATAGTTGCCCGAGGCGATCGACCAGGCGTCCTTGCCGGTATCCAGCTCGACGTTGACGCTGATGCTCTCCAGCGCCACGCCGAGTACCTCGGCGACGACCTGCGAGACCGCGGTCTGGTGGCCCTGGCCCTGGGGCGTCGAGGCGATGAGCACGCTGACGCCGCCCAGCGGGTCGACGCTCACCGTGGCCGTGCTCACCGCGCCGTTCTTCGGCCCGGCCCTGCGCCGCTCTTCGGGCGTCATCGCGGTGGTGATGTAGCCCATGTTGGAGATCGACGGCTCGACTGCCGCGGTGTAGCCGATGCCGTAGATTCGGCCCTCGGCGCGTGCCTGCTCGCGGCGGCGCAGCAACTCGTCGAGCCCGCCGTCGCGCACCGCCAGATCGACCGTCGCCGGATAATCGCCCGAATCGAGCAGGGCGCCGGCGGCAGCGCGATAGGGAAAGGCGCCGGTCGGCACCAGGTTGCGGCGGATCACCTCGAGCGGGTCGAGCCCCAGCTCCACCGCGACCTGATGCATCAGCCGCTCCAGCGAAAAATATACCTGGCCGCCGCCGAAGCCGCGGTTCAGCCCGCTCGGTACCTTGTTGGTCAGCACCACGCGGTTGCGCACCAGCAGGTTACGGATTGCGTAGGCGCCGGTCAGGTTGCCGTGCATGCGGTAGAAAGTGGCCGGCTCCGGGGCGCGCAGGTAGCCGCCGCAGTCGTCGATCTGGTCGTACTTCAGTGCCAGCACGCGGCCGTCGGCCGCCACCGCCGCCTCGATCTCGCAGACCCGGTTGGTGGCGCTGGAACTGGCCTGCAGGTGCTCGAGGCGGTCCTCGACCCATTTCACCGGCGCACCGACCTTTCGCGCCGCCAGGCCCATCAGCACGACGTAGGGGAATACGCCCTGCTTGATGCCGAAGCTGCCGCCCGAATCCGGCGGGGTGCGCAGGCGCAGGCGGTTGCCGGGCACGTTCAGCGCGCGGGACATGACCGAGTGCAGCGCGTACGGCCCCTGGAAGTTGGAGAGCACATCATAGGTGCCGGTCGCCGGCTGGTACTGGCCAAGCACCACGTAACATTCGATCGGCGTGCAGGAATTGCGCGGGTAGTGGACCTTGATCGACACTCGCCGCGCGGCCTCGGCGAAGGCCTGCTCGGGCTCGCCATAGCGGAAATTCCGCTCGTTGACCACGTTGCTGCCGACCGCCTCGTGCAGTACGGGGGCATCCTCGGCGGTGGCGGATTCCGGGTCGACAATCGCCGGCAGCGGCGCGTATTCGACCTGCACGGCATCCAGCGCGTCCTCGGCCAGATAGCGGTCGTCGGCGATTACCACACACACCGGTTCACCGACGTAACGAACCTTGTCCACCGCCAGGCACCAGTGCTCCATCGGCGCGCGCACGCCGACCGGGAACGGGTTGGCCCAGCGCTTGACGTCCTCGCCGGTCAGCACGCCGTGCACGCCGGGCAGGGCCAGCGCGGCGGAGGCGTCGACGGAAACGACGCGGGCATGGGCATGGGGCGAGCGGACGATGGCGGCGTGCAGCGTGCCGGGCGGCGTGGCGACGTCATCGGCGTAGCGGCCGAGCCCGCGCAGCAGGGCGGCGTCCTCGACGCGGCACTGGCGGCGTCCGATGTGGCCGGCAGCGGTCTCGGCAGTGCTCTGATACATATTCATGGGCGGCTCTTTTTCTTGTCGTGAGCGAATGCCATCGATTGTCGGCATTCGCCCGGCGAGCCGCCTTGCCAGGAACTATGCGTTTATGCGTTCGAGTTCGAAAATTTGTCTTTGAGTCTGATCAAGCACCCTGCTGCTTCGAGCCGAGGCAGCTCTTGTTCCTCAATGCGATGATTTACGCCCTGGGCTCTCGGGAACCTTGGGACGTGGGGCGGTTAGTGATCATCCCAAGCGTGATGCCGTGCAGGCGGTCGTCCGCCTCTCCAGCACCTGAGGAGACGGTGCTGTCGATAGCTTTCGAAAGACCGCGCCGGCGTGCCGCGCGAGCCGGGATGAGGTAGGCAGGACATTCGGTGAAATATCAAGTGAGCGGTACGCTTCGAAACGCAACCGTGGGGCGCATGGGGCACGGCAAGTGACGCGAGCTTCCTGACTGCCAGATGCCGGCGAAATGCGTAGCCGATGGTGAGGGAGGGGCCGTGCCCGGATAGCGGATCCGGGCACGGAAGTGATATCAGCGTGAGGTGCCGATCAATACCTGGTCTTCCTCGATGCGCACCTTCCAGGTGCGCAATTTCACCGACTCGTCCTCCAGACAGACGCCGTCGCTCAGGCGGTAGTGCTGCTTATAGAGCGGCGAGGCCACCATCGCTTCGCCACCCTTGTCACCGACGATGCCACGGCCAATGACATTGGCATTGGCGATGGGATCGTGATTATCAACGGCGAATAATTGCGCATCATCCCGGTTGGGGCCGGCGGGAAGGTAGAACAGCGCGATCTGAGCGTCCTGCCACCAGGCGACGACGCCGGAGTCTTCCACCAGATCACGAGTCTGGCATAGCGGATGCCACTGCAGATCGTCCTGCCGGGTGGCCTGCGTTTTCACTTCGGCTTGGGCAACAATGCTCATGAATGGGTCTCCATAGCCAGATGGTCGGCGTTGATTTCACGTACCGGGATCTCGCCGGGACGCGCCGGGCGGGGCTGTTGGCGTTCATCGACGACTCGAATGTCCGGGTCGGGGCGCTGGTCGTTGACGAAGGTGCGAAAGCGCTTGAGCTTCTCGGGATCCTTCAACGCGTTGGCCCATTCGCATTCGTACTGGTCGACGACGTGCTGCATCTGCGCCTCGAGTTCGGCACCCAGGCCGAGACTGTCGTCGATGATCACCTCCTGGAGGTAGTCGAGTCCGCCCTCGAGGCTCTCGCGCCATACCGAGGTGCGCTGAAGCTTGTCGGCGGTGCGGATGTAGAACATCAGGAAGCGGTCGATGTACCGGATCAGCGTCTCGTCGTCGAGGTCGGTGGCGAACAGCTCGGCATGGCGCGGGCGCATGCCGCCGTTGCCACAGACGTAGAGATTCCAGCCCTTGTCGGTGGCGATCACGCCGACGTCCTTGCTCTGCGCCTCGGCGCATTCGCGGGTGCAGCCGGAAACGGCGAACTTGAGCTTGTGCGGCGAACGCAGGCCCTTGTAGCGATCCTCGATGTGCAGTGCCATGGCCACGCTGTCCTGCACGCCGTAGCGGCACCAGGTGCTGCCGACGCAGGATTTCACGGTGCGTGTCGACTTGCCGTAGGCGTGGCCGGTCTCGAAGCCGGCCTCGATCAGCTCGGCCCAGATGTCGGGCAGGTCATGGAGCTGGGCGCCGAACAGGTCGATGCGCTGGCCGCCGGTGATCTTGGTGTAGAGGTTGTACTTCTTGGCCACGGCGCCGATCGCGATCAGCTTGTCCGGGGTGATCTCGCCGCCCGGAATGCGCGGCACCACGGAGTAGGTGCCGTTCTTCTGCATGTTGGCCATGAAGGTGTCGTTGGTGTCCTGCAGCGGCACGTTCGAGGCGTCGGTGATCGGCTTGTTCCAGCACGAGGCGAGGATCGAGCCCACCGCCGGCTTGCAGATCTCGCAGCCGATGCCGCCGTTGCCGTGCTTCTCCATCAGCGCGTTGTAGCTCTGGATGTTCTCTACGCGCACCAGGGAGTAAAGTTCCTGGCGGGTATGGCTGAAGTGCTCGCAGAGCGACTTGTCGACCTCCACGCCGCGGGCTTCGAGTTCATGTTCGAAGACGCTCTTGAGCAGCGCCGCGCAACCGCCGCAGCCGGTGCTGGCTTTTGTCTCGGCCTTGATCGCGCCGAGGTCGGTGGCGCCGGCATCGATGGCGCTGCAGATCATGCCCTTGGTGACATTGTGGCACGAGCAGATCGAGGCCGTGTCGGGCAGTGCGTCGGCACCCAGCGTCGGCACGCCTTCGCTGCTGGGGAGAATCAGCGAGGCGGGGTCCTTGGGCAGTTCCAGTCCGTTGCTGTAGTACTGCATCAGGGTGTCGTAGACACTGTTGTCACCCACCAGCATGGCGCCGAGCAGCTTCTTGCCGTCGCTGGAGACCACCAGCTTGCGGTACTCCTGCTTGATCTGATCCAGATAGCGGAACATGCGCGCGCCGGGGTTGCGGTCGCCATGGGCGTCGCCGATGGCCCCGACATCCACACCCAGCAGCTTCAGCTTGGTGCTCATGTCGGCCCCCTTGAAGGTGAGCTCGCCCTCGGTCAGCGTGTCGACGGCGGCCTTGGCCATCTGATAGCCGGGACCTACCAGGCCGAAGATGCTATTGCTCCATAGCGCCACTTCGCCGATGGCCAGAATGCTCGGATCGCTGGTCCGGCAGTTGTCGTCGACCACTACGCCGCCACGTTCGCCGATCTCGAGCCCACAGTCCCGAGCCAGGTTGTCGCGGGGACGGATGCCTGCGGAGAACACGATCAGGTCGGTTTCCAGCACCTTCTCGTCCTGGAAGACCATACGGTGATAGCTGGCCTGGCCGTCCTCGATGTGCTGAGTGGCCCGGCCGGTCAACACCTGAACGCCCAGGTTCTCGATCTTCTCGCGCAGCAGTTCGCCGCCTTCGGTGTCGACCTGCATGGGCATCAGACGCGGGGCGAACTCCACCACGGCGGTATCCAGATTCAGGCCGCGCAGGGCGTTGGCGGCCTCCAGCCCCAACAGGCCGCCACCGACGACCACGCCGGTATTGGCCGTTTCGGCCGCTGCGCGAATCGCATCGAGATCGTCCAGGGTGCGGTAGACGAAACAGTTGGGGCGATCGTTGCCCGGAATCGGTGGCACGAACGGATAGGAACCGGTGGCCAGTACCAGAGCGTCGTAGGGGTAGCGGCCCTGTTCGGTCACGACCTGGTGGCTGTCACGGTCGACACGTGTCACTTCTTCGCCCAGGCGCAAGGTGATACCGCTGCCTTGATAGAGCCCCGGCTCACACATTGCCAATGCCTGGGCATCGCGACCGGTGAAGTATTCGGAAAGGTGCACGCGGTCATAGGCCGGGTGGTGCTCATCGCCGAAGACCAGAATATCGAAACGCTCGGTGGCGTTACGTTCGATCAGCTGTTCGACCAGATGATGGCCGACCATACCGTTGCCGATGATGATGAGACGTTGCTTGTTCATGCAGCTTCCTCCTGAGGCAATGTATTCGGATTGCCAAGTAGGGGCTTGGCGTCGCTGGCGCCGAACAGCAGGGCCTGACGGCAGGCGTCGAGGTCACGTCCGGCAAGGGATTGGGAGAAATACCAGGGGCCGGCGGCGGTATCGCCATACAGCACGGCGCCTTCGAGTCGATTGTTGCGCAGCAGCAGACGGCGATAGTCGCCGTGCTGCGGGTCGTGATAGGTCAGCACCTCGTGCTCGGGAGAGGGCTCGATGGGACCGAAGGCGTAGAGCGACAGGCCGCTGATCTTGAGCTTGGTGGCGGTGGGCGCTTCGCGGTAGCCTTCGCACGTCTCGCCGCAGAGCCTGGCGGCGAGCACGTCCACCTGGCGCCAGATCGGTTCCACCAGGCCATAGGTGCTGCCGTCGTATTCGCAGCACTCGCCCAGCGCGGAAATGGTCGGGTCGGAGGTGGTCAGCCAGGCATCGACGACGATGGCGCGATCGGTGGCCAGCCCGGCGATGCGGCCCAGCTCGGCATTGGGGATGATGCCGGCCGCCACGACGACGCAGTCGGCGTCCAGACACCGGCCGTCCTCCAGGCGCACCCCGGTGACAAGGCCCTGACCCTGGCCCTCGAAGCCGGCGAGGCGCGCGCCGGTCAGCACCTGCAGCCCCCGGGCTTCGAGCTCCGCCTGCAGCAGGCCCGCGGCGGTGGGGTCGAGCTGACGATTCATCAGGTGCGCGGAACGCTGCACTACGCTGACCGCCATGCCACGCTTGCGCAGGCCTTCGGCGGCTTCCAGCCCCAGCAGACCGCCACCGATCACCACGGCCCTGCGGCCGGACAGAACGGTGGCATCGGCCAGGTTGGCGGCGTCCTGCAGGTCGCGGAAGCCATGAATGCCGGCCAGCCGGGTGCCGGGGACATCCGGCATGGCCGGGCGCGAGCCGGTGGCGATCACCGTATGGTCATACGCGACACGGCGTCCGGTGTCGGTGATGGCACAACGTGCGTCACGCTCGAGCGTGGTGACCCGCTCGCCGAGAATCAGCTCGACGCCCTGCGCGGCATACCAGTCGGCGTCACGCAGGTCGAGTGCCTCTCGGGTCACTTCGCCCGCCAGCAGCGGCGAAAGCAGGATGCGGTTATAGGCCATACTCGGCTCGTCGCCGACCACCGTGATCCGTCCCGGGCGGTCGTCACGGGCAAGCAAGGTCTCGACCAGGCGATGCCCGGCCATGCCGTTGCCGATGATCAGCAGGTGATCCTGGGCCGAGAGTGGTGCGGCGGGCTGGGTCATCGTGCGCTACCTCCCCAATGGATTCTTGAAACGAAAAATGGCGCCTGACAGCGGAAGCGTCCTTGCGGACCTTCGGCCATCAGGCGCCATTGCCTGTGTTCAGTACTGCAGCTATCTATTGGTGGCTGGCAATGCCAGCGGGACACTTGGCGCTTGCGCCAGGATCGTCATTGATCGGTCCTGTCCTCTATTAAGCTAAAAGCGTGCCAGAATTTATTTGTCTTTTATTTTCATATGGATGAGATAGAGGTTTTTGAGAAGGTCGGAAGAGAGAAGCGGCCCGGAACGGGCTCAGCCCCCGGAGCATGTCACTTGGCTGTGCAGCCAAGACGCTTTTTGCGTTCGGATGGTGCAATTTCCATTCACAAGGCGCTTTCAGGCACTTCAACTGAAACATACAAGCCATTAACTCCCCTTGTTTTAGACTTTTTGTACAAGTTGGCATTGCCCTTGCTTGTTAGATAGGCATTAACTCGCTAACGCCGTCTCAGAGAGGCAATGAGATGGCTGCGCCAACGGCGGCGCCCAGGCGAGTACCCAATTCAGCAACGCGTTCGACAGGCAAAGAGGCCTGACCCTGCAATCGCCGGGGTCAGGCCTCCTTGCGTTTCGGCAAGCCATCAGCATCAAGCTGGACAAGCCAGCCAAGGGGGTCAGAATGCAAGGCGCTACCACCTGCCCATATTGCGGAGTCGGCTGCGGTGTCATCGCCACTTATGAAGATGGCGTGATCACCGCAGTGGAGGGCGACGCCCGGCATCCGGCCAACCATGGTCGCCTGTGCGTCAAGGGTTCCGCCCTCCATGAGACGCTCGGCGAGCATGGACGGCTGGTGCATCCGCGCGTCGACGGCCAAGAGGTCAGCTGGGAGCGCGCGCTCGACAGCGTCGCCGAGCGCCTTGCCGCCACACGCGAAACGCATGGCAATGGCGCCGTGGCCGCTTATCTTTCGGGACAACTGCTGACCGAGGATTACTACGCTGCCAACAAGCTGTTCAAAGGCTTTCTGGGCACGCCGCATCTGGATACCAACTCACGGCTGTGCATGGCCTCGGCGGTCGCCGGCTACAAGCGCGCCTTCGGGGCCGACGCCGTGCCCTGCAACTACGAGGACCTCGAAGTCGCCGAGCTGGTGGTGCTGGTGGGATCGAATCTGGCCTGGAATCATCCGGTGCTCTATCAACGCCTGCGCGCTGCCAAGAAGCTCAACCCGCTGATGCGCGTGGTGGTGATCGACCCACGTGTCACCGACACCTGCGAGATCGCCGATCTCTATCTGGGGCTGCGTCCGGGCAGCGACGCGCGCCTGTTCACCGGATTGCTGGCGTGGATGGCCGATAAGGGCAAGCTGGATCGGGTCTATCTCGACGCCCACACCGAGGGGCTGAAGGACACCCTGGCCGCGGCCCGCGAGGACGACAACCGTCTGGAGTCGATAGCCGCCGACTGCGATGTGGACCCCGAGCGTCTGGAGACCTTCTATTACTGGTTTGCCACCCAACTGCACGTGGTCACGCTCTACTCCCAGGGCGTCAACCAGTCGACCAGTGGCACCGACAAGTCCAATGCCATCATCAATTGCCACCTGGCGGGCGGCAAGATCGGCATTCCCGGCGGCGGGCCGTTCTCCATCACCGGCCAGCCCAACGCCATGGGCGGGCGCGAAGTGGGCGGACTGGCCAACCAGCTCGCCGCACACATGGATTATCATACGCCCGGCGCTCGGGATCTCGTCACGCGCTTCTGGGGCGCGCCCCATCTGCCCGAGGGGCCGGGGCACAAGGCGATCGAGCTGTTCGAGGCCATCGAGCGCGGCGAGATTCAGGCGCTGTGGATCATGGCCACCAACCCGGCGGTCAGTCTGCCCGATGCCAACCGGGTGCGCCGGGCTCTGGCCAAGTGTCCGTTGGTGATCGTCTCCGACTGCGTGACCGACAACGACACCCTGGCGTATGCCGACATCATCCTGCCGGCCTCGTCGTGGTCCGAGAAGGACGGCACGGTGACCAATTCCGAGCGGCGCATCTCTCGCCAGCGCGGCTTGCTGCCACCGCCCGGTGAGGCGCGCCACGACTGGTGGATCATCAGCCAGGTCGCGAGGCGCCTGGGCTATGGCGACGCCTTCGATTACCGGCACCCCGGCGAGATCTTCGACGAGCACGCGCGGCTGTCGGGCTTCGAGAACCCTGTCGATAAAAGCGCCGCCGGTGCGCGTCTGTTCGACATCTCCGGACTCACCGGGCTCGACCGCGCTGCCTACGATGCCCTGACGCCGATCCAGTGGCCGGTCAACGCCGCCGCGCCCCGGGGTACCGCGCGGCTGTTCGAGGATGGCCACTTCATGACGCCCACTGGCCGTGCGCGGCTGTTGCCGGTACGGTCGCGCGAGCCGAAGCAGACATTGAGCGAGGCACGGCCGCTGCGCCTGAATACCGGGCGTATTCGCGACCAGTGGCACACCATGACCCGCACCGCCCGGGCGGCGCGGTTGATGAATCACCGTACCGAACCGTTCATCGACATCCATCCTCAGGACGCCGAGCGCTATGGCCTGCGTGACGCAGCCTTGGCCCGGCTGCGCGGCGAAAACGGCGAGTTCCGCGCCCGCGTGCGGATCTCCACCGCTCAGCGGCTCGGTGAGGTCTTCGTGCCCATGCATTGGAACGATCAATTCAGCGGCCATGCCCGCATGGGCAGCCTGTTGGCGGCGAACCTCGACCCCGTCTCCGGCCAGCCCGAATCCAAGCATGGCGCGGTGGCCATCGCACCGCTGCAGACGCAGTGGGAGGCCAGCCTGCTGGTGAGCCATGACATTGAAGCGGCCGGGCACTGGCGCGACGACACCGCCTACTGGACCCGCATTCCCTTCGCCCATGGCGAGCGCTGGCAGATGGCCGGTGAGCGCACCCGCGACTGGCTGGCCTGGTGCCGCGACACTCTACCCGGCGAGCTCGGTCCCTGGTGCCAGGACGCCGCTACTGGCCGGCTACGTGCCGCCGGCTTGATCGACGGCAAATTGGCGTGGTGGCTGATGGTCGGACCACCCAGCGACCTGCCGGGGCTCAACTGGCTCAACGAACGTTTCGGCCAGACATCGCTGAGCGACAGCGAACGCCGTCGCCTGCTGGCGGGCTGCGCCGCCGGTGAGGCCGATACCGGCCCGGTGGTGTGCAGTTGCCATCAGGTGGGACGCCAATCCATCGTCGCGGCGATTCGCGCCGGCGATACCAGCGTCGAAGCGTTGGGCGCCCGCCTGGCCTGCGGCACGCAATGCGGCTCGTGCATTCCCGAACTGAAATCACTGATCGAAGAGGAAACCGCCCATGATCGCACTATTGAAGCAGTGGAAACCGAAACTGCCTGATCTGCTGGGCTATCTGTCACGACTGGCCGGCGGCTCGAGAGCCTTTTCCTCGGTCATGGCCGGGCTGAAGGCAACCTCCCGGGATGTCTCCCTGCCGACCCGGGGCGAGTGCCGGCCGGGCAAGGTCTATCTGGTCGGTGCCGGGCCGGGCAACGCCGATCTACTGACGCTGCGTGCGGCTCGTCTGCTGATGCAGGCCGACGCCATCGTCTACGACCGCCTGGTGGGCGACGACATCCTGGCGCTGATTCCCGCCGGACGCGAGCGTTACTACGTGGGCAAGGCTGCCGGACATCACAGCGTGGCGCAGGCCGAGATCGGCGCGATGCTGGTCAGGCTGGCCGGTGAAGGCAAGTCCGTGGTACGCCTGAAGGGCGGCGACCCCGGCGTGTTCGGGCGCATGGGCGAGGAGCTCGATGCGCTGTTCGCCGCCGGCACTGCCTTCGATATCGTGCCCGGCATTACCGCCGCCTCGGGTGCGGCGGCGGCGATGGGCATGGCTCTGACCGATCGCGCCCACGTCCAGCAGCTGCGTTTCATCACCGCCCAGCAGTGCCGCGAAGGGGGCGCGCCGGATTGGCAGGCGTTGGCCCGCACCGACGAGACGCTGGTATTCTACATGGGCCTGTCCAAGGTCGAGGCGATCTGCGCCGGCTTGCGCGGGGCAGGGCTGCCCGACGGCTGGCCGATGATACTGATCGCCAACGCCAGCCTACCGTCGCAAGAAACGCTGATCGGTACGCTCGCCGACATGCCCGAACGACTCGCCGAGCATCCGCTGCCCTCGCCGTGCCTGATCATGGTCGGCAGTGTGGTGAAGATGGCCGAAGCGGCGCAGAAAAAGAGGGTAGCGCAGGTGGTGTGAACCGTTCTGCTTCGCTTGACTATCGATTGACGCTCGAGACGGGTAGGGCAGGCTCCAGTGGAGGCATTTACCCTAGCACAAGTACCCCTAGCACAAGACAGAAATGGCACTCCCCCCGATGCCGCCCCCCACCGTCACTGAAGCGTTCCAAAACAAGTCGCCCCGCATACGCGGGGCGACATCAAGATTACGCTGTTCGGCCTAGCCCGGCCCTTGCGCGGGCTGTTCAAGCCTATCTGTCCGGCTCAGAACTCAGCCCATTCTTCCCCTTGTACCACTGCTTTCTTGGCTACTGGCAAAGCCGGCTTCTGGACTTTGGGCTGGGGTAATGTCTGCGTCGGAGAGGAATGTGTCGCCCTGGTGGACTCCGCGATCCGGAATGTGGCGATCAGGTTGGCGAGTTGCTGTGCCTGTTCTTCCAGCGATGCAGCCGCAGCGCTGGTTTGCTCGACCAATGAGGCGTTCTGCTGGGTCACGGAGTCCATCTGGGTGATGGCCACATTGATCTGCTCAATGCCGCTGTTCTGTTCACGAGTCGCAGAGGAAATCTCCGACATCAGTTTGGAGACCTGCCGGATGGAAGTTACCGTCGCGCTGATGGTCTCTCCGCTGCGCTCGGCCTGCTGGGCTCCGGTCTCGATCTGGGTCGTCGTGGTCTCGATCAAGGTGCGTATCTGCTTGGCTGATTCAGCGCTCCGGCTAGCCAGGGAGCGGACTTCGCTGGCCACCACGGCAAAACCACGGCCCTGCTCGCCGGCACGTGCAGCCTCAACCGAGGCATTCAGTGCGAGGATGTTGGTCTGGAAAGCGATCGAGTCGATAACCGAGATGATGTCGTTGACCTTGCGAGCGTTTGCGGAAATCTCACGCATCAGGTCCGCGGTCTGCTGCACTTCCTGCCCGCCATTCTCGGCTGCTTGCGAAGCGTGCTTTGCAAGACGATCGGCTTCGAGAGAAGAGTCCGTGCTGTGGCGTACCGTCGAAGTCATCTGTTCCATGCTGGATGCCGTTTCCTGCAACGCAGCAGCTTGCTCTTCGGTACGCGATGACAGGTCCTGACTGCCGGAAGCAATCTCGCTGGCCCCTGTGAAAACGCTATCGCTGCTGCTACGCAATGACCTCACCAGAGCGATCAACTGTTCCTGCATCCCTTTCAGACCGGCATACAACTGGCCGATTTCGTTGGTGCCACGGCTTTCGACCCTCCCGGTCAGGTCACCCTTGGCAATTCTTTCAAAATGGGCAATGGCTTCGTTCAGAGGTCGGATCACGACTCGAATCAGCCCGAATCGCAGCACGATAGCGGCGCCCAGCGACAGCAGCAGTAGCACGATCCCCGACATTTCGACTAACTGGCTGGAGCGATGAGTTTCGGCGATCAGTTCCTGACCGCGCGCCTCTGCATAGTGAATGAAATCATCAACGGTCTTGTCGAGCACGACGGAGCGCTCGGTAATATCGCCCAGCACCATACGGATTTCGAAACGGTCGGGATTTACGAGAAGCGGTTCCATCGTTTCAATGACCAGGGACTGATACGCGGCCTTGATAGCATCCACATAGGGATCGCGATGGCTATCTTCTCCCACGGGGATAGCCTCGAACGAGGCAAAGCGCTCTTTTGCATCCGCCAATGCTTGCTTTGCATCACCCGGCAGCCTTTGGAATTCCGGATCCTCCATGTTCACCATACTCGCAGCGTACTTCTCCAACATGAGTTGGGCACGCAGGATATTGACCTGGGTACGGTTGAGCGTATTGCTCTGCTTGACATTGATTTCAGCCAGCTCGCTGAGCGAATCGCCACTGATGTCGTTCGAGTAGAACCCCAGGCCACTGATAGCGGCACTCAGGGCAACCAGCAGCACGAGCGCTGCCGTCAGGCTGCTTTTGATGGACCAGTTCTTCATTTTCTTCACTTGTCGTCGCTACGGGCCGGGTAGCCGGGAGGGGAAACGGCCCGTAACACCTATCGGCAAGCATGACAAAAATTGTAGAGAAAACGCTGCATTGAAAGGAAAACATAGCGAAATGACCCTTGCCGGGTTCTGCCGGCCAAGCTCAGGATCTGCGTGTAAGGAGGTGCTCGACGAAGTGCCGCCAGGGCATCTGAAAATTGCTTTCGGCAAAAAGCAAAAACCCGCTTTCATGATGGGATTAAAAGGTGGCTTCAGGTTCACGATTCGGTGTCGTCGCCGACGGCCCCGATAAGCGCTCCGATCACGGTTTTGACCCGGTCGAGGTAGCTGCTGCCGTTGGAGGGCGGTGTGGGATCCGAGGTCATGACGATAGTCATGGCACGTTGGGGGATCACGAACAGCAGTTGCCCCCCGTAGCCCCAGCCGTAGTAGACCGGCGTGTCGGCCAGGGTGGTGATGTACCAGCCATAGCCGTAGTCATCCTGGTTGAAAAGAGAGTAGGTGCGCGGCTGCCAGGAACGCTCGATCCACTCGGCGGGCAGCACGCGCTCGCCGGCGTATTCCCCGCCCTGACGATAGAGCTCGCCAAGGCGCAGTAGTGCCCGGGGCGTCAGGCCCATCTCGTTGCCGCCGAAATAGATGCCTTGCGGATCGCGCGTCCAGGGCGGAATGACGATACCCAGCGGCTCGCCCAGCCAGTCGCGCATCAGCGCCAGAGTGCTGCGGCCGCTGGCTTCGGTCAGTGCGGCGGAAAGCAGGTGACTGTTGCCGGTGGAGTACAACATGCGCCCGCCGGGTTCGGCGACGAAAGGGCGCGTCAAGGCGTCGTGGACCCAGTTCGTGCTGGCGACCCAGCCACCGTAATGGGTGCCGGAGGTGCGTTCCAGCCCGGCCTGCATGGAGAGGAGATTGCCGACGGTAATGGCATTGACATGTGGATCGATGTCGTCGGGCACGCGTTCGCCAAGCAGATCGACCACCGGCTGATCGACGCCGGCCACCACCCCACGCTCGATGGCGGCACCGACCAGAGCCGAGATCATCAGCTTGGACAATGACTTGATGCTTGCGGTCTCGTCGGTGGCGTGGCCCCGCCAGCCGCGATCCACCTCGACTTTACCCTCGACGGCGACCAGCAGGGTATGGGTACGCGGCAGCGCGCCGGCGCGCTGGACGGCGGTGGCCAGCGCGCTATGATCCAGCGCCATCGAGGCCATCGGTATCAGGCCGAGAAGCAGTGCGGCGACGATGACATGACGCCGGGGACGGGCGGTGGCTATCGACATGCGAACCTCGCTGACGTCGGGGTTGACATCAGGATAGCGCAGTAGCTAATCGGTACAGCATCGGTACGCGACGCTTTGCCGCTGGGCTTCGTGGCTTCCCATCGGTAGACTTCGCGCTTCCTTTTCACCAGGACGCCGAGTTCCCATGAGCCAGTTGCCCCCTTGCCCGCAGTGCGCCAGCGAATACACTTACGAAGACATGGCCATGTACGTCTGTCCCGAATGCGCGCATGAATGGCCGCAGCAGGCAGCGGGAGAGGCCGCCAGCGACGAGCGCGTCATCACCGACGCCAACGGTAATCCGCTGCAGGACGGCGACACCGTCAGCGTGATCAAGGACCTCAAGATCAAGGGCTCCTCGCAGGTGGTGAAGGTCGGCACCAAGGTCAAGAGCATCCGTCTCGTTGACGGCGACCACGACATCGACTGCAAGATTGATGGTGTCGGCGCGATGAAGCTCAAGTCGGAGTTCGTGAAGAAGGTTTGAGGGATGCCTTTGCCGGGCCGAGAGGTATAAGGCCCGGTTAGGTGATGTTGCTGGCTGTCTTTTATACGAGACAGCTTACGGCCAGAAGCGGACGTTCAGATAGCACCTATATAGTGCCCAGATTAAACCGCCGCTTTAGCGGTCAGCTTGTGGCACATCGAACGCACTTGGCGGGCCTTCTGCTGAATCAGGCAACCCACAAGGAAAGACGAATAGCCGATTTGCGTTCTCACTTATTTGTCATCATCACGAGTCAACCTCTGATATACACCAAGGCCGACTACCACCAAGATAGCTGAAATCAACAAGAAAGTGGGGTAGATCAGCGTAGTAATATCTTCTGTCCCCGACTTGAATACGAAGACCAGGGCTTCCAGACTTATAGCAATGGCAATTATGACAAAAAACTTTAATAAAGCCTCTCTCTGTTTTGCGGGCGACTTTGTAGCGCTGCTGCTAAAAACCTCCTCTTCCAAAAAGAATTTGGATACATCAAAGACAGCCATTCCAATCACGATCAAGCCGATGGCATTAAGAAGGGCCGCGATAAGCAATGTTCTTTCGTGTACCGAGAGCCATATGTCCCACAGGGCAACGCCCATCATTGTGAGGCTGATAATGCCCAGGCTCAAGCTGATGAGCGCATAAATAGCACGCCCTATCAAATTAGAAGTCTTTCTCGCCTTATTCATCTTTTCTCCGACCATCCGGTTGGCTTTCTGGCATATATTACTGCTAACAGGTATTCGACAGCACACTCTGGTATTGGATGAGTACGCTCGCGTTCAATAACGTTATGCTGCACGCCGTCTCCTACCTAATTCACGAAAAACCGTAATATTAAGTACAGCTCGAGAGTATAATACCAGTCATAGTGCATGCGGCATAACGAACCGGGGGACTTGCTGTCTTTGTCGAGAAGGCCGCTTTGGATCGGCTGGCGACCGTTAGAGGGCTCAAACATACGCCAGGCATGGACTGGGCCACCCTTTTCTATCCATCCATGGAGATCCATGCCATGAGCGCCTCAATACCTGCGACCCGTGAACCTTGGAATAAGAATAAGCTGGTCGGGTAAAAAGCTCCGCTTTGCCTCAAAGATATTTGAGCCATTCGTGTTCGGCGGCAGCTTGCCGGGAAGACGCGAGACCTAGCGCTATTCAACCTGGCCATAGATAGCAAGCTGGGGGCTTGTGATCTTGTCACTATACGTGTCCGTGATATTGCTCAAGGGGAGCGTGTATCGCCAAGAGCCATTGTCATGCAGCAGAATAAAGCCTTTTCGTACCTAAAACGGCACGAGCTGATACTGCTCTGGTCTGACCAAGCTCTCCAACTGCCCCAGTTGGTCGAAGTCGGCGCGGGTCAGAATGTTATTGATGGCGAGTTCGCTTCGCGAAGTGTTGCGCACGACGCGCACGCGCGTCGGTTGGCCGCCGTCGTCGAGTTCCATCACCCAGGCGAGATAGCCACGCGAGAATTTGACCAGGCTGCCGATCGGGTAGAAACCGTGGCGTTGCACATAGCGGGTTACCCACCACTTGTCGAATCGCTCGGGGCGGTTATACAGATAACGGTAGGCTTCGATAGCGGTCTTGGCGGGACGGTCGCCACGCGGACGCATCATGGCATCGATGACATCGATTACTGCCGCCATGCGCGCGACCGGCGACAGCGCCTCTCCAAGGCGAGTCATGGGGTAGCCCGAACCGTCGAGACGCTCGTTGATACAGCCGATGATGTCGTGGCGAACCCTGTTATCGAGCCAATCCGCTTGCTGTAGATGCTCGAGGAGGACTTCGACGTGCCGACGTAACAGGTTGCGTTGACGTTCGTTCAGCTGGCCTTCCAGCGAGTTCAGCTCCTGGCTCAGCAGCATCGCCTTGCCCATGTCGTGCAACAGGGCGGCGACCACCGCATCTCTCGCCTGAGGGGCGTGCTTGGGTTCGGCGAGCATCAGGTCGCCCAGTTTTCCGGCGACATTGACGGAGTGCTGTATCCATTGCGGTTCGTCGCCCAGGCAGGCGAGCGCGTAGAGGAATTGTTGCCGTTGCCGCTCCAGCAAGTGAAGTAGCGTGTCGGCACATTCGTACAGGGCTTCACCCGATACCGGCTGCTGGGTCTGAATTGCCAGCAGGGCAATATGCAACTGGCGGGCAACTTCACGAACGGCCCGAACCATGGGCGTACTCTCGGCCAGGCTGCGTTGGCCATGCCCTTGGCGCTGTCGCTCACGCTGGCTCGAGCGAAACAGCGGGGAGGGGCGGGCCATGCGTCCTCCATAGCCGCTGCGATAGGCCGCTTCATGCTCGGCTTCGGTGACGTAATGGATCAGGCGGTTTTTCTGCTCCGAGGAGAGGTTGAAAAATGCGATGCCCACCGCTGCATAGTGTGAACGTCCCGCCGGTTTGATGTGACGAATGATACCCGCGGCGGCGAAGCGTTCCCCATTGGGGAATTCGAAGCGCACGGTGGGCAGTGGCTCTCCGATGTGAAAGAAAGGCACCTTGCTTAAGGGAATCTCCATCAGGCAGCCGCCGGAGGAGAGGTTGCGCAGTTTTCCGGCCAAGGGAGGTTGGTTGGGCAATACCGTGGCGTGTGCCTTGGCATACATTCCCTGAACGAACGGTATGCGCACGCTGCGGCGTTTGGATGTCGTGTAAAGCGTACGCGGCAACCTGCACTGAATTTCCAGGCAGTCTCCGTTCCGGGTGACTTCCAACGTCTCCAGCGCTTCGAAATGCAGCGTATCCGCTACGCTCTCGGCGCGTAGCACCAGGTTGCTTTCGGCAATCTCCGGTTCGCTGAGACTCTGAGCATCCACCAGCGACAACGTCATCCTGCGGCGCTCGGGGTCGACCTGCGATAGCGTCACCGGAAAGGCGGTGGCCGAGTGATCGAGTGTGACCGTCAAGGCATGAGTCTCGTTGCCCAGGCCATCCACGACATCGGCAATATGCGCTTCGTCGGTAATCTCGACCTGGAGAGGGCGTTCTTCTTGTTCAAGTTCCATGGCTTCGTCCGTGCATTCACTGGCCATCGATACGCATGCATATCGATGGCATCCCGATGAAGATATTGTCACGCCGTGGTTGATCTAATGCCGTCAAGGCCGAGAAATGGCGACGATTGCCGTGCCATCCTTGCCTTGGGGGCATAAGCGCCTTCTATCATCATGCCATAATGTTACAGAGAACGGTGAGCCCGCTCGGTTAGGCTTTGGTCAGGGAATTTCAGCCATTAGATCCCATACAAGGAAGGAACGCCCTTGGGGCGGTCCTTTGAGGCATGCCGTGTGGCTGTGGGGCAAGCCGTATCAAAGTACGGCCAGCATGCCGCCGTCGACATAAATGATCTGCCCATTGACGTAATTCGAGGCCGGGGAGGCCAAGTAGATCACAGTGCTCACCAGATCTTCCGGTGTGCCCCAGCGGCGTGATGGGGTGCGTCCGATGATCCAGGCATTGAAGTCAGGGTCGTCCATCAGCGGCTGGGTCATTTCCGTGGCCATATACCCTGGGCCGATGGCATTCGACTGGATGTTATGCTCGGCCCATTCCGAGGCCATGGATTGTGTCAGCAGGCGTATTCCACCCTTGGCGGCGGTATAGGCGCCTACCGTAGGTCTGGCGACGGAACTCATCAGCGATCCGATGTTGATGATCTTGCCGCCCTGGCCACGCTCGATCATTTGGCGGGCCACGTTGCGCCCGATCAGAAAGGCACTGGTGAGGTTGGTGTTGATCACCGTATCCCATTGTTCACGTTCAAGTTCTACCAGAGGTCGACGAAGCTGCATGCCTGCATTGTTAACCAGAATATCGATTGCCACCCCGGCATCGCTCAGTTTGCCAAGTGCTTCGGTTATGGCGGTTTCGTCGGTGATGTCGAACCTCGTGGTAAGCACGTCACAGCCCTCATCGACGAGCGTTGCGCGGGCAGCTTCGAGCTTGTCATGGTTACGGCCATGTAGAATCACGCGTGCTTCCACCTGAGCGAGGCCTCGGGCCATTGCCAGGCCCAGCCCCCCGGAAGAACCCGTAATCAGTGCCGTCCGGCCTGATAGATCGAACAGGGTCATCGTGCGACTCCCTTGGTTGATGTTAACGAATCGTTGCTTCTGTTCTTGTGGCTTGGCGCTGTTAATAAACTAGAAAACTCGATCCTGGTTTACTTGCTTGATGATAGCGATACCCCGTTTCGGTGCGGTGATGTTTTGTCGTCGAGTTGGCGATCGATAATGCCGGCGGGCTGGCGCGCAACCAGATGCACCATCTTTGGATGCCTCTCTACTTCGATGTAAATATCCCGCCATTGGCGAAGAATCTAAGCCGGTTGGACTAGGATTTATATAATGAAAAATTATTGCGACCAATGTTTCAGGACGTTTGATGCCGGTTTAATGTCGAATAGCCGAGATTTCGTGTCAGCGAACCGAGACTAAAGTTGTCTATCTCCCATCCCGATTTCCCCTCCACAGTAATCTTATAAAGACAGACTCACATAGTCGGGATCAAGAACAAGAATGGGGTTGGCCAAGCTGCGGACCAACCACACCCAAAAGAGCGATTCTCATGAATGACGCTTTTTCTTCAACGCATCCCCACCACCCGGCTCGCTGCGGCCGAACGGCCTGGCGGCGTCGATATTTTCGCCGCTGGGTGTCACTGCTGATATTCGCGGCGCTTTACGCCACCTCAGCCCTTGCCAACCCCGATGCGCAAGCTGCTCATCAGGCGTTGCGCATCGGCGTGCTCAAGTTCGGTACCGTCAATTGGGAACTGCAGGTCGTCCAGGAGCACCACCTGGCAGAAAAGCGCGGCATTGACCTCGACATCGTGCCCTTGGCTTCCGAGAATGCGCTGGCCGTGGCACTTCAGGGCGAGCGTGTGGATCTTGTGGTTTCCGATTGGCTGTGGGCGGCGCATCAACGTTCGGTGGGACGCCTCTATCGATTCGCTCCCTACTCGCTCTCGGTGGGAGCTGTCATGGTCGATCCGGAGGCCGGCATCGCGTCGCTGGAGGATCTGCAGGGACGTAAGCTAGGCATCGCCGGGGGCCCGGTGGACAAGACCTGGCTCCTGTTACGCGCCTATGCGCAGAAAACCGCGAACATTGATCTCGCTAATTTCACCGAGCCCACCTATGCCGCGCCGCCCATGATCAACAAGTTGATGCTCGATGGCGATCTTCCGGCGGCGGTCAACTTCTGGCACTACAACGCACAGCTCCAGGCATCGGGCATGCAGCCATTCGTCACGGTCGAGGATATGCTGGCGAGTCTTGGCATCGATACCGTTCCTCCCTTGCTGGGCTGGGTCTTCGCCGAGCAGTGGGCGAATGATCACCGCGAGGCGTTGCAGCAGTTCCTGCTGGCCACCTATGAGGCCAAGCAGATCCTGGCGAGTTCCGATCACGCCTGGGAGAACCTGCGCGAATTGATCAGGCCCGAGAACGAGGCGGTCTTTGCCGCTATCCGCGAAGGCTACCGGGCGGGAATTCCCGAGCACTACGGCACGGCCGAAATCGAAGCGGCTCAACAGCTGTTCGCCATTTTGGCCGAAGAGGGCGGAAGCGATCTCATCGGCAAGGTGCAACAACTGAGTACGGAGGTGTTCTGGGATGGATTTCGCCTGCCATGAATTGGCGACACGGGGTGTTGCGTGCCGGCTCACTGGTGGGGCTGGTCGTGCTGTGGGCACTCGCGGCGCGGATTGCCGACTCCGCGGTTCTGCCCTCGCCATGGCAGGTGCTGGCCAGCTTCTGGGAGCACACCCTGACCGGCGAGTTGCCCTACCATCTCGGGGTGACGCTGCTGCGCGTACTGGTGAGCTTCGTACTGGCGATGTGTATCGGGACGGCGCTCGGTATCGTCATGGGGCGTTACAAACGGCTGGATGTCGTCCTCGATGGCGCACTGGTGCTGGGACTGAACATTCCCGCATTGGTGACGATCATTCTTTGCTATATCTGGTTCGGGCTGACCGATACCGCCGCCGTGCTGGCGGTGGCACTGAACAAGATTCCCAGCGTCATCGTCACGGTGCGCGAGGGCGCACGGGCCGTGGATACACGATTACTGGACGTGGCCCAAGCGTACCGCTTGCCTCGCCTGCGCAGGCTAAGGCAGGTCTATCTGCCACAGTTGTACCCTTATCTGATGGCGGCGGCACGGGGCGGATTGGCGCTGATCTGGAAAATTGTGCTGGTCGTGGAACTGCTTGGCCGCAGCAATGGGGTCGGTTTTCAGTTGCATATCTATTTCCAGTTTTTCGATATCACCAGCATCCTGGCGTATACCCTGGCTTTCGCCGGCGTCGTGCTGCTGATCGAGGCCCTGCTCATGCGGCCGCTGGAACGACATCTGACGAGGTGGCGCAAATGAGCGGGCTCGAGGTGAGAATCCACGACAAACGCTTCGCTGACGCCTGTGTATTGCACGATTTCGACTTCTCCGCCCGCAGCGGGGAATTCCTGGCCCTGGTCGGCCCTTCAGGGACGGGCAAGACCACCTTGTTGAATATTCTCAGCGGCCTCGACAGCGATTTCGATGGCGTGTTGTGCTGGGATGAGGCACCGCTGTACAAGGCCGGCCAGTCACCGGAGCAACTGGGCATGATGTTTCAGGAGCCGCGCCTGATGCCGTGGCTGAGTGCGCTGGACAACGTGCGCCTGGTGTTGCCCGATACCCTGGCGGAACGTCAGCGGGCCGTGGAGCTGTTGCGTGAGGTGGGGCTGGGTGAGGTGCTGGATGCCTGGCCCGGCCAGCTTTCGGGGGGCATGCAGCGACGTGTGGCGCTGGCTCGCGCCTTCGCGGTCTGTCCTCGGCTACTGCTCATGGATGAGCCGTTCGTGTCCCTGGACATGCCCACCGGCAATCGGCTGCGCGATTCGCTGCTGTCATTGTGGCAACGCGAACGCCCCCTGGTGCTGTTCGTCACGCATGATCTGCGCGAGGCGCTGGCCCTGGCGGATCGCGTGCTGTTCCTATCGTCTTCGCCTACCCGAGTCATGCTGGACTACACGGTGCCGCTTGAGCGACCTCGGCATCTGGAAGGTCCCGAAATTGCTCGACTGCAACATGAGCTGGTCACCCGGCATCCCGATTTATTGTCCGGCATGCTGACGGCCCGCGAGGCGGCTACCTGCGAGACTCAGGCGGGAAGGGCAGCGACGCCATGACACGCCCAGTGTTGCATGTCGAGTCGGTCAGCAAGTCCTACGGGGCCCTGCAAGCGCTCGAAAAGGTTTCACTGAGTGTGGCACGCGGCGAATTCGTCGCCCTGCTCGGCCTCAACGGCGCCGGCAAGAGCACGCTGTTCCAGCTGATGACTGGCCTGTTCGTCCCGGACGCGGGGCATATCTGGATTGGCGGACATGACATGCGTCGCCATGCGCGTCAGGCCCTGGCCTCCCTGGGGGTCGTTTTTCAGCAGCCCACCCTGGATCTGGACCTGACGGTACGCGCCAACCTGCGTTTTCACGCTCGGCTGCATGGAATGGGCACGCAGGCAGGCAAGCGTATCGATGCCGAGCTGGAGCGGGTTGGGTTGGCCGAGCGGGCCGGCGATGCGGTGCGCACCCTGTCCGGCGGCAACCGACGCAAGGTGGAGTTGGCACGTGCGTTGATGCATGAGCCGGCGCTGCTGCTGATGGACGAGCCCACCGTGGGGCTGGACCCCGCGTCGCGCCGGACGCTGCTCGATTACGTCCACGAACTCTGCGTCGGCCGTGGACTGGGTGTGCTCTGGGCGACACATCTGGTCGATGAGGTCGAGGATGCCGACCGTGTGATCGTGTTGCACAAGGGGCGTTGCATTGCCGCCTCTACGCCCACCGACCTCTGTGAGCAGGCGGGCAGGACCCACCTGGGGGAGGCGTTTCTGGCATTGACCGGCGAGCCTTCCCTGGCGCGGGAGGATACTGCTTGATTCTCCTTAACCTACAACGATAAGAGCGAGAAAACGGATGAAAAATATCAGCAGACTGTTGGCTTGTACGCTGTTGGCAGGGATGACACAAGCGGCGGTTGCCGCTGGCACCGGCAACCTGTTCGTCTCGAGTGAGGATGACAATGTCGTCACGGTGCTGGATGGGCAGAGTCTCGAGAAGATCAAGGAAATCGCCGTCTCCGAACGCCCGCGCTGGCTGGCCTTCTCACCGGATCACACGCGATTGTACGTTGCCTGCAGTGACGATGATTCCATCGACATCATCGATGTCGAAAGCATGGAGGTGGTCGACCGTCTCACCGATATCGACGATCCGGAAATCTTCGCGCTGGGTCCGCAGGGCGAGCGGCTGTACATCTCCAATGAGGACGACGCGCAATTCTCGATTTATGACATTGCCTCGAAAGAAGCGGTCGCAAGGATCGATGTGGGGGAAGAGCCCGAGGGCGTGCTGGTCACACCGGACGGCAAGACCGCCTATGTGACGTCCGAGGTCGCCAACATGGTGCATCGGGTCGACCTGGAAACCCAGGAGCTCACCGACAATATCGTCGTTGGCAACCGGCCGCGTCGTTTCGCGCTGTCGCCTGACGGAAAACATCTGTGGGTGTCTAACGAACTATCCGCATCGGTGAGCATCATCGATACCGACAGTCGCCAGGTGGTGGATGAAATTCACTTCCAGCCCCAAGGATTCCGTTCGGAGGATGTGACGCCGGTCGGTATTTTGCTCACCCCGGATGGAAAGACCGCCTATGTCACCCTGGGGCGCGCCAATCATGTGGCCGTGGTCGATACTGCGTCGCACGATATCGAGGACTACGTGTTGGTGGGTAGCCGCGCCTGGGGGTTGGCGTTGTCCAAGGACGGTAGCCGGCTCTATGTCACCAATGGTCTGTCGGACGATCTCTCGGTGGTGGATACCCAGGCGCGTGAACAGCTGCGCTCGGTACCGGTGGGGCGGGTGCCGCATAGTGTGGTCATCGATACCACGGGAGGCTGATCATGCGGGGCGGATATCTGGCATGGCCCGGGTTATGGCTCGGGCTGTTGCTGCTGACGGCACTACCGGCAACGGCGCAATCGGCGCTTGAGCCGTTCGTGTTCGGCTACGTGGGGCTGGCTGACGATCCCCGCTATTCCGAGGCGCGTCTGGAAGGCGAATTTCAGGGCGAGCCCTGGGGCCGGCCGGTGGCGGGCGCCGAAGTGGCGCTGGCCGAGGCGCGTTTTCCCGGCATGGCGGCGGGGGTCGAGTTCCAGTTGGATGAGGAGGAAGTCGCCGATGTTGCCGCGGCGGTCGAGGCGGTCAGGCAGATGCAGGCGGCGGGACAGCGCTTCGTGCTGCTGGACTTGCCCGCCCCGGCAGTCGCGGACGTCGCGAGTGCGTTCGCGGGAGAGGAGATGGTGCTGTTCAATGTCGCCGCGCTGGAAGACCGGCTGCGCGGGCCGGATTGCCAGGCCAATCTGCTCCACACCATTCCCAGCTACGCAATGCAAAACGATGCCTTGGCGCAGTATCTGTTGTCCCGGCAGTGGAACAACGTGCTGGTGCTGGTGGGGCCGCAAGAAGCCGACCGGTCCCTGGCGGCGTCGTTTGCCCGCTCTGCCAAGCGCTTCGGCCTCAAGATCGTCGAGGAGCGTGAATTCCTGCTGGGCAACAACCCCCGCGAACGGGACCGAAACAACCCCCGTCTGTTGACCTCAGGTGTCGGTTACGACGTGGTATATGTTGCCGACACGCAAGGCGAGTTCGCTCGCGAACTGCCGTATCAGACACAGCTGCCGCGCCCGGTGGTGGGCAGCGGAGGACTGGTGCCTCAGGCGTGGCACTGGGCGTGGAACCGGCATGGCGCGCCTCAGCTCAACAAGCGTCTGGAGAAGCTCGCCGAACGGCACATGACGGCCTATGACTGGGCGGCCTGGATGGCGGTCAAGGCGGTGGTCGAGGCGGTGCAGCGCCAGCAAACCACCGAGTTCGCTGCCTTGCGTGACTATCTTGTCGGCGATGAGATCGTGCTCGACGGGTTCAAGGGCTATCGCATGGGCTTTCGCGAGTGGAACCGTCAGTTGCGACAGCCGATTCTGCTGGGCTCCGGCAACTGGGTCATGGCACGCGCACCCTTTGAAGGGTTTCTCCATGAAACCAATGCGCTGGATACGCTGGGCTTCGACCCCCGCGAGAGCCAGTGCAGGCTCGCCGATGGATAACAAGGCAATCAAAGGGCAATGGCATGCATAAAGAGCCGCTACGATGAGTCATGTCAGCCATGCGCTGCAGGCGCTGTTCGCCGTGGCCTCCCGGGAAACCGTCAAGTTTCTTCATCAGCGCGGACGGCTGCTCTCCGCGGTGGTCCGTCCGAGTCTATGGCTGATCATCTTTGCCGCCGGTTTCAAGAGCGTCTTCGGTGTCGCGGTATTGCCGCCCTACGAGAGCTATATCGAGTACCAGGTCTATGTCGTCCCGGGGCTGATCGGCATGGTGTTGCTGTTCAACGGCATGCAGTCGTCGCTGGCGATGGTCTACGACCGTGAAATGGGCATTATGCGGCTGTTGCTGACCGCACCGCTGCCGCGCAGTTACCTCCTGTTTTGCAAGCTGCTGGCAGGGACGTTCCTATCCATACTGCAGGCGTATGCCTTTCTGATCGTCTGCGCCCTGTTCGATGTGAACCTACCCTGGTGGCCGGGGCTGCTCTACGCGCTGCCGGCCTTGATGCTTACGGGTATGATGCTGGGCGCGCTGGGCCTGTTGCTGTCGGTGTATGTCAAGCAGTTGGAGAATTTCGCCGGGACCATGAACTTCGTGATCTTTCCGATGTTCTTTCTCTCTCCCGCCCTGTATCCGTTGTGGAAGCTGCGCGAATCCGGCGCTCAGGTCATTTACCAGCTATCGCTTATCAATCCCTTCACTCACGGTGTCGAGCTGATCCGCTTTGCCATGTATGGCCAGTTCAATGCCTTGTCATGCGCGGTAGCGCTGGGAACGTTGCTGGTGGTCTTTCTGGCGGCCGCCTGGGGGTACGATCCTCAGCGGGGGCTGGCGCGCAGGAAGGGGTAGCGGCTTCAACGACGGAAAAGACCTTGGCGTAATTATTGCGTTTGTTGCAACTTGTGCCGGGTCGCCTGGTAGCTGCGCATCAGGTCATCGTCGAGCAGCCGCTCAGCGGCCCGAGTCCAGGCTTCATCGGTGTTGCCGCGCATGTCGACGGAAGCGCCGGCGAGGTCTCGTCCGCTCGCGACGTCCCGGATCACGGCATTCATGTTGAGAATGAGATTGCTGACCTTCTGTACCCATCCCACCATGACCAGCTCGGCGCCTAATGACTGCGCGATCTTGCGTTCGCACCCATTACAGGCGTGCAGGTAGCGATAGCTGCTCTTGGCGCTTTCGAGCGGCGTCGCTAATGCGGCATTGTCGAGTAGCGTGAACTCGGGGCGCGCATCGACGCCTTGTCGAATCGTCTGCTGGGTTCGGCCTAGCCGCGCCAGATCGTCGGCCTGCGGGCCCTGGTTGATATCGTTGAGTGGGCTGGTATCCATCAGGTCGAATGGCAGCACGACGATCGTCCTGGGCGGTGAAGCCGAAACCTCGGCGCCGAGGACGGAAGATACCCAGGCCAGCGAACTACAGGCGAAAGCCAGCCCGAGAAGCCGACGCCTGGGCATCGTGCGCCTATTCATTCAGCGGTTCGACGCTGTCCAGTCTCAGCGCTTCCACTACTGGCTGCTCGTCCGCGTGGGCGGGAACGGACGCTTGCATTTCATAGACGCTGCCGGGCACCTCGTCGGAAAGCGTGAAGCGGTACGTCTTGTCGAGATAGCTGGCCAGTTGGCCGCGGTGCTCACGCTCCTCGGCAAACGGTTGCAGCGTGATACGCTGGCCCGTCACCTGATTGCCGTTGTAGTCCAGCGTCACCGCTTCGACATTGGCGGAATTTTCCAGGGCCAGCTTGATCTGACGCTGGAAGTAGCGCCAGTTGCCCCCCGTCAGTTCAGACATTTCCGCAACGTCGCGCTGCAGAAACATCATGATAATGGGGTTGCCTCGGGCATTGTCGATATCGGGCACATGTTGCTGGCGCTCGCCGCTGAAGTATTGCAGATGGACCTGCTTGGCCTGACCGTCGCCGTTACGCGCCTCCATGACGATTTCATCTTCGAAATCGTTCGGTGTGCCGCTTCGCGAGAAGTGGTAATGGTAGCGGGCGGGATAGTCGGTTGCGCTAAGGTGATCGTTCAGAAACAGCAATTGATTGGCCTGGGAGAAGCCGTCTGCCTCGGGCTCCTCGGCAGCCATGACGCCCTGGGCGAGCAGGGCGAGGGTTGTGAGCATGACGACGCCAGCAAGACACTTGCCCCGCCTCCACCGACAGTGGCGCGGCGCGTAATCGGTTGCCTGAAGAGGCCGGCTCGTGTGTTCAGTCATCGTCGTCCTCCTGTGGCTGAAGGTCCTCCGGCTGCAGCGGGACCAGCGGCACATGGTATTCCTGCAGGATCTGTTCGATTTCCTGCTGATTGTCGTTGATAAGTTGTTGCACGGTAGCTAGCCACTGATCGTTGCCGTAACGCACGCCCATCGATACCGGGAAGTCGAAGCTTCCGCCAGCGTCGCGCGGGAAAGGCACCACCTCGATCTGCACGTCATCGACTGCGTTGGCGAAGTAGCCGCCAATGGGGCCCCAGATCATGGCGATATCGATGTCACCATTGACCAGATCCTGGGTCACCATGTCGCTGGGGTCTTCATCCCAACTGCCCGACTGGGCACGATAACTCACCAACTGGTCGAGCAGGTCATGCTCGAGCATCCAGTCGGCGGTAGGCGAGCCGGTGAAGGCGCCGATCCGTAGCGCCTGCTTTCTCGCGTCGGGGAGAGCGGCGAGATCGGCCGGCGATGCGATATCGTCCAGGCCACGGCCTTTGACATAAGCCAGCACGTAGGTCGAGCGATAGTAGGGCAACGTGGTCTTGCCGACTTCGAACGCGCTGCCGACACTCAGGATAAGGTCGCATGCATAGCGCTGCTCCTCAGGCAGCCAGCGCTTGAGAGTGTTGCGTGCAAACCCCATCTGTTCGGGCAGCCAGTCGTACTCCACCGGAACATCGAGTTTCTGGCCGAACAGCGCCGCGATCCGATTCTCGAAACCCTCGCGCTGCTCGTTGGAGAAGGGCATGTTGCTGGGGTCGGCACAGACGCGCAGGGCGTCATCTGCCGGTGACGGTGCCGCAAGGGCGACGTGCGCTACGAGCGAGAAGCCCAGCAGTCCCAATGTCTGCAGGGACCGGCGTATCGGGACAAGGGAAAACAGTCTATTCATGGTATGAGCCGAACATAAGCCCGGTTTCCTTTTGTGTGGTCGACGAGGTGTCTGAAAAGACCTGCATGAGCGCCGCGCGGACATGATCTTCAGGGGTGCCTTGGCGTCGCTCTCCGGGATGGGCACTATTCGGCCACTTCACGGGCAGGTCCTGTTCACGGAGCCAGCATAGGCCGATTACATCGACTCCGGCCGGCCCGCTTTCAGAGCACCATCCGATCGGGCCTTGAGAAAAGCCCAGATGTTATCGATATTGCCCATCACGGACTTGTTGCCGCCCCAGGGCGGCATGACCGCGTACGTACCGGTGCCCGGATCCTGCGTGGTCTTGCCGTTGGTCACGATCTGGATGAATTGCTGCTTATCCATGCCTTGCAGACGCTGCACGAGACTGGGCGCGAATGTGCTGCCTTCGGCCGTTTCGCCATGGCACTGCGAACAGTGGCCGACGAATTTTTCGTAACCCGCGACCACGGGCGGGTTGGCCTTGCAGGTGCTGCCGTTGCAATCGACCTCGTAAGGCGTGCCATTGGCTGGCGAGTCGCTGGCAACCGTATTGGCGCTGCTGTCTGTAGCGTTGGCGGCCCCGGAGGTTTCGCCGGTGTCGTCTGAACTGCCATATTCCGCTGCGCCGTAACTGCTGTAATCGTTGACGGCCGGCTTGCTGGATTCCTTGGAGGTACTTTCGGTGTCGGTTTCTTGGGGACGGGTATATTCCGCCGCGCCGTAATTGCTGTAGTCATGGGTCACTGCGGCGCCGTCACTCTGGGCAAGGACTGGCGATGAAAGGGACAAGGGCACTAAGGCAAACGATAGGGCACATGCGAAAAGTATCGGTTTCTTATTCATGGCGTGCACTTATGCAGATAAAGGAGAACTAGGCGTTTCGCGCCGGGGATAACCCTTATCCCGACCGGTTCCGGTTCGTGATAAGGGCTTCTCGCAGCTTGAAAAAGACATACCTAACGACGCGTTCAGTTCGAGGCAACGTCCACCGCAGTGTCGGGCAGAGTAAAGACCGTGAGTACGCCACCCAACTGGGTATAATTGGACAGATCCTTATACCCGCCGACGGCACCCAAGCCTTCGTTGGGGTCGGTCAGGCCCGCCGCCATGCCGATGCCGGCCCAACCCCCGATACCCGAAAGGACGCCGATATACTGTTTGCCGTCATGGCGCCAGGTGTTGACGTTGCCGATGATGCCGGAGGGTGTCTTGAAGCTGTACAGCTCTTCCCCCGTGTTGGCGTCCACGGCCTTGAGGTAACCTTCGAGCGTTCCGTAAAACACCACATCGCCGGCGGTGGCGAGTGCACCGCTCCACACCGAGAAGCGTTCCGGAATCGACCACTTGATCTCGCCCTTGGTGGCGTCCCAGGCAATGAAGGTGCCCATGCGGTCCGCATCCAGCTCCTTGACTGGATTGGTGATGTTACCCGGTCCCGGGAACATGGACAGCGTGGCTCCGACATAGGGTTGTCCGGCGGTATAGTCGATCTGGTACGGCTCGTAGTTCATGCACACATGATTGGTGGGGACATAGAACAGTCCGGTCTTGGGCGAGAAGGAGGAGGGCTGCTGGTCCTTGGTGCCCAGCGCCGAAGGACAGATCCCCTCTACGTTGGTGTCTTCCTTGCCCGCGGTGGCGTACTGCTCGTTGACTTGCGGCCGGCCGGTTTGCATGTCGACACCGGAGGCCCAGTTAACGTCCTGATCGTATTTCTGTGCCACCAGCAGTTCGCCGGTCTCGCGATCCTGGGTGTAGGCGAAGCCATTACGATCGAAATGCACCACCAGCTTGCGCATTTCGCCGTCGATTTCCTGGTCCACCAGGATCTTTTCGTTCACGCCGTCATAGTCCCACTGATCGTGCGGCGTCATCTGGAAGACCCACTTCGCTTCGCCGGTATCGGGGTCGCGAGCGAACAGCGACATGGACCACTTGTTGTCGCCCGGACGCTGGGTCGGGTTCCAGGTGCCGGGGTTGCCGGTGCCGTAATAGAGCAGGTCGAGTTCAGGATCGTAGGTGAACCAGCCCCATGTGGTGCCGCCCCCGATCTTCCATTGGTCGCCTTCCCAGCTCTGGAGACTGGAGTCCTGGCCCACCGGCTGGCCGGTGGCACCGTCGATGGTGTTCTGCGGGTCGATCAGCATCGAGTCATCGGGGCCGGTGCTGTAGGCCCGCCAGGCCAGTTTGCCATCCGCGATGTTGTACGCCGTCAGGTAACCGCGCACGCCGAATTCACCTCCCGAGATCCCGGTAATGACCTTGTCCTTGACGACCAGCGGTGCGTTGGTCGCGGTCTGGCCCTTGGAAGGATCACCGTTGATGCTTTTCCAGACGACTTCGCCCGTCTGCGCATCGAGCGCCACCAGGGTGGTGTCGGCCTGTTGCAGAAAAATCTTGCCATCGGCATAGGCCAGGCCGCGGTTGACCGTATCGCAACACATCACCCCGATAACCTGGGGATTCTGGGTCGGTTCGTACTTCCACTTGATCGCATGGGTATTCAGGTCGATCGCGAGAACCTTGTTGGGAAAAGGCGACTGGATATACATCGTATCTTCAAGTACCAGCGGGCCTCCTTCATGGCCTCGCAGTACCCCGGTGGAGAACGTCCACGCGGGCTGTAACTGGCCGACGTTGGTTTTATTGATCTGCTCCAGTTCGCTGTAGCGTTGCCCGTTATACTGTCCGCCCCACATGACCCATTGATCGGGGTCTTTTTGAAGCTCAAGCAATTCCTCATTGGCCAAGGTCGTGCCGGAAACGATCATTGTCAGTGCGGCGAGACTGCCTGTGAATAGGCGCTTCGCATCCCCATTCGAGCTCTTACCTTTCATGACGTTCTCCATATGGGTCTTATATTTATCTTTATTCCGAGCTGGCTGGCGAAACCGAACCCGGTAAAAACGATTATGGTGGTCTCTTCAATAGCGTCAATTACTAATTTTTTTCCTACACATAAAGGAGAATAAGTTAGAGATTTCTATGCCGAGATTCGCTGTTGAATGGAACAATACTGTTGCGGTGGGGCAATAATGAATGGCTTTAAAGACAAACCATGCTGAAGAGATGGAGAAGTTAGAAGGAAAAGGCATAAGAGCGCTTACATCGCTAGCCGTAAACGAGAGCCAGGATTGAGAAATGCTTAGGTCTGACATGATAAACCTGCCGGCCCGGAGAGGGAGGCAGGTTTATCGATAGCGGGTATGAGGCGTCGTGAAGGATGTCGAGTCGAGCGGCGAGACGATCAGCTGTTATCGGCGTCGTCGATCAAACACTGCGTCGCCGCCTGGTGTTTTATCTTGGCCAGGTTGGCGCGACCCGACTCGGCCTGACGCCCCTCACGCAAGACTTCGGGGCGTTCGCCTCCGGCGCGTTGGCCGCGGGCAAAGGTGTCCATCGCGACGAAGTCCGCATAGGAAACCTGATCGGCGATGCGGTCGATGCTACATGAGCATTTATAGAGGTTGTCGTAATTTTCACCGCCTAATTGCTGCATACAACCAAAGACATATTCGACACGTGCCTGGGTAGGGTAATCGTTCTGGGGAGGCTCTTGGGCAAGAACCCTCATAGAACAAAATGGCATAAATAGTAAGAAAGCATAAGCAGCCTTCATTTTTTATTCTCCTTTAGGCAACAGCTATTAATGTAAACATTCTATTTCCCGTTGTCTCTCATGAGTATGTCTGCACGCCAATATTGATCGTGCTGACGATTACACATTCGTTACAAATAGGCGCTGCAAAGAGCTCAGATTATCGTTTTATCAAGATTAGTCTTCCCTGTTAATGCGAAATCGCCTATCCCTCCCAAAGTATGGGATCAATCTTGAGGAAGGAGTGCTTTACTGTTGCTGGAAAGACCCGAAAAAAATCTGCTGAAGGAGAGGCTGTCATGTGGACCAAACCCGCTTATACCGATCTACGCCTTGGCTTTGAAGTGACGCTTTATATCTCTAACCGTTGATAGCAAGTGGCATGCAAGACGCTCCGTTATCCGGAGCGTCTTGCGTTAGCCTCGCGAGGAGAGAACATATGCATGTGTTGGTGCTGGGGGCGGCCGCGGGCGGTGGTTTTCCTCAATGGAACTGTAATTGCCCGAATTGCCAAGGCGTGCGTAATGCCAGCATGGCGGCCCGCTCCCGCACACAGTCCTCGATTGCCATCAGCAGTGACGGAGAACGCTGGTTGCTCTGCAATGCTTCGCCGGATATTCGGGCCCAGATCGCTCAGAATGCTGAACTTCATCCCCAACGGCAGCTGCGCGATACGGGCATTGCCGGCGTGTTACTGGTGGATGCCCAGATTGATCATGTCACTGGCCTACTGTCACTGCGTGAAGGGTGCCCTCTGGACGTTTGGTGTACTCCCAACGTTCATCAGGACCTGAGCACGGGATTCCCGCTGTTTCCCATGCTTGAACATTGGCAGGGTGGGTTGCGTTGGCAGCCGATCGATATTCATGAATCCCGGCGCGAGTCATGCTTTACGATAGATTTCTGTCCGGGGCTGACCTTCACGGCCGTGGCGCTGGACAGCAACGCACCGCCGTATTCTCCAAGGCGGGGTTCGCCCACGCCGGGTGACAACCTGGGCCTGTTCATCGAGGAGACGGCCAGTGGCGGCTCGCTGTTCTACGCCCCCGGCCTTGGCCAGCTAAACGAGAGCGTGCGTGCCTGGTTGCAGCGTGCCGATTGTGTCCTGGTCGATGGCACCTTATGGCATGACGACGAAATGCAGCGTGTCGGAGTTGGCCAGTCGACGGGAACGGATATGGGCCATCTGGCCCTGGCGGGAGAAACGGGGCTGATCGCCGAACTCGACAGGCTCCCCGCGGCGACGCGGCGCATCCTGATTCATATCAACAATACCAACCCGATTCTCGACGAATCCTCGGCACAGCGAGCCGTATTGGCAGATCACGCTATCGAGGTGGCCCACGATGGCCTGCGGTTGACGCTATAGCGAGTGAGCCAGAAGCGTCATGCAGCGCCGCGGCCTCCGCATCAACACGTATCGCGTCGTCAAGTTGAACCATTCTCAAAAGGAGCGCTGCCATGACGTCGATTGCGCCACCGCTGGGCACTTTATCGGCCGACTCTCCTACGCTCGCGCGTGACAGAGAGGCGTTTCGCGCAGCGCTGATGGCCAAGGGTGAGTATTACCATATTCACCACCCCTATCAGGTGGACATGGCCGAAGGGCGGGCCACGCCCGAGCAGATACGCGGCTGGGTCGCCAATCGTTTTTACTATCAGATCAACATTCCCCAGAAGGATGCGGCATTGCTCGCCAATTGTCCCGACGCCGCGACCCGTCGACGCTGGGTCCAGCGTCTGCTGGATCATGATGGACATGACGAGGATGCGGGGGGGATCGAGGCTTGGCTGACCCTGGGGGAAGCGGTGGGGCTGACCCGTGAGGCGCTATGGTCACAGGAATATGTGCTGCCCGGGGTGCGTTTTGCCGTGGATGCTTATCTCAATTTTGTGCGCCGTGCCGACTGGCGCGAGGCGGCAATCTCGTCGCTCACCGAGCTGTTCGCCCCGGCCATCCACCAGAATCGGCTGGATACCTGGCCGCAACACTATCCCTGGATCGATGCCAGCGGATATGCCTATTTCCGCAAGCGGCTGAGCGAGGCCAGGCGCGATGTCGATCATGGCCTCGAGGTGGCACTCACGGTATGCACGACGTATGAAAGCCAGCAGCGTGCGCTCGAAATACTGCAATTCAAGCTGGACGTGTTGTGGAGCATGCTTGATGCGATGACGCTGGCCTATCAACTGGGGCGCGCGCCTTATCATAGTGTGACCGACCGGCGCGTTTACCACCGGGGGCTGACATGAATCCGGCCGATATCAGCCCGGCGGCGGTATACCGTTTGCGTCCCGGCTGGCGCCTGCAATGGGAACCAGCCCAGCAACGCCACGTGCTGCTCTATCCCGAAGGCATGGTGCAGCTCAATGACAGCGCCGGCGCCATCCTGGCGCTGCTCGACGGACAGCGCGATGTTCAGGCGCTGGTGGCCGAACTGCAGCAACGCTATCCCGATGCGCCCACGATAGAGCCGGACGTAAAGGAGTTTCTTCTCGACGCAGTCCAACAGGGGTGGATACGCCATGGCTGATCAACCACTCTCTCACGCCGAGCTTAGCGCCGGTGCGCCACTTTGGCTGCTGGCTGAGCTCACCTATCGTTGTCCGTTGCAGTGCCCCTATTGCTCCAACCCGCTGGATTTCGCCGCACGACGCAACGAACTGAGCACCGAGGAGTGGCGCGACGTACTGCGCCAGGCCCGTGCCATGGGCGCCGTGCAGATGGGATTTTCCGGCGGTGAGCCGCTGACACGCAACGACCTTGAAGAGCTGGTCGTCGAGGCCCGTGAGCTTGGTTTCTACACCAATCTGATCACGTCGGGGCTGGGACTCGACGAGGCGCGTATTCTCGCTCTGCGCGATGCCGGGCTGGATCATATCCAGATCAGCCTGCAGGCGGCGGATGACGATATGGCCGGGGCGCTGGCCGGGTCGCGCAAAGCCTATGCCAGGAAGTTGGCCATGGCCCGCGCCGTCAAGGCTGCAGGCTACCCGATGGTACTCAATGTGGTCATCCACCGGCACAACATCGACCAGATCGAGCGGATCATCGAATTATGCGTCGAGCTGGGCGCCGATGCCGTGGAGCTGGCCAATTGTCAGCATTACGGTTGGGCTTACCTCAACCGAGCCGGATTGCTGCCCAGCGAGGCTCAGCTTATCGAAGCCGAGGCGGCGACCGAGCGCTGGCGTAAGCGTCTCGCGGCCCAGGGCAACGACATGCGGTTGCTGTTCGTGGTGCCTGACTATTACGCCGAGCGCCCCAAGGCCTGCATGGGGGGGTGGGGCGCCATCTTCATGACCGTAGCGCCCGATGGCACGGTGTTGCCGTGTCATAGCGCCCGCGAGCTGCCCATGGCGTTTCCCACGGTGCGCGAGCAGTCGCTGAACAGCATCTGGTATGAAAGCTTCGCTTTTAACCGCTTTCGTGGCGATGCCTGGATGCCGGCTCCCTGTCGCGATTGTGACGAGCGACATAAGGATTACGGCGGTTGTCGTTGCCAGGCTTTCCTGCTCACGGGCGATCCCGCGGCCACCGATCCGGTGTGTGCATTGTCTCCCGAGCATGGCCTTATCGAAGCAGCGCGCCATGAAGCGGCGCAAGACTCGCGTGGCGTGGCCGAGCTGACGCCACGCAACGCCCGCGAGTCGAAGGTGTTCTGCCGCGTATGACCGATGAAGCGCTACGGGCGGCGGCCCTGCCGGCGGATGGCCTGGGCGAACTGCAGGCCACGGCCGAGGGGGCTTTCTGGCTAGCCGCGGACCCGGAGAGCGGTCGAAGGACACTATGGCATTGGCAACATGGCGAAGCCCGCGTCCTGACACCCCCCGAATGCGATGTCGGCAGTCGGGTCAACGGGTATGGCGGTGGCGCCTACGCCTGCCTCGACGCTGGGGTAGTCGTGGTGGACAGGCCGAACCAGGCGCTGTTGTATCAGCCGCTCGACGGCGGTGAGTCCTGTCAATGGTGGGCACGTCCCAATGCATGCTATGGCGGGTTACAGAGCGACGTTCGACGCCAGCGAGTCCTGGCCGTGGAAGAATTGAGCGATAGCCTGTATGGCAGGCAGCGCCTGGTGGCGATTACCCAGGGCAACTGCTCCGTGCTGGCCCAAGGCGCCGATTTCTATGGTGCGCCGACGCTTTCACCCGATGGCAAGCGCCTCGCCTGGGTGGAGTGGGAGCTGCCGCATATGCCCTGGCAACGCTCACGCCTGCGTCTCGCGGAACTCGATGCCCAAGGGCGGATCGAGCGCACGGTGGGCTGGGATGGCGGCGCGGCGGTCACGCAGCCTCGTTTTGCCGCGGACGGGGAGTTGTTCTTCCTCAGCGATCATCGTGGCTGGTGGCAGCCCTATCGGTTGAAGGACGGGGACGTGCAACGCCTGAGCGATGGCCCGGCGGATCACGCTCCCACGCCTTGGCAACTGGGCGAATGTCACCACCTCTGGTATGGCGAGGCGGATCAGATGCAGGGCATCGTGATGCGCTTTGCGCAGGGGGCCGGGCAATTGCTGCATCTCGACGCCCGGGGAGAGATCCATGCCCGGCTATTGGAGGAAGCGACCCGGATCATCGGCGTGGCGTATGCCGATGACTGGCTGTATGCCATCACTCAAGGCCCACGCCATGCGGCACGCCTGGAGCGGGTTTGTCTGGAAGGACGCATGTATGGCGAGACCCAATGCCTGTTTGCCCTGGATACGCCGACTGGCGCACCCGAGCCACATACCGTCACTGCCGAGGTCGGCGATAACGAGCGGGTCTCGGCCTTCGTCTATCGCCCCGACGCGGCCAGCCGCGCGCCTGCGCCACTGATCGTGCGCGTGCATGGCGGGCCCACTTCGGCAAGCTACCCGGTCTTCGATCCGCTCGTGCACTGGTGGGTCGGTCAGGGCTTCGCGGTGGCCGATATCAACCCGCGGGGCAGCGGCAACTGGGGCCGGGACTTTCGCGAGCGCCTTGCGGGCGAGTGGGGGCGCCTGGATGTCGAAGATGTCACGGCCATGGCGAAGGAGCTTATTGACCAGGGCGTTGCCGACGCCGAGCGACTGTTCATTCGCGGGCAGAGCGCGGGTGGCTTCACGGTGCTCAATGCCTTGGCGAGCACCTCGCAATTTCGCGCCGGGGCCAGCCTGTATGGCGTTACCGATGCTCCGCGTCTGGCGCTGCAGACCCACCGCTTCGAGTCCGGCTACCTTGGCTGGTTGCTGGGCGACGACGAGGTGCAGCGGTCACGCAGCCCGCGGCATCGAGTCGCTGACATCGGGGCGCCGGTCATCTTCTTTCAGGGGATGCAGGACGCGGTGGTGGTGCCCGAACAGACATTGGCCATGGCCGAGGCGCTACGCCAACGCGGCGTAGCCGCCGAAGTGATGATGTTCGAGGACGAGGGGCACGGCATCCGTCGCCCCGATAACCGTCAGCGCATGATCGCGGCAGAGCTGTCGTTCTTTAGCGCGGCGGCATGCTTGGAGGCGTGAAAGCCGCTATGGACGCTTACGAAGCGATCGACGGGGCATGCTTTCCTGAGCTGCCTAGCGACAGCCGGGTCGCCACGCAGCGCCTGGACAACGGCTTGGCGCTATTGGCGATCGAAGTGCCCACAGCACGTCAGGTGCGTCTGGCGGTCGCGGTAGGTGTCGGCTATCTCGATGAGCCTGACGCCTTGCCGGGACTGGCGCATCTTCTCGAACACGCCCTGTTTCTGGGTTCGCGGATTGCACCTAGACCCGGTGAATTCGCCGCCTGGATAGGCGACATGGGCGGTCGCTACAATGCGCGCACCGACGAGGACACCACCGATTTTCACCTGACACTACCGCCCACTGCTGCCGAAGCCGGGCTGACGCGGCTGATGGAACTGCTGCTGCATCCTTGCCTGGATACGGCCGCGATCGGTCGCGAGGTCGATGTGCTCGACGCCGAGTTCCACGCGCGCCTGGGCGATCCGGCGTTGCATCGCCAGGCCGTGCTTTCGCGCTTCTGCGTGGAGTCTCACCCGGCGCATGCCTGCCATGCGGGCAACCGCGCCAGCCTGGGCGATGACGCTGCGCCATTGCGTGAGCAACTCGTGGCCTTTCACCGCGCCCATTACCGGGCCGAGCGCATGAGCCTGGTAATGCTCGGCCCGGCACCCCTAAGCGAGCAATTGGCGCTATTGCAGGCCGCGGGGGCGGCCGTGCCTACCGGTGCGCAGCCTCTGCCACCCCGTGAGTGGCGTTGGAAACCCGCGGCTTCCCTGGCCCATCTGCAATGGTGCCTGCCTGAAACATTGCCGGCACGCGCGCCAACCTTGGAACTGCTCTGGCCCCTGCCCCATGCACTGGCTGAAGCGTCGCGCGGCCGAGTGGATCGGTTGAAAGCGGCGCTCTGCGACGGGAGCCTGGCGAAGACTCTGCAGCATGAAGGGAGGATTACGGATCTCATTGTCAGCCTGACGGTGGATGCCACCGGGACGGCATTGTCGCTTGCGCTGGTCATGACCGAATCGGGAACCCGGCAGGTCGGAGTGCTGCTGGCAACATGCCAGGCGGCGATACGGCAAAAGCTTCGCCATATCGAAGGAAGCAGGGCCGCTTTGCCGAGCTGCCCTTCATCCCCTTTCATTTTTCCACGCGCCGTTGTCGGCCAGGACATCGAGCATTGGCCGGTCATGCAGGCGCGGCGTCTGGCGCGAGGTTTGCCGTTGTGCGGTCGAAATGCGCCAACGGGTGACGTCGAAGAGAAAAGCTTCCAGGGGCAGCACAAGAAGATCGAGCAGAGCGGGGTTGAGCTAAGAACGTGGCTCGCGCCATCGGCGTGTCGGGTCGTGGAGGAAGTGGCTACGTTCGATGATATTGCCGACTCCCCGCACTGGTCGGCGGTTCAGCATGTTCCGCAAACGTTAACGAGGTTTCGTGAATACCGGGATGAGACTTGGCGACAAGAGACGGATAAGCCCTTAGCGCAGTCGCTCGGACTGACGCTATGCACACCACCGAGTCTGCTTCGCCAACCGCGAATGGCCGATACCCGTCCGGTGGCTCCCGGACGGCTCGAGGCCGCTCCATTTGCGCTCTGGTGGGGCGCAGGCCCCCGGCAACAGGGGGGTAGCTGGTGTGTGGGCTGGCCTGCGCCGCCACAGCGCCAACCCGCTCGCCTGGCGATTTGGCAGCGGCGTACACTGGCGTTGCGTCAGGCGGCGCAGGCTCAAGGCGTATTGATGACGTTGGGGGGCGATGTCCTGGGCGATTGGCTGATCGCACGGGGGCGGCCCGGCTATCTGACCTCAGCTGTCATGCAAGCGCTCACGGCCTGGCCGAAGGCGTTGCCCTCAGAGCCTTTGTCCGCAGAGGGGGGCCGGGAGCCGTTGTCTCCGCCACCGGGGCTGTTGGCGCAACGCCTGCTTGCGCGCCTGGAAAGCCCCTCCTTGCGTCAGCAACAGACACAGGACAAGCCGGAGGCGCTTGGCTGGGCGGCAGGAGAGTTCAGTGCCGGCGAGGCGCGTGCCGGTGGCCGGTGCCTGGCGTCGCGGCTCGCCTCTTTCACGAAAGGCATGACGAATTCCCGAACATGGAAAAGCCAACCCCCGTCTGAGCAAACGGCCTGGCACTGGCTCGACCCCGAGGCGGAAGATTACGCGTTGATGCTGCAGGTCGAGGCTTTGGACGCGAGCCCGACGAGCCGGCTGCTGATGCAACTGCTCGCGTGGTGTCACGACGCGGCGTTTTTTACCGAGTTACGCCAGCGCCGTGCACTGGGCTATATTGCTGCAGTACGTTACCGCGAGGCGCAGGGCTGGCCCCGGCTCGGCTATGTCGTCCAGTCGCCACATGCCGATATCGAGCAACTGCAGCAGGCGATCACACACTTCATCCATGAACAGGCGGTGAAATCGGCACGCCTGGACGCGGCGACCTTGGCGCGTCGTCGTGACAGTCTGCGGGCTGCCTGGGGGGCGCCAGAGACACTGGATGCGGCGATCCTGGCATACTGGCAGGCGCTGCGCAGCGCTACTTTCGACATCTCTCGCCAGTCCGTGGCTTTCCCGCAAACCTTTGATTTTAATAACGCACCCTGGGCTGAGATGGCCCGCGCCCAAGAAAGTTTCACTGCCGCGTCCCTCACCGCTCACGCCGAGGCGCTGGTCAGCGGGGGACTGCCCTGGCAATGGTGGGCGCACGCGCCGGCGCGCCACATCAGGAAGAAACCCATCATGCGGACGTAGCGGTTCATGTGTCGTGGCGTATCGGCGGCGTCATTGTTGCCCTGTGGCAATGGTGTTATGAGCCAGGCTCCGTTAATCAACACGCCAATACTCATCTAGACTGAGTACATGCTTCGGCCTCTGCAAAGGATGACCGAACACTATTACAACGATAATAAGGAGCATGCTTGAATGAAATCACGAGCCGCTGTCGCCTGGGAAGCCGGCAAACCCCTGGACGTCACCGAGATCGATGTCGAAGGGCCGAAGGCGGGGGAAGTCCTGGTGCGTATCGTCGCCACCGGGGTCTGCCATACCGATGCCTTCACGCTCTCCGGGGCCGACCCGGAAGGGCTGTTCCCGTCGGTTCTCGGCCATGAAGGTGCCGGCGTGGTCGAGGAAGTCGGCCCGGGCGTGACCAGCGTGCAGCCCGGCGATCACGTCATCCCGCTGTATACCGCCGAGTGCGGCAAGTGCAAGTTCTGCCTGTCGGGCAAGACCAACCTGTGCAGCGCGGTGCGCGCCACCCAGGGCAAGGGCGTGATGCCCGACGGCACCTCGCGCTTCTCGCACAACGGTCAGATGATCCATCACTACATGGGCACCTCGACCTTCTCCGAATACACCGTACTGCCGGAAGTCTCCCTGGCCAAGGTGTCGAAGGAAGCCCCGCTGGACAAGATCTGCCTGCTCGGCTGCGGCGTGACCACGGGGATCGGCGCGGTGCTCAACACCGCCAAGGTCGAACCCGGCTCCACCGTGGCGGTATTCGGTCTCGGCGGCATCGGGCTGGCGGTGATTCAGGGCGCGCAGATGGCCAAGGCCAGCCGCATCATCGCCATCGACGTCAACCCCGACAAGTTCGAGATGGCGCGGCAGTTCGGGGCCACCGAATTCGTCAACCCCAAGGACTACTCGGATCCCATCCAGCAGGTCATCGTCGACATGACCGACGGCGGCGTCGACTACTCGTTCGAGTGTATCGGCAACGTCAACGTCATGCGCTCGGCGCTGGAGTGCTGCCACAAGGGCTGGGGCGAATCGATCATCATTGGTGTGGCCGGGGCCGGCGAGGAGATTTCCACGCGGCCGTTCCAACTGGTGACCGGCCGGGTATGGAAGGGCTCCGCCTTTGGCGGCGTGAAGGGACGCAGCGAGCTGCCGGGCTATGTCGACCGCTACATGAAGGGCGAGCTCAAGATCGACGAGTTCGTGACGCACGATCTGCCCTTCGAGAAGATCAACGAAGCCTTCGAGCT